>CAJTIM010000021.1 GCA_910576325.1 Clostridia bacterium
CCCTTAGAATGTATTTACACCTTACGGTGCATGCTTACATTCTAAAGGATATATGCTAATGGTTTCCAGCTCCGGAATGCCGGTTTCCTTAAAAACGGATTTGCGGTTTCCTATCACCGGACAGCAGGGGCACGGAAGCCGGAATATTCAGCCATAAAATATGGCAATATTTTTGTTAAATAAAAAAAATTCTTTTCATTATAATGCCCATACGGATCTGCCATTGAGCAATTCCATTTTCTTTTCGCTATGTCATCACATATTTCTAAATCGTTTACATTTTCAAAACCAGATGTTCTTCTTTCAGCAATATATTCTAACCAAAATAATGAAGCTATGTAATTTTTATCAATCTCATCATTATCCAAAACACATTTATATAATTTAGGCATAAATGTCATATCTGTTATATGTCCCATTTCATGATACAAAGTTTTCTTTAGCAGTTTATAATTATTATTTTCTAATAAATCATTAATGTTCAAAGTTGGAAGTAACTCATATAATCTTGAAGTAACGATAATTTTCCTACTACTAAGTACTTTTCCATCTGTTTCATATGAGATATCTTCTTTAGAAATTAGCTCTATTTCCTCTAAAGAAGATAAATGAAGATCGTTTCCATATTTGTCTAAGATTATATTAACCACTTCTTTTATAAAAACATCATATTTTGGATCATATAAACAATATACTTTCACCAAGTTCTCCTTAAATCAACTTATCACAATGTTTTGAAATACATAGACTATAATTTTCTACCAAATTTCATATAAATAAAATTTCCCCAATATTATCATGCCACTTGCAAAATGTCAATATATGGTATAAATTTGCCCTCAAAACACAAAATATTGTCTTTCCTCTCATGCTTCGCTTAGCAAGGACAATTTATAAACATATATTATCTTACATTCACACATACTCTATCTGTAACATTATCGAACACAAAATCATCTACCCCCTCAATCATCAATACCCCTTGAAAATCTAATCTTTTTGCCAATTCATATAATTCCAACATTTCTAAATGATAATCATTCTCATTTAAATAAAAATATCCTCTTTTCCCAATGTTCACCTCGAAAAGCATGCCGAACCACTCATATTTAATATAATTCCTACTATTTTACTAGGATTTATAACAAAACAAAATCTGCTACTTTCTCAATATTTCCACAAGAAAATAGCAGATTATTTATTACTTGACTGCTTCTAAATATGCTGCTTTATCGAACCTCACGAATATTTGTGTATATTTTCATATACTTTTGTTTGAGTTAAATAGCCTACATTCCGAAAACCTTTGATTTTCCTATGTTTTCTGGTTATATAGTCACTTATAACATGACTCCCACCGAACTTATAAAATTGCATACAGAAAAGCCATGCCACCACTGACACAGCTTTCTCTCTAAATAAAAAATAACACTACAACGGCCAATCATTAACCCGAAGTACACCCAACCCAAGCAGAAACCTAATTCCATCTTTTACACCTTGCATATAGGCCCCTTCCAACTCATAATTCTCCTTTTCAATCTCCTTATCATAATACTGACGTATGACAGCCTGTTCCTCTTGATCCAGTTTCTTAAGCAACACATCAACTATCTTTTCATCCTTTTCCTGTTGCTGACACAATTCTATGTACTCTGAATTGCTTCTATTGACACGCTCTAAGGCAGCATCAATCCTTGAAGTAATTAAGCTCTTCCAACTGTTACGGCTGTTTCTAGCTGCTTTCTCAGTCCATTTTGTTTGTTCTCCCATAATATTAATACCTCTCTTTCCTCTGTATTGTATCTTCTCCAATTTTTCTTTATTCAAAGTTCCTATAATATTACCCTTGCATTTAGCTTGAACTTATCGCAATGCTGGCAGTAATAGACATGATCCACTTCCCTTCTTACATAATCCAGAGCATACATAATATAAGCAAGGTATTTACCTATCTGTTTCCATTTGCTGAATCCTCTATTTTTACCTTCAAAATAGCTAATGGATAATTTTCTATCATACTCAAAAATTGCTCTATTTTATAATCGCTTGGTACATATCCAACTCTAAACGCAAAAACTCCTAAATCATTCCATAGCCAACAATGGCAGCCACCATACCTGGTATAAGTAACTTCAAAAAACAGATTAGAATATTGGTCATCCTGTAGAATGTCTCCAATTGAATATAAACTCTTTTTACGACATATAGCTTCTTTGTCTCTATCCATCCAGAGACATTTCTTTTTTACAACTTCTAAATCCTTAAAGTTAATATCATTAATTATCATTGTTTTTTCCATACTTTATCATCTCCATTTTTCATTCTACCTACATATTTTCTCTATTACCTGTTGTAACCGTTCCCTTCCATCCTGCACATAATACAAATTCTCTCCAATCTTCAAATGTTGCTTTTTCTCATGTGCCATAATAACCTTTTGTTCATAAAGACTTATTCCAACAGCTACACCTGTACAAAATGCTTCACTTTCCAATAATTCTTTCAATATACATTCCTCCATGATTTAAAATTTTGTCTACTATATTAATTCCAGATTTACTTACTTTGATTTCAACTTTCCACCTCCATTTCTTAATTAGTGATTCTCCAAAGTTCCGCAAATTTTCCACAAAATTAAAGCTGTTTAATAAATCATTTCACTTTTAGAATCCCTACATATTTATAGAAGGTGCTCACTGCTATACCTTGCAATTTTGCAAACTGTACAACCGTAATGCTTCCATATTCTCCAGATTGGAGCTTGTCATATTCCTTAATAAATTCCTTCGGCACCCCCGTAACTGGTCTACCCAATTTCTTACCTTTTGCCTTTGCCACTTGCAAACCCTGCATAATCCTATCATGTATCTTTTCTTTTTCCTGTTGCGCTATATGTGCCTTTAATGTAACAAAAATATCAATTATCATCTTTGACAGACTATCATCATTCATCTTTTCCCAATCATTCAGAAATGGAACATCCAGAGCAACAACTCTAATGCCTTTCGATTGTAAGTCCTTAATTTCCATAATCACATCATCCGCATTTCTTCCCAGACGATCTACATCGGAAATAATTAGCGTGTCACCATTTCGGAACTGTTTCTTCATATTATGATAGTTTGGTCTGTTATCTGCTTTCGTTCCACCAGTAATGACATCCGAAATAAATTCATCAATATTGAATCCATTATTCACAGAATATTCAATGATGGTTTGTTTCTGCCTATCCATCTTTTGGGTTTTATGGTTAGTTGATATTCTCATATAGGCAAATATTTTGTTTTCCATCCTAATACCTCCACAAAATCCATAACTATTTTCATGTAAGATTTTCTTCCCCATTTCTTTATAAAATGATGCAATAACTACCCTACACGAAATCAAATGTTTTCGTATAAGGTCAATTCAACAAGTTCCATTGTCTTTTTCTCCATTTTCGCCTATACTACTATTGAAACATGCTCATTTTCCAAGATACACAATAAATTTTAGGGAGTTGATTGTGATAGATATAGAAATCAGAAAACCAAATCGAATAAAAGACTTTTTCCACAAACTACATAGCAGACTAGAAGATATACTATTTTCCATCATCCAGAAGTTACCGGAACGCTTTATCCCCTCTATACTCATGGACTGGATGGAGCAATATTTAAACAACCATATTAACCAACTACAACAGGAAACTATCAAACAGAATTGGAAAAACGTCTATCTCCAAAAAGCTGTTACTGAAATCCATCATAAGCAGCAGGACATAAAAGAAACACCTTCAGATGATTGATTCATCCGTTGGTGCTTCTTCTTTCGCCATAAATCATACTTTTATAACTTTAAATAATCTTCCGGTAAAATTGCTTTTACTTCTGACATTTTATAGTCTGCTATATTCCTTGTTATAATATATTCCGCTCCATATGCTTTTGCGCATTCCATCTGCAAGCAGTCCTCAAAGTCAGAAAAATCTTCATTCCGTAGTCCTGACAATAATTTATTCTTGTCTATCCCTTCAATATCAAAGATTGTACATAAGCCAGACAATATTTCCCGTCTCTCTTTTGCATCATAATCTTTCCTTAATATGAAAAACATATTGGAAATTGAATGAGCGGCAATACAGCCTTTTGTATTTCCCTCTGTACAAGTAAGCATAACTTTCTTTGCTTCCTCATAAAATGGCTTTCTTGTAAGTAGATAGTCCAGCAACACATTTGTATCAATAAGAATCCTATTTACCATATTTTTCTTCCCTATAAGAAGCCAACTCAGCATCATAATCAGTAACGGTTCCTTTTTTGCGTAACTGTTCTAATCTTGTAAATGCCTCCTTCCTTTCTGATTGGTTATCATTATATAGGCCGTTAACCCCTTGCATAATCTGTAAAATAAAGCTCACTTTATCTTCTGGCAATTTTTCCAATTCTTTCATGGCTGTCTGCCGTAAAGCTGTCATAGGTAATACCTCCAATCCTTGTTATATTTATTCTATACTGTTTTTCCTTGGTATATTGGCAATTTTACACAGGAAACCGCCTTTCCTCTTGTCAAATATTGTATTTATTATAACATCTTTCTAATAGATAAACAATCATAACATTTTAGTAATAGGAGCTGCGTTTTCGCTATTCTACATTGTACATATCATTAATCTTTCCATTTAATAAGGATTACCTGTATATAGGCAGCCCCTATTACAATCTCTTCTTTAATAAATTATTATTGTCTCGACTACTTAGTCATCAGCTTTATGGCCTGTTTCATATGCACCTTCCATATGTATTTTTATTTTCTTCCCAAGGTTCCAAAATTCTTCCGCTCTCGCTTTTAAAGATTCAGACATGCCTTTGGTCGGTGAATGTTTCTTTGATATATCCAACAGTTCATTTCCATACATCATACAGGCTACATGAATTAACTGTAATTCCTCCTGAGTAAAATTGATTCTTTTATCCATAATCTTTTCCCCTTATATATATCAGCCGCAAAACCCACAGAAACAAGCCGCTTTCCATAAGATATTATTTGCAAGCTTCCGTTTGTGTTCGACTTCTTCCCTTGCTTTCTGCTCCAATCTGTCCATTAATTCAAGCTGTACATCCATCTCTATGTATTCCACCATTTGAACTGGTGTTAGTTGATGATAGAAAGTCCTCTTGTTCCTATCGATAATATCTGTTCCATCTGGACAAACAACAATTCCAAAATCAAAATACATAATCTCCACCCTTTCCGTTATTTGTTATTAGACTAATTATCCCACCGCACACCTGTTATATTTTCTGTTACTGTCTCCATATTCTCCATTTATCTGCCTAAAATATCCATCCAAGCTAAATGGATACGATCTGCTCTGCAAACAGACACATTTCCCATTCTTCAAGACTGTTGTTTCCGCTATCACAACATTATTGGTCAAAGATAAATAATTCCTGATAATGCTTTCTAAGGATTTCCGCAAACTGCTATAAGCAGTATCTATATAATGCTTGGAGCTTTTATTTCCTTCATTTACGAAAAAGACTATTCTATATGAAAATCTGTCTTCAACCATATTATTAGCTGTACATCCCCGGTTTATATCCGTAACAATGTCTGATACTGTATACATATTATTTTCTCCGTTTCTTATCATAGAAGGGGAAGAATAAACCTCCCCCTATCCGCTATGCTGCCTTTCTATTTTCCATGAAATATTGTTCCATCACTTTTACAAGATAATCAATTTTTCCATGTACCACGCTTGAATCTCTTGTTGATTTGTTCATATCCCATGTTTCCCATGTCTTTTTATCAATTTCCATCTGGTTTCCTCCGTTTATAAACCACTTGAGGAACTCCCCAAACTCTTCATCTTTCCGTCCTGACTCAACTAATGCTTTGAAAACCGTAACAAATATATGCGCATGTTTACTGTTGAATAATGACCTAATATCCTTTGTTTTTTCCACTGATGCGGTTAGCCTTACCAGCAGATTATTCAGGTTATCAAAATCGGAAATGCTTGCATTTTCATTCAATGCTTTGAAATTCGTTTTCGTATCCTTCCGATACAAGTCAGGATAGCTGCAAAGTAACGCTGTTTCACTGATTACACGTTCCAGTGTCCCGTTTTTCTTGTCATTACGGCTACAGTTATACACATCAAGGAAAAAGCGGTTTTCTGCAATATTACGTATCTCCGATGCAAATTCATCCATATACGTAAATCCTTTTTGTGCCGTATTCATGGCCGTATGATTGTTATATTTGCGGACTAACTTCGAAATTTCCGTTGTATCACAATCTTGGTGTATGGCAACCTCAATCTGATAACCATCGAACCGATCCTTTAGTTCCTCTGGAAGCTGATTATAGGTCTTGTTGCGGATGTCGTATTCTACAGATTCCCATAAAATTTCTCCCTGTTCATCTCGCTTCGGGTTTCCGTTTTCGTCTAAAATTTTCCGCTGATAGGTTACAATGGATTCATCCAGATTTTTTGTAATTCTGGTATTAGCATAGCGGAACATGGAAAGAGTGCTTGAACGTTGGAGACCATCTATGATCCATTGTTTTGTGATTCCATTTACAATCTCTTCTCCAAGGATGATAGGCGGAATATAATTTTCCGTAAGCACCGTGAAAATCAATTCATTGACCATGTTAGAATTCCACTGACCGGATCTTCTCTGGCATTCCTGGTCGCTTCTAATCGTCTCTGCCTTCATCAGCTTTAAGTACTGATCTAAACTGTAGGTCTGTTTTCTAATCTTTGCCATTATGTTTCCCTCCATCTCTTAAAATTAAAATAAAATTTTTACATTCTCGTAGCTTCTCATGGTCTGCATGTTATCTGCATATCTCTTTTCAGAAATTTCTAATATCCGGCATATCTCATTAACCTTATATCCATCTATCAAAAGATTTAAGATGTTTACCTGTTCATTGGATAACCTTGAAATGTACTGCTGCACCTTATCCCGGTACTGTCCGTTTTCCTGTCTTTTAGTCGCTTCTTCAAAGGTGTCAAAATCGGATGGCAAAAAATCCAATAAACTGCACTCCTCCGCATTCTCATTAATTCCGTCCAGTGACACAGAGTACCTATCCGCTTTACGCTTTTCACGATTTCTTCTCGTTATTTCCGTCATGATTTTGTTTGACAAACAAGAATGCAAAAACCCATCAAATGACTTTGTACGGTCATACCGCTTTATAACATCTACAAAAACCTCATTAGCAAGCGAATAAAAATCATCTTTGTCTTTATTTGACAAGCCGCCAAACTTAAATAGTATCTTGTCTACTGTATTACGCAGTTTTTTAGCATTATCGGCGTAATACAAATCTAAAATATTAGGCTGTAATACCGCTAAATCCGCACCTGACATAATTACTATTAACTCCTTTCCAAAATGATTTTGTATGAATTGTTTATTGATTCAATGGCCTATTGAATTAGTAGGCGTGCAGGGAATCGAACCCTACAAAAACCATTCGCCCATCCTTTGATTACCTGCTTTCTTTCCTCAGCTTGTCCTGATGCCATTTAACAGAACCGCCGGGAAAATTTGTCTTCTCCTGATAAATACTTGATTTTCCTACTCTGTCAATAACATTGTCTTTCTTCGTGACCGCAATTCTAACTGTTTGTGTCTGCATTTTCGCTATTCCTTCCTTATTGATTTGTAATTGTGGGAATCATCCCGACTACCCTTGTTTGGGTAGTTTCGCCGGCTCTCTCCGTTGCTCTTCAGGGGATTTATATTAATCTAAATTAGGGCAAAGACCTAAACCTCCGTCTATTCTTGGAAGCCGTCTATAAGCTCCACGATGCGGACAGTTTGCCTTGTCACAGATCAAACAATTGCATTTCTGATACTGTTCATAGGTCATCTTGTAATTGGTATTGTTTTCAAATTCTTCTCTTGTCATGGTGATCGTCATGATGTGTACCTCCTTATATTTTGGCTACCTCTTGCCCCTTGTGGGACAAGAACGCTTACGGCTTAAAGCCCTGTTTATAGTTGCCGTGACAACTGTTATTTAATTCTTAAGACGTTGTACTTTGTAACTTTGATATATTCTTCCAGACTTCCAAGATCTTCTTCAAGTCTCTTTTTGTCAAGTGTCGCTCTGGTCTGTGGCTTGTAAGTAATTTTCGCAGAATCAGTAATTTCTGTATCAATCTCATTCTCTACCATATAGGTGATTATTTCAGCTTCAAGCGATTTCTGAATTTCAGCCGCTTCTTCTGCCATTGCCTTGTATTTTCTAATTTCCTGTACCTTTGCTTCTAATTCTTGTTTTGTCATACACATATTTTTTTACCTCTCTTTCCTTATTTAATATTAAGCAGCCCTTAAAGAATCTTCTTGGCTATTACCTCTCACGTCTCGATACCGTTCACAAGTATATTGCTTTAAGTTTATGAGTGCTTTCGGCTTGCTCGGCCGCTTGTGTGGTCTTGCTTTGCTTGACCTTGTAAGTCTATTATATTATATGGGTACCCATATTTCAAGATGTAATACTACACAAAATATGGGTACCATAAAAGAACTATTTTTGTGAATTTTTATGGGTACCATGATTTGATGTCCTTGTGCTATACTTATATAGTATAAGGAGGGATTTCATGGCCGATGAAAAAAAACCATATATTATAAATGGTGAAAGAGTAACTTTAGAAGAATACAGAAAAACAAAATATGAAGATCTTAGAATAAGAGTCCCTATAGGGAAAAAGGCAATTATTAAAAAGCACGTGGAATCTACTGGCGAAAGTCTAAATACTTTTGTGAATATGGCAATAGATGAAAAAATGGAGAGAGATAACCACAAAAAAAATACTTAAAACTTTAGTTCTTGCTATGCTTCTATTAATATGCTATATTATAGAAAAGGGAAAGCCAGAGAAGCGGCTACCCTCAAACAGTAATTAACCGTTACTTAATAACAGCCGTCACTATTGGTAGTAGTGGCGGCTATTTTCGTTTTCCCCTGAACAACTGATAACACAAGCTGACAAGGGCCACAATGAATATACCTGTCTGAATCAAATCAGAATATGTAATCATTGCCACGCCCTCCTTTCTTTCGTCTAGAGGGTTAGCCCCTCCGATGAAGCAAGAGGGTAAGCCGCCTTTGGCTCTCTGGTTTTCCCATGATAATAATATATCATACCTTTTCTTTAATAACAATTCTTTTTATCCAAAATGGTACCCATAAATTTATACAAAAAAACCAACCTACGGTACCCATAATTCAGCAATTATTACGTCTTGTTTTATGGGTACCCATAATATATAATAGACTTATCAAATCAAAGAACACCACAACAAAGCACCTTGATAATTGAATAGACTTTACACTTTATCTGTGATATACTTCTATTTAACAGATAGGACAATCAAAAAAGGAGTTTGATAAAATGTCAGATAACGAATTGTTACTTGCAATATCTGAAATTATTGAAAAAAAGATAAAAGCAGAAGTCGAACCGCTAAAACTTGATATTCAACAAATAAAAGATGAACAAACAAGAATCAATTTAATAATTGAGAATGAAATTTGTACTGATATCAAATTATTAGCTGAAAATTATCTACCTGCTGCAAAACGCTACGAAAAAGCTACTACAAAGATTGAATCAATGCAATCTGATATCAATGTTATGAAAAGCGTAATTCGGGAACACAGCGAAAAGCTACAAAAAATTTCATAATCTAACTATTACATAACTATCAACTCAAAGTGTAAAGTCTATTGAATTATCAAGGGCTTTACACTTTTTTATTTTGGAGGTTATGGTTATGGCGGGAAAATCAGTATATGAAATGGTAACGGAAAGAATCATCAACCAATTAGAACAAGGAATCATCCCTTGGCAAAAACCCTGGACAGGCGTTAGAAACGGCGCATACAACAGAATCAGTAAGAAAAGCTATTCTCTCATTAATCAAATGATGTTAAAGCACGATTCAGAATATGCCACATTTAAGCAATGGGAAAGCCTTGGCGGTCATGTTCGCAAGGGTGAAAAATCAGAAATTGTAGTATTCTGGAAAATCACACCTGTAGAAGAAACTAAGGAAGACGGAACAAAAGAAGTAAAGCAGGTACCTTTATTAAGATATTACAACGTCTTTCACATTTCACAAGTGGAAGGCGTGGAACCTTTAACAGAGGATGAACTAGACCAGATAGAGCCAATAGAAAAAGCTGAAAATGTATTGCATAATTATTGGTCAAGAGAAAATATAAAGGTTGAACATAAAGCAGGAGACAGAGCTTACTACTCACCTACCCGTGACATGATATGTTTACCACTGTTTGAGCAATTTACAGATTCAAGTGAATATTACAGCACAGCCTTTCACGAATCAGTACATAGCACCATGAAAGAGAGTCGTTGCGATCGTGCTGAAGATAGAAAGGGAAAGCTTGTTGCTTTTGGTAGTGATGATTATTCAAAGGAGGAACTTGTAGCAGAGATCGGAAGTACTAATATTTTGAATATCTTAGGTATTGAGACAACAAAGAGTTTTCGCAATAGCAACGCCTATATTCAGAATTGGTTATCAGTACTAAAGAATGATGTTAAATTTATTGTATCAGCGTCTAGTAAGGCAGAAAAGGCAACCAAGTATATACTTGGGGAGGCATAGAAACAAGTAAAAAATGGGTGTAACCAATAGCGGCTACACCCTGACACATAAAAAGGAGGTACAAAGTTATGACGAATCAACAAATATTTGAAACATTAGCAGATAATGAAGAAAAATTGTTTTATGCTCTATGCCAAAATAAGGAAAATGAAATGTTAAAAGATGCTTATAAAAGTGCCAAGCAATCATTAGAAGAATTTGCACTTGCTACCGGCTGTCATAATTAAAGGATGAAGGAGATCAAACACTATGAAGAAATCAATTAAAACAATCGTAACTATTGAAGCTATGGGTGTTATGATTGTATGTGCTTATCTATTAGGTACTATGCAAGCGGAAACAATAACGGAAGTTAGACAAATTATACCAGATAATTATATATCACTTGATGACTGCATCCCACTTCAAGACGTGGCCTGTTGCTTTATAGATGGATACGATTACCCATGTTTTGAAATTGGAGACATTACGCACCAGCTTGACGATGAGAACAATAGAAGTTATGCGGATATTATGGACAGTCTTACAAACGAAACAGAAGACTTCAAAGAAAACTTCATTGATATGCGTACAGTGATTGACTTTTCAGCCACAGAATATGGCTTGCAACTATACTTTGAGGATGGAACCGGATACTATTGGGAATGGTGAATAGATATATAATGATATATTTAAGGCTATGAGTATTGACGCTCACAGCCTTTCATTTTGGTCATTTATTGGTTCATAATTGTATAGCTACGTTATGATTTTAGGGGCAAATTCGGCTTTAAATGGCTTAGGTGTTATCTTTTTAAGGTATGGCTTAAAAGTGGCTAGAATCGGCTTGTAAATGGCTTATTACTATAGGTGAATAGGGATACCAGGGGGAGCAGGTGACGAGGTATACCAGGGTGGTTTACATTTTATTTCAAGTTTTGTTTGCCGGGAAAGCCTATAGTAGATCTATCCACATGTCAACTTGATTTTGGGAACTACCGAATCAAAACCCCTATTTAAATTTGAGGGAGTGAATCAATAATAGGATTTATTTTGTCATTAATCACAGAAGTAACTTCCAATATCACCTCAGTATATTGCATTGTTTCCTCCGTTAAGTCATTTAAAACACTTTCTGCATTAATACTATTGTCACCATTGGCATATTGCATTAATCTATTATAGCAATCCTTTTCTATCTCATTATATTCTATTATTTCAGAAATACCAAATGAATTATTATCATATATCGACATATTGATACCATTAAGTAATTCTATAGCACTTTGTAAATTAGGGGCATATAGCTGTCCTCCACTTAATGCAATATTTAATATACCATCTCGGATTTGGTAATCTGAAGAATAATAATATTTGATAACGTCAAAATAATCTTTATAGTTATTTACCTTTATTACATGAGTTAAATAATCAACGATTACATAATCATCAGAATCTACAGGTATATCTAATGCTTCAACTATCGCTAAATAATTTTCACATAGCTCCATTTTTTCTTTTGATATATCTGCACATGATGTAATTAAACTATCCTTCAATTGTAATTTTATTACATTGACAATTTTCCCAATATTCTCTTTAGACAAATCCACACTTTCAATTTCTGATATAGCTTCTGCATACTTATCTGATTTTATCAAGCTATAAACTTCATTATATATGGCAAGATCCTGTTGTTCTTTTATTTTAGGCTGGAACACTAGAATATTATAAAGAATGCCACAAACACCTATAAATGATAATATTAATACTATGATTAAAATTTTGTTCTTTTTTGACGCTCCACCAGTTCTTTTGACATTCAAGTTAACTGAAGTTTTTTTCTCACCACTACTATTCATCAAATAACCACAATTAGGACAACTATCTGCCTTATCAGAAATTTCTTTCCCACATTCAGGACACTTAACCAATGCCATAATCTCATCCTCCCTCATAAATCTTTTTTCTTACAATTATAGTCACTATTATAACCATAGTCAAGTATAAGACTAGATTATATGCTAATCCTATAAGCAAAAGGAGCTAGGGAAATGATTAGCTATAGTCCATTCTGGGAAACATTAAAAAATTCACCAGAAACAACCTATACTTTAATAAATAAACATCATATTTCCAGTGCTACTATTGATAAACTGCGGAAAAATAAGCCTATGACTACTACTACACTTAATGACTTATGCCGAATTCTAAATTGTAATCTTCAAGATATTGCCACCTATATCCCCTCCGACACTGACCAACCTCTATAACCTCATTCCACAATAGAATCTTGGCAGCAGGATTTCACGCAAAAAAAAGCATACCAAGTATTTCTACCTGATATGCTCTGGTTGATTAAGGGGGGTATGTTTCCATCTAAAAGTTTTAAGTAACTAATATATTGAATTATACTCCTATAAAATCTTAAATCTTGTTTGCAATATCCTCTCTCAAATCTTTAATTGTAAATAATTTCACAAAATGCTGCTTCTCTAATCGTTTAGAAAATATGGGATCTGAGCATTCTGACATATATGGCAAAAGTATATCTACTAAAGGCCTAATATTATGCGCATAACTTTTTATTTCCTCCTCATCATTAGGCAATGCTTTACATATTTCAATATCATTATAATATATTAGCCAATATTCACCATCAATTTCTTTAAAATCAAACGGAAACAGCCTACAGTCTATTGGTCTATTATTATAAATTGAACATGAATTATTTACAAAAAACACACATCCTTTATCTTCGTCATCATCTATTCTTCTCATTTGATATAAATTATTCGTGAGTTTCTTAGCAAAACTCTCTATTGGCTTTCTTGAAGTAGATTCTATCTTTTTTGCTTCATTTGGTAAAATAATTGGCATATCAATCTTATTACAATTGCAACAACAGTCAAATTTACCAACACAACTATTGCAAAATTTATATGTACCCTTTTTTACATCGTGTGTCGATTGAGTTGTTAATATATATGGACTACTATACACTTGTTTATCTTTATATACAAATGTACAAAATCCGCTTAATAAATTTTCATTAATACGCCTTAATATAATTGCACCTCGTTCATCTTTTTTTCTATTACTAGATATATATGTTCCAATTAATATTTGATTCTTAAAATCACCTTGTAATTTATATTCTCTTTTACCTAGAACCATCTTTCCATTAATAATTTGACCCTCTTGATTTAATTCAACTAATTCAGATTGAATACTATCACCTTCATGAAAAAAAGAGTTCCACGCTCCAGAGATATCTATATTGTCTACTTTTTTATCAATTCTCTTTTTTATTTTTCCCCATATCTTAGTCCATATTTGTGGTACAATTATAGAAAAAATTGCACCAATAATAGCACTAATTATTGGCACATAGATAAAATTCTCAAATACGTATATAAATCCATCTTTCATACTAATCCCCCTTATAACTTCCAATAAAGCAATCTCTTACTAAAACTAATCATTTTTCTACAAAACATCTTACTACAAATATATCGAAAATTCTATATCTATGTAGAAATTCGTAAAAAAATAAGGCATACATGATAAGTCCCCCTATCCGATATACCTTATAATCACCACATCACCATCTAATCATCAATTTCAATCTCCCAGTTCATCATTGCTTCATATACCTTATATGGTATTTCATCCTTATACTGCTCCGCTATATCTTTAATAACATCCTCTTTATATTCCTTGTATCTGGCAAAAGCTGATTCAGCAGTATCAAAAGTACCAATCTTAATCTGTTTACCCATAAATGACATATATGCTCGGAATTTCTTTTTATCCTTCTCATAAGAAACACCTATAGGGAAATCACCCCTGTCAGCTTTCTTGTTAAGAAATAATGTATTAATTGCATGCGGCACAAAACAACATGTTTCAGGGCTGTAGATCTTATTCCCCTTAAAAAGAATATCTTTATCCAAATCCAGCGACATCCCCTTTATCTTATTCTGGTCATACCACACCTTAAAATTACTATAATTCAGCCATTCCTCACATACAGTACATTCTCTATACTGCGGCTGTCTCTCATGGAATTTCTCATTATAGCATCTTACCAACATATCATGCCATTTCAAATATGATTTCGATGTACAATCTACATTTTCACTTCCATGATAACCAATACCGCACATGACAGTCTCCATTGCCCTTCTGCTCCAATCATCCGGCTTGTATCTTATGTCATTCATCACTTTTAAAATGAAAGTTTCAGAATCATCCCCCGTTTTATTGAAGTGGTTTTTAACTATCCTATATTGTTCTTGATTCAAGGGATACAAATTCCTGTAATAACAGTCCTGTTTATCATATCCGCTATGCCAGATATAAACGTTATTAGCTATATCTGGATTCATAATAAATTCTTCAATTACTGCTTTTGCCGCATATAAATGAACACTTTTATAAACCCATTTGCCATTATAAAATACGTTCTTCCTTAATGAATAGAATAAAGCTCCATATTTATCATAGCTTCCTTGCAGCAGGTTATATTTACCATCTGAAAATCTGATTACCCTCCCATAATTTGATAACCAAGTATTTCTATAGTCCATTAGCTTTACAAAGATTTCATCACTACCTAATGGAATAAACTTAAAATTAGAAATATCAAGTATCCTTTCAGGCTTGATATCTTTATAATGCCTTTGAATCAATATTTCCAGATTATGAGAAAACTCAATCTTATTCTTTTCTGCCAAATATTCACGCTGATATTTGTATTCACATTCCTTGCATTGTCCTAAATAATAAGGATTATGGAACTGCCCCTTAACCATTCTGAATCTATCTACTGGCAATATTCTGCCACATTTTTTACATATTTTTGTTTCTACATGTTCTACTACTCTTTTACTGCTCATTATTCCTATAATAATTCCTTTCAATTTCGATATGATTTTAGACAGCATTCGTTTATGAGCGAACGCTAAAAAAGAGCCAGAACAGGCTCCTTGATATAATCCATATATTTAGTTGTATGGTTTCGCAAAAAGTTGCGATTTTTCAATTCTGCGTAATCATAATGTGACGTTTCCAAATTGGGAAACACTGATTTTCCCCAACTTGCGGGGAGTATGATAATGATTGCAGTTGTCACTGTGGGACAACCTTTTACACAATCCTGTGAAAAACTCTTCTCTTTATAGGGGATGAGTTTAACCCCATCGCTATAGGTTTAAGGTATTTCACTTTGAACGGAAATAGGTTTTCCCCGTTTTGGAAAAACTTTTAATACTTGTTTTCGTTCGCCCTCAATGGCTAACCGCTGAAAACTCAAACGGTACAATTGTTTCGATCACTGTAGAAGGTGAACGGAATTTATTTGAGCAAACACTTTAAAGCGTTCGCTTTTTCAATTTTCTAAAGTGTATGCTCTGCACTTTCAGATGTCCAGAATCAGGACACCCCCATTTGGGCTTCTCCTCTTTCGCACACTTATTGGTGATATAGATTAAATCTACCACATTGCTTTTAGAGCAAGATGGTTCAAAACCTGATAACCACCGTACCTATAAGTACACACCAGTTCCCCGTGAAGAACCACCGTCTCACGGAACTACGGTGAAATACTGTATACCTTAATAATCCATACCGGCAGCAGTCGTTGTGTCATAGCGTCACAACCGTTACAAAAAGTGGTTACGGTTGTACATGACGTACAACGTTGTCCACATCGGACAACACTTTCCACTTTTACGGAATCTGTTTGAACCGAAATCGTTAATTATAATCACTCACCACGAAATCGTGTTCAGTCCTTCCTAAAATCTAGGGACTACGTCCACTCTCCCATAATGGGAGGTTGGTTAAACCGGCATCCGAAATGATACTTTGATTCAAGAGGTCATTTTGACCTTCTGATTCTAGTTAAAAACTTTTGCACCTGATTCTTCCAATCGGACTAATCGGCGAATAACCGTATTCTTCAAAGGATACGCTTATAATGAGCCTTTCTCCAAATGGAGAAACCCTCTGCCCTGAAATAACGTACAGGGATACCCATTTTCAAGAATGTCCACAATGGACACAACATATCTTCCCTTTAAAGGGATATCGTGAAATGCTATAGCCCTAATGCAATAAGTGTAAAATCGCACTCATCTTGAATATGGGGTGGCATTTTGATACCCCATATATTACAACTAAAAGGCATCTGTGTTTGACCGCCCCCTTATACTCACTCAGCGAAAAATTTGCTCCGTCAATTCTGTCGAAGCCGTACTTTTTGGTACATGTTGGATGCTAAGTTTTTATAATGTCTTTCAAAAATCAATGCTTAATATCTGTGCTCCAATTGGAGATGAGTTTTTCATAGCATCGTCAAATTTGGCGCACCTTTCATATTTTCAGAGGGGTACAAAAATTTTCGTATCCTTTTAGCAAAGTTCTATAAGGATATATTTTCAAAATACAGCCTGTTAAAACTTTTAACATCCAAATTACATAACAGTTTTATCATTAATATAGATCATCTATATCAACAAGGTCTGAATTGTTTCCAGTAACGCAAAATAACTCACAAGGGATTTTTCCGCCGTGAGATTTATTTTTGCATAGTTCATCCTGTCCCACACAATTCGTATTTGTCAGGTTCATTTGAACCTCGCCCTCTGTAGGCATATCAAGCATTTCTTCTATGGAAAAATCATTCTCCATGGAAACAGGTTCGCCCCAGTTGTCGTCAACAGATACAGCATTGACCAGATTTTGTTTTCGCTTCTCCATACTTCTTTTCTTATCAGCTATTCTATTGACATAATTTACCACACATGGAATATCATCAAACAGATCTTCATTCTTAATCTTGCCAATAATATCATCATAAGCAGAAGTGCCTTCTTCTGCTTCTCTCAACTTTTTCTCATTGCAAAGATTCTTACTATGAATATATTGATATGTTCCAATCAATTCTTCATTTGAAAAATTACCTATGTACTTATCAAAATCCTTAACCAGTAAATTGAAAATAGCAGCATATCTTTTATTTACTCTGGACTTTTCTGCCTTTACAAGTGTTTCTGTCTCCTTCAGATTATAAGTAGCTACATATTCATTTGCAAACTGGATAATCCATTGCTTATCCTCATATCTGCCATAATGATTAGAAAAACTCATAATCTGTCCTGTTTTCTTATCCTTCTTATTCTGGCTATGGCGATAAGTATAAATCATTTTCTCAGTTTCAAGGATGGAATTATACTCAATGATACGCGCTTTTGTTGTTCCACACCAATCAGCCAATGTATCCAATGTCATAAATCCAACAAAATCGGTATGAGCACCATAACAATCAGAATGGTCATATGTACCTTTATCATGGCAGATAGAACTAATCAGGATGATAAAATATCGTAGTATTGCAAAGTTATCTTTCTTTGTATCAATATTCATTATCCTATGCACCTCTTCAAGTGTGATAACTGTATAGAATATGCCTTTTCCTGTATTCTGTTCAAAATGTAAATTGCTCATATCAATAATAAATTCTGTATTGGAAATGGAATCTACCTTTTTTATCAGTCCTCTTTCTACTAGTGAATCTAAAGCAGCTTTCAGATGATTCAAATATCTTCTTGAAATCTGCAAATTCTTATACAATTCAAAGACAACTGAATTATAAGTAACATACTGTAGTTCTTTTTGAGAATCATATAAACTTCTCAACGCTACATAAACAGCTACCTCATAGTCGCTTAAATTTGTATCTCTTATGACTGCATTATTTAAAAACAATTTCTTCATAATAACTTTCGTTCCTTTCAAAAATCAAAATAGGATATTGAACAATCATTAAAATATTTAAGGAGTACTTAATTACGATAGTAATTGAGTACGCATTTATTAATCTTTTATAATAGGATTCATCATATATAATAACAGTATCAAGTTGTACGTTTTCATGTACACTTTTCCCCTTTCCAGTGGAGTAGAATGTACGTCAAACTGTACAATTTGATACCACGGTGAAATTCCACAAATATTTCATGACATTCAGCATATAAAATCTACTCCTGTATCTGTTCATTTTGTTTGTTCTCCAATGCTATCAAATCCAATGTATTGAAATATCCAGGTGTTCCAGAGAATACCAGAAAGAATCCTCCTGACTTTGGATTTATGCCACAACCAATAGGAAACATCCCCTTCTTAATCAACTGATTACTCTGTTCAATGTTATAGTTGTAAATTACTTTTTTCTTATTCATAGATAAAGCCTCCTCTAAATAATCATCAAAATAATACTTCTCTCTTTCATTTCTCTTTTTATTGAATGTAACGTACCATTTTGGAACATCATATAATTTACATTTTCCCAATCTGAAAAACATTTTTCTAAGGTATGTTGAACTTCACCATCCCTATAAACTTCTATGAATCAAAAACTTAACAAAAATTCATTATTTGACTTTTGCATCTTGTTACACTCTCTGACCAGAAAAATTTTTGCATTGTAATAAGGACTAAACATTTCATTCAGCCCTTTACATCAGTGGGTCTTAATTCTTTTAAGTCCCTTATTGATCTACTTTTCTATATTCAGTTTTCATCATTTAATGGAATTATTGTGTAGATACACACAATCGAAACCGTTGATAGTTATTAGAATTTCTTGAATTTCAGAATTGTAATTTGCTTTATTGGATCTATTATTGCCCTCTCAACGGACACCACTCAGGGCTTCTATCCGGCAACTCACCAACGCCCAACTTTCCTATATCATCCCCCCTGTCTTCATTATCACAATAGTAAATCCTATTCCCATAATCAAACATCTTCTTAAATTCACATTCGCTGCAATTTAGCACTTTTTTATCTTTTATTTGCATATGTACATTCCTTTCTCAAGTCCTTACTGAAAATCCTTTACTTTTCAAATATTGAATCGCCATCTTTAAAAGTTCCCCATTATTAACAGTCTCATCCAGAGTATCATCCCACACATGGGGCTTGTGGCTCACTTCCATACCGCCATGCCTGCCCTCATTCGCCCACTTTGCCACCTGATATCCGCTAGCATTTACATAACTATTCATAGAATCATAATCAATGTATACGCTTGCTTTTACACCGCCCTTATATGGATGTGCATCCACTTTCACAGCCGAAAACAGGAAATCTTTTGATCTTTGATAACTCGAAGGTTCATACCCCGAATAATAATCCTGTAGAAAATAATTCAAAGTCTCATGTACCCTGTCTGCCATTTTATCTACCATATTTAATAATACTGGCTGGATTGCCTTTGCCAGTTCATCCATGTTATTTACGTGTATTGCCATGTTTCCTTTTCCTTTCCCGTGCTTCAATCACTATAATATTTTTTGCATTGTAATCACTTCTATCATTCTGGAATGGCTTAAAAGAGACATAAAATCCTTTTTCAATATACTCTCCATTCAGCTTAGAACAATGAATGAAATATGTATTGCCATCTTCCCCATGAATAAAGCCATATCCTTTGTCCCGAAAATATCTTGTCACTTTGCCGTACAATAATTATTCCTCCCCACATTCTTTCTGTTCTGCATCATACGAAATAGAATCTAGAGCAGAATCACCACACTTCTTCTCAGATAATCTCCTGCAAGCTTCTTTCAGACGTTCCCCCATGATAAATTTCATCTTATATCGTGCTGGTACAATATTCTCTCTTATCCCATTAAAGCTCTTTGCAGTCAATTTGATTGACTTAAAGTACTTAGGTTCTATCCTGATATAGTTATACAGCTTAATAGAATCGCCATCCTCTATAACGTCAGCTATTACGTCCCAGAAAGCATCCAATACGTTTGCAATAATCTTCTGTGTATATTTCAGATGATACTTCCTTTTATAAAAACTCTTATTACCGCCTATGATTATTTTTTCATCAATTAACTTCTCTGATATTTTGTTGACTACATCCATTTTATGTAATACGTTATTCATTTTTCGCTTGTCCTCCTAATTCTTTTGCTGTAAAATCTTTTGCTGCTTGATTCAGCTTTGAACCTGGCTTGAAATGCACCCTGTAATGTTCCGGCAGAATCATAGTCCGATTTTCAACCACATTCCTTGATTTACGTTCAGCCATATATTTTGTGCCTATCGTGGCATAACCGTTGAGCTTTACGGAATCACCATTTGAAACAGCATCAATAACGACATCCCAAAATGCAGACAGAATCGTTTCAACATCTTCCTGCGTATAATTCTTATCTTTGTATCTTAGTGAATCAGCAATCCGCTTCACTACTCCTGGCTTAATAATCTTCTCATTCATTTTTGTTTTTACCTCCATATTTTGTCATGTAGTAATTAATTCTTTTTCTTTTAAATTTGAATTAGCTAATGTTATTCATCCTCCTTTCCGGCAATGAAACGACGCTTTTAAGTTACTGTGGATATTGTGGTTACAAAATGCCCCTGTAAGGCTCTGTACGGCTCATACAGGGGGGATAAAGCTGGGTAATATACTTCTCTCTTATTCAACATATTCAGGCACTAAAATAAGCCCACTATCGGTCATATTGCTATAACTGATAATGGACTTATTCAGATGTCCAAACGCAGTGATTACACTTGTGATTACACTTTTTGATGATGTGCTCAAACCTCCTTGATTTTACGGCATTTTTCAGCTTGGTCACGGGTCCGATTCCCGTCAGCAGCTTGATAAAAAGTAACGGAAACCTTGAATTTACAGGGTTTCCGTTTTTTGTGCCTGAAATATCGTCAGGCAATTGAAGACAGTTTGTCATTATCCTCTATTTCCCGTTATACTCCCCAAGCGTTACGGTTATATCCCGCTCCCGGTATTCGCCATCCACAGTCTGACTTACGGTAAGCTTCACCTGCTCGCCTGCCCGATAATAGGACAGCTGCTCCTTAAGCTCCTCCTGGCTGCCCACGCTGCTGCCGTCAAATCTGGTGATAATATCACCCTTTTTCAGACCTGCCCGCTCCGCCCCGGATCCTTCCGTCACGGATGTAATGTAGACCCCCTTCGGCATATCGTAAGCAGATGCCACATCCGAGGTTACGGCCTGAACGGTAATTCCGAGAAAACCCTGTTCCTCTTCCGGTGCTTTTTCCTCCCGGATGGTGCGGTTCATAAGGCCCTCAATGATATCCACCACATCATCCACCGGAATTGCATAGCCCATCCCCTCCACATTCGTATCGGAGTATTTGGCGGAATTGATTCCCACTAGCTGCCCTTTCCCGTTCAGAAGAGCTCCGCCGCTGTTGCCGGGATTAATGGCCGCATCTGTCTGAATCAGCGTATTGGTGTTATCCTCAATCGTAACCTCTCGGTTCAGGGCGCTCACAATTCCCGTAGTTACGGACTGCCCATAGCCCAGTGCATTGCCAATGGCAACCACCTGCTCTCCTACCAGAAGCTCCGAAGATTTACCCAGCTCAATCACGCGGATCTGCTCTTGGGTCTTTTCCGAAATCTCCTCCGTCGGAATGGAAAGTACTGCAAGATCACGGCCGCTGTCCGTGCCCTTCACCTTTGCAGGAGCCATTTCCCCGTCCACAAATCCAACTGTGATTTCCTTTGCTCCGTTGATTACATGATTATTTGTCACAAGCAGCAGCTCTTCATCGGTCTGTCCGATGATAATTCCCGTTCCCCTGCTTTCATTTTCATAGGCCTGGGATTGTCCAAAAAGGCGGATTTCCTGCACGGTCTTATTTGTAATGGACACCACCGATGGCATGGCCTGCTCGGCGATAGACGATATATCAAGGAAACCGCCGCCCGTATTTGCTGTTTTTACTTCTCCGTCCGTGAGACCCGACATCTGACTCAGGCGAACACCTCCCGTAACCTCTGTCTGCTGTTCCTCACCCATCCACTGATTTATCACATAATTGCTTCCCTGAAACGACACGCTGGCCGCCACGCCGAATGACAAAGCCAGAGCAACTGTTTTAACTCCTTTTTTCAACATATCCGCAACCTCCTGTTTTTGTTCCGCAATCCTTATACCATACATCTTTTTCAAAAGGATTTCCGGCCTCTGAGAGATATGTTCTTAAATCCTTCCATACATTGTACAACGATTGCTGTTTTTCACTCCGCAATATTTTTTGCTTTACAATGATTATCTTAAAAAAAATTTATGGCAGAGCTGTGATGTTTCCGTGGAAAATCTGTGATATCCCTGTGTTTTTTCTGTGTCCTGCCGTATGTTTCCGGATATCCGGCGCACACTAAGAATAAATGTCAGGTCAAAAAGCTTTCCGCACCCGGCACAGGGAATTACTTGAACAAAATTGAAAAAGGAGAATTGCTTTATGAAAGAAAAAAATAAAAAAACAAACAGGGAAATCATCGAAGGCTACGACTATCTGGGCAATTCCTGCTCCGCCATGGACTGCACGGGCCTGATCCCCAGCCCTCCCGCATCGGAGGCGGAGCGCGAATCCTATGAGGAGGTCTATCACTATCAGCCCAAGGCTACTCCAAAGCAATAAAAAGAAGGGCGCCGGATAGTCTGAAGACTTATCTTCGGCGCCCTTTAAACTTTATCTGTGCTGTGTTCCTTTTATTATTGCTTCCGGCTTACTCTTCCTCGCCCGGTTCATTTTCCGGCTCTCCTCCTCTGCCGGTCACTTCATCGAATAAAAGCTTTGTATCCTTATACCGTCCCTCCGCCGTATCCTGCATCACGGCCGTCACATAACGGCGTCCGTCCGCCTCCAGAGCTCCTATCAGACACTTTACATCACCAAGGCTTCCTGTTTTCAGGCCGATGGCGCCCTCATAATAATAATCGCTTCCGGGCTTCACCATCTCATTGCTGTTCTTGTAGGTAACGTCCGCATTTTCAAAAAGCGCGCGGAAAGAATTGGCCTTTACAATCTCCATAATCGTTTCATTTTCCAGACAGGCTTTCGCAATCCGCACCATATCCCGGGCTGTGGTGTATTGATTCTCCGACTGATCCCCGTCAGGATTCTCAAAATTGGAGTCCTCCAGCTCAAGCTCCGCAGCATAAGCATTCATGGCCTCCACAAACGCTCCGACAGCCTCCGCAACAGACACATTCTCATCACCCAGAATCTTATGCCCCGCAAAGTTTGCCAGCGAATAAGCGGCATCATTACCCGAAGGGATGAGCATGGCCCCTAAGAAGACCTTCACACTTCCCCTGGTTCCAAGCTTCAGACTGGCAGTGGAAGCGCCCTCGCTGATCAGGCTGATCTCCTCGCCTGCCGTCAGAATTTCATCCACGCCGCAGTACTTCAGCACGGTCAGGGCCGTCAGAAGCTTTGCGGTGCTGGCCGGCGCCACACGGTCCGTCCCGTTTTTCTCATAGAGAATCATATCATCCTCCAGCGAAAAGAGGCATGCTGCTCCTGCCTCCAGCGTGAGATCCGGCATCTGATCCGCAACCTTTAATTTCTTCGCCTCTTCCTCCGCAATCCGGGCGGCTTCCGCTTCCTCCGCGGCTTTCCGCTCCTCCTCCTGCTTTTTTATCAGCTCCTCCTGGGCTGCCTTCTCTTCCTTGATACGGGCGGCCTCCAGCTGTGTTCCCCTGCCGATAACCGCTGCCAGCAGGATTACAACGAGGAATTCCAGCTCCTTTTTTACCGGAAAGGGGACTTCTCTGTGGCGGGAGCGTTTCACCGTTCCCATGCGCTCAATCTCCCGAAAAGACAGCCGTCCCAGGCCAAATAGAAAATAGCCTGTAAAAATCCCCAGAAGACTAAGCAGAAATTCGTCCAGACTGGCCGTTGCTTCCCCGAGAAAAATCTGGATCAGCTCAATCAAAAGGGAAATTCCCCCGCACAGAAACAGCACCTTGAAAAAGTTCTGATAGCGGCGGAACAGGAAAGGAATCAGCAGTCCCAATGGTACAAATTTTAAGACAACACCAAGAAGAGCGCCAAAACCGTGCTCCTTCACCATATCGATACTCCCTTTTACGGGAATCCATGCAATGCTCTTCCAGTCCGGCTTCAGGGAAAAACCAAGCGCCGGCGTCACCGAAGAAGTAAATAACAGAAAGAGAAGAATTGCCAGCAGGGCAAAGCCCGCCTCATGCCAGATCGGCACCCGCATCTCACCTTTATAATATAAAAGCCAGATTAATGCCCGAAAGATTAAGTACGCTACCAGACCGACCAGCAGATAAGGCCCGGCGCTCATTACATAATTCGACAAAAAATCCCCTCCTTCCCATTTGAATTATAACATGGATTGAAGGAAAAGGGGATTTTAATTCATTAAAATTTTATTATTTTTATCCGTTTGTCTTCTTAAGCTTCCTGCGAATCCGCTGCAGAGCATTGTCAATGGATTTCGGATCCTTATTCAGATGCCGGGCAATCTCCGTGTAGCTCTGGCCATTCAGATACGCATTCAGAATCTCCTGCTCCAGAGGAGTCGCTATCTTCAGAATCTCTCTGCGGAGACTTTCGATGTTCTCCTGATCAATCAGAAGATCTTCCGGGCTCTTTTCCTTCAGCTGGCTTATCCCCTCTCCCAGTTCCGGTGAAAGCTCCACATAGGAGTTCAAGGGGGCGTGCTTTAAACGTCCGGCCGCCTGAATGGCACTGTAAAGCTGCCTGGATATGCAGAGAGCCGCAAAATCTTTAAAGGAATCGGATTTCTCAGGACGGTAATCACGGATTGCTTTAAACAATCCCAGCATCCCCTCCTGAATCAGATCATCGCTGTCTCCTCCTATGAGGTACAGAGGACGGGCCTGATTGCGTACCTGACGCTTGTAACGCTCTATCAGGACATCCATGCATCCCTTCTCTCCGGCATTGATATGCTCTATGAGCTGCTCATCGGTCAGCTGCTCCCATTTTTCCATTCTCATTCTCCATATTGCCGATTCATTCCATAAGCGCCACAGGCTCACAGGCTTTACACGCCCAGCCTCTGGCGCACAATCTCGTAAGCCAGCACGCCCGCCGCCACGGAAGCGTTCAGGGAGTCAATATTGCCCCTCATGGGAATAGAGGCCGTAAAATCGCATTTTTCCTGCACAAGACGCCCTACCCCGTCGCCTTCGTTTCCGATTACCAGGCCAATAGGCCCCGTAAGCTTCAGCCGGTACATGCTCTCGCCGCCCATCTGAGCGCAGACAAACCAGAGGCCCTCCTTTTTCAGCTCCTCAATAGCGGCAGCCAAATTGGTAACCTTGGCCACCGGCGTGTAATTCAGGGCGCCTGCGGAAGCTCTTGCTACGGCAGCCGTAAGACCGCAGGCACGCCGTTTGGGAATAATCACCCCATGGGCGCCCGCCAGATTGGCCGTGCGGATAATTGCCCCCAGATTGTGGGGATCCTCAATATTATCCAACAGGAAAATGAAGGGATCCTCTCCTTTCTCTCTTGCAGCCTCCAGTATATCCTCCACCGACCCGTAGGTGTAAGCGGAGGCAGCGGCAATCACACCCTGATGGTGCCCTGTCACGGACATCTGATCCAGGCGCTCTTTCTTTACAAAATTTATAATGGCATCCTGTTTGCGCGCTTCCCGTTTGATGGTATTGACAATCCCGTCCTGGCAGCCGTCCAGCACAAACAGCTTGTCTATGGTTTTTCCCGAACGAAACGCCTCCAGTACGGCATTCCGTCCCTCTATGGTCAGTTCTTCGTATCGCATGGCTCCTCCTTAAGTCCCAGTTTTACCAGCTCAAGCAGCCGTTTTGTCCGCCCCGTGAGATACAGGTAGCCCATCAGCGCCTCAAAGCCGGTGGCCCGCCGGTAATCGGACACAGACGCGTGCTTTGCCATGGTGGGGGAATTGGCGTTGCGCCCCCGCCGGAAGATATGAAGCTCTTCCTCGGTCAGCTGCTCCTTGATTCGTTCCAGCATAGCGGACTGGGATCCGGCATTCACCAGGCTGCTGGCCTTTTTATGAAGCCTGGCCGCATGGGCATTGCCGTGTCCCACCAGCAGGGAACGAATCACCAGTTCAAAAATACCGTCCCCGATATAAGCCAGCACCAGGGGGGAATATGTCCTGATATCCACTTCCTCCAGGGCAAATTCCTCCCGAATACGGGACATGAGATTTTCTACGCCCGTTTCCATTTTACACCCTCGCGCGTATCTTCCAGCACAATGCCCTTATTCAGCAGCTCCGCACGTATCTCATCCGCACGCGCATAATCTCTGGCCTTTCTGGCCTGCTGCCGTTCCTCTATCAGCACTTCAATATCCGCATCCAGAAGCTCCGTCTTTTTCTCCACTACGAGACCCAGAATATCGCAGAGTGTCGTCAGGCGCTCCAGGCATTTCTTAAGATAATCCTTTGTATTCTCCCCGCTTGTATGGGTATTGAGATACTTCACCAGCTCAAATACGGCTGCAATGGCATCAGCCGTATTAAAATCGTCATCCATGGCCTCGTCAAACTTCTTCACAAATTCCTCCGAAGCCTCATAGTGAGCCTGTTCACTCTCCGTCATAGTTTCACCGGACGCCGTACCGATAAGGTGCTTCAGATTATCCGCCGCCGTCACAATGCGCTCGAGACTCTTCTTCGAAGCTTCCATCAGCTCCGCGCTGAAATTCAGAGGACTGCGGTAATGGGCGCTGAGCATAAAGAAGCGCAGAACCTGAAGATCGTATTTCTCACTAATCTCCCGTACGGTAAAGAAATTGCCGAGGGATTTTGACATTTTCCGATTGTCAATGTTGAGGAAGGCGTTGTGCAGCCAATACCTGGAAAACTCCTTTCCGTTGCACGCCTCGCTCTGGGCTATCTCATTTTCATGGTGGGGAAATACAAGATCCTCCCCGCCCGCGTGGATGTCAATCTGTTCGCCCAGATACTTTTTGGACATAACGGAACACTCAATATGCCAGCCCGGACGGCCCTCTCCCCAGGGTGACTCCCAGGCAGGCTCTCCCTCCTTCTTCGGTTTCCAGAGTACAAAATCCAGGGGATCCTCCTTCTCATCCTCGCCGGATACCAGAAGTGAACGGTTGCCGCTGCGAAGATCGTCGAGATTTTTGTGGGAAAGCTTTCCGTATTCCTCAAATTTTCTGGTGCGGAAGTATACGGTTCCGTTCACTTCATAGGCGTAGTCTTTCTCAATCAGCTCGCCGATCATCTCAAGCATCCCCCCGATCTCCCGGGTCGCAAGGGGATGAGTGGTAGCCGGCTTTACATTCATCATCTCCATATCCTTTTTACACTCGGCAATGTAGCGTTCGGAAATCTCCTGAGCGGAAACACCCTCCTCAATGGCCTTTTTGATGATTTTGTCGTCCACGTCCGTGAAGTTGGACACATAGTTGACCTCATAGCCCCGATGCTCCATATAGCGGCGGACCGTGTCAAATACGATCATGGGTCTTGCATTGCCGATATGGATAAAATTATAAACGGTGGGTCCGCATACATACATTTTTACCTTGCCCGCCTCCAGGGGAACAAAGCTCTCTTTTTTCTTTGTCAGAGTATTATATACCTTCATTTAATTTCTCCTTATTCCGGTTCCGTAATTTCCTTACGGTATACCTTTCCCTACTGTTTTGTCTTCTCTTCTTTATCTTTTTTCTTTTTTCCGCGCTTTTTCTTAATCTCCGCAAGCTCTGCGTGCAGCCGCTCATTCTCCCGGCGAAGCTCCGTAATGGTGTCCATAACGGGATCGGGCAGATCCACCTGATTCATATCGCTTCGGGGAACCTTTACGTCGCCCCGCTTCACAATGCGTCCCGGAACACCGACCACGGTACAGTTGGGCGGCACCTCCTTCAGCACTACGGATCCTGCCCCAATCTTGGAATTCTCCCCAATGGTAAAGGACCCCAGGATCTTGGCTCCCGCGCTGACCATTACGTTGTCCTGAAGAGTGGGATGGCGCTTTCCCCGCTCCTTTCCCGTTCCTCCCAGTGTTACTCCCTGGTAAAGAGTTACATTGTCCCCGATAATGGCCGTCTCGCCTATGATAACGCCGGATCCGTGATCGATAAACAGCCCCTTGCCTATCTGCGCGCCCGGATGGATCTCAATGCCCGTCTTCCGCACGGTTCTCTGGGACAGCCACCGCGCCCAGAAATAATGACCTCTTTTGTACCAGCGGTGTGCCAGTCTGTAACTTAAGATAGCACGAAAGCTGGGATATAGCAAGACCTCCATGGGACTTTTGATGGCCGGATCCCGCTCCGTGATAACCTGAAACTCTTCCTTAATATAACGAATCATTCCCATTTGCGCTCTCCCCTGAACAAAAAATGCGGACTATCTCGCCTCAAGAGACGAAATAATCCGCGGTTCCACTCTTCATTAAAGGGCACTTGCCCCCTCACTCTTACACTTAACGCGTGCCCACGTACCCGGCTGATGCTGACACACTCACCGGATCGGCTCCCGGACGCACTTCATCCACCTCTCGGCCGGAGCTGCTTTCAGCCGGTGACAGCTCCTCTCTGCTGCTTTGAATGTGAATTACTTTTCCGTTCTATGCCTTTGTTCTTCTAAAACTTTCTATGATTTAGGATATGCAAAATTGAGCGGTTTGTCAAGTATTTCCGCCCGAATCCGCAAGAATTTCTTGGCTGCGGCAGTTCGAATCGCTGCCCTCTACACGGTTTCATTGATATAGATTCCCTCTAAAACCCGAATCCGGTTCAGCTTGCGCAGAAGCCCTTCTTTGTCCTTCGCCTTCCCCACCCCCGGCAGCTCCCCTGCTCCCAGCATACCGCAAAGAAAGCTTCCCATATCCGCAATGGCAACGGAAACCTCCGGCTCTTCCGCTGCCGGAAGAAGGCAGCTGCCATCCAAGGTGAAATCCCAGCGGAAAATGCCCTGATTTCCCGCAAGAATGGAATCCGTGATCTCTACAGTCAGACTTTGCTCTTCCTCCGCTCCGATATGCTCCGCAAAGGCCGGCAGATGTACCGGCCGCATCATCATGGGCGTCGTCTCCCACTCCGGCCAGGAAATGTGACGCCTCTCATAATCCCCGTCCTTTTCTATATAAAGATCATACGTCTCCTTCAGCTTTGCTTCCTCGAGATCCGCAAGCCCTTCCTCGTCCTCATTTCCCATCAGCCGGAAATCAAAAGGCAGATAAATGGCCTCGTCGGCCGGCATCAGAAATGCAAAGGGCCGGCGCTCCTCCCTCATATCCATGAGCGCCCTTGTGAGAAGACTGCGCATCAGCCCCTGATGGCGGAAGGGAAGCTCAGTCGCTACCGCAACCAGATAGTCCGCCCGGACAGACTCTCCGCGGAGCCGAAAGGTATAGGGATTCCGGTGCAGCATGGAGCGGATATGTCCCTCCTCCACGGCGGCCAATATCTGATTGTCCGCAGCCTTGATACGGTAATAGGCATCCACAAATGCCGCTTCGTCCTCCACAAATACTTCTTCATAGAGCCGCCTGGACAATGCTTTTTCCTCCCGGCTCAAATATCGCAGTTCCATGTCCACCTCCTGTTCTGTTTCTTAAGCCTTACGGCATACTGCTTTGTCTTACCAATGCATTTTCATTCCTTTATTGCACGGCATCCTCCGCAGCCCCCACAGTCCCTTTCCCCTGCCATTACATCCTCATAAGCGTAATTGGCTATGGGAATCAGGGCGCAGACAGCCTGAGAGGAAATTCCCTCTCCCGTTCCCGTAAAGCCCAGTCCCTCCTCCGTGGTAGCCTTTATATTAATCTGATCCGCAGATATCTTCAGGGCCCTTGCCACATTTTCCCTCATAGCGGGAATATGCGGCGCCATCTTAGGACGCTGGGCAATGATAGTGGCGTCAATATTGCCAACCACATAATTGGCCTCCTCCAGAAGCGCTCCCACATGCTCCAGAAGACGAATACTGGAGATGCCCTTATAGGCCGGATCCGTATCCGGAAAATGCTTCCCGATATCGCCCAGGGCCGCAGCCCCCAGAAGCGCATCCATGATGGCATGCAGCAGTACATCCGCATCGGAGTGGCCGAGAAGCCCCTTATCATAAGGAATCTCCACCCCTCCCAAAATCAGCGGCCGCTCCTCTGTCAGCCTGTGTACATCATATCCCATTCCTACGCGCATAGTGTTTTTCTCCTATTCCGGTTCCGTACGCTTCCCTGTCGGTAAGGGAGCGTGCTGTTTTTAAATTCCGCTCTATGGGTTATTGTACCATATTCCCTCCTTTTCTACTATGAAATTTTCAAGTTCTTTACCAAATCCGCAAACAGGTGTATACTATATTCAAATCAGCCGGGGAGGAATTACAAATGATACAGGACATTACACCGCACACTTATCACAATGAATATCGGCCCGTGCAGCCCGAAGCGGAGAGCCTTCTTCTTTATTTTGAGGGAGATCTGGTACTGGTAAAGCGGCGGAAGGACAGACTCTGTTTTCCCTCTTTTTCCGATCTTCCTGACCTTGCGCCAAAGCTGTCCGAAGAACTTCTCTATCTCTTTTCCATTGATGAGCAGACCTTTTATCTTGCCAGGCGGCGCCCCTCATTTGATGAAGCTCTCTTTGAAATGAAATCCATCCGTATCTTCCGCGACACGCCGCCCGAATGGCTGTCCTTTGCCGGAATCACCGCCCATCAGCTCTATCACTGGTATGACAGCCACCGCTTCTGCGGCAAATGCGGCCATCCCCTGGTTCACTCTCTCAAGGAACGCATGCTTCAATGCCCCGACTGCGGTATTATGGAATATCCGAAGATTTCTCCCGCAGTTATTGTAGGGATTATGCATGGGGAGCGCCTTCTGATGTCCAAATATGCCGGAAGGAGCACAACCCACTATGCCCTGATTGCCGGCTTTGCGGAAATCGGGGAAACCATTGAGGAAACGGTTCGGCGGGAAGTCTATGAGGAAGTGGGGCTCCGTGTGAAAAATCTGCGTTATTACAAAAGCCAGCCCTGGTCCTTCTCCGATACCCTGCTGTTCGGTTTTTTTGCCGAGCTTGACGGAGAGGATGATTCCATCACGCTGGACACTCGGGAGCTTGCCACCGCAGACTGATTTACCCGGGAGGAAGCGCCTGCACAGCCGCTGAATATCAGCCTGACCAGTGAAATGATTTGGAAATTTAAAAATGGGGAAATCTAGAAGCGGCTCATAGCAGCTTGAACGTTAAGCCGTGAAAAATTAGGCGAAAAATTATTTAAGAAATTTGTAAAAAAAGCTTGACTTCTTTCCCAATATAATAGTATAATAGTAAAGCGGGTCAGCGGTAGTGGCCCACACCAATGGGATCTTAGCTCAGCTGGGAGAGCATCTGCCTTACAAGCAGAGGGTCATAGGTTCGAGCCCTATAGGTCCCATTACGGCGAGGTAGCTCAGCTGGCTAGAGCATGCGGTTCATACCCGCAGTGTCGGGGGTTCAAGTCCCTTCCTCGCTACTGGCTGAGGGTCTGAAAATATTGAGAATTCAATGTTTTCGGGCCTTTTTACATTTTTCAGAAATATTTACACTTTTAAATAATTATTTGTCTTCTTCTATCTCCATCTCCCCGGTGAAAAACTCCAGTGCACTCAACCTGCGTCTATCCTCTCCGCAAATAAAATGGGACTGTATTGAAAACATCACAAAGCCTTAGATATTTTCAAAACAGCCCCTTTCTTTGTATTAACGGCACGATTTCAGGCAATTGCCTGCCCTATTCTCTCACTTACTTCCTGGTAACTATGTTCTTTATCGTTTAAGTCTTTAATTTCTTCCACAATTTGATAATCTTTAAAGACAAGAATTCTTCTTGCTAAGGTTACCATTTCGGGCATATCGGACGAAATAAGAATCACTGTCTTGCCCTCTTCTTTCGCAAGTTTCCAGATAAGTTCATGAATATGACGTTTTACACCAACATCAACGCCGACGGAAGGCTCGTCTATGATAAGGATGTCGCTGCCGGTGAGCAGCCATTTCCCAAGGGAAACTTTCTGTTGATTGCCGCCGGAAAGTGTTTCAATGACAGTATCCTGCGACGGGGTTTTAATCTCCATTTTATGAATCATTGATTCTGTTAAATCTCTTCCCTTTTTAAACGAAAGTTTGCCAAAATGTCCCCGAATCAGATGTAAATTTGTAAGTAACATATTATCTTGTACGGAAAATGGAAGTATTAATCCTTCTTCTTTGCGGTTCTCACTGACGTAACTTAACCCATATTTATAAACAGCGTCAGAAACACTGCAGATTTGAGCTTTTTCGCCGTGTATATAAATTTCTCCGGTATCTCTTTGATCCGCACCGATAAGAAGTCTGGCAAGCTCTGTCCGGCCTGCGCCGACCAGGCCGTAAAATCCGAGAATTTCTCCCTTGTACGCTTTGAAATTAATATTTTCAAACATACCTGATTTTCCAATATTTCTGGCTTCCAGTACAACTTCGTCCTTAATATCCAGTTCTCCCATATAATTAACATTTTCTTCCCGTCCAATCATCATTTTGATTAATTCCTGACGGGATATATCCCGAATAGAACTATTTCCTGTAACCGCTCCGTCTCTGAGAACCGTTACGCAGTCGCAAAGTCCCATTACCTCTTCAATTTTATGAGATACAAATATCAGGCACTTTCCTTCATCCCGAAGCTTCCGGCATAATGTAAATAATTTTTCCGATTCATGTTCTGTCAGTGAACTGGTCGGTTCATCCAGCAAAATATATTTTGCTTTTGCAGATAATGCTTTTGCAATCTGAATCAACTGTTTTTGGGCAGCTGTCATATTTGCAATAATATCTGTAGGATTTACATCCAGCCCTACTAAATCTAAATATTTTTTTGCAATCCCGTTTATTTTTTTCCAGTCAACATGCCCCCATTTATTTGCGAATTTATCCAGCTTATCCAGAACAATATTTTCAGCTACCGAAGATTGGGGAATAACCTGGATTTCCTGATGTACCATACTGATGTTATGATCAATGGAATCCTGATAGTTTTTAAATGTCACCCTCTCTCCGTCCGCAAAAATATCTCCTGTTTCCGGAATATAAATCCCTGTCATTACTTTCATTAACGTAGATTTGCCTGCACCGTTTTCGCCCATAAGAGCATGAATGGTTCCCTCCTTAAATTTCACGGAAATATTATCCAGCGCCTTTACGCCAGGAAATTCTTTGCTGATGTTACGTATTTCCAACATAAAAAGCTCCACCTCTCATTCCGGATACAGGCTTACGGTTTTACCAGGTATTTTGTAGTAAGCTCTTCCGTAATTGTTTTAGTAAGCGTATCCAGGTCATCTTTATAAGTATCTAAATTGTCTTTTGTAACAAGAACGACGCCGGAATCTACCAGGAACTGATTATCAGCTGCCATATATCCCTCAGATGCCATGTAATACAGCACGGCGCAGGAAACGTATCCGTGTGCATCTACGTTCTGAGCCATAGTTCCATAGACAATACCATCCTCAATTCCTTTCATTACGTCATCTGCGGTGTCGATGCAGATTAAATAAATGGGATCCGCATTTTTATTTCTTGCATAATAGTCATAAAGCACCTGAACCGCCGCAGAAGAGGAGCCCGTTCCGGTACAGACAATACCATTGATTTTTCCTTCATTTGCACTCAAAGCGGAAGAAATTTTTGCAACGCCTTCGTCAATACTGTTAATATCAGCAATTTCCTGTATTAATTCCACACCGTCATGTTCCGCAATGCATCTGTTTACTCCGTCACGCCTTTTTAATGTATTGCTATCGGTAAGAACCTCCAAAACATTTAAGATATTACCTTTGCCGCCCATTGCGTCAATAACCACATCACACGCCGTATAAGCCGCTGCTTCCGTATCACTTGCCACACAAAGCATTTCCGAGCCAACACTTGTGCTTGCACCATAGCTTACCACATTAACATTCTGGCTCACAAGCTCGTCAAACAGCCCGGCAGCCCCTTCTGTGGCCGGAAACGAAGTAATATTCGTATATCCGTCCGCAACCATGGAACGGATGCTGGAGTCCATGGTGGCCTGTTCCGTATCACCGTAAATCACACGTACATCTACGCCATAGTCTTTGCCAAACTGTTCGGCAGCCTTTCCCACGGAATCCGTATACTGATTGCTCCCCGGTGCATACCAGCCAATTTTTACTTCTTTTTCCTCAGAAACTGCGTCCATTTCCGTCTCAGGCTCCGCTGCTTCCGGTTCTGATAACTGTTTCTCCGAACCGCAGCCTGTGAATAGCCCCATAAAAACCATAATGATAACAATCATACTAATTATAAAACGAATACTTTTTCTCTGCATAATACTTCCTCCTTTTTCTAAATCAATCTACGGTTTACTCTTTGTAAGCTGTTCCATGCGGAATTGATGACGGCGTTTTGCTGCGGTAATTCTTTGAGAAATAACTCCTATAGAACATGCCACCAAAAGGATCATTCCTAAATATGTCTGCTCGAAATAAACATTTGCATCCATTAAAACCAATCCGTTCTTGATAATCACAATCAAAAATCCAGCGATAGCAAGTCCGACGGGATTAATGACGCCTCCTTTCAGGCCTGTCCCTCCAATTACTGCTACTGCAAAAGAATACAACATCCAGTCAGCCCCTGTAGACGGCTGTCCCGAGCCATTCATAGACACCGTACACACTGCCGCAATACCCGCAAACACTCCTGATAAGATATTTGCAATAAATATCATCTGATTTGTCTTGACTGCTGCCATTTTTGCGGCAAACTCATTTCCGCCGGTCGCAAGCAGCCTTCTGCCAACAGTAGTAAAGCGGAATACATACCATACAATCATTAAGATTCCGATAACCAGAAGTGTAATATATGGAATCCCCAGTAAAGAGCCGCGGCCAAATGCAGTATAGTTTGGAGATAATACCGTATATGGAAACCCTTTGGAGATTCCCGTAACCAATCCTTTAAAAATGAACTGTGTAGAAAGTGTGGCAACAAATGCACTCAGGCCGAGCTTTGTAATAATCACACCATTCATCGCTCCGCAAAGCATGCTGACTAAAACAGCCAGAAAAGTCGCTTCTATTCCTCCTATTCCCAAATTCTGCATACAGTATCCGGCCGTAACTACCGACATTGCTCCTATATATCCTATACACAAGCTGGTTCCCCCAACCATCATAACCATTGCCTGCGACAGAGCGATCAGCACATATACTGCTGCCGTACGCATAATGTTGTACATATTATAGGCTGAAAAGAAATTTTCTGATGAGACGGCAAATATCAAGCTCAGAAAGAGCGTTGCTATCAGTACGGGAACCTCCGAGCGTCTCAAAAATCTCATATTACTTTTTTCTGCCATTTATAAATTTCCTCCTACTGTTTTAGTTCCATAATATCCTCTCAGGATATTACTGTTGACAAGTCACAAAATCGGGGATCCCTAACTGCTCATTGATTGCGCCGCACAGCTTGTGCATTGTGTCATCTGACTGTGTTTCATTTCCAAAAGAATTTGTCTCAAGTCCCAATCGATGATATTTTTCCATTCCCAGAAAATTATATTTTAATAAACAATAATTTCTGACCGCAGGGTATAATGATTTGGCAAAGACCGCAGTCCTCAGCAAATTCTCCATTGTGTCATTTACTCCGGGAATCAGGGGCGTCCGGATAAGAATTTCCGTGTTATATTTTGCAAGACTTTGAATATTACTCAGTATCCTTTCATTTCCTGCTCCCGTATATCGGAAATGTTCTTTTGCATCCATATGCTTCACGTCAATGTAAAAGATATCTACCCATTTAAGAACTTTTTCAAAACTTTTCATCGGCACATTTCCTGCTGTTTCTATAACAACATGTATCCCTTCTTCTTTACACCGCTTAGCTGTTTCCGCTACAAATTCAGGATTTAATAAACATTCTCCGCCGGAAAATGTAACTCCTCCTTCCGATTTTTTATAGTAATGTTTATCCTTTTTTATCACCGAAAGTAATTCATCCGAAGAATAATATCTGCCGCATAATTGTATTGCCTCCGTAGGACACAAATCCGCACATGTACCGCATCCCTTACAGCCTTCTGAAAGGAACCGTTTTTTTCCGTTTTCCGGAATATGATGCTCAGGACATACGGCTATACATCTTCCGCAGAAAATACATTTTTCTTCATATACCATCAGCCTGGGGCGTGCTTCAAATCCTTCCGGATTATGACACCATTGGCAGCGCATATTACATCCGCTGAGGTAAATCACCGTTCGTATTCCCGGACCATCGTTTAAGGACCCCTGTGTAATACTAAAAACATTGGCAGTTAATTTCATTCATTTCCCTCCTTTCTCAATCCACCAAAGTTTTCGTATATACCCCAACCCGCTCCGATACGGCAAAAGCGTCAAAGAACTTTATGTTTTGTTCTTCCTATAATATGATCCTGCATGGGCCTTTCCAGCAAATTAAATTTCTGACTGAATCCGGACACCCTTACTGCAAGATTATTATGAAACTCCGGATGCTTCTGAGCATCCAGCATCATATACGAAAGTTCATTAATTGCATCCTTTCCTTCCCTGTCACATCCGCCAATACAGGATTGTTGCACATCATAATCCCGATAGATCTTAATCCATAAACAGCATATCAGTTCAAACGCCTCGTCTTTTGTAATTCTTCCCTCTTCCATGTCTTTTTTATAATAGGGATATAAAATTTGATCCAATCTTCCCAGGGAGTTCGCATTAATTCCGTCTTCCCAGGTATTAAACACATGTGCAAAAAACAAGCTCTGCAGCGCCTCATGAAAAGTTTCCGCCGGATATTTCGGTACTTTTCTGCAAATTGCGGCTATTTTTTTTAATTCATCCCTTCTTTCGGATGTACAATCGGTTTGCCCCGCCATTTTCATGGCCTCGTCTGCATAGCGCTGTCCTACGGCGCCGGCTGCCTTACATAACATTTTCATAGCTTCATACATATCCGATATCCCGTTGATTTTTTCCGCAGCTTCTATATCTTTCAGCAATCCGTCAAATCCCTTTTTTAATACCTTCTCATATCCTATGATTGTATGATTATCAGACATGCAGCGGCCTATTGCCGCCCACTCATCATCCATTTCCAATTCCTGTTTTGAAAAATCTTTTAAAAAGGCAAATTGCCCGTCAAATACTTTTACGTCATGAGTTGCATTGTAATTCCAGGCATGCCGATCATACTGCCAGAATTTTAAGACCTCATCATGATGTTCCAAATATTCCTGAAATTGTTCCTTCGTAAATCCTGCTTCTAATACAAGCTCCAAATCTTCAGCAGTATCTTTAGGCGTCCAAAATTCCGGATAAGGAGTATCCGCATAGTTATATCCTACAAGCAGTTCTCCTTCTTGTATTACCACCATGGAATTCATCATAACGTTTTCCATTCCTGAAGCAATTCGGGTATGTCCTTCTCCACCTCCTTTCTGAAGATGCTTCCAGATTCCTTCTTCAAACAGAATGGCATGTTGGGCTACAATTTTCCTGTTGCACGTCTTTTCACTTACTGCTCTTTCTCTTAAAATATTGCATCGGGCCGATATACGCATCCTCTGTTTTCTCCTTTCTCCATACTCGATATGGTACAATCCGTTTTTTTTCTTAAATTCTCTCGGCAAACATCCGAATTCCTTCAAAAATGCTTTATTAAACCCGCTTTGTGTTTCATATCCATACTTCATTGCGATATCCACAATTTTTACTCCGTCCAAAACCTCCATAGCAGCTAACTGCATGCGCTGATGTCGGATGTACTCGCAGAATACCGTGCCCGTGAACCGATGGAATAAATCGCTGAAATACCATGGTGAATATCCAAAATGCTCTGCAAGATTTGCAGCAGTCAGCGCTTCCCCTATATGCTCATTTATATATTTTAAAACACTATACATGCCTCTCCTCCATACGACTTATCATTATAATAGTTTAATTTTAAAAGTAATTTCTACTCCATATTTGCGATGTTTAAGTTTACATAACATTCATTTTAATGACAAAAAGTGGGCATCGGGAAAATAAGACATCAGCCATTTCCGCCTTATTTTCCGACACCCTTTTTATGTCATGAATATTTAACTTTTATTATGCCTTTGCTACTATAATCATTCCGCCTTTCTTCGCAAAACCGGTATCCCGCAATTCCTTAACAGCCGCACAGCCTCCCCCTTTCATAAACGGAGCTGTAAACCAATCCTGATTGCCTCCTAAGGCACCGTCAATACGAATATAATCTAATTCCTGTTTCATAAAATCCTGTTTCCTTATATTCCAAAATTTCAAATCTCGCTTGTCAGAATACTACGGCATCTCCGCGTTCCATATTTAAATGATATCCCCATGCTTTCATATTTTGGGCCAGAATACCTAACCCTTCCGCTGCCTCCGCTCCCTCACTGAGCTTATTATCATAGAGGCTGTACTGCTCCCGCTTCTTCTCCGGGGACAAATTGGGCATCACCACATTGGCTCCCGCCGCAATCCCTCTCTCCCTGCCGTCAGGCTCCAGGGTTCCCAGGGCTGTTGTTGCGGGAATCAACGCTTTCGGAAGCAAAACCCGAATAACGGACAGCAAACGGAGAGTCAGCTCCACACTTCCTGCCGTCTCCTTAGCAAACCTTGTATTCCGGTGGGGGATGAACGGGCCAATCCCTACCATTTCCGGCTGAAGCTCCTTCAAAAATATCAGATCCCGGCTGAGCTCCTTATAAGTCTGTCCCGGGCTTCCCACCATGAATCCGGCTCCTGTCTGAAAGCCCAGATTTTTCAATTCATGAAGACATTGCTTTCTCGCCGCCAGGCTCATGGAGGCCGGGTGCAGACATCCGTAATGAGCTTCGTCCGCCGTTTCATGGCGAAGCAGGTAGCGATCCGCTCCCGCCTCCCGAAGCCTCCGGTAGCTTTCGGCTGAACGTTCTCCCACAGACAGCGTAAGGGCACAGTCGGGATAAGCCTCCTTTATCCGGAAAATCAGATCAGCAAGCCGTTCATCCGTAAAAAAGGGATCCTCTCCTCCCTGCAGAACAAAGGTACGAAACCCCAGCTGCCGGCCGTTTTCACAGCACTTCAGGATCTCCTCCGCTGTAAGACGATATCTCACCGCCCTATCGTTCTCCCGGTTGATTCCGCAGTAATAACAGCCGTTTTTACAATAATTTGTGAATTCTATCAATCCCCGGACATAAACCTTATTCCCATAGTACTGCTTCCGAAGCGCCACGGCTTCCGTCCGCAGATATTCCGCTGCCGCCGGTTCCTCCATGCGGGTCAGAAGCTCCTCGTACTCTTTTTCATTTGCCAGCTTATGCTCTCTTACAAAGCGTTCTACAAGATCTGTCATTTTATCCTCTATCCATGTAAATAACGCGGAAAGCTCCGCCCATACATAATTCTCATTTCACATAGACAGACAGGGAAATCCCTTATGTGTAGCTCCCGGATTCCCCTGCACTGAATTTTCTGTCGTATTCGCTGTATATGGCTCGGCGGCTTTTATTTTCCGGCCTTATCCTCCGTCTGCTTCTGACGGACCGTTCTTGCCTGAATCTCTTCGGAAATATCCGCAATAAAGGCTTCCAGCTTCTTCTGGCCCTCATCCCCCACAAAGCGGCTGCGGACGGACACCAGACCTTCCTCGGCCTCCTTCTGGCCCACCACCAGCATATAAGGAATCTTCTGCATCTGGGCCATGCGGATCTTATAGCCAATTTTCTCATCCTGACCGTCCAGCTCCGCGCGGATTCCGGCCCCGTTAAGGGCTTCCATCACCTTCCCTGCATACTCCATATGCTTTTCGGAGATGGGCAGCACCTTCACCTGCACCGGCGCCAGCCAGGTGGGAAATGCGCCTGCAAAATGCTCAATGAGAATTCCGATAAACCGCTCAATAGAGCCAAAGGCCACACGGTGAATCATAATCGGACGGTGCTTTTCTCCATCCGCACCGATGTATTCCAGTTCAAAGCGCTGAGGAAGCTGGAAGTCGAGCTGAATCGTACCGCACTGCCAGGTCCTTCCAATAGCATCTACCAGATGAAAGTCTATCTTCGGTCCGTAAAATGCGCCGTCGCCTTCATTAACCACGTAATTAAGGCCCAGCTCATCCAGAGCCGCCCGAAGGCCCTCGGTAGCCATCTCCCAGTCTTCATCGCTTCCCATGCTGTCCTCCGGTCTTGTAGACAGCTCCACATGATACTCAAAGCCAAAGAGGGTATAAACCTCGTTGATAAGCTTTGCCACACCCACGATCTCGTCTTTGATCTGCTCCGGTGTCATAAAAATATGGGCATCGTCCTGGGTAAAGCAGCGCACCCGCATCAGGCCGTGAAGCTGACCTGACTTCTCATGACGGTGTACCAGACCCAGCTCACCCACACGCATGGGGAGATCGCGGTAGGAACGGGGCTCCGCCGCATAAACCAGAATTCCTCCCGGACAGTTCATGGGCTTCACCGCATAGTCCTGCTCGTCAATGACAGTGGTGTACATATTATTTTTGTAATGATCCCAGTGGCCGGAGGTCTCCCACAGACTGCGGTTCAGAATGATCGGCGTTGCAATCTCCACATAACCGGCCTTCTTGTGAATCTCCCTCCAATAATCCAGCAGGGTATTCTTAAGCGTCATGCCCTTAGGCAGGAAAAACGGGAATCCCGGGCCTGCTTCATGCATCATAAAGAGCCCGAGCTCTCTGCCAAGCTTACGGTGGTCGCGCTTCTTGGCCTCCTCCAGCATGGTCAGATAAGCCTCCAGCTCGTCCTTCCTGGCAAATGCGGTCGCATAGATACGGGTCAGCATCTTATTGTGCTCATCCCCTCTCCAGTAAGCGCCTGCAATGCTGGTCAGCTTGTAAGCCTTGCCTACATCCTTCGTGCTTCTAAGATGAGGGCCTGCGCAGAGATCCGTGAATTCTCCCTGCTTATAGAAGCTGATCTCGGCATCCTCCGGAAGATCGGAGATAAGCTCCTCCTTGTAAGGCTCCTCCTTCTCCCTGGCCCAGGCAAGAGCCTCCTCTCTGGGAAGCGTAAAGCGCTCCACCGGGAGAGCCTCCTTTACAATCTTTTTCATCTCACTCTCGATTTTTTCCAGATCCTCCGCGGTAATAGGTTCTTCAAAATCAATGTCATAATAGAAGCCGTCCGCCACGGAAGGACCGATTGCCAGCTTGGCGGAAGGATACAGGCGCTTTACCGCCTGAGCCATTACATGGCTGGCCGTGTGACGCAGGGTGGAAAGCCCCTTCTCGTCTTTGGCCGTAAGAATGTTCAGCTCGCAGTCCTGCTCTACCGGCATTCTCAGATCCACCGCCTCGCCGTCCACTTCCCCGGCACAGGCAGCTCTTGCCAACCCCTCACTGATGTCAAGAGCAATTTCATAAACGGATTTACTTTCCGCGTACTCCTTTATGGAGCCATCCTTTAAGGTAACTTTCATCATTTTTCTCTCCTCTATTTGTCTTTTTGATTTCCGGCCACAAAAAAACCCTCTCTGCCAGTTCTGACAGAAAGGGACGATCATTCTTATCGCGGTTCCACCCTGTTTGTTTTGATTGCTCAAAACCACTCATGGACGATAACGGAGTCACCGGACCGGATTGGGGTCACTCGGAGGTAGTTTTCGGTACGGACCGTCGGATTCGCTTCGGTCCTCTGCTTCCCGATGAGGATACTTCCAGCAAACATATCCCTCTCTGGCATCTTCCACAGCCTACTCGTCTCTTCTACGTATTTACCCTATGTGTTTTTCTTTAGGCTTATTATAACATTCAAAATCGGTTTGTCAACCGAAACCTTTCTGTCTTTTCATTCTTCTTACCTTTGCGCGCTCTTTTCGGCTGTTCTTATAGAAAGGATGCCGTTGCCGTTCACGGAACAACAGCAACAGGACGCCTCAGGCTGAGACATCCCGTTTATGATCCTTTATTTTTCCGCATCAGACCGCTCTTTCAGCCGGCCTCCCAGAACTTGGAACAAGACTCCGGCGCCCAGGATTCCCGCCAAATAAATTTTTCCGGCCGTACCGGATACAAAAGGCAGGAGATATCCTATGAGAGGAATGGACAGCTCCACCCTGCCAATCACATTATGATAGGCGATGGGAAGCATGTCATTATCCGCATTGGCATCACCTTTGGTCAAAAGCTCCTGATCCTCCTGGTCATTCCCTACCGTCCTGTGGGTTATAATTGTTGCGGAATCGTGCCCTCCGTAAAATACAATCACTTCTCCAACCGCTATCTCCCGGGGGGAAACCTGCTTTGCGTAAACTGCGCTGCCCACCGGAATCGCAGGCTCCATACTGCCGCTGACAATTCCGTAGATCTCATATCCCAGCAGACGCGGAACCGTCAATGGCAGGCAGAGCAGTATAACCAGCAGAATCAGAGCCATTCCAAAGCTGTTGCAAAGAAATGCCGGCCAGTTATGATTTTTCTTATCCTTCACCGGTTTACTCAATGGTCGTTCCCTCATTTTTGCGGCGCTTTCTCCACTGAAAACCCATTAAAATCAGTGCAGCTGCAGCGGCTGCTCCAATGATAATAGAAGCGCCGTAGACAAAGCTTCCCTCGGAATTGATGATAAGCTCCTTGAAATTAGCCAGAGGCACGCTCTCATCATCCAGGTCCTGGAGTGCACTCGGGGCCTGGGGGACCTCTTCATCCTGTATATCTTCGGCTCCGCCGTCCGCACCGGCATCCGCATCCCCGGCTGCAGCACCGTCTCCTTCACCGGGAAGGACTGTTACTCCGCCGGGAACAAGAATGGTATTGCCGCCCTCATCAATCACGATCTCCGTCGCAGTACCGCCTGCTCCCTGCCTGTATACAAAGGTAAAGACATTCTCTGACTCATCCTCAACCAGCGTTTTAGTCAGATTGTAGGCCTGCGGCTCATAGCCTGCCACATAGACAAAAGCTACGACCGGTTTATCGCCCACATTTCCGTAAAAGGTACTGCTGGGAACAAGTTCATTGCCGTCCTCGTCCTCATAGTTCACCCGGTAGGCTACCATCTTTCCTTTCACGCCGTAGGCCGCAACAAAGTCCTGATCTCCCGTTACCGTAATTGCGGAGCTCGATACCTGGCTTGCCGTATTATTATCGCGGCCGCTCTGCCGGATTCCCTTGACATAATACTTGCTGTCTTCCGGAAGCACCACCTTGTTGTTGTAATCAAAGGTTATCTTATCACCATACTTCAAGTTTGATACCCGAATCATGGAATCACTCTGCTCTATCTTTGCGGAATCGCTGACCGTAAGGCCGCCAGACCGAAATGTTCCCTGATTGCCGGCATAAAAAGTCACCGTATAGGTATAAGGCTCCTGCGTTTCCTCCGGCTTTGGAAGATCCCCGGCTGCCTGGCTTTTGGCTCCGCTTACGGTAAATGCCATGCAAAAAGCCGCAAATCCAATCAGAAATTTATAGAATCCGTTCTTCATGTGTCTTCGCCTCCCTTTTGCCTGCGCAGGCTTACAGCTGCCAGCCCTACAAAGCCCAGTCCAAACAGCAGCGACAGCAGAGACCAGAGTAAAATCTGATTCTGATCGCCTGTCTGTACGCTTCCCACCGTATAAATCCGATCCGAATCCCGGCGGCTTCTTGTTGTGGTGGTACTGCCCGTCTGTTCAACTGCAAAATTCATCTGAAGCTTTGCCATGGTATTCTGATACGTATTGCCGTGTGTCTCGCCGTCCAATGCCACATTAAGGGAAATGGAAGCTTTTTCTTTGCTGTCTAACTGCTCCAGAAAAAAGAAATCCTTCAAACTGTCCGTAGCCTGGTGGAGCCCCTCGCTACGGGCCGCTCTGCCGTCCCGCTCACCGCCTATGCTTTCGCTGCTGTAAAGCGTCTCTTCCTGTCCCTTGCTGTTCTTATATGTCAGAGTATAGGCGTACGCACTTCCGTTTGCCACGTCCTGACTGTCCTCCAGGCTCTGTAAAACCTCGTTGGTCATATACCAGTCCGTGCCGTTCGTACCCTTATTTTCCAGACGGATATTAATGGTAACACTGTCTCCGGGCTGCAGCTTTGATATTTCATCCGTGATATCGGAAGCCTTGAAATTGCTTTCCATCTTTTCGCCGGTGAACTGCACATACCAGCCATTGCCGCCAACATAGTCTTCTGCACAGACATTCAGCGTACTTCCTGCCGCCAGAAGCAATATGAGAAACAGACTGCAAATCTTCTTACTCATCGCGCTCTACCTCCGTCCCTTTCAGGTTCAGGCTTCCGTCCTCATTTACGGACACTTCAATTCCCCAGGCGCTCTTAATGGCATCCTCGGCATTGTGTGTCTGCACTGCATCCACATCTACTGCCAGACGGAACCGGATCCCGTCATAATCATTAACCAAACCTGCGCCGTCCTGGCCTTCGGACTCCGCCTCTGCAACTGCTTCATCAATACGCAGGAAATCGGAAAACTCCGGTGTCTCCGCCCCTACCGGAAGGATCTTGGTGTAATACAGCACGATACGCTCCCGGGTGGATGCCTCCATATCCTGAACCCAGCCCTGGCTTCTCAAAAGATTCAAGTCGATAAAGTCAGGAGACAGATCTGTCAGCTTTCCCTCCGTTCCGTCCTTTTCCCAGTACCGGTAAATCATAACGCGCACATATTCCTCAATGGTTCCGCTGTTTCTGACGCTTAAGCGCTCCTCGTAGCCTTTTCCCAAAATCAGCTTCTCATCCACTCCAAGCATCCCTGTCAAAAGCTCTCCGTTGGGATCTCCGTCCCATTTATCTCCGCTCCCCGTGTAATTCCGGGCACTGACAATGTCGTCGTTTTCAATCAGAGTTACACCGATGTTATCCATCTTAAGCTGCGCCGAATAGTTCTCACTGTAATAGGTCAGAGCCGCCTGGCTGCTTCCGGCCACGCTTCCAAGCAGAAGAAGGACTGCGGCGCCAAACAGAAATATGGTTCTATAATTCTTTTTTTTCACCTCTTAAGCCTCCTCTCCGCCTGACTGCTTCCCGTCTTCCCAACACTCCGTGTAGGGCAGGGGCTTACCCTCGTCATCATAGCGTACCCGTGTACACTCCTGAATCACAATTACGTTAAAGCTCTGGAGCAGCTCCTCTGTCCGGGCATCCACGGCCTCCGTGCCCTCCGGCAGGGAGTCTCCCGTGATTCCTTCGGTTTTTTGAAGAAGCGCTTTCAGCGCTTCGGCATCAATGCTGATCTCCAACAGCTTTGTCCGTTCCGCCGGGCCTACAATGCCGGTAAAATACCAGAAGCCGTCCTGGCCTTCCACCCATTCTCCGGCAAGCTCTTCTCCCTCATCCGCGCCCTGCTGATAAGTAAGCTTAATCAGCTCTCCGGCAAAAGCTTTCACGCGGACATAACAAGGCACCTCTCCCGTATTCCCAACTCTTATTTTCTTTTTACCCTCATATTCCTCTTCAAGCTCCGTCTCCGGATTCTTCACTTCCACGGCCATACCGCCGCCGGCGGAAACATAGGTGGTGAAATATGCCAGTGATTTCCCTGCCGACGCCCACGGAAGAAGCAGCAGGGCCAGCGCGGCCAGAAGTATGGTGCAATTATTCCGCAGCATTTTCATTCTCATGTTCCTGCTCCTCCTCTACTCCCTGGCTGTCCGCAACCTGATTCTTCACAATCTTTTTCCAGGTCCAGCCATGTGCGTTTGACGTGGAATCAAACTGATTCACAACACCGGTTCCAAAGTGTTTCCCGTTGTAGTCATTGGTAAAGCTTACTTCCGCTGACTGTTCCGTTCCGTCATCAGCCTTTCTGGGCGGAATCTCCACCACCTGTGTCTTCTCCCCTGCTGTCAGTTCATAGGCTGCTCCGCTATAGATCTCAGTCACCGTAACCTTTGCTCCTACGGGAATCTTCTCGATTAAAATCGATTCCGTTCCTGCCTTGGTCATATCAAGCTGAACTACATTGCTGTATACGGTTTCGTTATCTTTTACCGCTTCCACCTGGAAAATAAACATTGCATCACCTTTATCCGCGTGATAATTCTCCAGTTTTTTTGTAATCCGCAAAGCTCCGTAGCGCGCCTGTCTTTCGGGCTTTAAGTTTACTGTTACATCATATACCCATTCTTCTCCGACCGCATCCCGGTTGGGAAGTGCAATCAGATATGGCTGAAAGAGATATTCATATGCTCCTGTCTGCACCTTATCCGTCCATACCAGATACATACCGGCAGGCAGATTTGAAACCGTACCACTTCCATCTGTTACCGAAATGGTTTGATCCGCTTCACCAGGCTCCGCCGCAGGTTCTTTTTGTTCCTCCGCCGCCTCTCTCTCATTTCGAAGGCCCATAGTCTTTGCAGCTTTCTGCGCCAGATCTTCCCAGGCAGCAGCCGTACTGCCGCCCTCATCCATAATCTTCTCCAGATCCTGCTCCAGGCTCTCAAACCGTTCCACGGTCTTATGCCGTCCGGTTCCGGTTATCGTCGCTATCTGGTACAATTTTACCGTAATTTCGGCTTTTTTCAGATCCTCTGCATATTCTTCATCACTCCCGGCCGCATCCACGGTAAGTGAACACGTCTTATCAGTTTCTTCGACCTTCTGTGCAAAAAGATTCATCTGAGGCGATGCCAGGGTCAGACAGAGTGCGGCCGCCAGCACGGCCCGCAACCAGCCTCTTTTTCCGCACCTCGTTCTCATATCTCCATTCCCTCCTTCATTATCTTCTGCGACGGCGAACCAGCAGCCAGACTGTCATCAACAGCAGCACAGGCGCCATCAATATCCATGTTATCAGCATCGGCTTCATCTGCATGGCATCCGCCGCCACTCCGGCAGGAGAGGCTTCCGACAGATTGCCAATCCGATGTCCCCGTACCAGCAGCCGGTGGCTGTTTACCCCGTAGGGCGTACAGGTTACCAGTGTGCAGTAATCCATCCCGTCCTCCAGGCTCAGATCCTCCAGCTCCTCCGGAAGCACGATGCGGATCTGATCCACCTCATAGGCCAGGCTCTTATCCAGCACCCGGAGCACAAATACGTCGCCCTCCTTTAATTGATCCAGATCCGTAAACAGTCTGGCCGAAGGCAGCCCCCGATGTCCGGAAAGTACACAATGGGTTCCCGGCCCGCCTGTGGGCATTGAGGTTCCTTCTATATGGCCTGCCGCAACCCGCAGCACCTCCTCATCCACTCCATGGTAAATAGGAAGGTAACAGTTAATTGAGGCTATTTCGATATAGCCCATAATCCCGTCTCCGGCCACATTGAGCAGCTGCTCGTATTCCTCATGCTCTTCCTCCGTAAAATGGTAGCGGTTGGCTTTGCTCCGCAGAGAGCTATTATACTGTTCCGCTTCCATCCACAGCTCCTCACAGGCCATATCGTCCAATTCCCCGACACTTTTTGTATAATCGGCAATAGCCTGTGACTGCCGAACCCTGTTCCAGTAATCACTGACGCCAGGATACAGCAGCAAGGACACGCCTGCAAGCAGGATCCCTATTAAAATGATGGTTGACAAATGTTTTTTCATGCAGGATTCTCCTTGCTGCTGTATGCCCGGGAGGCCTGCGGCCCCCCTGACAAACAGTTTATTTCTTATTTCTCATCATTCATGCGTTTCTTCACAATCAGGAGGGTTCCGGCGCCAAGCACCATAATTCCGCCCAATACATAGAAGATAGTGGTCCCTCTGCCTCCGGCTTCCGGCAGCTTATAGGAGCTTCGGTTGATAAAGGTAACGCTGTCCATATCTTCTTGCAGACTTCCTTCTGCCTCCGCCTGTTCCGTTTCTTCCGTCTGTTCATCCGTAACAGCCAGAATTAATTCCGGACCTGCAATATAGGAGATATAGTAGCCATCCGTAGAGGTTTCCGCAACCTTCCATGTTACGCCGTAAGGCAGTCCTTTGATGATCAGCGTCTCATCGGCTTTCAATGTAATCTCAGCCTTTCCGCCCTGGAAAGTAATCTCCTCCGGCTGTTCCGGCATCTCCGGTTCGGAGGGGGTAGCCTCCGGCAAGGACGTTCCGATCCGCTCGACTTGATATGTGCCGTCTACCTTAACCGCATCATTGCTGCCGGTCAGTGTTATCTCAAAGGTAAATGTCATCTCCTTACTGTTACCGCCGGATGCCAGCTTGCGAATTGCAAGGTCATGGAGCAGGGTATTTTGGAATACCGGTGCTTTATCTGCTGCCGTAACCAGTTTTCCATCCTTATAAACCCGGCCAATCTCAGCCTTAACCTCCGCTCCGCTACGTGTTACCAAAACCTCCACAACGTATGCACTCTCGTCATACTGTGTCGCTGCCGAACGGGAGGTTTCTTCCGCTGTCTCCCCGGACAATGCCTTCTGCAGAAGCTCTTCCATTTCCTCGGAGGCGGTGATTTCCGTAATTCTGTAATAGAAGGTCTGTTCTCCCTCTTTCAAATTCCGCGCCAAGTAAGAGAGCTTGAATTCTGCCGTTTCCTGTGCGCTTTCAGCCGGAGTATCTCCCTTCAAAGTAATGGAAATGCTTTGATTTGTACCTGCCTCTCCTTCGGGCAGCGCCTCTCCGTCCGCATTGCCTACCTGTTCCAGGCGGAAGCCGTAAGTATGGCTTTCTCCGTTCGGATTACTTAACAGCTTTCGAATCGGAATCGGCAAGGATATACCCTGTGTGGAGTTGGTCACTGTTATGGATATCTTCGTTTCATCCTCATCGTAAATACTGATTATGCCGCTTACATACTGCCCCTTTTCAGAATCAAGAATCTGGGACAGATCTTTGGGGCTTTCATACTCAACCGTATAGCCGTCTGCTGATTCCGATGTTTCCTGAACCGTGTATTTTGTTCCGGCCAGAATATTCTCGAGCAGTGCTGTTTCACCGGCTTTTAGTTTGATCACACCCGCTTCTTCAACAGCTCTTTCGACTGTCGAAGCTTCCGAATCTTCCGTTGCCGGAACAGTTACCTGATATGGCGTGCCGGCTTTCAGCAGTTCACCGTCCAGTGTCACCTCAAAGCTGAATTCACTGTCCGCAGCATCTTCGATTCCGTTATTATCCAGCTCCTTGGTAATTTTCAGTTTGCCCAGCTTTTCGGTCGTTACCTTATTGTCAAAGGTAAAGAAAGTATTCCCATCCAGTGCATAATAGACATCTGTCTCCATTCCTATAAATGACTTTTCACCTACTATCACTTCACCGCGCTTTGTAGTTGACTGGCCTGAAGCAGTGATTGTTCCATATTGCTCGATTAGTGCACTGTCAAACAGCTCTCGGATGTAATATCCGTTATTTACTACGGAAATATCCGGGAATACCGCATACTCTCCGGCCTTTAAAGTGATGATACCGCCCGGGCCGGCCTTAGCGTCCCTTTGTTTTGAGTAACATCCGTCTTCATGCAAATGGCCTTCTGACGTATCTTCGCTGCACTGAAGCTTCATTACATTATAAGATGTGCCTTCTTTCACAAACAGCTTCTCAGCTTCCGGCGCCGGTTTCTTACCATCTCCGTCCGCTTCCAGAACCTGGAACATGAAATCCGGATTACCCAGCAGTTCCTCTACTTCTTCGTTGTCCACACTCAGCTCTTTCCCAACTGCCAGTGTATTCTTCTTCAGAAGCGGGAAGTTGAAGTTCATTCGGCATACGCCCGAACCGGCCCCGCGCTCCATATAGTAGAATTTGAAGTTGTGAGCCGAATTGTCCTTAAATGTAGTATAGTTTCCACTTGCATCTGTTTTCAGCATCCGATCCAGAGTCGCCTTAATCTGCTCTCCTGTCTTTCCCTGAGCCTCAAGCGCTCTTCTAATAGCATCTTCAAAAGATTCCGTAACATTGGCCGTTGTGCTTACATCTCCGTTATCCTTAACCAAATCATAGTAGTGAATCTTTCCGTTTACAAAATCAAGTGTACCTCCTACATGACGGTGGATGCCCGACAGATTCATAAACATCATTCCGTCTACATATACCCACACATCGTCGTCACCGGTAAAGTAGAATTCCATGGGTATATCACCTGTTGTACCTGTAAGGCCGTTAGCAGGCTGCCTGAAATTCATCTCCATGGTCATGCCAAAGAAGAAGTTTGTTGCCTCATCATAGTCGATAGAATATATTTTTTCTAATTCTTCAGACGTCCAATCGATTTTCGGTATGCCAACCGCTTTAAAATATGCATTTATCGCATCTGTACCGCCCCATGTTTTTCCATCAAACTTTTTATCCATGGCAGCAACAAATTCTTCCAGTTTTTGGCTGAGTATCAAGTAATCGTCGCCTAATCCAAGCGCATTTTCCTCTGCCTTTACCTTGGCCGTTGCGGCTATAGTCAGGAAATAATCCCTGTCAATTTCACTTGCATTCAACGTTTGAGTCCGAATACTGTTAAACGGAAGGAAATTGCCAAAGGGGTACATCATGTAATTTGAAGAAATCAGAGCGTCATATACTATGAACCGGTTGTTGCCGTCAAACTCCGCATGATTTTCACGGCTGTTAAAGGTATACGCTCCCGTTTCTTCATTGTGCCGGAACAAGCCGTCAAGCCCGTCTCCGTTTTTCCGTGTTGCATAGCTGCTGTTGCTAAACAAATAATCAAGGCTGGTTCCGTCGGATAGCTGCGGATAACCATTTTCACTCAGGTTCGGAGACATTGGATTTGTGGTTCCATTTAATCCGCTTAAGGGCTTATCAGCGCCGTCCGGATGCATTGCATTGATACTGCCTCCCTTATTTACCAGGCTTCGTTCGGGCACCTTCAGATCACTTGTAATGTTATTTCCAAAATTATAGGAAGTTCCCCATGGGTAATTGTCCAAATTAATCTCGTTTAATGTACCTCCATCCTGCTGGAAGCCCGGATACTTCTTATCGCTTCTGTAAAGATCGTTGATATTAGTACCATAATCATACAGATTGATCTCAATCAGTTCCGCTGTGCTTGCCACATCTTTTGCAATCGGTACATCGTTATTTCTGGGTTCCTTAGGTCCTATCATCTCAGAGCCGATGGCAACCGTACCAAAACCGGATGGGCTGGAATCCAAAATAAGATCCTTAAAGGACGGTACTTTTAAATTAAATTCTACGTAATCCCCTTTTTCGATATCTTCTATAAAGGGTTCTGTATTCGGATTGCTATTTATAAACAAAATACAGCCGTCTTTAGGTATTTCTTTTTCATTCTTTGATTGTCCACTGCCAGCCGGGTATATTTCACTAATAACATATTTACCGGTTTCTTCGTCTTCCGATTCTTCCGGTTCCACTACAAAACCAACACAGTATGCAAAGGTTACGGACGGATATGTCGTACACACATCCTTCACCTTTTTGTTATCGCCATGTACCAAATAACAGCCGGTGTCCACACCCCCCATGCAATTAACTGCATATATTGTCCATTCTTTTGTATCACTCACTAAAGACATCTCTGAACTTTCCCAGAGCCAGCTCAGCTCTATAAGCTTCTGCGCATTTGCCACATACTGCTGTAGTTCATCCAATTCTTCGTAATAATTGTATACGGTTCCCGCTTCAAAAGCTGTCTCCACATAATACGCTTCGTAGCCTTCCTCATCCCCTGCCGCATCATAAGCTTCAAGCTGGGCTCCCAGCTCCTCATAAGTGGGCAGCTCCTCGATCATCCGGGCTACCATAAGAATTCTTTCTCTGTCTTCCTCGGATACCTCCGGACTGATATAACATTCAAAGATATGGGTATGCTCTTCCAAGCCGCAAGCCAAAACGCGCTCTCCGGCCTCATTTTCCTCGTAACACTTATCATCATGGATATGTGACTGCAATCCGCAGTAAGTGATTCCTATATTACATTCATCTGTATGTATATGCTCTTCCAGACCGCAGATCATACCTTCCTCATAACAGTCTTCCGTATGCTCATGTTCCTGAAAGCACTCTTCTCCGTGGGTATGCTCCCCAATCTCCGGCAAATCGCAGACCAGTCTGCGTTCTCCGTCCGGATTCTCCTCATAGCAGCCGTCACCGTGTTCATGAAGAATCACTTCCTCTTCTCCGCAGACAAGCTCTTTTACCACGCCGCGGCAAGCCTCCGTGTGGGTATGAGAGTCGAGCTTCTCCTCCTGGCCGCAGGTCAGTTCCCGTTCTGTAGTATAGCAGGAATCGTCATGCTGATGTCCGCCACCCTCTTCCTGGCCGCAGGTCTGCTCCTTTACGGTCTCATAGCAGGAGTCGTCATGCGTATGCTCCTCCCCTTCCTCAGTTCCGCAAATCAGTTTCTGCTCTTCGGTATAGCACTCATCCCCATGAGTATGGCCTTCGCTCTCTTCCTGACCGCAGGTCATCTCACTGTGCTCCGTATAGCAGGCATCCGTATGGGCATGACTCTCCGACTCCTCCTGGCCGCAGACATAACCGCTGTCATTGATCCGGTAGCAGTTCTCCGTATGCTCATGCTCCTCTGCCTCGGAAAGGGGACAGATCAGTTCTCCGTTCTCATAGCAGGCATCCGTATGGGCATGAACCGCAAAATCCACATAACCGCAGACGATCTCTCCGTCTCCACCATAACACCCGTCCGTATGCTCATGCAGTTCCTCCGCAAAGGTACAGTGAAGCTCTGTGGTGATCGGTTCTTTCGTGTCATCCCCTGCTCCTACTTTGCCGCAGATCAAAGCCTGACCGTAGCATGCATCAGTATGCGTATGTTCTTCCAATCCGCACGAAGCCTGCCCTTCCATGGTCAAAGCCGGTCTGAGCATCGCATACCCCGTTACAACCACAACGCCTGCGCCCAACACGGCCAGGACCTTTCTCCAACGCTTGTTTTTTCCCTGTTCACGCAGAAATTTTCCTGCTTTCTTCCACATCGAAGACTCCATAAGAAATGCCTCCTTTTTTTATTGCAACTCACTGTTATCTAACTGTGCCAAAAGCCTTTAAGGGCCAGACACGAAACACAAGCTTTCCTATCAGCTGCTCCTCGGACACACAGCCCACGGCCGTGCTCCGACTGTCCACGGAAACGCTTCTGTGATCGCCCATAACGAAGATACGGTTATCCGGAACCTGGTAGGGCAGCTTAATATCACATTCGCCTACATCCCGTTCCGCCAGATAAGGTTCATCCAGCAGTATATCGTTCACATATACATTTCCTTCTTTATCTATATCCACCCATTCACCCGGCATGGCTATGACACGTTTAACAAGAATCTTATTATTATAGTAAAATGCCACTACATCTCCCTGCTTTACGTCCGCAGCCTTCACGGTGGCGACCACATCGCCGTCATACAATGCCGGGTTCATACTTGCTCCGTTTATCTGAAGCACCGGCATCAGCAAAGTGGCTATCAGAACGGCTACGGCCGCTATCACCGCCAGCGTGCCGGCTGTACTTGTCAGCACACGTTTATACCGGTTTTGATACTTTACTCTTTTCAGCTCTTCCTCCAGCTCGGAGAGCTCCGGCACCGTTGTTATTGTCTTCTTATTCTTCATAACTTTCCTCGCCGCCGTCGTCCGCTTTCTGTTGGGGAGAATTCAGCATCCGCTCGCAGCGTCTGCGCGTCTCCTCTTCCAGTATCCGGCACTGTTCACGCGCTTCCTCCTCCAGCCTCCGGCGTTCCTCCTGAGCGCTGTTCAGTATTACCTCCGCGCCTCTTCTGGCCTTTTCCAGAATCTCATCCGCCTTCTTCTTGTTCTCTTCCTCCCACTGAGCATACTGCCTTTGCTGACGCTCACTCAGTTCTCTGATGTTTTCCATATACTGGGCTGAGGCTGCCTCCGCCGCCTCAAAAACTCCGTTTAATGCCAAAGCCGCTTCCGCTATGGAGCCGGCCTCATTCACGACAAGCTTCCGTTCCTCGAGACGGGCCTCCGCCTCGGCCAGACGCTCCCTGACTTCCTCCAGCTCCCTGCCCTGAGCCACCATAAGCTCCAAAAGCTGGGAACGCCCCAGTTTCTTTAAGTCTTTCCCTGTCATATCCGCTCCTCATTCTGATTCCAGCTCTCCTCCGGCGACGCTTCCGTACTGTCAATCAGCTTTAAAAGCTCAAGGGCGCTGCGGAAAGGTACTGTCTGATTCTTTTCCGCCCAGGTCACCTGTCCCTGCCAGCTCGCATTCTGACGATACTGGATCCGCACTACGAAGGTGGCTTTCTCGCCTTGATGTCTGTTCATATCGTCTTCTTTTACCACGGCTGCCTTTTCTCCTTCCCGGGCCATTATTTTCCTTTTTTCCAAAGCCGGCTCCCCCTGAGGATGCTTCTCCGAAAACTGCCGCTGAAACCTGCGGCTTTCTATGGACGGTTGGGGATAACCGAGCCAGTCATAAAACTGATCCATACGGTTTAAAAGCTCACCCGCATTTCGGAAGTCTACCGGCTCCTCTGCATATCTTGTATAAAATCTGCCGCTGCAGTCACTGCCTTCAAATCGGTCACAGCAGACCCGAATGACACTTCCTGCCGCCAAGCTTACATATGTCTTATTCATACGCACACACCTCTGGTTATTTTTATTCTACCTCCTACCCCGTTAAGAGCCCCATTAAAAAAACTTCTTTTTTGATCAAAAAAGGAAGCTCATCTGAGCTTCCTTTCCATCATCTCCCGGTTGACCGCATAGGTCAGCGCCGTTTCTTTTGTAATTTTCTGTTCCTGGTAAAGCTTCAGGATGTCGCTGTCCATGGTCCTCATCCCGGCTTCGCCGCCGGAGTAAATAACATTGTCCATTTGATGGACCTTACCCTCCCGAATCATATTTTGAATGGCCGGATTCACAATCATAATCTCAAATACCGGCGCCAGTCCTCCGCCAATCATCGGCAGAAGCCTCTGGGATACTACGGCGCGCAGTACCATGGAAAGCTGTACCCGAACCTGCGCCTGCTGCCCTGCCGGAAATACATCTACAATTCGATCTATGGTCTTGGCCGCCCCCACCGTATGCAGCGTGGATAACAGCAGTTCTCCCGTCTCAGCGGCTGTCATAGCCGTCTGAATGGTCTCAAAATCGCGCATTTCTCCCAAAAGAATCACATCCGGCGTCTGCCTGAGCGCCGCTCTTAAGGCGCTTGCATAGCTTTCCGTATCCAGCTCGATCTCCCTCTGGCTTACCAGACACTTCCCATGAGAATGGATATACTCAATGGGATCCTCAATGGTAATGATATGGCCGCTTCGCTCCTGGTTGATGCGGTCAATCAGGCAGGCCAGCGTGGTCGTTTTGCCGCTTCCAGCCGGACCGGTAACCAGAATCATACCATTCTGCTGCCGGTACAGATCCATGATCGCATCCGGAATATTCATCTCCTTGCTGTCCGGAAGGCCAAAGGTCACAATTCTGAGGACCGCTGCCAGTGAGCTTCTCTGTTTATAAGCATTGCAGCGGAAACGTCCCGCTCCCTTGACTGAGAAAGAAAAATCGTCATCTCCCTTCTTTAAAAGCTCCTCCATACTTCTGCCGCCTAACTGGTAAATCTGCTCTAACAGCTCCCGGGAGGCATCGGGCATCACCCGCTCGGAGGTAATGGGAAAAATCTCTCCCCCTCTCTTTAAGCTTACGGGAGAGCCCGGAATCAGAAAGATGTCCGATCCCCCCATATCCAATCCTGTTTTCAATATTTCCTGTATCTGTACTGCCATCTCACATTCCTCCATCCCATATATCAATTCCCGGATCCGGATTCCAATCCATCGTATTCACAAGCCGCTGCCAGAGAACACGGAAGCGCTTATTACTCCCGTCCTCCTCTCTGTGCTCCACTATCAAAAGAAGCTGCTGTACCTCCTGCACATCCGTCTTAAGCTCCCACAATCCCTGTTCCGGAATCTCCGCCCGCCCGGCCAGAAGATCCCCGTCCAGCACGGCCAGCTGTTTCTGGAGCTCTCCCTCGGCTTTGTAATAGGCCGCCGCCGTATCCGCCGCTTTCTTGCTCATCCCTGCGTCCGTCACCGCCGACACCAAAGATAAAACGCCGAAGGTGGTAAAGGCCAGTACCATAACAATCAGCAGAACGGAAGCCATTCCGACACCTGCGCCCTTGTTTCCCTTACCCATATGCCAAATTTTCCCCTCTTCCTTCTACTTTTCCGCCTGATACCGGGATGTTGCAAGCTCCACCTGTATCTTCTGATCCCGCAGTCCGATGACCTGCACCCGGATATGGTACAGACTGCCTGCCTCCGTTTCCTCCGTCCAAAGCTCCGAACGCATTTCATAGGCTTCCTGTCCGTCCCCCGCAGGCTCCAGCTCTCCGGTACAGCTCATCAGAAAGGTTCGTGCATCTCCCGATTCTCCGGCCGTCTCCTTCCAGCCGTCCTCCGGGGTGAAAACCGCTTCCGGCTCCCCGGGATTTTCCTTCCACCTCTCGATCACATCCTGAGCCTTTAATAAGCCCAGAGTCTGTGCTCTGCTCTCCTCGCTTGTGAAATGCGCCTTTACAAAAACCTGCACCAGTATCACGGACGACAGAGCAAAAAAGAGAAGCACCAAAATCAACTCTACGAGCGCCGGATTTCTATTTCCCCTTTGATTCATAGTGTTTTCCCTTCTATATATAAATGGAGGCTGCGCTCCTTCCCTTCCGAATCCACGGAGTGCAGGATCAGATTACCTTCCCTTGTAACTTCAATCCGGAAATCCCGGACCTCTACGATCTTTTCCCCCATTTCCGGAATCAGTTCCATATCAGCTGACTGATAAAGCTCTCTTAAAGCTCCGTCATGATAGAAGATACGTGTTTCATAGCCCTCTGTCAGCGTCTCCAAAACAAGCACTTCCATCCCATCCTCTTCCTCCAGGCGAAGGGTTCCTGAAAACCGGGTACTCATGCGAATCTTATTGGCCACATAGGAAAAAGCCGCCCGGGTCTGTGTATTCTCCCGGCCCGTAGACACGACATTCCGGTATACCCTTGCTCCCACTACTACCAGCAGCAGAGAAAAGAGAGCAAAAATTCCATACACAATAAGCATCAGAAGCCCGTTTACCCTGTTTGTCCGTTCCTTCATGATTTATCTCCATCTTCGCCCAGGGCTATAATCTTCACCCGGGGCTTTACATTATCCGCAAATATCTCATAGCTGACGGCATACCGGTCAAAGTCAACCTGAATCCCGTAATTTTCAATCAGATAACGGATACTTTCCGGATATCGCCCCTCCATGGCATAGCAGTTCACAACCGCCTGATTCACAGCCTCCTCCAGCAGCTCCTGCTGTTCGCGCCGGGTCGTCTCCTCCATCCGCTTACTGCCTGCCGCCAACACAGCAACGCCCACAAGAAGCAGCGCCGGAACCAGCAGCCAGGAACTAAAACGCTTTCGTTTTCTTCGATACAAATGCATAGGCCGCTCCTTTTACTCTAAGAGTACTTCCTAACCAATGGACATCATAATCCCCGCCAGCGGCAACATAACCGACAGTAGAATCCCGCCGATTATCACGGTTAAAACACTTACCAGCGCCGGCTCCACCCAGGATACCATTTTATGTATGCCTTCATCCACCTCTGTCTCATATATCCGGGAAAGCCGCTTCATAACCTGATCCATCTGTCCGGCCTCCGATCCTACCCGTATCATCCGCCGATGAAGCGGTTCAAATAAGCCTGTCTTTTCCACGGCTTCGGGAAAATCCCGATCCTTCTCCATCAGCTCGCCGCATCTTTTTACCCGCTTCCTGTTGCGCTCGTCGGAAATCAAATCCGGAATCAGCTCCAGAGCCTGTTCCAGACTGTAGCCGCTTTCCAGGACCATAGCGCTTACCTCCGCAAATCTCCCGGCCGCCTGCTTATCCAAAAGTCTCCGCACAGGCGGAAGCATGCGGCTTGCCTTCACAAGCAGATTTCTTCCCCCCATATGCCACATAAGGTATAAAGCCAGCACAAGTGCAAGAAAAACCGCCGCCGCAATCAGCACAATCCTTCCCATTACCGCACCGCCGGACAAAACGGCCGCCTCTGTTCCTCCAAGGCCCGTTCCCAAACTTAAAAAGACTTCGGTAAAGACAGGAAGCACCCTGACAACCAGCACGCCGATCACTGCGGTCATCAGCACCACCAGTAGCAGCGGATAGGCTACTGCGCTGCGTATGGACGCCTGGAGCCGGTCCTCTCTCTCATAATAGCCGCTCAGAGATTCCAGCACATTATCCAGTTCTCCCGCCGACTCTCCAATCCGGACCATATAAACCATATAGGCAGGGAAAAAACCGGCATTCTTTACGCCCTCATATAGGGTTCCTCCCTCCTGCACGCCTTCGTAGATTTTCTCAAAGGCCGAACCATACGAGGTCTCCCTGTAATTCCGGTATAACAGCTCCATCCCGTCATACAGGGGAATTCCTGCCTTGAGCATCATAGCCGCCTGCTGACAAAACAGAGAGACCTCCGCTGCCGGCAGACTTTTTACCTTCTTCTGTTGTTCCATCCTTACCATTCACTCCCCTCTAGTATTCCCGTTCCTGTGTGTAATCCTTTTCCGTATGGCCCGAGGACGGACCAAAGGTGGCATCCATCCAAATCCATTCCCCGTCCACATAAGCCTGATTCCAGGCATGGTACAGATTCTCCGGCTGTACGTATCCAATCACCAGCCGCACCGGAATATCCTGCGCCCGGAGCATAGCTGCCACAAGCGCGGAATAGTCAAAACAAATACCCTTGCGCTCCTCCAGCGTGGCATCCACATCCGGAAGATAGCCCTTCTGCACCGTGGCCGCTTTCTCGTAGTCATAGGTGAGCAGGTTCACCACATAATCGTAGATACGCTCCACCTTTTCCTGATCTGAGGTTAGATTCATGCATAAATCATAGGACAGCCTGACGGCATTTTTATCGTTGGTATACCAGATATACTGACTCGGATACAAAAACACCCTATCCGTATCCGGCATCTCCACTTCTATATCCGCATAATAAACAGGCGTGTATGAGGTTCCCTCCACCTGCTGGAATACCTGAACCTTGTAGATTCCGTTTCCCATCTGAAGAGGATATACTTCATATTCCTCCTCCTGGTTTAAATCATAAGTATAAATTTCTTCGTTTAAGCTTACCTGGGTCTTTAAACGGGTATCGGAGGACATCCCTTTTACCATAATATACCCGTCCTCCGTATGGCTTGCATCGATTGTGACGCCATTCCCTTCGTACACAACTGTTCCGGATGCCTCCGGAACCGCTATTTCTATGGTCCCTGTGTAAAGCGAACCCGGTTCAACAACCTGAAAACTCCCCTGTGCCTCAGACACAGGACTTTTGGCTTCCACTTCCTGCATATTCTGAAGCGTCTCCCCCGGTACGGGTACTTCGGAAGCAGTCTTCCGGCAGCCTGTCAGACAACACAGGCTTAACGCCAGAAACGCCAGCCAGGTCCTCAAGTCCATTCTTCTCCTCCCATCCGTTTTCCAATACTTTTCCATCTCTCCGGCTAAAACACACCGGATTCTGTATCTGTCATTTGAATAATTGATGCCATGCGGTAGCTGATATGTACCCGTCTGCTTCCTTCCTTTTTCCGAAAGCAGGCATCTATACGATTGGTGGCAATGGAACATTCCTCTTTGCGGATTCCGGTAAGGATTACCAGATATTGGCTTAGGTTATAGCAGGTATAGACATCCCCTCTGCGCAAAGCCTCCTTTATGGAGGACGACAGCTTTTGAGAAAGCTCCTTCCTTTGCTGAATTCCCTTCCCCTGGCGCTCGTCATAGAGGGTACACAAAAGAAGATAGACTGACTGCCCGGAACGCTCCATAAGGCGTACCATCATACGATAGGTGTCCACAAAGCTGGGATAGGAACAAAAATAAGCCCCTTTTTCCCCGCCGTCTTCTCGGAGGGTCTCCTGAATTCGATTAAAATCCGCCGTATTAAGCCGCACCTGACTGCTCATACGCCGGAAGTACTCCAGCATGCGCTCTGAAGGCGGCATATTCAGCTCATTATAGTACAGCTCCGTAGTTTTTTCATACAGCGCAATTGCTTCCATAGGCCGTCCCAGATTCATCAGGCACTCCATCTGCCAGGTCTGCCACTCGTCAAAGGGATACAGAGAGGCCGCCCGACTGGCAAGCTCCAAAAGCTCCGTATATTCCCCGCGCTCCTTCATCTGCCCGCACACTTCCTCCAGGGCTGAAAAATACAGATTCTGCAAATGAACTGCTTCTACCACCACCCATGCGTCCACGGTCAGCGCCGGCAGAAATGTTCCCGTATAATCATAGCACGCTTTTTTCAAAAGCTCAAGTCTTGCCTCACCTTTTTGTTGTTCCGCCTGACGGATATGCTCTTCAAAGCGCCTGGCATCCACCTCAACGGGAAAAGAGCTGTCAAAATAGTAACGTCCGTTCTCCGTGCGGATGTACATCTCCTTTGGCAGCTCTGTTTTTTGCAGCATTTTCCTTAAATGAAATATATTCACGCGCAGATTATTTGCCCGGTCTCCCTCCATATCTCCGTCAAATAGCCGCTCCATAAGCCCCAGCCTGGATATCCCCTGAGGCCCGGCATTCAAAAGAAGCTGCAAAAGCTGCATTACCTTTGTCGTCTGATTTTTTCCCAATTGCAGCTGCTTTCCACAATAGGTCATCGTGAAGCCGCCTAACATCTGAACCTTCAGAACCTCTTCACTCTCCACGCTTTACCCCTCCCCCCGGAAGCTTTTCACGTCCTATGTTATGTATACCGACGAAAATCGCCGAATCATTTTACAATTTCACTAATCTTTGTCATTCTTTTCTGAAAATATGTTCTTTTACATCAAAGTCGGCTTTACCATTATAGCATATAATAAATTAAAATAAAATCAAATAATCTATTTTTGGTATAATATTTTAATGTGATTTGTACAAATTTCACCTGCCTGCTTCCTTTGCTTTGAAATATCTTTGGATATTTCTTTTTGAGCAAAAAAATCCCCGCCGCGTCACCGCAGCGGGGATTTCACTAAAGGGGAGGATATAAGTAATTCGTTTCTCTTTTGTCTAATTCTATTATGACCCGTTATTCCGGCTTTATACAAAAAAGTTGAAAATTTCTATACTTCTTTTTAAAGATATGTTATCTTAGAAGCAACAGCGGAATCTGCTCTTGGCAGCTTTTGTCCGGGGCATGAATCCCATTTACTCTTTCACGCTGTCAGGCGACCCCCGCAAGATAACAGGAGGCATCCCATGTTAAAAAAACTCAAACGCATCCTTGCCCTCACAGGCGCTCTGCTGTTAGCAGGCATGTATCTTATCACTTTTGTTCTCGCCTTCACGGACCCCACGGCCTCCAAGGACTGGCTCAAAGCCTCTCTTGTATGTACCGTTGTGATTCCCTGCTTTCTCTATGCCTACATTCTTGTATACCGGTATCTGAAAAAATAATCTGCTATCCCTTTTCTGTCACTACCGTGTCAAACCGGTAAGCGGAAAGCACCAGCCCTGCAAGAACGGCGCTGCCCGTGATGCTGACGAATCCCTCCGACACAAAGGGTAGATTGCCGAACATACCGAATCGGTGTCCAAAATTCCCCAGGACATAAAGCAGACCCTGGACACTGAGAGCCAGGCTTCCCCCAAGGGCTGCCAGCCTTCCCAGACGGTTGCGGATTTGAAATGTTGTTGCAAACAAAAGCCCATACATGGAAAAAACCGCCAAAAGCAAAATTCCGGCCGGTATCCGCCCGTATTTCATAAACCAGCGGAAAATCCAATAATTTTTCCCATAGCTCTGCGGAACCACATCATCTAAAGGTATTGAAAAGTCCGCTTCCTGATACTGCATCTTATACTCCCCATATTCCTTAAGCGTCTGAGAGCCTCCGCTCCATTCCCCGGGACCATCCTTATAGTACCATTCCGAAGTGCGGTAGCCAATCAGCTCTTCCCCGCTGAGCTTCGGTTCTCCTACCCATTCCGATCTTTTTAAAAGCTCCTGGACCAGCAAATCATTATAGCTGTCCGTCCAGGCATTGTATGCATATTCCTGCGGATGAAAAAACAGATCCAGACTTTCTGAAATCATTTTCTTCTGAGGAAGCGCCCATAAAAGGAGCGCCGACAGAAAGAAGATTCCTACGGATAAGAATCCTTTTCTTTTGTCAATATCCGCATATTCCTTTCCTACCATATAAAGCATTATGCCAAGGCCGGAAACAAGCAGAGCCAGGACGGAAGTGTAGGTATATGTTTTCCAAACAAACTGTGAGCTGTTTACCCAAAGCAAAAATACCAGAAATGCCCCCGTAGCAGATAAAGCCGTAAGCCACCGATGCCTTCCATGATAGAGCAGCACTGCCATAACCGGAACCGCTGCTTGAAAAATAAGGAATATAACCGTAGGGCTGAATATCCGGCATGGATTAAACAACATTACGGGACTTGATATCATAACGTCTTCAAAAAGACGGCGGCCTGCCTCCGAATGAATCAGCATATAGAACCCACCCAGAGCCGTAAACAATACGGTCAGCTTTCCCGCATGTTTCAGCAAGAGCGGGTAACCGTACCACATGGAGAGCACAAGCACCAGCAGGCCCCACAGTATACATATATTTTCGCTTCCTCCAAATCCTCCGTACTGCTGCCGGTTTCCTGCCGCTGCCAATGCCGTAAGTATGAGGATCGCTGTCAATAGAGGCTTTGCGATTCGAAGATGATGGGTCTCATTCATCTGAATCCCAATCACCGAGGCGTCGCCCATGTCACGGATGGCTTTCTCATATGCCTCGTCCTCCTCGATGCCATATTCCATATAGGTCTCCGCCTTATCCTCCACGTGAGCGCGCAGCTCTTCATTTACTGCCGCACGAATGGGCTTGTAGGCGATCTGTTCATCCACATCCTCCAGAAAATGATTTAACCGTTCCTGCTGCTCAGAGCGCAAGGGACACACCTCCTGTCATTACACTGCGGATCGCATTCTCATAGACTTCCCACTCCTCCTGCTTTTGCCGAAGCAGCTTTCCTCCCTTTTTTGTGAGACGATAATACTTCCGCTTCCGCCCTGTCTCGGCCTGGCTCTCATAGCTCTCCACCGCCTCCTGCTCCTCTAAGGAATGCAGAATTGGGTAAAGCGTTCCCTCCTTAAGAGAAAATACCTGGTTGCTCCGTTCTTCCAGCTTTCGAATCATCTGATATCCATACATATCCTCTTCCTCCAGAAGCTTCAGAAGAAGCATGGCCGTGCTCATCGCCATCATCCTTTTATCCATAAGAATCACCTGTCCTTTCTTTCCACTTAGGCTTGAACTTCATTAGAAAATACTATTTTCCGCCCTGTCCCTTCTTCTTGCTATACTTTGATCTCTTATACCTTGGTTTCCTATGCATAGACTTTCTATGCATTTATAATACCTCTGTAATCTAGGTATGTCAAGAAATGATTGACACTTATTCCAAATTAATGGCTTCCGATTTTTATTTCCCATATGAATCATGACTCTGTTTATGCCGGATTCAATAAAGTTATATCTGCTTTTCCTGTTCACATCAATTAATAACAGCCCCCATGAAATCACCCCGCGGAATCGTGGAGTGCGAACAGTAACAAAAAAGTGAGTGTGATGCCTATGAATGCCTTTTACGGTCTTGCAGGATAAACAGGAAAACCGTATAATGAAAGGAGAACAAATTGAAAATCAAAATAAGCAAAATATTCCGTTTCCGAAAACGGGCCAACCGAAAGTACAAGGATGAACTGTTTCGGTTTATTCCCGCGAGCAACGAGCCAAGCGGACATGCTGGCATGTCCATTTGGCGACTGCCGCGAGGGTCAAATATCCCGTAGCTTGCTGCGGGGGATTTGACTTTCCATGATAAAAGGGATCTGCTGTCTCTTTATAACGCCGTCAACGGCACGAATTACCAAGATCCGGAAGACCTGGAAATTAACACTCTGGAAAATGTCATTTATCTGAAAATGAAAAATGATCTTTCCTTTCTGGTGGGTGCTTCCATGAATCTTTATGAACATCAGAGTACGTGGAATCCAAATATGCCTCTGCGCGGGCTGCTGTATTTTGCGGAGCTGTATGAGCGGTACATCAACAGCAAAGGGTATCGTTTATCCGGGAATACGCGTATTCCTCTGCCGTTTCCCAATTACATTGTATTTTACAATGGCTTAGAGAAAGAGGCGGAGCGGATGGAGCTTCGGTTATCGGAGGCATTTGAATCCGGGCGGGAGGGATATGAGCCTGCGCTGGAATGTCGTGCCCTTGTCCTGAACATTAACAGCGGACATAACCGTAAATTAATGGAGAAATGCCGGCGGCTGCAGGAGTATGCGGAGTTTATAGGAGAGATCCGCAGGAACCTTCAAAGAGGGATGGTATTGGAGAAGGCGTTGAGACAGGCGATTGAGCACTGTCTGGCACATGGAATACTGACGGACATTTTGCAGAGAAGTCAGGCAGAGGTGCGTAGAATGTTGTTAGAAGAATATGACGAGAAGGCGGAACGTGAATATCTCCGGAAAGAAGCGATTGAGGAAGGCCGGAAGGAAGGATTGGAGCAAGGCATTGAGCTTCTCATCAAAAATGCCCTGACTTCTACCCACAACATAACCCAAACTGCCCATCTTTTAATGGTGCCGGAAGAAAAGGTAGAAAAAGTAGCCAGAGAGTACAAGATACCTACAAAAGAAAATTAATCAAATAAGCAGGCGGGAAAAATGCTGTCGCATAAATTTCCCGCCTGCGTTTTTAACATAAGTATAAACCATTCCCTTTTATTAATACAGCTATCAAAATAGGCAAATATAAACCATTTATCCCACCCCAAGGGCAAGAAGTTCCTTCCTTGCCTGCTCCTGGGAAGTAAACACAATTCCATGTATTCCCAATCCCTCGGCTGCCAGAACATTTTCCCTGGTATCATCCAAAAACACCGCTTCCTCCGGGCAAATCCCGTACCGTTCCATCAGCCTGAGGTACACTCCGGCATCAGGCTTAATGAGATGTTCCCGAAAGGAAAGAATATACCCGTCCATCAGCTTAAGAAAGTCCAGCCTGTCTCCTCTCTGATCATAAATATGCTTCGGCCAGTTAGACAGCGCATATACCCGATATCCCTTTCCCTTTAATTCCCGTATCCAAGGAATAGTATAATCCAGGCTCCAAAAGCACTCTCCCAGATTCTCGTAGACTGCACGAATCTCTTTTTCATACGCGGGAGCCAGGGCTATGAAGTCCTGAAGTTCCTCCTCTTCGCTCAATAGGCCCTTGTCATGCTCTACCCATGCGGTGCTTTTAAAGGTTGCCTGCTCCACCACCCGATATACCGCAGGATCCGGAGCAATTCCACCCAGATATTTCTCCCATCCATAACCGACCAATACTCTTCCAAGATCAAATATAATTGTTTTAATCTTCATAGCCGCCTCCACAATCAAAGAAGCTGCCGCAAAGCAAAACGGCAGCCCTAATCAAATACCTATTTCCGATAAATAATATCATCCCGCCCCGGTCCATTGGAGACCATCGTAATCGGGCACTCAATCTGCTTCTCCACAAACTTAATATACTTCCGGCAATTCTCCGGCAATTCCTCGTACTTCCTAATCCCCCGGATATCGCATTTCCAGCCCGGAAGCGTCTCAAACACCGGCTTCGCCTTCTCAAGAAGATACGGAACCGGGAAATCCTTTGTCACCTCGCCGTCAATCTCATACCCCACGCAGACCGGAATCTCATCAAGATATCCCAGCACATCCAGCACCGTAAAGGCCACATCCGTAGTTCCCTGAATCCGGCACCCATAACGGGAAGCCACACAGTCGAACCATCCCACTCTCCGGGGACGTCCCGTGGTAGCGCCGAACTCGCCGCCGTCGCCGCCTCTCCTGCGAAGCTCGTCCGCCTCATCTCCGAAAATCTCACTAACAAAGGCCCCCGCGCCCACCGCACTGGAGTAAGCCTTGCACACCGTAACAATCTCCTTAATCTCATAGGGCGGAATCCCCGCACCGATAGCGCCGTAAGCCGCCAATGTGGAGGAAGAAGTCACCATCGGATAGATGCCGTGATCCGGGTCCTTCATAGACCCAAGCTGCCCTTCCAGAAGTATTGTCTTCCCTTCCTGAATCGCCTTAAAGAGAAATGCGGAGGTATCGCATACATAAGGCTCCACCATCCTCTTATATTCCATCAGCTCTTCATAAAGCTTTTCCTGATCAAGCGCCGGCTTGTGATACAGATGCTCAAGAAGGGTGTTCTTCTGAATACACACATTGGCAATCTTCTCCCGAAGATAGCTCTCCGCGGCAAACAGCTCGCTTACCTGAAAGCCAATCTTTGCAAATTTATCCGAATAAAAAGGAGCAATCCCCGACTTGGTAGAGCCAAAGGATTTTCCGCCCAAACGCTCCTCCTCGCACTGATCAAAGAGAATATGATAGGACATCACCATCTGCGCCCGATCAGACACCAGAATCTTCGGAGCCGGAACGCCGCGCTCCACAATGCTCTGAATCTCCCGGAACAGCACCGGAATATTGAGCGCCACGCCATTGCCGATGATGCTTGTGGTGTGATCATAAAATACGCCGGAGGGAAGTGTGTGCAAGGCAAATTTTCCATAATTGTTCACAATGGTGTGGCCTGCATTTGCCCCTCCCTGAAAGCGGACAATAATATCCGACTCCTGAGCCAGCATATCGGTAATCTTGCCCTTTCCTTCATCTCCCCAGTTTGCTCCAACAACTGCTTTAACCATAGTCCCGATTCCTCCATTCCAGTTCCATAATATTGCTTTCAATACACCTTCTTGAAATCAATTTCCAGTCACAAGTGCATGTGCCTGTAAATCGATTTGTGCATTGTAAGCAATATTATTGTTCCAGTTCCGTAATATTCCTTCCAATACACCTTCTTGAAATCAATTTCCAGTCACAAGTGCATGTGCCTGTAAATCGATTTGTGCATTGTAAGGAATATTACTGTTCCAGTTCCGTAATATCCCATCTCATATGCATGGATAACGCCGGCAGGCACAGGCTTTCCGCCCCTAACCGCCGACGCTATTTAGTATACATGTTTTTTTTCCAATTGTAAACAACTTGTTGCTCTACTTATCTTTCGCTTTCCCCAGATAAGCCGCCTTCACTTCCTCGTTCTCCAAAAGCTCCGCGCCCGTACCGGTGAGCGTGATCCGGCCCGTCTCCATTACATAACCCTTATTGGCGGCCTTCAGCGCCATATTCGCATTCTGTTCCACCAAAAGGATCGTCACGCCCTGCTTATTGATCTCCCGGATAATATCAAACACGCCCTGTACAATAATAGGCGCCAGTCCCAGAGAAGGCTCATCCATCATAATCAGCTCCGGCTTAGACATCAAAGCTCTGCCAATAGCCAGCATCTGCTGCTCCCCGCCGGACAGGGTTCCCGCAAGCTGCCAGGAACGTTCCTTAAGCCTCGGAAACAGATCATGCACCCATTTCAAATCCTCCTCCAGAGAATCCTTTCTCATATAAGCGCCAATCTTCAAATTCTCCAGAACCGTCAGATCCGGAAATACCCTCCTCCCCTCCGGCACCAGAGTAATTCCCTTGGACACAATCTGATCCGTAGGAAGCCCCGCAAGCTCCGCACCCTCAAACTGAATACTGCCGCTCTCCGGCTTCACCAGCCCCACAATAGAACGTAAGGTAGAGCTTTTCCCGGCTCCGTTGGCGCCAATGAGGGTTACAACCTCCCCCCTGGGCACCTCAAAGCTGATATCCTTTACCGCCTTAATTCCGCCATAGGATACATGGAGATCCTTTACTTCCAATATATTACTCATTCTGCGCACCTCCCAGATAAGCCTCAATTACCCGCGGATTATTCCGAATCTCCTCCGGCGTCCCCTCCGCAATGGGCTTTCCAAAATCCAGTACATAGATCCGATCAGAAATCTCCATAACCAGATCCATATGATGCTCAATCATAAAAATCGTCAGCCCGAACTCATCCCGAATCCGCCCGATAAACTGGGTCAGCTCCAAGGTCTCCTGGGGATTCATGCCTGCTGCCGGCTCGTCTAAAAGAAGCAGCTCAGGCTTCGTAGCCAGGGCACGGGCAATCTCCAGGTGGCGCTGCTTGCCGTAGGGAAGGGAGGTTGCCAGCTCATCCCGCACATCGTCAAGCTCCATCAGATGAAGCAGCTCTTCCGATTCCCTCCGCATCCGCGCCTCCTCCTTGCCGTTCAGCCGGAAGGTGGCCGTGAAAATATTGCTGGTGCGGAGCATATGCTTGGCAATCAGAATATTTTCAAACACTGTCTGGCTCTTAAAAAGACGGATATTCTGAAAGGTCCTTGAAATCCCCAGACGCGTAATCTTATCCGGCGTCGGAGCAACCGCATGCTGCCCTGTATAAGTCATGGGATTCTCACCCCGGTAAAGCTTCTTCATCTTGCCCTGGGGATAATTCTGAATTATCTTATTTCCCTTATAATAAACAGCGCCGTTGGTAGGCGCATATACGCCGGTAATCACATTAAAGGCCGTGGTCTTTCCCGCACCGTTGGGACCGATCAGGGATACAATCTCTCCCTTATCCACCTCAAGGTTCATATTGTCCACCGCGATAACGCCGCCGAACTGCATTGTGACATTTTCCACCTTTAATACATTTTCCTTACTCATGGGAGACGCCTCCCTTCTTTTCCTTTTTCCCACTGAATTTCCTCTTAAAGAAATCAGCGATTCCCTCCACGGAGAACTCCTTGGTTCCCATAATGCCCTGCCGGTAGAACAGCACCACCGCCATAATCACAACGGCAAATACCACCTTCCGGAAACCGGGACGCAGAAGCGGTACATGAAAGCCTCCGATATAAAGATTCTCATTATCCAGGAAACGCAGCCACCATTCGGAGCAGGCGATAAACAGGAAGGAGCTAATGCAGCTTCCCGTCACGGAGCCGATGCCGCCGATTACCACAATAAGAAGAATCTCATAGGTCATAGCCGACTTAAACATAGATGCCTGGATGGTCGTCTGATACATCGCCAAAAGCCCCCCGGAAATCCCCGCAAAGAAAGAGCTTATCACAAAGGCCAGACGCTTATGGTGGGCAAGGTTGATTCCCATAGCCTCCGCCGCAATCTCGTCATCCCGAATAGCCTTAAATGCACGGCCGTAGGTGGAATTGATCAGCATCACAATAAGGGCAATACAGATCCCTGCCACCACAAAGGGGAAGATCACAGACCGGAAGGAAGGGAAATTCCGCAGCAGATTGGAACCGTTGGTAACAGGCCCCAGCTTATCCCACTGGAACACCGCCCGGATAATTTCCGCAAAGCCCAGGGTTGCGATGGCCAGATAATCACTTTTCAGGCGCAGCACCGGAAGTCCGATGAGATAGGCAAATACGGCCGCTGCAATGCCTCCGGCAATCAAAGCCACCGGAATCGGCAGGGTAAACTGAATAATGCCCCCGTCAAAATACTGATACACACTGTTTCTGGATTCTACCGGAATGGTCAGAATCGCATAAGTGTAGGCTCCCAGAAGCATAAAGCCCGCCTGCCCCAGAGAAAACAGTCCGGTAAATCCGTTCAGCAGATTCATAGATACGGCTACCAACGCATAGATAGCGCCTTTTTTTAATACGGTAAAAAGCATTGAACTGGAGGGCAGGGTCTGCTCCAGTAAAAAGAGCAGTATCAAAAGCGCCGCTATAAGACCCACGTTCCATGCGTTTTTTTTCTTCGTACTCATTTTGAACGCCTCCTTATACTTTATCCGTAACCTTCTCGCCGAACAGACCCGTAGGCTTGGCGATCAGAATCACAATCAGCAGCGCAAAGGTAAAGGCGTCGGAAAAGGTAGTCCAGCCCAGACCCTTGATGATATTTTCACAGATACCAATGATAAATGCCCCGATCACAGCGCCGGGAATGGAACCAATCCCCCCGAACACCGCCGCCACAAACGCCTTCAATCCCGGCATAGCTCCCGCAGTAGGCGTTACGCCCGTGTAATTGGTAAAGAACAAAAGGCTTCCGATGGCCGCCAGAAAGGTTCCTATGATAAAAGTAAAGCTGATAACGGAATTAATCTTAATTCCCATAAGCTGCGAGGTCTCAAAATCTCTGGAGGCCGCGCGCATAGCCATACCAATCTTGGTGCGTTTGATCAGCGTCACCAGCAGCAGAACCAGAACAATTGTCAATATAGGAGTAATAATCGTAACCCGTTTTGTGGTGGCTCCAAACACAGTCACCGTATCGTTGATCCAGGGAATCGCCGGATACTGCTGAGACAGTCCGCCCGTCACATACAGAGCCAGATTCTGCAGCAGATAGGAAACGCCGATGGCGGAAATCATAATAGACATACGGGGAGCGCTCCGAAGAGGCTTGTAGGCCGCCCGTTCCACCAGAAAGCCCAGAATAACCGTTACAACAATCATCAAAGGAATTGCTATGTAGATAGGCATGACGGTGGTGGAATAAACCATAATCAGACCTGCCACCATAAAAATATCGCCGTGAGCAAAGTTAATCAGACGCAGAATACCGTAGACCATCGTATAGCCGATGGCAATCAGGGCATACTGACCGCCCACTGAAATTCCTGCCATAAGATAGGGCAGGTTTCTACTCATCCAATCCATAAAAAGCCTCCAAGTCATTGATGGAGCACTAACACAAATCCGGATACCGGAAATTTCCGAAAGTACTCTTTTGCCGGGGCCGCCGCACCAAGAAAAATATATACAAGATATAGTAAAATCTGATTTGAAATTAACGCTGTATCTTTTATGTATAATCTTTGCTGCGACAGTCCCTTTCTATTTACTTTGTAAAACCTGTATTTCCATGAAATAATTAGGAAGATGGAAGTAAAGCTTCAACAAGGATATGGCGGAAGAGCATAAGAGCCTTCCGCCATTCTTATCTTCAATACATCCCTGCATGAATCAAAAGCTGACAGTGTTTTCCGTTCGGTTGCCGGTCACGAAACGAGCAGCAACCGCCTGCCTGCGCAGCGATATACCGGCGCCGCTCTTAGTTTACGCCCTGCTCCGTTACGAAGTCCCATGCGCCGGTCTCTGTGTTGGCACATTTTACATAAGCAGTATCGCGAAGGGCATCGCCGTTCACATCATCAAATGCAATCGCTCCGGTTACGCCTGTGTAGGACACATCCCAGAGAGCTTCATTTACGGCTGCCGGATCGGTGGAGCCTGCCGCCTTCAAAGCTTCAAGGGCTACATAGTAAGCATCATAGCCCATCGCTGTTACGGCTGAAATCGTATCGTCGCCGCCGTTGTTTGCCTTTGCGGTGGAATCGCTGTTGATCCACTCCTTGATGCCTGCGTCGAAGGTCTCGTTGCCGCCCTCCTGATAGAAGGTGGTTACATAGATCTCAACATCCTTGCCCTTTGCCGCATTTAAGATAACGTTGGAATCCCAGGTGTCGCCTGCCATGATGGGAGTGGTCATTCCCTGGGCCGCCGCCTGCTCGATAATCAGTGCTGCCGCCTCTGTGGATACGGGAGCAAAGAATACGTCTGCGCCTGCGTTCTTGGCAGAGGTTACATAGGACGTAAAGTCACTGTTGCCCTCCTGGAAGGTTTCCTCAACCACCTCGCCGCCAAGTCCTGTGAAGGCTTCCTTGAAGTAGTAGCCAAGTCCTGTGGAGTAGTCGTCGCCAAGCTTTGTCAGTATGTACGCCTTCTTTGCGGAGAAGTTCTCATTTGCAAAGTTGGCAAGTACGGTGCCCTGGAAGGGGTCCAGAAAACAGATACGGAAGTAATGGGTATTGCCCTCCGTAACCTGAGGATTGGTACAGGTAACGCCCATAGCCGGAATGCCTGCTTCTTTAAATACGTCGGAAGCCGCGATGGACACGCCGGAGCCGTAGGAGCCAAGCGCGATAGACACGCCTGCGCTTACCAGTGCGGAAGCTGCGGACGGTCCCTTGTCGTTGGAGGACTCGTTGTCTACGATCTCCAACTGTACGGTGTACTCTTCTCCGCCAATTTCCACGGTAGGCGTCTCCTGGTTTGCGTACTGCATACCAAGCACCTCCTGCTTGCCGCCTGCGCCGTTGTCTCCGGACGCCGGCTCATATACGCCGATTTTTACTACCTTTGCACCGTCTGCCGCTGCGGGCGCATCGGTTCCTGCTCCGCCCTCGCTGCCTTTACTGCCGCAGCCTGCCAGCATGGAACCAACCAGAGCGGTTACCAGTGCAATTGCTAATACACGCTTTTTCATAACTCATCATCCTCCTATTAAAAGTTCCGTAATATTCCCGTCATACCTCTGTTTGAAATCAATTTCCGGCCGCAAGTGTATGCGTCTGCTGATTTATTCGCGCACTGTGAGGGATATTACTGTTTCAGTTCCGCAATATCCCTTCGGATACTGTTCGGAGCCTTACTCTGTGTACGCGTGTCAAAGACATTTGTACGCAAATCTCAATACGGGCTTTAGTATACCATGTTTGCGGAAATAATTCAAGAAATAATTCAAGAAAAAATCTTGGTAAATCCTGAAAATGAAATTCTGAAAGTTACAATTCACACCCACGCCAATCACTCCGCTGATTGGCGTGGAGCCGATACAGTTATGGGGCCGAAGGGACTGCCCCTCGCCGAAGGCGACTTTAAATGGGCAGTCCCTGTTACAATTTGCACCCTTATCAAATAAAAACTTTGCAAAAACTGGCGTGGGTGTGAATTGTAACGGGCTATCTAAGCTATGTCCGCCCGGTTCACTGCCCGCAGGAATAAAAAGAGATACAAAACCTTTCGTATTGAAAAATTTTGTATCTCTGCCGCAAACAAGCTTATTTCATTTCCTATGCCTTATCGTCATTACATAAAGCTTCGTATTTTTTTGTCAGCTCTTGATATTCCTCTAATGTCCGACATTCCTTCAAATCATTTAAAATCCGTACTCTTTCCAGCTTTCTTGCCAAACTCTCAATCACTTCCGCGTTTGTCGGCATAACATCACCTGCTTTCTATAGCGCCGTTTGTATGGTAATTTCATTATACCAATCATCTGTGAAGGTGTAAAGACTTTCTGACAAAACTGCCTCACACAAAATCAAACAGCGACAACTGATTTGATTCCGGCAGATCCCCCAGAAGACCCAGATCTCCCATCAGATCAATCAGGCTCTTGGAAATCTTGCTCCGCTGCCGCAGATCGTCCTTGGATAAGAACGGCCCGTCCTTGGCCGCTGCCTGCAGCTGCTCCGCCGCCTTGTCTCCCATTCCTTCTATGGTACTTAAGGAAGGCATCAGCTTCCCGTCAATAATCTGGAACTTATCCGCCTTGGCCCGGTAAATGTCAAGAGGCCAGAACTCAAAGCCCCTGGCGTACATCTCCTGGACAATGTGCATATCCTTCATGGTATCCTGCTCTTTTTTTGAGAGCTGATCGCTCCTGCGCTTGTAATCCGCCATATAATAAGCCAGCCGTTCCTTGCCCTGGCACATCAGCTCATAGCTGAAGGCCGAGGCACGGATGCTGAAATACGCCGCATAATAGGCCAGAGGATAATTAATTTTACAGTAAGCAATTCTCCAGGCCATCATAACGTAAGCCGCCGCATGAGCCTTGGGGAACATGTATTTAATCAGGGTACAGGATTCAATATACCAATCCTCCACACCTTCCGCCTTCATAGCCTCGATCCACTCCGGCTTTAAGCCCTTGCCCTTACGCACGCTTTCCATAATGGTAAAGGAAAGGCTCGGCTCCACTCCGGTGTTGATAAGATACAGCATAATATCGTCACGGGTGCAGATAGCCGTGGAAATGGTGGCCTTCCCCTCCTTGATAAACCGCTGGGCATTATTAAGCCACACGTCCGTGCCGTGAGAAAGGCCGGAAATCCGCACCAGATCCGAAAAGGACTGAGGCTTGGCGTCCACCACCATCTGTATAACAAAGTCCGTGCCGAACTCCGGAATCCCCAGACAGCCCAGGGGACAGCCCCCGATATCCTCCGGCGTAATTCCCAGGGCTTCCGTGCTCTTAAACAGCGACATCACTCCCGGATCATCCAGCGGAATTGTCCTTGCGTCCAGCCCGGTCAAATCCTCCAGCATACGAATCATGGTCGGATCATCATGTCCCAGAATATCAAGCTTCAAAAGGTTATGGTCTATGGAGTGATAGTCAAAATGGGTGGTAATAATATCCGTCGTCATATCATTTGCCGGATGCTGCACCGGCGTAAAGGAATGAATCTCCTCTCCGTGAGGCAGCACCACAATACCGCCGGGATGCTGCCCCGTAGAACGCCGCACCCCGACACAGCCCTGAACTATCCGGTCAATTTCACAGTTGCGCTTATGGCTCCCATGCTCTTCAAAATAATTTTTCACATAGCCGAAGGCCGTCTTATCAGCCAGGGTAGCGATGGTCCCGGCCCGGAAGGTCTGTCCGGTGCCGAATATCACTTCCGTGTATTTATGGGCCTTTGACTGATAATCTCCGGAAAAGTTCAGGTCAATATCCGGCTCTTTATCTCCCTTAAATCCCAGGAAGGTCTCAAAGGGAATGTCAAAGCCCTCCTTCTTAAGAGGTGCGCCGCACTTGGGGCAGCTTTTATCAGGCATATCGCAGCCGGCGGCCCCCGCATATTTCCGAACCTCATCGGAATCAAAATCACTGTAGTGACACTCGGAACAGTAATAATGGGGCGGCAGAGGGTTGACCTCCGTGATTCCGGCCATTGTTGCCACAAAGGAGGAGCCTACGGACCCCCGGGATCCTACCAGGTAGCCGTCGTCATTGGACTTCCACACCAATTTCTGGGCAATGATGTACATAACCGCAAAGCCGTTGGAAATAATGGAATGAAGCTCTTTTTCCAGACGGTCGGTTACCATCTTCGGCAGATCCTTTCCATAGATGGAATGAGCCTTCTCATAGCAGATGTCGCGAAGGGTCTGATCGGAGTTCTCAATCACCGGAGGGCACTTGTCCGGCCGCACCGGGGAAATGTATTCTATCATGTCGGCAATCCGGTTGGTATTTGTGATAACCACCTCCTCGGCTTTGTCGCTTCCCAGATATTCGAACTCCGAGAGCATTTCTTCCGTGGTCCGAAGGTATAGAGGCGCCTGATTGTCCGCATCCTTAAAGCCTTTGCCGGCCATGATAATCCGCCGGTATACTTCGTCCTCAGGATTTAGAAAATGCACGTCGCAGGTTGCCACTACCATTTTCCCAAACTGCTCTCCCAGGCTGACAATCCGCTTGTTGAGGCGGATAAGATCCTCCTCGGACTCGAAGGTTGGCCGTTCTCCCCGCAGCATAAATTCATTATTTCCAAGGGGCTGAATTTCCAGGTAATCGTAGAAGTTCACCAGTCTTGCTATTTCCTCCTCCGGAGCCGAGCGCACTAGCGCCTGATAAAGCTCCCCGGCTTCACAGGCGGAGCCGATGATCAAGCCTTCCCTGTATTTTTGCAGCACGCTCTTGGGTATTCTGGGGCGCTTGGCGTAATAGTCCAGGTGGGACCAGGAAACCAGGCGGTAGAGATTTACCCGGCCGATCTCATTTTTTGCCAGAATAATTACATGGTAGGTAGGAAGCTTTTTGATCGTGTCCGCACTCATGCTTCCCATCTGATTGACTGCTGTCAGATCACGGATATCGCGATCTTTCAGCATTTGCACAAATTTTACGAAGATTTCTGCGGTACAGCCTGCGTCGTCCACAGCCCGATGGTGATTTTCCAGGGATACATTCAGCGCCTTTGCCACCGTATCCAGCTTAAAGCGGTTCAGATTGGGCAGGAGGACGCGGGCCAGGGACACGGTGTCCACTACGGTAAAGGCACAGGGGAGGCTTTGGCGCTCGCTGTTTTTTCGGATAAAGCTCATGTCAAAATCGGCATTGTGGGCCACCATAACTGCGCCTTCGCAGAATTTCAGGAAACGGGGCAGCACTTCTGCGATATCCGGCTCATTCAGGACCATATCATCGGAAATGCCTGTGAGCTTTTCGATCTCAAAGGGGATGGGCGTGCGGGGGTTGACAAAGGCGCTGAAGCGCTCCGTAATCTGGCCCTTCTCCACCTTTACTGCGCCGATTTCGATGATCTGATCGTGTTCGGCGCTGAAACCGGTGGTCTCTATGTCAAATACTACATAAAGGTCATCCAGGCTCTGTTCTCTGGGGTCCGTGACGATTTCTTTCAGGTCGTCTACCAGGTATCCTTCCAGGCCGTAAATGACTTTGAAGGGATCTCCTTTGTCCAGACTGTGGCTGGCATCCGGGTACGCCTGGACTACTCCGTGGTCTGTGACGGCTATGGCTTTGTGGCCCCAGGCTTTGGCCTGCTTAATGAGATCCTTAACCTCGGAAACTCCGTCCATATCGCTCATTTTCGTATGGCAGTGAAGCTCCACTCGTTTGTGTTCGTGGTTGTCTGTCCGAAGCTTTCGAAAGTCTGCGGATTTTTTGATGCCAGTCAGGGAGCTTAGCGTCAGCTCATTGTCAAAACGGTCTATGGCGGTTATTCCCTTGATCCGAACGAAGGCCCCTTTTTTTACATTTTCCCGAAAGTCCGGGAGATCTTCGTTTTTGATAAAGAGTTTGGCGCGGATGGTGTCTGTGTAGTCTGTGACGGTGATGGTTACTATGGTTTTTTCGCCGCGAATCTCCCGCTCGTCCAGTGAGGATACCTGTCCCCGGACGGTGACCTCGCCCATTTCTCCGATGATCTGACAAAGCTCTGTAATCTCGCCGTCCTCGAAGCTGCGGCCGTAGAGTACGTCGGGGTCGGATGTACGGGCGCTTTTGCCGCTGCCGCCCCCGCGTAAGGTGCGGCGGTAGGGGTAGTCGTCTTTGCCGAAGGAGGGGCGGGGCTTTTTTTCTTTGGGGGCTTTTGGTGCGGCTGCTGTTTTTGGGGAGGCCGGGGTGCTTTCTTTTTCCGATTGTTCCTGAGAGGCTCCTTGTGCCGCTGCCTGCTCCTGCTCGGCCTGATACATGCGCTCTGCCAGTGCTGCTGCCTGTTTTTCCATAAATTCCTGGCTTTTTTGGCGTTTTTCTTCCTGTTCCTGGTTTTTGTCTATCAGTTCGGCTTCTATCTCCAGCTTCATGCCGCAGCGTTCGGTAAAGATTTTGTGGAGCACGCGGACCAGCTCGTCTGCCGCTTCCTGGCCCAGTGTGGTTTTTTCCAGGGACAGCTTCATGCGGTTCTCTTCCGGGAAGGCGATCTTGGCTCTTCGGAACAGGTTAAATTCCAGGATGCTGTAGGCTTTCAGCTCGAAGAGGATGCTGTCGCGGTATAGCTCCAGGACTTTTTGAGGGGTGTATTGGCCGGAGAGCTGGAAGTGTTCTATGATTTTTAGTTCTATGGGGGTTTTTCCGAAAAGTTGTTTTTTTAGGGTTTGTTCTAAGTTGTATAGCTGTTCTTTGTGGATGAGGTTTTTGCTTTTGAGGTAGATTTTGATATGGGTTTTTGCACGGTTGGAGGTGACGCGTTCTACGTGGACTTGGTCTAGGAGGTCGGTGAGGGGTTTGTCTGCGTGTATGGGGGGGAAAACTTCGGTGAATAGCTTTTCCATATGGGGTCTCCGTTTTTTGATGTGGGGGTGGACGGGATTGCCGTAAAATAAGCCATCAGTCATTTCCATATCCTGTGTTCGGACGGTTCACGCACAGTCTGTCTGCTCTGTACGGACATTACCTGATTTATGATTTTGCTTCCGGTTCTTTTTTGTGGGTAATGTTCGTCCATATCAGACAGACTGTGCGTGAACAGCCGGACACTGGATATCGGAAAAGCCTGCTGCCTTATTTTACGGCAATCCCTGTTTGTTGTGGGTTTGTTGTGGTGCTGTTTGTCGTGGCTCTGTTTATTGTGGTCCTGTTTATTATGGTCCTGTTTATTGTCGCCCTGTTTATTGCAGCCCTGTTTGTTGTGGTGTTTGGTGTTTAAATGGGGGCTTTTGTTAGGGCTTCCAGTTCGGTGCGCAGTGCGGTTAGCAGGTCTTTTTCGGGGATGCCGCTTTTTATGATTTTGCCTTTGCAAAAGAGGATGCCGCAGCCTTTTCCGCCGGCGATTCCCAGGTCGGCTTCTTTGGCTTCGCCGGGTCCGTTTACTACGCAGCCCATGACGGCCAGTTTTATGTCGTTTAGGGGGTATTCTTCTGCTAGGGTTTCTACCTGGTTTGCAAGGGCTATGAGGTCGATCTGGGTTCTTCCGCAGGTGGGGCAGGATACGACTTCGATTCCTCCCTTGCGCAGTCCCAGGGTTTTTAGGATGCGCTTGGCGGATTTGATTTCTTCCAGGGGGTCGCCTGTGAGGGAGACGCGGATGGTGTCGCCGATGCCTTGATATAGGATGATTCCAAGGCCGACGGCGGATTTGATGTTGCCGGAATAGAGGGTGCCGGCTTCGGTGATCCCTACGTGGAGGGGGTAGCTGGTTTGTTTTGCTATGAGTTCGTGGGCTTTGGCGCACATGAGGACGTCGGAGGACTTGATGCTGATGACGAGTTCTTCGTAGCCAAGGTCTTCTATCATATGTACTTTGTCCAGGGCGCTTTCTACGAGGCCCTCTGCGGTGACGCCGCCGTATTTTTCCAGAAGCTCTTTTTCCAGGGAACCGCTGTTGACGCCTACGCGGATGGGGATCTTTCGCTCTTTTGCTGCGTCTACTACGGCTTTTACCCGATCTTTTCCGCCGATGTTGCCGGGGTTGATGCGGATCTTGTCGGCTCCGTGCTTGATGGCGGCGATTGCCATGCGGTAGTCGAAATGGATGTCGGCTACTAAGGGGATTGTTATTTGCTTTTTTATTTCTGTCAAAGCTTCTGCTGCTTCTATGGTTGGCACGGTGCAGCGGATGATCTCGCAGCCGGCGGCTGTCAGGCGGTTTATCTGCTCGACGGTTTCTTTTATGTTCTCGGTTTTTGTGTTGGTCATGGACTGAATCAGTATGGGATTGCCGCCGCCTATTACACGATCTCCGATTTTTATGGTTCTTGTATTGTTTCTCATTCTTTGCCTCCTAATTATAGTCGCTGCGCGACGGCACTAAAGGGTAAAGTCGCTTCGACACACTTGTAGTGAGAGAAACTTTCATTCGAAAGGGCACTCATGAAACTTCCTCTCGTGCGTCTTTGCGACTTTACCGTTTTAGTCGCTGCGCGATAGCGCTAAAGGGTAAAAATTTTATAATTTTTGTTCCCGGTATTCTTGTTCGCGTTTGAAACGGCCCCATTTTTCTACGTTTAGTACCATGCCCAGCTCTATCAGCAGGAATACGGCTGCGGTTCCGCCGGCGCTGAAGAAGGGCAGGGTGACGCCTGTGGTGGGGAAGAGCCTGGTTACGACCATCAGGTTCAGTACTGCCTGCAGAGCCACATGGGAAAAGACGCCTATTACCAGCAGACGTCCGAACAGGTCCTCGGCTGTCTGGGCTATGATGTACAGACGGAACAGGAGATAGATGAATAGGAGTATTACAAGTCCTGCCCCGAAGATTCCCAGTTCTTCGCAGATGATGGCGAATATCATATCGTTGTATGGCTCCGGTATCCGAAGCTTCTGTATGCTGTTTCCCAGGCCCTTTCCCATCAGTCCTCCGGAACCGATGGCGTAGATGCCCTGCAAGGACTGGTAGGCCGTGTCGGATTCGTATTCATAGGGCTTCAGCCAGGCCACGATTCGGGCGATTCGGAAGGGGGAGTCGGAGTCTGTCTCCGGCATATGTAAGGTGTAGTAGATGACGCCTGCTGCCACTACCGCCACAGCCAGTCCCATGATTAAAAACGGGTAGTACTTTGGATGTACCATGAATACCATCAAAAAGCTGATGCCAAAGACGATTACGGCCGTGCTCATATTGTTGCTGATTTTCAGTATCATCAGGGAGATCACGGCTGTGGGAGCCATGACTCGGAACAGTATCTTCCAGCTGTCCAGGCTGTGGGCGTATTTGCAGATCAAGGCTGCGGAAAATACGATCATGCCTACTTTTACCGGCTCCGCTACCTGGAACTGACCGAGGCCCGGCACCTTAATCCAGCGGGTCGCTCCTTTTACGGTAACACCCAGGCCCGGCACTAAAAGGAGCAGGATCAGGATTGCGGAGCCTATCAGACCTATCATGGCAAAATAGCGCCATTTGTGGTAGTCGATGTTGGCTACGAAAAGCATGATTCCCACACCCGCGACGCTGTATTTGGCCTGGCTTTTCAACAGGAATGTGGGATCGTAATTATATGCCTGGCTTAAGCTTGCCGTGTAGTAGCTGGAGCTGTATATCATGATTAGACCGAATACAATCAGGAATATGACTGCTACGATCAGATTCATATCATAACTTAACAGATAGGAACGGAGCCTCCACCGTTTCCTTTTATTTGCCATACGGTTCCTCCCGGTTTATTTCTGAGATTGCTTGTCCTTTCGTAACTCTGCGGATGCGTACTGCACCGAATTGTATGACTGCGGCGCACCCTTTGGGTATACAGTATAACATAAAATAGGAGTTTGTGTGTGAATTTTTAGTCTTTTGGATGGTGTATTTATTTTTCAATTCTTTTGCGGCCTGCTTCGCCGCAGTGAAAGGGCTGCCGTATAGTAGTATCTTCCCTCTACGGCAGCCCTTCATCTTTTGTCAGTAAGCAAGCAAATCTTATTTTACCTCTACGGTCCAGCCGAAGGTATCCTCAATCTTGCCGAGCTGAATCCCTGTCACAGTGTCGTAAAGCTTCTGGCTAAGTTCTCCGATACCGCCGTTGCCAATCCGGAACACCTCATCCTCATAGCGCAGATGGCCTACGGGCGAGATGACGGCCGCTGTTCCGGAACCCCATACCTCTTCCAGGGTTCCTGTTCTGGCCGCCTCTTCCAGCTCTTCCACGGAAATCTTCCGCTCCTCCACGGGAAGTCCCCAGGCTCTGCACAGCTCCACGCAGGTTCTTCTGGTTACGCCGGGAAGGATGCTGCCGTTCAGCTGAGGGGTAACTACGGTTCCGCTGATCTTGAAGAAGATGTTCATAGCTCCCACCTCTTCGATGTACCTGCGCTCCACGCCGTCAAGCCAAAGTACCTGAGAATATCCTTCCTCATGAGCCTTCATCTGGGCTGCCAGAGACGCCACATAGTTTCCGCCTGTCTTGGCCTCACCGATGCCGCCCCGGACTGCGCGCACATATTCGTCCTCGATCCAAATCTTTACCGGATCAAGCCCCTCGGGATAGTAGGCCCCTACCGGGGAAAGAATAATAATAAACTTATAGGTATGGGAAGGCCGCACGCCCAGGAAGGGATCTGTGGCAATCACAAAGGGACGTATGTAAAGCGAAGTACCCTCCTTGGTGGGAATCCATGCCTGATCCGTCCGCACCAGCTCTTTCATTGCCTGAAGGAAATCCTCTGCCGGAATCTCCGGAATCATCAGACGGCGGTTGGAGTTGTTGGCACGCTCAATGTTCTTATCCGGGCGGAACATAAGGATTCTGCCGTCCTCGGTCTTATATGCCTTCAGGCCCTCGAACATCTCCTGTCCGTAGTGAAATACCATTGCGGACGGGTCCAGGCTGACAGGCGCGTAAGGCTCGATTCTCGGATCATGCCAGCCCTTTCCTTCCGTATAATCCATAACAAACATATGATCTGTGAAAATAGTGCCGAATACCAGGGGATCTTCCGGTCCCGGAATGGGCTTCGGATTTTCGTTTTTGATGAATTTGATGTCTAACATAACATCACTCCTCTTTTATGTTTTTTCTCATTATTCTACTTTTTTTATATGATGTCAATGCTTTTTCGAATCTTTCCGAAGTTAGTTGAAATAAAGCTTTTATCAAATGGTAAAACATGGTATAATAAGCACAAATTTTAAAGCGTTTGCGGGAGTTGATACCATGGATGAATTTATCAAGGAGCTTGATCCAAATCTGGATTATCTGGAGCATAAAATAATAGGGAATGAAGTCATTATTTATGTAGCC
>CAJTIM010000022.1 GCA_910576325.1 Clostridia bacterium
GAGATGGCTTATTAAAGTATACTCTTTTTATAGAATAACAGGGCAATCAAGGGATTTTTCTTGAAATCACATATAAAAACAGCAAAAATGAAGCTGCCGTTTCACGAATTTTCATTCGTTAAAGCGACAGCCCCATATTTGGTTGATTTATCTTTTTATTAATTCTTACCGAATAGTCTTGTACTGGGGACCGTAAGCCTTGCAGGCTCTGTAATCCTGTCCCTCTTTGTCCATGCCGAATGCATTCCATGCTGCCGGACGGAAGATCTTCTCCTCCGGTACATTGTGCATGCAGACCGGAATTCTCAGAATGGAACAGAAGGTAATCAAATCTGCGCCGATGTGGCCGTAGCTGATAGCGCCATGATTCGCACCCCAGTTATTCATTACGTCATAAGCAGTCCTGAATGCGCCTTTTCCGGTACATCTGGGAGCAAACCAGGTGCAGGGCCATGTGTAGTCGGTTCTCTTCCAGAGCTTGTCGGTTACTTCCTCGGGAAGCTTCACGGTCCAGCCCTCCGCAATCTGCAGAACGGGTCCCAGGCCCTTTACGAGATTCAGACGAATCATGGTAGCCGGCATCTCCGCGTCAGTCACAAAGCGGGAGGAATATCCGCCGCCGCGGAAATAGCCGCTGTTTGCCGGATTCCAGGTGGTTGCCTTCAAAATTGCATCCTGCTCTTCTTCCGTTACATTCCACCACTCCTTCATGCAAGGATTGCCGTTCTCATCCTTGGCCTGTCCGCAGGCATCCAGGCAGGCAGCTCCGGAATTGATAAGATGAATGAATCCGTCCGCTTCCTTTGCCTTTCCTTCAATATCATAACCGGTTGCTTTCCGAACAGCATCGCCGCTCCAGTAAGTACGAACATCCGCAAATATCTGGGCGCGGTTGGTCAAAAGCTTCATAAACAGCATGCTGAGACCGTTCAAGGTATCATTCTCCGTTGCCAGAACATACGGCTCTCTTGCTCCGTTCCAGTCAAAGGAGGTATTGAGCATTGCCTCCGGGAAGTCACAGTTGGGATAGAAGTCCGTCCACTGTCTCTGTCCCTGGAAGCCTGCCGCAATCGCATTGTGTCCGATAGCTTCCTCCGCAAACTTGGGAGCCAGCTTCTCATTTCCGTTCATCAGATCCTTGATGATCACCATCATCTTTACTACGAACTCCCAGTCGGCATCTTTCTGCTCTCTGGTCTTCTGAATCTCATCCGGATTCGTGTCAAAACCCTCTGTGCATTTCTCTTTCGTCCACTTCAGAGCCTTCTGGAACTCTTCCTCGTCGTAGATTCCCTCGGTCATTCGGCGAATAATCTCCACCTCATCCACGGATTCCACTCTCATGCCCAAGTACTCTTCTATAAATGCCGGATCAATAATAGAACCGCCGATTCCCATACAAATGGAGCCAATCTGCAGATAAGACTTGCCTCTCATGGTTGCGGCCGCAACTGCCGCACGGCCAAACCGAAGCAGCTTCTCCCGTACGTCCTCCGGAATACTGGTATCATCCGCTTCCTGTACGTCATGTCCGTAAATGCCAAATGCCGGCAGCCCCTTCTGTGCATGAGTTGCCAGTACGGAAGCCAGATATACGGCACCGGGACGCTCCGTTCCGTTGAAGCCCCATACGCCCTTGATGGTCATGGGATCGATATCCATTGTCTCGGATCCATAGCACCAGCAGGGAGTTACCGTCAGGGTAATATCCACGCCTTCCTTTTTGAACTGTGCCGCACATCTTGCGGACTCACCCGCACGGCTGATCGTGGTCTCGGAAATCACTACCTTAACCGGCTCGCCGTTGGAGTAGCAAAGATTCTCCTCGAACAGCTTTGCTGCGGATTTTGCCATGTTCATGGTCTGCTCCTCGAGAGAGCCTCTTACGTCCAGAACACCTCTGCGCCCATCAATTGTCGGGCGAATACCGATAACAGGATAATCACCAATCAATCTGCTTTTTGCCAATGTTATACCCTCCGTTTTCTTTAATTTTATTGAAAGTTCTTAGAATTCGGAAATCCATCGTTTCCAATCCCCGGATGTCTTTATTATATAACATCTCCCAGAAAATTGCACGCAAATTTCAATTTTTATCTGGACATTTTTTGTACTAATTGATATACTTTCCCTATATATAGAAAATCTTTTCGGCAATTTCCTCCAAAATCACACTATAAAGGAGGCAGGAAACGGAAATGAGGGCTTTTCACGAGGTACGCAGTTATAATTCCGATTTCATGGTCTGGCATTCCAGCTATGACAATATCAGCTTTCTCGCCCACTGGCATAAGGAGATTGAGCTTATTTATGTTCGTTCCGGAACCTGCCATCTCAGTATTACGGATGTCAACTTCACGGCTCACGCCGGAGATCTGGCCATCTGTGAAAGCGGTGCGATTCATTACAGCGATTCTCACAATATGGACAATTCCCTGGATTTTATTATTTTTGACACCTCTATTATCAGCCCCATTTTTCAAAATCCTCATTTCATTAATCCTCTGGTCACAAAGGAGAATCTGGAGCAGTACGGACTGTCCGCTCCTCTGAACACCTTGATTTCCTCGGTATCCCGAGAACTGGAGGAGAGAAAGCCCTACTACCAGGAGGTTATCGCCTCCTCCCTGCAGACCTTCTGGGCTCTTCTGAAGCGCTGCCATCCCAGGACGGATTCCGATCGGATTCCCGAGAGCCGCCGGAATCGTATGCTCACGCAGCTGCAGGGACTATTATCCTACATAGAGACCCATTATGCCGATAATATTTCCCTGGACTTTGCGGCACGGAGTATGAATTTCAGTGTCAGTTATTTTTCCAAAACCTTTAAAAATCTTATGGGAATCAATTTTGTCACCTATCTCAATCTGGTGCGGGTGGAGCACGCCGCCTTCGAGCTTCGTCATACGGAAAAAAAATTCACGGATATAGCCCTGAGCTGCGGATTTAACAATGTACGGACCTTCAACCGGGTATTCAAGGAGATTACAGGCTGCACCCCTTCCGAATTTCTGCTGCTGCCTGACCCGGACGCCTATAAGCGCACCTACTACAACCGCCGCTCCGGCGAACAGGAATTTGTGGAGCAGGATTCCCTAACTCTGATTAAAAATTATGAATAACCATATAAGGAGGCTTTTATGGCAGACAAACCCATTTTATACCGGAAGCGCCTGATTCCCAACGAATGTATCCGGCTGGATCAAGATGAGGTATTGTTTCGAAGCGATCAGGTTCTTGTTACACGTTGGCATACCATCCGTCCCAAAAAAGATCTGGATCACGGCGTATCCTGTTTTCTGCTGGAAAAGGGCTGGAAGATAAGCCGTTTTCTGACCCGGGAGAACGAGCTCATCTGCTGGTACTGTGATATTATGGATTACACCTACGAAGCAGAGACAGATACCTATATCTTTACCGATCTGCTGGCGGATGTGCTTCTCTACCCCTCCGGAGACATCCGTGTTGTGGATCTGGATGAGATTGCCGAGGCCCTGGAACAGCGGCTGCTGGAGCAGCGGCAGGTCTGCCTCTGCATGCGGCGTCTGGACTCTCTGCTGCGGGAGATCTATGGCGGAAGGCTCATACCTTCACTGGAAAAGTACTGGCCCCATTGAATCATGCTTTGAAGTCAACAAAAAACCTCCGAAAATTTTCGTTTTCCTGCATATTCGAAAATTTTTGGAGGCTTTGTATCTTGCGGAGATCTCATTCCGATTCTACAATAACACCAAGAAAGCAAAAGGTAAATTATCTGAAGGAGAAGCATCATGGATAAACATCTTCTTCCTCCCGGACTTAACCGGGAGAAAAGAACGGAATTTTTGAATACGCGTATGCGGACCGTTGTTCCGGAAATCTGTGTGGAACGGGCCCGCCTGGTGACGGAAAGCTATCGGCAGACAGAGGGGGAACCCTATATTATCCGCCGCGCCAAGTCTCTTCAATATCTGCTGGAGCATATGACTGTTTTTATCGATGACGAGGAATTGATTGCGGGAAATCATGCTTCCAGACCCCGCTGTGCTCCCGTCTTCCCGGAATTCGGCCTTTTTGACAAAAAGGAATTGGATCTCATGCCGATACGCAAGGTGGATACTCTGCAGATTTCGGATGAAGATAAAGCGTATCTTCTGAACGATATCTTTCCATATTGGAAAAGCAGGGCTACCGGCGAACGGGCAGCACATTATTTCAGCCCCGGGCTCCTTGAGATTCTGGATTCTCCTTACCGGGTATTCAACCCTCTGAGCCGGACGCGAAGCGGCCACGGGCATTATCTGCCCAATGTCCAAAAGGTCATTCAAAAGGGCTTTGCGGCAATCGGGCAGGAGATCAGAGAGCATCTGTCACGCCTGGATTTCTGCGACCCGGATTATGCGGAGAAAATGCAGTTCTATCAGGCGGCTCTTATCTGTATCGACGGAGTAAAAAGCTTTCAGAACCGCTATGCAAAGCTTGCCGAGGATATGGCTGAATCATGTACGGATGCCCGGAGAAAGCAGGAGCTTTTGATGATTGCATCCAATTGCCGCCGTGTGCCTTACGAACCGGCTTCCACCTATTTTGAGGCCGTCCAGTCCTTCTGGTTTGTAATCCTGATTGACTACTGCGGGCAAAACGGTTCCTCTATCTCCGGAGGACGCATTGATCAAATCCTGCGTCCTTATTACGAAAAAGAAATAAAAGCAGGTACGCTTACCCGTGAAGAGGCGAGAGAAATTCTGGAATGTCTCTGGATCAAGCACAGTGATATTATCAAGGCCGGTACTTATTCCAGCGTCCGCAACAACGGAGGTTTTTCTACCGCAAACAATATTGTTCTGGGGGGACTGGATGAAAACGGCGAAGATGCAGTCTGCGATTTTACGTTTGTGTGTTTGGATGCGGAAGAGTCCGTATTTAATTCGGAGCCAAACACCAGCATCCGTCTGTCCCGCAGAAACCCCGATTCTTTCGCGCGCCGTGTCATTGAGATTCTGGTTAAAAAAGAGGGCGGAAAAATGCCCTTCTTTAACGATGATCTTATTACGGACGCCTTGATACGGGACGGACTGAGCCGGAAGGAAGCGCTCAGCTATGCCATCGTAGGCTGTGTGGAGCCCACCGGTTACGGCAATACTATGGGAAGCACCAATGCCGGTATGTTTAATTTAGCCAAATGTCTGGAATTAGCGCTGTTTGACGGCGTATGCCAGATGTCCGGCATGCAGATGGGGCCTAAAACCGGAATGCTTTCGGATTTCACATCCTTTGAACAGCTCCTGGAAGCCTATCGGACGCAGGTGGAATATTTTGTATCTATGATGATCTGCTCTTTAAACTGCACGGAAAAGCTGATTGGAGACTATGGCCCCCATATTTTTTCCTCTCTTCTGCTGGACGGCTGTATTGAGCAGGGACGGGATTGCACCCGCGGCGGAGCCAAATATAACTATATCGGAATTCAGGGTGTAGGAATTGCGGATGTGGCAGATTCCCTGACTGCCGTCCGGCAGCTGGTATTCGAAAAAAAATGCATTTCCGCCGAAGAGCTTTTGGAGGCCCTGCGGTGCAATTTTAAGGGAAAGGAGCTCCTGCGCCAGCTTCTCATTAAAGGAGTTCCCAAATACGGCAACGATGTGGAGGAGGCCGACGAGATGGCTGTCTGGGCAGCCGGACTTTACTGTAATTTTGTGCATGGAAAATCCACCGTGCGGGGCGGTTTTTTCCGTCCGGGCCTGTTCTGCCTGTCCTCCAATACACCCCTGGGGCGCCAGGTCTGCGCCCTCCCAAGCGGACGGCTGGCCGGAACGCCTCTTGGAGACGGCGGTATCTCACCGAAGCACGATATGGACACCCACGGCCCGACGGCTGCCGCCAAGTCCGTTGCCCGTATTCCCCAGGCCCTGGCTGTCAACGGCGTCAATTACAATATGAAGTTCCTCCCTGCGGTTTTAAAAACGGATAGGAACCGTCAGAATCTGGTTTCTCTGATTCGTACTTATTTTTCTTTGGGAGGTATGCATATCCAGTTTAATATTCTCACAAAGGAGACGCTGGTTCAGGCACAGCTTCATCCGGAGCAGTACCGCAGCCTGGTAGTCCGCGTGGCTGGCTACAGCGCTTTCTTTGTCGACCTGGATAAGGATATACAGGATGAGATTATCAGCCGAACCGAGCATGGGGGCTGAGCATGGCAGCTTAAATTTCAGAAATATGGAGAACCATATGCAGAAGGAGCGTTTTACTTATATTCTCGAAAAGTTGGATCAAAAGGGGAGCGTAACCGTCTCGGAGCTATGCCGGGAGCTTCAGGTTTCCGAAATGACCGTTCGCACGGATCTGAACGCTTTGGATCGCAGCGGCCTTTTAAAACGCGTGCACGGCGGCGCCAAACGGATTGGAGAATACCTTTACAAGGACAGCATCCGCAATAACATGTATCGGAACGCAGACAATAAAATTTCCATTGCACGTGCGGCTTATCGGCAGATTCATTCCGGCGATACGCTTTTAATTGACGATTCTTCCACCTGTCTTTATCTGATCCGTCAGTTAAAAAATGATCCCTCCAAAGCGATCACGCTGTACACCAATTCCGTGCTTGCGGCTATGGAGCTGCTGGAATCCTCTCATATCCGGCTGCATCTTATCGGCGGAGAGCTGACGGGCAATCTGGGAGCGACCGCCGGAGCCGCCGCCGAACATTTCGTATCCTCCATAGGTGCGGATCTTTGCTTTTTAGGCGCTAACGGTATCTCCGCAGAGCAAGGGGTCAGCGTTATCGGATACCCGCAGGCAAAGCTCAAGCAATCCATATTAAAAGCCAGCAGAAAACATATTCTGCTGGCTGACAGTCATAAATTCGATCTGAACTTTTTATCTGTGGTATGTCCTCTTTCCGACATTGACCTGCTTATTACCGCCGGAAAATTTTCCGGTCACACGCTTACCCTGTTTCAAAAGCATACCATTGTGCTCAGAGCCGATGTGCCGGCTTCCTCCGCTTTATAGCTTCATGGCCCTCAGCATAGCCTCCGCGCACTCCCGCACCGTCTTCCCCTTCAGGAACAGGCCTGACGTTCCTCCAATCAGCATGCCCGCACCGTTCTCAACCAGCGTGGGGATCGTGCTGACATTCACATTGCCGTCCGCCGCAATGGGAGTTCCGATTCCGTGTTCATCCATCATCCGGCGCATAGCCAGCATTTTTTCAAAGGCCGCCGGCTGAATCTTCTGTCCCGAAAATCCCGGATCCACCGTCAACTTAATGATATACTCCGCCTGCTCCATAGCAGGAAGCAGTTCCTCCGAGGCCACTGTCTCGCTGCGGAAGGCCAGCGCCGGCTTTGCTCCCAGGCTGCGGATATATTCGAAAGCCTCCGTCACGTTCTTTGTTCCCTCCGGATGAACGGTGACAATATCAGCTCCCGCCTCCACAAACTGGCGGATATAGCGTTCCGGCTCATAGACCGCCAGATGAACCTCTATCGGCAGCTCCGTATGGGGACGCATCATCTGCAGGGTCGGAAGCCCCAGAATAATGCATTGATTAAATCTTCCGTCCACCACATCAAAATGAACAAAATCAACCGGCGCATCGTGGATTCCCTCAAACTGCCGTTCCAGATTGAACAGATCAAAGCAGGAAGCGGAGCCTCCCAGAATCATTTTGTTTTCCATTTGTACAAATCTCCTTTTCTCTTTTTATTGAATCAAAAAGCGGTTGCCAATATAAGCGCTTCCAATTGCCACATTAAAGTTTCTCTCCTCCGGCTTCATGCTTTTCAGAAGAGGGGAATACATGGTATCTTCGTCCAGACGCATCACTTCATAAGCAGAGTTATAGGACTTCAGTCCCTCCCGCAGCAGTTCATACGCCCGGTCATTTGCAATAATACCGCCGCTCAGCAGACGTGTGGCGGCAATCTCCGGAAAAATCAGCTTATCCTGATCAATAAGTATCCCCATAGCCTTCCCCATCATCCGGTAAGCATCCTCTACCACCTTATTTCCCTCCGCCAGCTGCGCCACCAGAAACCGTGTCAGCTCTCCTCTCCGATCCCTGGGCTCCAAAACGGAGGTCATTACATCCTCCCTTTCATCAAAATAAAGAAGCCCCTTCTCCAGAAGCGCATCAAACAGCGGATCCTTCTCTTCATACAAAGCGGTAAGCGCCAGGCGGAACAGCCCCATCTGAGAAATGTATTTCTGCACCACACCGGCTACTCCCGTATTTGTACTCAGAATACTGCGGATATCCGAAGCCGGATATTTCTGATAGTCCTCATTTCCCAGATCAATGATATGCTGAAAGCCCTCCAGCGGAATATGCTGTATGGTTCCGCCCCGGGAGATAAATCCCGTTCCCATCTCCGTCCCTATGGTGTTGGCAAAAAGGCCGTTCTCATCCAAAAAGGCCTCCCGGGCAAACGCCTGCTCCACGCTTGTGATATAGGAGGCCGCGTTGCCGTCATTCATTACGACAACAGCCGCTCCGGGCTTTCCGTAAGGAGCCACCATGGTGTCCAGATCCGAGGTGCGGAAGAATTCCACCTCATAATCCGTGTCCGGATTGTTTTTCAGTCCCTGGTGCTTGAAGGATTCTCCTCCCGCAATCTTGTTATGTACCACAATATCCGGAAAGCCCACTACAATCGCATCAAACCTTCCCTTTGAAGAAATATGTTCCGCCTCCGCACGCTCAACAGCCGCAAGAAGCGTCTCGTAGGAGGTCTTGCAGGGGAACACCTCCCGAATCCCATCAAGCTGCCCGTCACGTTCCATGAGGCCGGTACAGACACTTAAAAAACGGACCATCAGAATCATGGGATTGTTCATTTCCTCAGCCACCTTACATCCGGTAGGATACCACTGATACTCTTTCAGCACAAGCACTTTTCCGTCCTTTACAACCGCCCCCTTAATGGAATTGCCGCCCACATCCAGAGAGCAGATGCAGGTTCCCGCAAGCTCCGTAGCCGTCCGCCGCAGGATCTCCTGCTCCTTCGCTTCGTCCTCCGGAACATAGATACGGTATTCCTTCGCCGCCTCAAGCTCCGGCCATTCCCTCAGATCCAGGACCTCAATATGAAAACGCCCTAATCCCAGAAAGACATTCATCCGGTTGATGTAGTTCAGATAAACACCGTACCCCGTCCGATCGTTGCGCGGATTCTCCTGCTGAAATTCCGCGATCACTTCAGCCAGAAGCCGATCCAGAGGCGCACTTCCCTCCTTGCGGTAAATGAGCAGCCTTGCACCTCCAAAGGACACCAGCATGTTATTTATCATCGCCAGCAGATAGTTCCGGTACAAAGCCCGGTTCTCCAAAAGCAGCTCCTCACAGGGAAATGCAAAGCTAAGCTTTCGGTATTCTTCCTTTTCGTTCACCTGGAGCAAAAGACGAAGCTCCTGCTTCCTTCCCTCCGGCAATTCCTGCAAATGTTTTTGTAAATCCGATATAAAATATGGCTTCATCCTTCTTCCTCCACAAATTTACGAAACTCCTCCAGCTTCTCCGCCGAAAAGGCTCTCAGTCCCTCATCAAAATAGTCCGCATCCAGAAAACGGTATTTCGTCCCTGCAAATGAATTAAAGTTCAGCACTTCTATAGGAATTCCCGGCGCCGTCTCACTCACAAAACGGCGAATTCCCCTCAGATTTTCCTCTGTGGCCGTTATCCCCGGAATCAAAGGAATCCGTACCAGAACAGGCTTTCCTGCTTTTATGAGCTTTCGGAAATTACTTAATATCAGGCGGTTAGACACTCCCGTATATTTCTTATGCTGCTTTTCATCCAAAAGCTTAATATCCACCAAAAACTGATCCACCCAGGGAAGTATTCCTTTCAGTGCTCCCCAGGACGCAAACATACTCGTCTCAATGCAGGTTGGAATTCCCGCCGCCTTCATCCCTTTTAAGAGTTCCAGGGTAAATTCCGGCTGATACAAAGGCTCTCCTCCGGATATGGTAACACCGCCGCCTGACACCCGCGTAAAGATCTCCTCCCGATTCACCAGCTCCACCAGCTCTTCCGCCTCAGCCTGACGATCAATACGCCGCATAGCACGGGAAGGACATTTCTCCACACAAGCGTCACAAAAGCTGCAGCGCTCACGGTCTATGGCAACCTCTCCCTCCGCCATTCGAAGAGCCTTCTCCTGACAGGCTAAAATGCAGGCACCACAGCGAATACACGCTTCCCGCTTTACCCAGAGATCCTTCCCCCGCTTCATGCCTTCCGGATTGTGACACCAGATACAACGCAGGGGGCAGCCCTTTAAAAAAATGGTCGTGCGGATTCCCGGCCCGTCATGCACCGCAAAATGCTTGATATCAAATATTTCTCCTTTCATGCGTTTCCTCCATACTCCGTGCGTGCGATGATTTCGTCCTGAAGCTTCTCCGCCAAATCAACATAATTGGCCGTATAACCGGCTACCCGTACCAAAAGATGCCGGTAGTTTTCCGGATTCTTCTTTGCCGCAAGCAAATCCTCTTTATTCACTACGTTAAACTGTACGTGGTTAATTTTAAGCTCTACAAAGCCCCGGATAATGCCGCAGAACTTCTCCACTCCGCCCTCATCCTCAAAGAGCTGCGGCGCAAACTTCATATTGAGAAGGCTTCCATTGGCCGCATTAGAGGAATTAATCCTGGAAACCGAGCGCAGCAATGCCGTAGGCCCTTTCTGATCCCGCCCATATACGGCACTCAGGCCTCCGTCCGCTAAAGGCTCTCCGCTCCGGCGTCCGTCGGGTGTGGCCGCTACTTTCAGGCCCATGGGAACATGCGCGGATACCGTATACAGTCCAATGGTATAATTTCCTCCCCGATAATTGGTCCGGGTATCCAGTCTTTCTTTGAAGCACTCCACCCATTTTTCTCCTAACGCGTCCACCCAGTCCACATCGTTCCCATACTTGGGCGCATGGGTCAGCATCATCTGCCGTATCCGTTCATCCGGATAGTTCCCGCGAAGCTCCCTCAGAAGCTCTCCTGCGGAAATCTCCTTTTTATCATATACAAGCTCTTTGAGCGCCGCCATACTGTCCGCTACATTTGCCACCTGAATCAGCTGAATTCCGGATTTGTTGTAGACGGCTCCTCCCGCGGTCACGTCCAGACCCTTTTCCATGCAGCTGTCAATTACGCTGGAGAGAAGGGCGGAGGGCATATATTTTTTATGCATTTCTTCAATAATGAGAAGTCCCTTCTCCATCTGCTCCATAAAATAATACATTTGCTTTTGGTAGGCATCCTCCAGCTCCCGGAAGGTTTTGAAATCCTCCAGTGTCCCGAGACGCAGGCCGAGCTGTTTCCCGCTTTGCATACATATGCCGTTATTTAAAGTAAGCTCCAGAGCCTTTACCATATTAAACATGGCCGCATCGCTGAAGCCAAGGGCATTCCCGTGGGTGCTCAGCTCCACACAGCCTACAACGGCATAATTGAGCGCATCCTCATAAGCATATCCCGCCTTCTCCAGGGCCGGTACTACCGCCTCATCATTGAAAAGCTGAGGCATTCCGGTTCCCAGGCTGATCACCTCGGCCACATGCTTCAAATAGGTATCCGGAGAATCTTTATGCACACGGGCTGACAGATTCGGCTGACGCATCCGGACATGCTCCTCCGCATGAAGAAACAGATGGCTCAGTTCATTCACCGCATCGCTCCCATCCGCTTTTTTTCCTCCCACAGCAATATTAAAGCCAATGGGAAAGCCCGCAAAGAATGCGGCCCCGTCCGTATTGCGCATGTAGACAATTTGATTGAATTTGATGAAAACCGCATCCAGAATCTCCTGCATCTCCTCCGGCGTTGACCGTCCTTCGTCCAGATCCTTTCGGAAATAAGGATAAAGATACTGATCCGCCCTGCCCGGAGAAAAAGAAGACGCATTGGATTCCATTTGCAGGAATACAATGAGGAACCACATGCTCTGTACGGCCTCACGAAAGCTTTGTGCCGGCCCCTTCGCCAGATTGGTGCACACTCCGGCAATAGCCAGATAGTTCCCCTTCTCCTCTTCTTGGCTTTCCTCCGCCAGTTTCCGTGCCAGTTCCGCATAGCGAAGCATAAAGCGAACGGCTCCTTCCAGTACCAGCTCCGTAGCCAGATAATATTCCTGATGTTCCCGCTCCGCCCGGCTTTTACGCTCCTTCGCTTCGGCAAGAAGCCCGGCCGGTCCCTTTTCCAGCCATTCCTTCACATTGGGACAGATATGTCCCTGTGCGTGATCCTTCTGATTCAACTTTCCTACTACTTCACAGTCCCTGATCTCTTCCGGCAGCACCCTCCCAATGTTATCCTCCAGCGTCTTCCCCTCCCAAAAGGGCACAAGCTCTTCAAAGAAATAGGCGCGATCCTCCGGCCTTACCAGAAAACGATCCTGAGGTCTTGACTCCAGTTCATCAATTTCCCGCTCCAGCCACTTAATGCCTCCCTCCGGAAACACAACGCCGCCGCAGGATTCCTTTGAACGGTTTCCTACAATCAGTTCTCCCTCGTCAATACGAATCTCCAGGTGCTCCATGGATGCCTTAAGCGCGTAAGCGCGCTTCATGGGAACGGACATATCCGCGTGTTCACGATATGCCCGGGTAATCAGACGCGCCTGTTCCACGGTCAGATACCTTGGTTCTTCCAGAGTTTGCTTACGCAGCTTTAAAATCCTTTCCGTTACCGGAATCTGTTTTACTCTCTCTATCCATTCTTTCATTACCATACCTCCATTTCCGTTATGCAAAATCTCATATTATGTGTATGAACCTTCAGACCAGAATTAATTTTGTCTTTTTTTCGATCCGTTCCCTGTCCGGCTCCAAAATTCCCCTGTCCGTGATTACTATATCTATCTCTTCCCACGGTACTCCGTCTATCCACGCACCGTGGGTTCCCTTCGTACTGTCAAAAACAGCTATAACCTTCTGGCTGTTGCGGGCATACATCTGTTTCATCTCCCGATCGTCAAAGGAAATAGCCCCGATTCCATCCCGGTCCATAATTCCCGGTGTTCCCATGACGGCCACAGTCATACGGATACCTTTCAGGTTATCTCTTGTCCAGTTCCCGTACAGCCCTCTGTCTACGGTTCTTAAGATGCCTCCCGTACAGTAAATATTGGGATTCTCCTCCCTCCCGTACAAGCTGACAATATCCAGCGAATTCGTCACAACCGTCCGGCTTCTGTCATGTACAAGCAACTTTGCCACACTATAGACGGTGCTTCCCACATCAAGGCCTATCACCTCGTCATTGCCCTCAGGAATGTGTCGCAGAACCTCTTTTGCAATCCGCTCCTTCAGCGACTGGTTCCGACGCCCTCTTATGCTCACCTGTTCGTCAGCAAATCTTTCCGCCAAAGAAACGAACCCGTGTCTGCGCATCACCATTCCTTGGCGCTCCATCTCTATCAAATCTTTGCGAAGAGTTTCATCGGATATCTGCAGCTCCATCAGCAATTGACTTACCCGTGCTTCCTCCTGAGAAACCAGAATCTCAAGAATCCTATCCCTTCTCTGTATTAATTGATCCTTTTTCATACTTTCCCCCTGTTTTTAGAAAACAATGGGGAGCCCTTCTTCATGGCTCCCCTGTAGCAATTTCATTTCTTCAATTTATGATTTTTTCTTTTTCTTGGAGGCAATCATAGTCTGGAAAATCTCTACATAAGCTGCCACAATGATTACAAGACCAGTTGCCACATACTGCCAGTATGTATTTACATTCATTACAATCAGGCCGATCTTAAGACCCGAGAACAGAATTGCACCAAGAACCGTTCCCCAGGGATTGCCGCGTCCTCCTGCCATACTTGTTCCGCCGATAGCCGCCGCCGCGATGGCATTCATCTCCCAGCCGTTTCCGGTAGTGGGATCTCCGGTTCCCAGCTTGGCAACCTGAATCAGGCCGGCCAGAGCGGTTCCCAGCATACCAATGGCATAAGCCATGGTCTGCACAAATTCCACACGTACGCCGGAAAGACGGGCCGCCTCCATGTTGCCGCCTACCGCATAGATATAAGTACCAAGACGTGTCTTCTTCAAAAGAATATATACGATAATCGCCCATGCAAGGAAAACCAATGCAGAGATACGGATATCGCCAAGCACCTTCACATTCAGCATATTCCGGTAGGAATCCGGAACGCCAAGTACCGGATAGCCCTCCGTGATAATGTAAGCAAGACCGCGGAATGCGGACTGCGTACCCATTGTTGCAATAAAGGGCTGAAGCTTCATTTTGGAAATCAGCAAACCGTTTACAGCGCCTGCGGCAAAGCCTACCAGCAGGCCCACAAGCATGCAGAGAACCGGATTCACACCGGCAACTGCCAGCTTGGCAACAATACATCCGGACATAGCCAGCACGGAGCCTACGGAAATATCAATTCCGCTGGTAATAATGGGAAGCATAATGCCAAGACCCATAAGACCGTACAGGATCGCCTGATCCAGAATATCCACAATATTTGCAATTGATACATATACAGGATTGAGAGCCCCGAAAATCACGCACATAATCACTATGGCAATGATAACGCTCAGTTCCCGGAAATTATTCTTAAAAATCTTTTTCATGACTGGCTACCTCCTACCGCATAAGTAATAATGCGCTCTTCCTCAAATTCATCGCGCTCCAATTCGCCGGCCATATGGCCCTCCCGCATTACCAGAATACGATCGCTCATACCAACGACCTCTGTCATCTCGGACGAAACCATAATAATGGATTTGCCGGATGCAACGATTTCTTCCATCAGCTTGTAAATCTCTGCCTTTGCACCAATGTCAATACCCTTTGTAGGCTCATCCAAAATCAAAATATCCGCATCCGTGGAAAGCCACTTGGCCAAAATAACCTTCTGTGCGTTGCCTCCCGAAAGGCTGACTGTCAAAAATTCCGGATCGTTGGGGTGCAGTCCTACCGTTTCTCCAACCTTATTGGAATTATCCTCCTTCATCTTCCGGTTCACAAACATACCCTTCATATACTTTTTCAGGCTTGCCAGCGCAATATTATCCGCGTTGTCAAAATTCTTCACAAAGCCTTCCTCTTTCCGGTTCTCGGATACCAGGCCAATCCCTCTCTTAACCACCATATTAGGTGTACGCTTTTCCGGAAGCGCCTCTCCGTTGTAATACACCATGCCACCCGTCGTGGGGTCCGCACCAAAGATGGCCCGCATTACCTCCGTACGCATAGCGCCTACCAGTCCGAAGAACCCGAGAATTTCTCCCTTATGAAGTTCAAAGCTAATGTTCTCAAAGCCTGCAGGTCCTGTTAAATTGTCCACCTTTAAAACCACGGTATTGTTATCCCTGCAGGAAGGCTTAAGCCTCTGAGCAAACATGGACACATCACGTCCTACCATGTTCTGAACCAGTTCTTCCTCCGTAGACTCCTTCAAATCCAACGTGGTAATATAAGTACCATCCCGCAGGATACTTGCCCGATCACAGATCTCGAAAATCTCATCCATCTTATGGCTGATATATAATATGGTAATGCCCTGTTCCTTCAGCTCCCGAATAATGCCGAACAGGGTCTTAACTTCTGCGTTACTCAAGGATGAGGTGGGTTCGTCAAAAGAAATTACCCTGGCGTTCAGATACAGCGCCTTAGCAATCTGTATCATCTGCTTCTTACCCGCGGAAAGAAGCCCTACCTTATCGCTTGCCTTAAAATCACATCCCAATCGATCCAGAAGCGCCTGCGTCTCCTGTTCCATTTTCTTTCTGTCCAGAAGAACACCCTTCTGGGGTTCACCGCCCAGCATCATATTCTGAGCTACTGTCAGTTCCGGAATAATATTGATCTCCTGATGCACCTTGGCAATTCCAAATTCAATCGCATCCAGCGCGTTTTTAAACTTTACTTCCTTGCCCTCAATAAATACTTTACCTTCCGTAGCCGGAAACATCCCATGAAGAATATTCAGCAGTGTCGACTTCCCGGCGCCATTCTCGCCTAAAAGCGCATGTACCTCGCCTTTTGCCACACTGAAGGACACATCGCTCAAGGCTTTCTGGCCTGGAAAAATCTTTGTAATGTTTTGAAACTCTATGTATTTTTCCATAACACGCCACCTTTCTCCGTTTCAGCATTTTCATCTTAATAAATAATGTCCGGAACAGCCATACTGCCCCGGACATTACGATTGCCTTATAATTTCCTAAAGCTTTTCTGACATTTATTCCTATTCAGCTAAAGTGAAACCGGTCCATCCAAGAATTTCCTCATTGCTCAGATTGCAGTTATCAGCGTCTACAACCGCATGGGGAGAATAAATGTAGGACGGAACCTCCTGGCCTGCCAGACGACGAACCAGCATCTCAGCCGCCACCTGAGACTGGAAGAACGGGAAGTCATTGATGGTTGCGGAAAGCTCGCCGGCCTTTACGGAATCAAGAGCCTCACTCGTTCCGTCCGTACCAACAATCAGGCATTTTCCAAGAAGATCCAGCTCTTTTACAGCTTCCAGAACACCCATAGCCATGGTGTCATTGTTTGCGTAAATAGCTTTCAGATCCGGATACTGCTTCAGAATAACGGATGCAGCATCCTTTGCCTTGGTACGATCCCAGTCAGCATTCTGCTGAGCAACAACCTCAATGTTCGGATAGTTTGCTTTCATGTAATCTACGAAGCAGTCCGTACGAAGACGTGCGGCCTCAGCGGTAGGAAGACCCTGGATTACGGCCACCTGTCCCTCTTCGCCAATCTTCTCCGCAATCCACTGAGCTGCCAGCTCGGCAGTATCCTTGTGATCTGCGCCCACTACGGGAAGATCCACATTAGCATCCTTGTCATTGCAGTAAATCATCGGAATATCCTTCTCAACAGCCGCCTCAATAGCTGCTGTCAGGTTGGTATCTGCGATAGGAGCTACAATAATTGCATCATAATCGCCGTTGCTCATAGCTTTCATAACGGACTCCTGTCCCTGTACATCCATCTCTCCGCCTGCAGCTGCCTGCGCGGTGATGGTAACATCCAGTCCGAGAGCCTTCAGAGCCTCAGCGGCTGCCTCAGTACCCTCTTTCTCCATTCTCCAGAACTCATTCTCAAAAGCCTTGCCGCAGAAGCCGATGTTAAAGGTCATATCCTTCGCTGCCGCAGGAATTCCGCCAAGAGATTCTTTGATGTCATTGTACTTTACAAATTCATTGGATGCTGCGGGTGCCTCGGTATCGGCCGGCTCCTCGGTCTCAGCGGGCTCCTCCGTATCGGCCGGTGCCTCCGCAGGCTCCTCTGTTTCAGCCGGTGCCTCTGCGGGCGCCTCGGTCTTGCTTCCGCAGCCAGCAAGGAGAGTTGCTGTCATTGTACATGCAAGTAATGCTGCAAGTAATTTTTTCTTCATTGTTTTACTTCCTCCCTTAAATTAGTATGGTGTCGTTTTTCAGCTTTCAAATGCAGAATTCCACCTTATGCCCTCTTTTTATTGGAATTCCAACTTTTTTTGGTTTTCAGTGGATTTTTCTTGTATTTCCAAGCCGTGAGTATATAGTAACACCATAAAATTTTCTTGTCAATAGAAATCATTAGCACTTTTTTCTATTTCTGTCTTTATTCTTTGGACAAAAACAGGCATATTAACAACTTTTTATTGATTTTTTCAGCCGCTTATTATATAATTCTAAGAACGACTTCCTTTTTTTAGATTGGATTTCCAACTTCTGTAATGTGTTTTCCAAGCCGAAGCATCTTCGCAAATATATCCGGCGAAGATCCCAGAAGACACCGAAAGGACAGATTGTTATGAATAAACAGATTGTTATTTTAGGAAGTATTAATTATGACATTACCGCCTCTGCCGAACGGCTTCCCGTCAGAGGAGAGACGGTAAGCGCCACCTCCGTCGATATGTTCGGCGGCGGAAAGGGCGCCAATCAGGCAGTTCAGTCCGCCCAGATGGCAATTCCCACCACTATGATCGGACAAGTGGGCAACGACATGCAGGGCAAGGCCGTGCTGGAAGCTCTGAAGTCCAAGGGAATTGACTGCAGCCGCCTGCACATTTCGGAAACCAACCGCACCGGCTGTGCTTCTATCTATATTGATCCCAACGGGGACAATATGCTGGCCTATGCTCCGGGCGCCAATCATCATATTACAAAAGAAATGATCGACAACGGCCTGGATATTATTCGGCAGGCGAGTGTCTTTCTTACACAGACAGAAATCAATCTGGATGCCGCTCTCTATGGTTTAAAGCTGGCCCATGAGGCCGGCGCCATTACAATTCTAAATCCCGCTCCGGCCATTTCTCTTCCTGATGAGATCTTCCCATTGGTGGATTTTATCACTCCCAACGAGACGGAAAGCGAGGTTTACACAGGTATTCTCCGCTCCGAGATGCCCATTGAAGACTGGAAGCAAAGGACCGCCGAGTGGTTCATCAGCCGGGGCGTAAAAAATCTCTGCATTACCATGGGCGAAAAGGGCGCTTTTTATTCTAACGGAACGGAATCCATCAGCGTTCCCGCCTTTTCCATCAAGGCCGTTGACACAACGGCAGCCGGCGATTCCTTCCACGGCGGTCTGGCTTATGGCCTGGCAAACGGCTATGATATGAAAACCTGTCTGCTGCTTGGAAGCGCCTGCGGCGCACTGTCCGCCATGACCCTTGGGGCACAGAATTCCATTCAGCCCAAAGAACGGGTACTTGCTTTTCTAAAAGAACAGGGGATTATTATTTAATTGTCAAGGTACGTTCGGGACCGTCAAAGCTTTGGCGGTCCTTTTTTCTTATTAGCGGATGATTCCAAAGTCCCTTAAGCAGATTTCTACCGCATCCCAGGTATCTGTCCATACCATACCGGCTTCTTTCGCCTTTGTTGTGTCCAGACGCACATCCCGATTGTGATCCAAATAATTTACGGTATCTTCCTTAAGAATCCGGTTAAGCTTTTCCTCCAGTCCCAGCAGCTTCAAAATATGCTCTACAATCTCATAACGGCTGTTGTTATTAACCGCTCCCAAATGATAGATTCCAAAGGGAGTTTTGAAAAGCTTTTCCATATTGGCAACAGTTTCATAAATATAGCCCATGCCCCGAAATTCATGCCTGGAGGCTACGATGGTTTCCTGCTTCAAAAGCTTGGTGATCGTATCCCACAGAATTCCGTTGGACATATTCTTTCCATGCTCCGGCAAGCCGAACATCCAGGTAAAGCGTACAATCCAGAGCTCATCCAGAATCTCCTTCAACAGCCCCTCGGCCTCCAGCTTATTAGCTCCGTAAACAGTATTTGGTACGGCTTCATCCTCCTCTTTAAAGGGACCGCCATTGGTATTGCCGTTGAATATCTGCTCGGAACTGATAAATACCATTTTACTGCCGTATTTCCGGGCGGCCTCCGCCATATATACAGCTCCGTCCACATTGATGCGATGAGCCGCATCCGGATGCTCATTGCAGAAATTTGTTACCGCAACGGCCCCGGCATGGACGATGATATCTGGACGAAACTCGGCCACACAGGCATCCACCGCCTTTTGTTCCGTGCAGTCCAGCTTCTTACTTCCGACAGCAAGAAATTCATACTTATCCTTATAGTAATCCGCCATTCGGGAGCCAAAGAAGCCCGTTCCGCCTGTCAGCAGAATCTTTTCCTTCATTCCCCAATTCTCTCCTTTCCCTTTTTCTCCTGATTCTTAAGTTCCGAATATCCCTCAAAGCACGCCGGCATAACGTCCATTTACCGTCACAGAACAAGTGTCCGCAAGAGTGTCTGCGTACTGTGAGATATATTATTGATTATAAACCTTTTTCTGTCTCAATTCCACTCTATTTTAGTGGAATTCCAACCGATTTTCAAGAATTTTCTTGAATTTTCAAGTTTTTATTGAATTTTCTGGAACTTGTGCTATAATGAATGTCAGCGAGAAGTGTATGCCGGCATATTCGGCGAACGGAGAATGACAATTATAAATCTCCGATTCATGGTAATATATGGAGCGTCAGTGCGAAGAACAGGGGGGAATATCAGGTATGAAAGCATCGGAAATCTCCGTGCGGCGGAATCAGATTGTAGAATTGCTTCAGGAGAAGGGGACGCTGCGGGTTGCGGACGCCGTTCGTCTTCTGGACGTATCTCACGAAACAATCCGGCAGGACTTCAATCATCTGGAACAGCAGGGATTGCTGAAAAAGATTCATGGAGGTGCAAAGCTCGCAGACATTGGTTCTACCGCAGATATTCAATTCCGGGAAATGAGGCATTATCCTGAAAAGCTGGCTATCGTCCGGGAAGCTCTGCGGCTCATCCCTGATAACTACTGCACCATCGGTCTGGACAGCGGCAGCACGGTTGCCCTTCTGGCTTCAAAGCTGGCCGAGCTTTCTCCCAAGACTGTTTTCACCAATTCCTGGAGCAGCATGTCCGCCCTTATGGACAGTCGTCATGAGGTATATTTCAGCGGAGGCCGTTTATTACGCAGCGACAAGTCTTTTCATGGAAATATTGCTCTCAATGCCTTCCGCTCCATTGCCATGGATTTATGCTTTATGGGCTCCAGCGGCGTCTGGAATCACAACGGAATCTGTTCCGCCAATTACCAGGAGCTGGATGTAAAGCGGCAATACATCCACCAGAGTGCAAAGAAGGTGGTTCTTATGGACAGCTCCAAGTTTGCCGTCTCCTCTTTTCTGGAAATTGCTCAGTGGAATGAGATCGACATTCTGATTACGGATATCCATATTGCGGCCGAAATGAAAGAGCGGCTCAGCCATGACCTTCAGGTCATAACCGCCGCTCCTTAACACCGTTCTATACTTTTAACTCAATTATCCGGCCTGCGGAATGGTATTCCACAAGTGTTACACCCGCTGCCCGGAACATCCTCTTGGACGCCAGAACCGCTGCCGTGCCCGCATACTTGTCGCTGCCGTAAACCACTGTCTTAATCCCCGCCTGAATGATTGCCTTGGCACATTCATTACAGGGGAACAGCGTCACATAGATCTTAGCTCCCTCCAGACTTCCTCCCCGATAATTTAAAATGGCGTTCAGCTCGCTGTGGGTGACAAAGGGATACTTCGTCTCATTCCCCTCCCCGGTTCTCTCCCAGGGAAATTCATCATCATCACAGCCATTGGGAAAGCCATTGTATCCCATGGACAAAATCTTATTGTTGGGACTTACAATGCAGGCTCCCACCTGCGTACTGGGATCCTTCGAGCGCATAGCGGAGAGGGCTGCCACGCCCATAAAATACTCGTCCCAGCTAATGTAGTCATTCCTCTTTCCTCCCATATGAATATCTCCTATTTTGTTCCGAAAATCCGATCTCCCGCATCACCCAGGCCGGGAACAATGTATCCCTGCTCATTCAGGTGATCATCCAGGGCTCCTATATAGATATCCACATCCGGATGCGCCTCCTGCATACGTTTTACACCCTCCGGAGCCGCAATGATACACATAAAGCGTATATTCTTCACACCTCGATCCTTCAGCATCTGAATCGCCGCAACCGAAGAGCCGCCCGTAGCCAGCATGGGATCTACCACAAATACATCCCTCTCGCTGCAATCCGCCGGAACCTTGCAGTAATATTCTACCGGCTCCAGTGTTTCCTCGTTCCGATACAAACCAATATGTCCGACCTTGGCCGATGGTATCATGGCCAGCATTCCTTCCACCATTCCAAGTCCTGCTCTCAAAATGGGAATTACCGCCATCTTCTTCCCCGCCAGCTCTTTTACCGTCGTCTTACAGATAGGCGTCTCAATCACCGTATCCATAAGCTTCAAATCCTTGGTCGCTTCATAAGTAATCAGGCTTGCAATCTCACTGATCATAGCCCGAAAATCTCTGGATCCCGTCTCTGCCCGACGGATCACTCCAATCTTGTGCTGAATTAACGGGTGTGTCATTACAACTACCTTTGACATTTTCTTTTGTTCCCCCTGTTCCTACTCTTCATCAATGCCTCTGATTCGGTTTACATGCCTCTCTCCGTTGGAAAATTCCGTATTCAAAAAGGTATCCACAATCTTTACCGCAAGCCCCGGACCGGTCACGCGGCCTCCCATGGCCAGAATATTGGCATCATTGTGCTGCCTTGTTGCTTCCGCGCTGAAACAATCGCCACAGAGAGCCGCCCGGATTCCTTTAAACCGATTCGCCGTAATGGAAATTCCGATGCCCGTTCCGCAGATCAAAATTCCTTTGTCACATTCTCCCGACTGAACCGCCTTTGCAACCTGCTTTGCATAGACGGGATAATCTACGGATTCCGTACTGTTACAGCCAAAATTTTTATATTCCAGTCCCTTTTCCTTCAGATAGGCGATAACCTCCTGCATCAATTCATAACCGCCGTGATCACATCCAAGCGCTATCATTGTTTTGCTACCTCCATGTTTATTTATTTCTCTGATTATAGCATTTTTTTATGGATTAGCAAAGGCTTTATTTTTCAGATACGCTCAAAAAACAGCAGTACGCTGCTGCCGCTTTGGGAAGCCTTAAGTTTTAATCCTTTTGAAAGCGTTTTGCCGGACAGCACTCCGATCTCCCCACTGTCGGCATCCTCCAGACGATAAACTGCGGTCTCAACAAGTCCCTTCAGCAAAAAGCTCTGCTCCGGCATCCCATTCTCCTTTCTTCGAAACGCAAGAACAAGCCCCTTTTCCTCGTCCCTGTCAAAAGCCTCATAAGCAAACCACGCTTTCTCGGATATTCCATCCTCCGTCAACAGATAAAGATCCTTCATAAGAAGTTTCCCGGCCCGCTTTGCCTGCTCCGCCATCCTTGCATACCAGGGTGCGAATTTTCTGAGTGTCTCTTCGTCCGCGCTCCAGTCAAAGCCTGATGCCGGAGCCAGATGACTTCGAAATGCGTAATCGCTTCTGCGATCTCCTGCCATCGCACCATGAATGGGAAGCCACCGGGCAAGCTGAAAATTCTGCAGCTGAACCGCCGCGTTTTTATGATCGCCCGCGCAGAAATAATCGGTCATAAAAAGCGGTATGGCCCTGCGGAACATCCGGTAGTCCAGCCTGCGCCCGCCGCTTGCGCAGTTGTCAATTTCAAGATGCGGGAATCTGCTTTTCAGCTCGTCCAGCATCTTGTAAAGCCCGTTGATGTATTTGATTTCCGTAACTCCCCAGCGCTCCTCGCTGTCATGATATCTCCAATACCACAAGGGCTCATAATTAAAATCAATCCTCAGATAGCTCACATGACAATTCATAATAAATTTTGCCAGCGCTTCCACAATATAATGTCTGGCATCCTCATTCCCAAGATTCAGCATCAGGCTGTAAGGAGTACGTGCTCCCTCGTGGCTGGGCTCCGGATTGAAGGGAAGCTTGGGACCGATAAAATAATCCCGATGCTCAATCACAACGGGAAGCCTGGATACCGCCCGTTCCGGTTCAAACCACAGCAGAAACTTCATGCCGGCCTCCGTCACGCATCTCCCAATTTCTTCCATCCCGTCAGGATACAGCTGCCTCAGCGGCTCCCATGCCCCCACATTATAATACCAGCTGTCGCGGAACTCCAGCTCCGATACCTCCTCCCCGGATCCGAACCACCCCGCGTCCATCCAATATACATCCGCATCAATGCCGCACTCTTTGATTACCCTGATTGCCCTTTTATGGTAATCCCTTCCGGCCCCTCCCCATGTGGAAATGCATACGGGAGGAACCGGAAGTTTCCCGTTTGCTTTTGGCGCCTGTTCCAGAAGAAGAGCCCGAAAACCGTTATAGGAGGCCTCCAAATCCATTCCCTCCCAGGGAAAAGCCAGCATATGGGGAAGACTAAGCGTCTCTTTGGAGCGTACCCGGAAGCTTGTTCTGTCCATGCAGCCCTGAAGCTCTATCTGCGTCATTCCTTTTACCGGATTCCTTGTTACGGACATCTGCCATTGCCCGCTCCAGCCTATTGCCAGAATCACCCCGCTTTCCGCCGCTGTCTGCAGATTAAAATACGGCATGCATCCGGAGGATGAACGCCCGAAATCACTTTCATATACTGACGGATCATTCCGAAAGGGCCAGAAGCTTTCCGTCTGCATTTGAAAATCCCATGCGGAAGCCCGGGACCCCTTTGCCCAATGCATACACGGATATTGCGTGCAATGCTCCTGATCCATTTCCGGCGCGCTGATTTTTATGTCGCAGAAGCGGATATCCTCTACCAGCCCGCTGTCATACATTCCCTCCGCAGACAGATCCATCCACCATTCCACCGCCCCATGTTTTTTAAAAACCGCAATGTTCAGTGTTGCCGTAAGGTGCTCCGTGCGGAACACCCGCGCATACCTTTTAATTTCATCCGTTTCTTTTCCTTCCGTCAGCCCGCCGAAATCTCCTTTCACCCTTTTCCCATCATACAGAAAGCTGCAGGGAATTTCGCTCTTAAAATATTTCTCTAAAAAAACCTTTACAAGCTCCATAGCTCCTCCTTTGCAGTTCTATTCCTTTACGGCTCCTGCCGTCATATCCGCCGTTACGTATTTCTGAAACATTGAAAATACGGCTACCTGGGGAATACTGAGCAGCACAACCGCAGCCGCCATAGCTCCGTAATCCGTTGTGTGAATACCCACAAATTTCGCGGAAGCAAGAGAGATGGTCTGCACCTCGGGAGAGGTCAGCATGATGACCGATACCGCAAATTCATTCCAGATAGCCAGAAAGTTGATAATCAGCATGGTTGTAATCGCCGGCCGGATAATCGGCATATCAATCTGTGTCAGCAGCCGGAAGGTCCCGCAGCCGTCTATAACAGCCGCCTCCTCCAGAGTGTCCGGAATATTGTTAAAGGCGCTGACAAGAAGCATCGTATTCATGGGCGCGCTCCAGCCTATATAGGGAAGAATCACCGCCCACAGAGTGTCCAGCGTTCCAAGCATAAAGTTCATCTTATAGACAGGATAGATCAGTACAAAAACCGGGATAATTATCCCGATAATAAAATATACATAAAAAAAACGCTGCAGCTTTCCCGTGCCGATTTTAAAACGGGAAATAGCAAAGCTGCCGGTGATGCCCAGTACAAACTCAGCTGCAATGGTAATTACCGCCACAATCATCGTATTGCGTATCATAGTCACAAAATCAATTGCAGACAAGGCTTTTGCATAGTTTGCCCATTCCGCTGCCAGGGGAAGGCTTAAGTTCCCCGCCAGAATCTCGGCATTTGGTTTTACGGAAAGATATAAAATTCCAAGAAACGGCACCAGCATCAGCACAATGCTAATCGCCAGAACAACCTCGCAGGCTGTCCTTTTCAACATGATTTTTCTTTTATAAGTCCGCTCCGTATTCCGCTCTCCCATACTACTTACCCGCCTTTCCGTTTACCGCCCAAATAATAAGCAGGGAACCTGTTACCGCCACAATCAGTTCAATTACGGCAATCGCCGATCCGTATCCGTACAGCCTGGAACCGAAGGTCATATTATACATATAAGATACTATGGACTCCGAAGCGTGATTCGGTCCTCCGCTCGTAAGAATATACACATAATCAAACAGCTTCAATGCCGTAGTATAGATAAGGATAAGTACGGTTTGTATGGTACTCTTCATATTAGGCAGCATCACAAGAAATACCTGCTGGCTTTTTGTTGCTCCGTCAATTACGGACGCCTCAATGATATCTCCGGCGATCTGCTTAAGCCCGTTGGTCCACAGTATCATACAGAAGCCGGAAAGCGCCCATATGGTAATAACGGAAAAAGAAACAGGTGACAAACTGGGGCCGCCAATCCACAGCAGCTTGTCGGTAGAAATTCCCAGCATACGCAGTACATAATTCAGAATTCCCATATTAGGATCAAAAATAAACCGCCACATCAATGCTACAATCGCTCCGCCCAGGGTATAGGGCAAAAAATAGATAACCCGATAGATACCTGTCTTCACACTCTTTTTCTGTATGGCAAGGGCCATTAAAAAAGAGAGCGGCGTCACCGCAGTCAGTGTAAGCACCGCGTAGAGAAAGGTATTGCCAAAGGCCTTCCACAGGAATCTGTCCGTAAAAGCAAGTCCAAAATTCTTAAGCCCCACATAATCGTATTTTCCAAAACCGCTGAAATTGGTAAGACTGTAGTACAGAGATACCACAATGGGAACAAATGTAAAAATCGTATATACGATTACCAACGGCAGGATGTATTTATAAAAGGAGCTCTTCTTCCATACTAAATTCAAATCATCAGCACCTTTCTTTATAAAATGGGACTGCCGCAGTTTTACGGCAATCCCAAGCCAGTTACGTTTTATTTAAGCAATCGATAGTTGTCATCCATCTGCCGGGCGGCCTCCTCCGGCGTAATGGAACCGGATATAACGCCGGATATGGAATTTCGGTGGGCATTTTCCAGATTTCCGTCAATATAGGTAAAAGCATAGCCTACGCTGCCCGCGTCGTCCGACAAACGCTCATACAGAGTTCTTGTTATATCATCCATATCAATGGAATTGATATCCGCGCACTCATAAGCCGGGAAGGTAAAATGATGCTCCAGCAAAATCTGATTCGCTTCAGGAGAGCACAGATATTTGAGAAATTTCATACCTGCTTCCAGCTTTTCATCGCTCTCCTTTAAGGAGCTGCCCGCATATACATACCAGTCCACGCCCTTAAGCCCCACATTTTGCTCAAACTCCGTGTCGGGCATTCCGGTAAAGCCCCAGCGGAAATCCACCTCATCCTCCATAGCCGCAAAATTGCCTGCCTCCCAGGATCCTGTGGTGAGAATGGGAGATGTTCCATCCGTAAAGGCCGCCAGCGCCTGGGCATAAGTCATTGCGGAAGTATTCTGCGGATATGCCCCTGCCGCCGCCAGCTCCCCGATTCTGGCGAACGGCTCTACCATGCAATCCGCCCATGTAACGGATCCATCCTTTATCTCCTCCGCCATGCTCTCTATACCGTACTGGTCAAACATAGGAAAGTATCCCCAAACACTCCAGAGATCCGAGGCTCCATGTGCGATAGGCGTAATACCCGCGTCTTGGAATGTGGCTACCGCATCCAAAAGCTCATCCCAGGTATCGGGGACCTGCAGATTTTTCTCCTCAAACATTCCCTTATTGAAAAACCAGCCTGCTGCCGATGCGTTTATTGCAACACCGACATATTTTCCGTTCTGAAGCTTTAACATATTGTCATAGGCACCGTCCACACATTTGTAGGAGGACCACTCGGAATCATTTTGCATATAATCGGTGATGTCCGTCACAACGCCTCCCTCCATAAAGCCTTCTCCCGGCGCCGCCTCCAGTTCAAAAAAGTCCGGAAGGGAATTCGTATCCGCCATAAGTGAAATCTTCTTGTGGTAATCATCCGAAGCGCCGCCCACCACACAATTTACTTTAATTCCGGGATTGGCCTCATTAAAGGCTTCGCATACGGCCGGCAGCGCTTTGTAATGAATATCCTCTTCCGTTCCCACCAGCCAGAATTCCAGCTCTATGGCGCCCTGGGCAGTATTATTTTCCCCTGCTTCCGGCTCCGCATTTTCTGTTTTTTCTGTCTCCTGCGGCATCTTCGAGCCGCAGGCCATACAGGAACCAAGCAGCGCCATAGCGGCCATAAGGCCAATGATTCGTTTCCGGTCCCTAAGTCTTTTCATTTTTTTCATTTGTTTCCCCCTTATATATGTTCCTGCCTTTGTTTACACCGCAATCATATCAAGCCCCGCGGCGTACCGCAATGAAATATATTGACCTTCTCCTGCTATTTTTTTATAGGTTGTATTTTTTATCCTTGCAGCAGCAAAAAAGCACCTTTCATAAGGCGCCTTTTGCTTTTGCTGTCACGGCATCTCTATCGAAAGCCCGAGGGGGAGCAGCCCATAACGCGCTTAAAGGTTTTGCTGAAATGATTATAATTCTCAAAGCCTACCAGCATACTGATCTCCTGCATGGACAGATCGCTTCTGCCCTTGATATATTCTACCGCCTTCTCCATCCGAAGCCTGGTTAAATATTCCACAAAGCCGACACCCACGTTGTTTTTAAAGCTCCTGCTCAGGTAAGAGGTGCTAAGATTCATATACTCCGCCAGTTTCGTCAAATTCAAATCCGCATCATCAAAATGTTCATTGATATACCTCATGGCTTTCTTTTTGATAGAATATTCCGTATAAGGGACTCCGTAAAAATCTCCTGAGGAAAGCACAATATTTTTTACCGTATGACAAAGCTCACAGAGACTGCCGTCATGCTCATGCAGCAAGCGTATATCCGGCATTACCCCTGTCCCGGACACCGCCTGCTCCGCCAAAGCCCAAAAGCCGCTCTTAATTGCCTCTTTTTTCGCGCCTCTACATCGGCTAAGGGCTCTTAGCAGCTCGTCAAAGGCAGTTTCCGCAGCCGTATTGCCGCCGGTTTTGACAGATTCTATGATTTTCTTCGTATATTCCCGAAAAATCGGCCCGCAGTCAGCCTTCTTTAAAAACCGGTATTCGGAATAATCGCAGGCACCCCCACGGGGAAAAAATTCCACCTCAACCGCCGCACACGCCTGTGTGTAGGCCTCGGGAATCTCCTCCTTGCGCCGGAACACATCGCTGACACCGCACCAGGTAATAATATCAAGATACTTTTTCAGCAGCATCTGGCAGAACTCAAAGCTGTTTTCATAGCGCTCATTTCCGTCAAGAGGAAGCAGGCCCGCATAAGTCATATCGTCCATCACGGCTATCTTTCCGCGGCAGGGTGTTCCCAGTCCCTCTTCCAGTATATTCATAACCGCAGAGCGAAAAAGCGTTCTTCCCTCCTCCAGCAAATTTGAGTTGGCCTTTTTGACCCGCATAACAAAAGCAAGCGCCGGAAGACGAACCGGCGTTCCCGAAACAGCCTCTTTCCCCTTCATTATATTCCGCAGCAGCTGCTCTCCCGGCTCCATGTCCGCTTCCGTCCCCTCCTCACTCCGCTCCTGCTTTTCATTACCAAAAACCTGCTCAAGCTTTCCCGCCAAATTCTTATCATCAATTTCATGCTTTAGCAGATAATCGCCCGCCCCGTTTTTGAGGGCATCGCGAACATAGTCAATATCGTTGTAGCTGCTCAGCACAATCACTTTAATCTCCGGAAATTCCGCTTTTACATGCCGGATCAGCTCAATTCCATCCATTACAGGCATTTTGATATCCGTAAGAATACAGTCCACCTCTCCCTTTTGCTTTCTCAGGAATTCAAGAGCCCTTGCCCCATTATACTCCTCCCCCACGACCTTGACTTTTCCGCCGCACTCCGACAGAGATACCCGGATTCCAATACGGATTAAGGGCTCATCATCTACAATTAAAACTCGTATCATCCTTCCTCCATCTCCTTTATATCGTAAATCACAGGTATCCTTACCACAATCCGCGTGCCGCTTCCCTGCTCGCTGAAAATCTCCAGGGACTGTTCCGCGCCGAAGAACAGCTTCAGCCTGTCATGTATATTTTTCAGGCCGATATGCGCTTTTCCGGAAGGAAACAGCTCCGCATCAAAGCTGGCTTTAAGCTCTTCCATTATATCCCCGGACATCCCCGGACCGTTATCAGATACCTGATAGATGATATGTTCCTCCTCCTGCCGGATGCAGATTCGGATTCTTCCGCCGCCCGTTTCATTCTCCATTCCGTAAAAAATGGCGTTTTCTACAATGGGCTGCAAAAGAAAAGAAAGTGTGTACCGCTCCCGCACTCCTTCCTCCACCTCATAGCAGACATCAAACATATCCAGATAGCGCAGCTTCTGAATTTTTACATAGTTTTCTATCTGCTTCAGCTCTTCCTCAATGGTAATAAAGTTTCTGCCGATCTGAATGGAGGAACGGAGCAGTTCGCTTAAATTCTTAAGGCTTTCCGCCACCATTCGGTTTCCCTGTATCATCGCCAGAGAACGGATGGTGTTAATGGTATTATACAGAAAGTGGGGATTAATCTGTGCATTGAGCAAGTTCAGTTCCAGCCAGACCTTTTTTCTATTCGTTTCCTCTATCTCCCGGATCATCCGCCGCTGATTGTCCTGCATGGTATAATAGCTTCCGGAAAGCTCTCCAAGCTCATCATGCCTGGATATCAGCTTATCCCGCTCTACCTCATGCCCTTCCATGGATAGCTTCAGATTCTCAATGGGCTTCACAATACTTTCAGAAAGCAGATGTAGCATAAGAATGGTCAAAACCAGGAAGACGGCAAAGGCGGCTATGGTCAAAAATGATATAAGGTTCAGGCTTCCCACCAAACTGCGATGGGGAATCGTTTTGATAACCTTGACTCCGGCAAGCTCCGAAGTCCCCCAAACAGTTAAATACTTTTCCCCATAAAAATTATTCAGGCAATATCCTGACGCCTTCTCCAGCACATGTGCCGGAAATATTTCCCCAGCATTATCAATCCGAAGGCGGCTGTTCATGGTAAACAGTCTGTCTCCTTTCCGATCCGTCACAAGCACGGTTTCATCATAAGATTTGCTATAATACTTCCGGATCCATTCCGACAGCAGCTTATTGCAGACCATCGTAGCCTCAAAGGTCCCCTCTCCTGTATCCTTTGTGATTTTTACCACATAAGAGACGACCTTTTTGCTCTTAATCCTTCCCTGCAGATCATAGTGGATATCAGACAGCACAACAGGCTCCTCTTCCTCCAATGCATCCAAAAGCCACCAGCTCTTACGCGCATCGTATTCCGCGTCAAAATCATCCGTGTTCTGAACGGAAAATACCTTATTCTCCGTGTAAATATAAATAGAATCAAAGGAATATTCCTCCGAAAAACGGGCAAGGCGTTTTACCACCTTTCCTTCCTCCACTATTTCCCCCGGCGCCTCCCCGGACTCCTCCACCAAATCGCGCAGGAATTCTCCATGATAGCGCAGCTTCTCCAGCAAAACCAAAGACATGTCCACAATCTCCTGGTGAATCTCCTCATTTGTCTTTTGCAGCTGTTCGGAAGAAGTCTCTGCCATAAGCTTTAAAATAAGATGACGGCCGGCTGCAAAGGAGAGCATATTAATCAGCATAAAGGGAACGGCTGAGAATACCAGCAGTACAATTACCATCTTTTTTTTAATCCCAATATTATCAATCAGCTTTGAATATGCAGTCTTTCTCATTTGTCCCAGCACCATTCCGTCTTTTTCCGTCTTTGATCTAATTTTAACTGTATTATTTTCCTTTTTCAACAAAAGACGTCAAAAAATGACCTGTCCATTTATGCTGCTTTTTATTCTTTTTTTGTTCTTCACCTCTCTTTTTTATTTTATCCTGGTCATTTCTTGATCAAAAGCCGAGTGCTCTTCCGGACGAGCAAACGAAGCGCAAAAAACCGCCTACCTCATACAAGATAAGCGGTCCATGTTCCCGTTCCGGCTGACATCAGCTCACTATTGATTCAGATATCTCATAATTCCCATATGTATCGCCCACACCAGCTGATCCTGATAGCCTTCGTCTTTCAGCTTCCCGTTCTCCTCCCAATTGCTTAAAAATCCGCACTCAACAATTACCACTGGAGCATCCGTCTTTTTCAGCAGATAATAAGTATCATTCGCCTTGGCCTGCCGATGATTCTCCGGATCCGCAAAACGAATCAGCTCCCCCTGAATCAGCTCCGCCAGGCTTTGGCTCTCTGCGGAAGTCCCATAATAAAAAACCTGCGCTCCGTGAATTGCCTCCTCATGGTAGCTGTTCTGGTGAATACTGACCACACAGGCGGGCTGCTCCTCATTAATCAGCTCACAGCGGCGCTTCATATCTTGGGCCTTTTTGTTGGATGCATTTTCATCATACAATCCCCGATCCTCCTCCCGAGTCATAACCACCTCAATATCCTGCTGTTCCAGAAGCTCCTTCAGCTTCCCGGCAATCTCCAGATTCAAATCCTTTTCCTGGGTCCCGTCCACGCTGATTTTACCCGGATCATTCCCCCCATGGCCGGCGTCCAGAATCACCAGGCGGGAATCCGACCGCTCGGCCTTTCCTTTTGCCTGCTCCCAAAATCCCCCTCTTGCAAAATAACAGGCGCTTGCCAGAACCAAAACCGCCATTCCAAGTCCGATAGCGCGCCTTCTCCTTCCTATTCTCTCCTTTAATTTCCGCAAAATTTCCATGAAAATACCGCCATATATTTCTTTGTAAAATATATGGCGGTTTCGTTTATTCCATGTCTTAATTCACATACCGCAGAATCACATCCCATACATCCTGCCGTTCCAGTCCCAGCTTCCAGCCCGCAATGCCGGCCAGATTGTACTCCCGAATCAGGGCTGCTTTCAGCTCAATGGACTCCTCATCCTCCAGCCACATCTTGTAGGTATTGCCGTCTGCCTCATACTCCGCATAATACTGTCCACATTCATCGTTCCAGGTTTTCTCTGCGCCATGCTCGGACACTACGCGCTCCGAGGCATCCATGCCATAGGATTTGCTGCTAACTACATAAGGAACAAATTCCTCCGTATCCGATTCTTCGGCCAGCTCCTCATCTGTCTTCGGACGCTCCTCCCAAAGCCTGGTGTAGAAGGGAACCGCATTGATCACCTTCTCCGCCGGAACCTCCTCCAGAGTATTCTCAATTCCTTCCCGAACCCATCCGATACTGGCCACAGAACCTGCCTCCGGTGAGGTGGCATAATGCTCATCATAACCCATGATAATCACATAGTCCGCCACAATGCCCTGTTCCGTGCGGTTATAAAACATATTGTGATCCGCCGGCACATAATTGTCCACGGAAAGAACAATTCCGTTCAGGCGGCACATAATGGACAATTCCCGGATAAACTGTATATATGCCTTTGCCGATTCACCGTTGATAAACTCAAAGTCAATGTTCAGACCATCCAGGTCAAATTCAATTGCCTTGGCAATCAGGTTGTTCACCAGCCGCTGACGGGATGAGGTTCTGGACAAAATCTCATAGTCCAAAATAGTATCCTTATATTCGATATCATTTACCAGCGCCCATACCTCAATGTTATTCTGGTGGCAGTAGTTTACGTAGGTCTGGCTTGCCAGAGACTGAATATTGCCTTCATTGTCATTGAGAAAGAACCAGGTCGGCGAAATGGTGGTCAGCCCCTTCGTCTTCGCTATAGCCTCCAGTACGTTATTGTTGGCCTCCGCATTGGTCACCTGATGCCATGCCATGTTAATGGTATAGTCCTTCGTGAGATTGGAATATACCGGGTCTTCATAGTTCGGTTCCTTCGTCTCCTGCCCCTGGGTTCCCAGATATTTATTGCGGATGTAACCGATAAAGCCGTTCTTTGTCCGAACCCTGGTCCAGCCCTCGGCCGCTTCCTCCTGAGGCAGCACATAAAGCACATCCTCTTTTGCCGCATCCGTTAAAATCGGACTCTTGATGTCAGGCTCAAAGCGCACATGGGCATCTTTTTTTACCGTTACGGTATTTGCGGTGCCAAACTCTTTTTGTATATGCACACGGTTCACCTCGTCCGTCATCACCTCAAACTCCATGGCCGTGTATTTCTGAATATATTTCAGCGCCACATACGCCGTGTCGCCGTCTACCTTTACGGGCGCGTAGCTTTCCGTATACTTTGCCTTTGCAACCGTATAGTCGTTGCTGCCGACCTGGGCGGTGATAAGTTCCGTAGGCGTGGTATACAGAAGCAGATTTTCCTTTGCATCCCAGTAGAAGCGGGGATTGAGATACTCATATAGAATGTCCGTGCTCACATAAGCCTCTCCGTCAATCATTCTGGCCTGAATCTCCGTAAGCTCATTCTCCAGAATAACGGCGGCTCCGTCTCCCTCCTCCAGATTAAAATATGCATGTAAATCCATCCGCTCATCGGAAGGACTGTATTTTTTCACCAAATAATTGATTCCCATAATAAGCAGAATAATAACAATCAGAAGCACCGCCATCAAAACCGGTATCAGCTGTCTTCTGTCCACAGAGCTTCTGGCTCTGCTTCTGCCTTTCCTTCTTTTTCTTTTCCTTTTGGTCGCCATGTCGAACTCCTCCTATTCCCTATCATAATAGCAGAATTTTTTCGACACGTCATCCCATTTTTCGACATTTTGTAAAATTAATAAAACCCTAAGGAAATGTGCGGATTATTTTTCCGCCCCCTTTATGAAGCCGCCGCGCCGCGGACAGTGATTTGCTTTTTGTATCCGCATCAGAGGGGTCCGGTCCGCATACATGAAAATCCGCCGCGCCGCCGCTTCCCCCAAAAGGAGATCGTGATAGATATCAACGGAGAAATCTGACTGCTTATTTACTGTAAATTATAACAATCGTGGAATGTCTCACCGAAATGGTGCGTGATCTCAAAGCATGGCTTACACATCGCCTATGTAACCGGAATGCTCTTTTGCCTCCTTTCCGCAGGCAGCTCTCCTATGTATATTATATTCGGCTTTTCCCAAATCATGCATGGTCTTATAAAATTTTATAAAATCTTAATAAAAAATTGGCATTTTTGGCATATTGACTTCCGTTTTAATATTGTATATACTTTGAAAAATGTATATAATAATTATAAGTAATTTGATTACGGATTTGGATGTGGTGATTATGAAGATAGAAAAATTAAATGACAACCAGATACGCTGTACATTGACCAAGGATGATCTGGCCACCCGCCAGATCAAGCTCAGTGAGCTTGCCTACGGTACGGAGAAGACCAAAGCGCTGTTCCGTGATATGATGCAGCAGGCGTCTGTTGATTTTGGATTCGAAGCGGATAATATCCCTCTGATGATAGAGGCCATTCCCCTTCCCAATGAGTGTATTGTACTCATTATTACAAAGGTGGAGGACCCCGAGGAGTTGGACGCACGTTTTGCCAAGTTTGCTCCCGGGGAAGACAATCATTTTGAGGAGTTCTCCGAGCTTGGCAATTCTCTTCCCGAGGGCGCAGACAATGTGCTGGATATTTTCCGCAAGCTGATTGAACGCCATCTGAAGGAAGGCTCCAAGGAGGAAAAGGAAGAGAAAGCCATTGCTCTTGCTCAGGAGCTGGATTTGACCCGCCTGTATTTCTTCCCCAATCTGGATAGTGTGATTTCCGTCGCCCATGTGCTTGAGGGCTGCTACAGCGGTCACAATACGCTGTTCCGCATGAAAAAGGACGGCAGCTACTGCCTTATTGTCCGCAAAAGCAATCATACGCCGGAGGAATTCAACAAGATTTCCAATATTCTCTCCGAATACGGGACCCACGAAAAATATGCTTCCGCCAATGAAGCTTATCTGGATGAGCATGAAGAGCTTATGATCCGGGATGACGCGCTTCAGAAGCTGGCGCTTTTATAGTAACGGGGATATAAAAAGAATCCGGGACATCTTCCTTTGTAAAGGGAGATGTCCCGGATTCTTTTATTCTGCCTCCAGAAATGCATTCAGCCGGGCCGTCAGCACATCCGGGTCCATTCCATGAACCATAGCGGCCTCCTCAAGTGATTCAAACTGATGAGACGGGCAGCCTACGCAGTGCATTCCCTCCCGCATCAGGATCCCTGCCATATTCTCATCCACCTGAAGGATCTGTCCCATGAGCATGTCTTTGGTGATCTTTGCCATCCGAAGCTTCCTCCTTTTGTTTTATTCAATGTATTTCTATTATTTGCCTAACCGCAAAATTTATTATAATTTAATTCCTACTATTTTGCAAGGATTTTTTACCAACCGGAATTTCGCTTTTTATATTTTTTCCACTTGTATAATCTTTCACTTTATATTAAAATACACGTAGGGTCCTAAGACATGTCAGTCACCTGATATGCTTCGGAAGGATCGGAACGAGAGAATATAAGGAGGATCGGTATTATGGCATATGTAATCAATGACGATTGCGCAAACTGCGGTTCCTGTGCGGCCGTATGTCCTGCAGAGGCTATCAGCGAGGGCGAAGGCAAGTATGTAATTGATGCTGACGCTTGTCTGGATTGCGGAACCTGCGAAGCAGAATGTCCCACCGGCGCAATCAGTGCGGAATAATAGCTCCCGCAGCTGCGGAAGCAAAGTCTTTTAAAGATGCGACAGGGGGCAGACCTACACGGTCTGTCCCCTTCTTTGTCCAAAAAAGCTCCGCTTTTTCTTTTCTTCCTTTTTCAAGAACGCCCGTTCTTTCCTGGACTTCTGGGAGCTGCGGATCGCTTCATCCAGACGTTTAAAGCGCTCGTCCTCCCGCTCCTCCTTCATGCGAAGAAGATAATCCATCTCCTTAATCACATTGCCGCTGACCTGAGTACTGATCTCCTGCCCCATTTTCTCCGTGTGATCTTCCAGCGCTTCGGAAATCAGCCGACTCATGATGCACTGAAACTGCTGCATCTTCTCTTCTCGCATAACTGCCGGTTCATCCGCAGGCGCCGGAAGCTTGTCCACCCTTGCCAGCAAATGGGTAATCTCCGTCTCTCCCTTGGCAAGATCCGGGAGGAGCATCTTGATCGCCTTCAGCTGGACCCCCTGCTCCTTCAGCTCCCGAATACGCCGGAACAGCTGAATATTCTCTTCCGTATAATAACGATGGCCCATTTCATTACGGCCGATGGGCAGCTCCAGCTCCTCTTCCCAATAGCGGAGTACATGGGCTTCCACGTCCACCAGTTTGGCCGCATCGGAAATCATATACCGCATTTCGCTCATACTTATTCCTCCGATTTTTATGTAAATTTTTTCCATATTCTACATTATACCAGCTTTATACGGAATTGCAAGAAAAATTTACATAAAATGTAAAAACAGCTGCTGTCAGCTGAGACAGCAGCCATTCCTTTGCTCTGTTATAGTCTGATAACGGCACTACATCACCGGCCTTGGATTGTAGTTTTTAAATGCGGTATATTCCGGCATCCACAGCAGGTTAATTGTACCAATGGGACCGTTTCTCTGCTTGGCCACAATTACCTCGGCCAGATTCTTCATCTCCGAATCTTTGTTATAATAGGAATCACGATACAAAAACATTACCATATCCGCATCCTGCTCAATCGCTCCCGAATCACGAAGATCCGAAAGAATGGGTCTGTGGTCCGGTCTCTGCTCCACTGCACGGCTCAGCTGAGAAAGGGCTATTACCGGCACATTCAGCTCTCTTGCCAGTCCCTTTAAGCCTCTGGATATATCGGAAATCTCCTGCTGCCGGGAATCGGAAGACCGGCCGGATCCTGTCATCAGCTGCAGGTAGTCAATCATCACAATCCCCAGGCGGTGTTCCAGCTTGTACTTTCTGCATTTGCTGCGGAGCTCCGCCAGCGTGATGCCCGGCGTATCGTCAATAATCAGATTGGAGTTCGCAACTCCCTCAGCTCCCTCCACCAGGCGCTCCCAGTCATTATCCGTAAGATTTCCGTTCCGCAGCTTCTGGGCATCCACCCCGGATTCCATGGAAAGCAGGCGGTTCACCAGCTGCTCCTTGGACATCTCCAGGCTGAAGATTGCCACCGTCACATCATGGCGGAAGGCCATATACTGCGCGATATTCAATACAAAGGCGGTCTTTCCCATCGAAGGACGGGCCGCAATCAAAATCAAATCTGACGGCTGAAAGCCCGAGGTCTGATAATCCAGGTCCTTGAAGCCCGTAGCCACTCCCGTTACATTTCCTTTTGTTCGGGAGGCCGTCTCAATCTTTTGAATTGTATTCAGTACCACCTGCTTAATGGGGACAAATTCCCCGCTGTTTCTCCGCTGCACCAGGTCAAAAATCTTTTTCTCCGTCTGCTCCAGCACCTCGTCCAGAGATTCCACGCCGCCGTAGCAGAGGTTGCTGATCTCGTCATTGGCCCGGATCAGTCTGCGCAAAGTAGATTTCTCGGCCACAATATTGGCGTATTTCTTAATATTGGTGGAGCGAAAATCAGAATCCAGGATATCACGCATAAATTCCATGCTGCTGATCTCCTCCGGAACCTCCTTTGCCCGCAGATGATTCTGCAGCGTTACCAGATCAACGGGCTCATTACGGTTAAACAGCTCTACCATGGCTTCAAAGATCACGCCGTACTGTCTCTGATAAAAATCCTCCCCTGTAATAATCTCCGAGGCAACGAGAATGGCTTCCCGATCCATAATCATGGAGCCGATAACGGAGCGCTCCGCCTCCTGACTGTGGGGCATCGTTCGTTTAATAATTGCTTCTTCCATCTTATGCTTCTCTTACATTTACCTTAAGCTGCGCGGTTACCTTCGGATGCAGCTTAATGGGAACCATCTGTGTTCCAATGGTTTTGATTGGGCTGGGAAGCTGCATTTTTTTCTTATCCAGCTCTATTCCAAGCTGCTCCTGTGCCGCCTGGGCAATCTCCTTTGAGGACACGGAACCGAAGATCTTGCCGCCCTCGCCCGCCTTGATGCTTACGTTGACCTCCAGCTTGGAGATCTGCTCCGCAAATGCGACTGCCTCCTCATATATTTCTTTGGCCACCTTCTCCTCATTGGCTTTTTTCAGCTTCAAATCATTCATGTTCTTAGGCGTAGCCTCCACACCCAGCTTTTTCGCCAGAATAAAGTTGCGGGCATAACCGTCATTTACCTCAACCAGCTGTCCCTTTTTTCCCAGAGATTTTACATCCTCTATTAAAATTACTTTCATTCGAATTCTCCTTCCTCCTGCATTTTTTCAATGGTATGCTTCACGATTTCCATAGCCTCGTCCACCTCACAGGCCAGCTGGGCACCTGCCATATTCATATGGCCGCCCCCGCCCATGCGCTCCATGAGAATCTGTACATTCACCTCGTCAATGGACCGAGCGCTGACAAAGGTCTGATTCTGATAATAGGTCAGCACAATGGACGCTTTCACTCCCACAATATCCAGAAGCTCATCCGCCGCCTGGGCTCCCACTATCGTGGGGCTCTCAATATTCTCTGTGGGACACACGGAAATAGCAAAGCCATGATATACCTCCGCATGGCGAACTGCCTCCGCTCTGGCCTTATACTCCACCATTTCATTCCGAAACAGCTTGCGGACACGGGTTACATCCGCACCGCAGCGTCTCAAGAAGGCTGCGGCCTCAAAGGTCCTGACACCTGTTCTCCTCATAAAGTTATCTGTATCCAGCACAATTCCGGCATAGAGGCAATCAGCCTCCGTGGACTTAATCTTAAGGCCCTCATCAAAATACTGAAGAATCTCCGCCACCATCTCACAGGCTGAGGACGCATAGGGCTCAATGTAGGAGAGCACCGCATTCTCAATCTGCTCATTTGTCTGGCGGTGATGATCCAGCACTACTATGGTCGGCGTCCGGGTAAGCAGTTCACAACATTCCGTATAGTTGGGCCTGTTGGTATCCACCACCACAAGAACCGTGTTGCGGTCAATCATCTCCTGGGCCTGCGCGCCTGTCAAAAACATATCGGTCTCGTAGGCCGGATTATCATTAAAGCTTTCCCGAAGGGGACGCACGGTATTCGTAATGTCATTGATAACGATATATGCCCGCTTTCCAAGCACCTTTGCCGCGCGGTAAATGCCGATGGCAGCTCCAAAGGCATCCATATCCGCCATCTTGTGCCCCATAACCATAACCTTATCCCGGCTCTCGATAAACTCCCGAAGAGCGTGAGCCTTCACCCTGGCCTTCACCCGGGTTGCTTTCTCTACCTGCTGAGTCTTGCCTCCGAAATAGGTGATGTTCTCCCCTTCCTTCGTAACGACCTGATCGCCGCCCCTTGCCAGCGCCAGATCTATGGCAATCCGTGCAAAATCATAATTTTCCGCAAAACTAACCCCGCTCAAGCCCAGGCCTATACTGAGGGTCACAGCCATTTCATTGCCAATGTTCACGGTCTTTACATCCTGCAGTAGCTCAAACTTATTCTCCCGCATAATCGGCAGATATTTTTCCTGAAGGGCGATAAAGTACTTATCCTTCTCCATCTTCTTTACAATGCCGCCAAAAGCTCCGATGTATTTGTTAATCTTTCGGTCTACCAGGGCTACCAGAAGGGAACGCCGCACCTCCTCCACCGTATCCAGGGCTTCCTCATAATTGTCCAGATAAATCAGACCCGCTACGAGACGCTCCTCCTTATTCTTGCGGATATATTTATTCAGCTCCGTCTCATCGAACATATAAATGGCAATGAGATAGTCCGTATCCTCGTCCACATTCACAAGCTCATTGTTCTCCACCATGTGCTCCAGATAAACTCGCCGGATGTCAACCCGGAAATCCCTCTCCTCAAAGGAAAAACAGATAGTCCTGCTGTCATCGCTGTCCTCCTCTGACAGCAGCTCCCCTGAAAACTCCGGAAAGAACCAGGAGATCGGCTTGTGAATCGCCTTCCTGCTCTTCCTGCTGGCCTCAAAAAATGCGGTATTCCCCCACATAACTCTTCCCTCTTCATCCAAAAGGGCATAGGGAAGCGCCAGCTCCTTTAACAGCTTTCTCTGGACCTGACTGTACTGTGTTGCAAATGCAATCATTTCATTGTAAATCTGTGATCTGCTGCGCAGATACAAAACCACAACAATAAAAATATATATCACCAGAAATCCAGACATCAAAAGCCCGGCCTTCACAGAAATCGGATACATACAAATATTCATAATCAGCAGTAAAACGCTCATCAGGAGCGGCCATTTCGCATATCCGTTTAGCTGCCCCTTTATACGAATCTTTTCTTTCATCCTTTTATCTCCGTTATTTCATACCGCTTATGTTCGCTTATCCGTAATGCGTATGAACAAGTTCATCCTGCTCACGCCGCATTTCTATATATTATATCACAGATTTTTCACATTTTCCATACAAATTCCGGAGGTTTGGTATTGAAAAAACCGCCGGCAAACGCCGGCGGCCTTAAAAATCAGTCCATTACATAGGGCATAAGAGAAATATGACGCGCTCTCTTGATAGCTACCGTAAGCGCTCTCTGATGCTTTGCACAGTTTCCTGTGATTCTTCTGGGAAGGATCTTTCCTCTCTCAGATACGTATCTCTTTAATTTATTCACATCTTTATAGTTGATCTCATTATTCTCTTTTCCGCAGAATACACAGACTTTCTTTCTTCTGCGACCCATGCCCCTTCTTCTCATGGGAGCATCGCCTTTGTCGGATTTTGTGTAAGCCATGCCGTTACCTCCTTATATAATCTCTCTTTTCATTCCACGATTGTTAGTTGAAGGGCAGCTCCTCGTCAATGCCGTCCGGGATATTCATAAAGCCGTCTCCTGCCGCTGCGGACGGTTCCGGCATACTCTGCTGGAAGGAACCCTGCTGCTGATAGCCGCCGGTATGCTCGCCTGCCGCCGCCTTGCTCTCCGCAAACTCCTGCTCCTCTACCACGACATCTGTCGTATACACCTTCTGTCCGTCGCGGTTGGTATAGCTTCCTGTCTGAATCCGCCCGGTAATGGCAATCTTGGTTCCCTGGCGCAGATACTTCTCCGCAAACTCCGCCTGCCTTCCAAATGCCACGCAGCCGATAAAATCTGCGGTCTGATCGCCGTCTCTTCTAAATCTGCGATCTACGGCCAGTGTATATCTTGCTACCGCCGTGGCATTCTCACCCTGTGAGTAGCGCACATCCGGATCACGTGTCAAACGTCCCATTAAAATCACTTTATTCATACTAACAATCCTCTACTTTCCGGTTAAACCTTGGTCTATGCGTCTTTGCGAACACACAGATAGCGGACAACATTCTCCATGATGCGAACATGTCTCTCCACTTCAGCCGGGCAGGTTGTATCTGCTTCAAACTGAATAAAGTAGTAGTATGCTTCTCTCATGTGCTGAATCTCGTAAGCAAGTCTCTTCTTGCCCCAATCCTCAACCTCGGTCACAGTTCCGCCGTAACGGGCAATGTATTCTTTTGCCTTCTCTACGGTAGCTGTTCTTACGTCATCTTCTACCTTTGCATTCACAACCAATGCTAATTCATACTTGTTCATGCTTTACCTCCTTTTGGTCTCTGGCTTCCTCTCTGGGGAGGAAACAAGGAAATGAATAATCTATCACGAAATCAAACTATATCACATTTTTCCGGGAAATTCAAGTGCTTTTCCTAAAAATACGCATACAAAAAAGACAAATAGGGCAGGGAATTACCGACAGCGAAGAGTCATTCAGACTGTCCGAAATACCTTGGAATCATTTACGGTTCCGGCTGCCGGAGGCCCTTTGTGTTCTTTTCTACCAGCTTTCTTGCTATCATAATCTGGTGCCCGCACCCTAAGCATTTCAGGCGGAAATCGGCTCCTACACGGAGGATCTCCCACTCTGAGCTTCCGCAGGGATGCTGCTTTTTCAGTTTTACGATGTCTCCTACTTTATATTCCACTTAGCACCTCTCCTATATTGGCCTGTATAAGCAGATCCGCATGGCTGTCTTTTGGAGTAGCCGCACGGTTAATCACTACCAGATGCTTTCCTGTAAAGTAGTCAATCAGACCCGCGGCAGGATATACTGCCAGGGAGGTTCCCCCGATGATGAGAAGATCCGCATGGGCGATTGCCTCCACCGCTCCCTGGATCGTTCGATTGTCAAGGCCCTCCTCATAGAGTACGACATCAGGCTTAATGAGTCCGCCGCACTCGCAGCGGGGTACGCCCTCTGCCTTCAGCATATATGCGGCATCATAAAATTTTCCGCATTTCTGACAGTAATTTCGATGTACGGAGCCGTGAAGCTCATATACCTTCTTACTTCCGGCAAGCTGATGCAGCCCGTCAATATTCTGGGTTACAACTGCCGTCAGCTTTCCCAACTCCTCAAGCTCGGCCAGCTTTTTGTGGGCGGCATTGGGCTTTGCGTCCAAGCACAGCATCTTTTTCTTGTAAAACCGGTAAAATTCCTCCGTATTGCTTACAAAAAAGCTGTGGCTTAAGATGGTTTCCGGCGGATAACTCCATTCCTGATGATATAAGCCGTCCGTGCTGCGAAAATCCGGGATGCCGCTCTCCGTAGAAACTCCGGCTCCCCCGAAAAATACAATTCGGCTGCTTTCCTCCACATACTCCTTTAAGCGTCCGATTCGTTCCTCTGCTGTCATGCTATCCCTTCTCTCTAATAAATTCTCTTTGCATGTACTACAAAACGATTCTCACTTCTCTTTGTACAGGTGGACAAAGTGATCACTCTGTCGTTTTTAGACACCTCTATTCCCGTATCATAGGCAGAGCTGTTCTTGAGCGTATGTACGAACTGCTCATACCGCCCGTCGGGCTGCGATGCAAAGCCTATGGTGTAGGTATTGCTGTTTGCGGAAGTCTCATAGCAGGAAAAAATCTCATACGCATGGGTTCCGTCCTCCAGATCTATGTAAACCATCGGATGCTCTACCAGGTAGGATGCATTGCGGTATTCTTTGAGACTGCCGAACATGGAACCATTCTTCATATTATGTCCATAGATAATCGTATGTCTCTCCGAAAAGTCCGGTTTATTCAATGCCTCTATGAAAATGCTGCCTGCGCTGTTCTTATTTCCGCTGAAGGTATGCTTCAAATAATACTGATCATCCTCCCCATGCATCAGCGGGTAGCTGATCTCCGTGTCCGGAATCTCTATCCAGCCGATGACATCTTCATTCAATGCTTTCAGCTCTTCAAAAGCGATTCGCTGTTCCCGGACCTCCTCAGCTTCCTCCTCCGAGGCTTCTTCTCCGTATGCGTCTTCCGGAAGCTCCTTCTCTACATATTTTTTTAGTTCATCGTACTCGTCTGTCCCTTCCTTATACTCCAGAAAAATGCCTGCCAGCTGGCTTCCGCAATACCCCACCATACCCAGACACACAATCAGTGCTACAATCAATGCAACCGGTATACGTCTTCTTTTCTTTCGACTCATTTTCTTTCACCCCTTGTTCAATCTATACGGCAGCTCAGACATCCGGATTTTTACATCCGCCCGGCAATTAAAATTCCTCCGCAGAGGGCCAGATGCCTGTCTTCAATACTTTTATTACGGTCTTTGCCATACATACAAGTATCTGCCTAAACTGCTATTATTCTATCAAATTAACTACGAAAAAGCCAGATCCAAATGCTGAAAAGCTTAAGCGCCTCAAAGTTCTGCAAAGACCGGTTCTTCCGCAAGCATGCAGTCTTCCGAACAAACCGCAAGGCTAAACGGCATATTTTCCAAATGGTAAAGCATATAACAATAATTTTTATCATTTAAGTTCTGACACACTCTGCCTGCTCCTTTATGAATTTCTTCCATATAAAAAGAATCCAGAGGGATTCCAAGCCCTGTTCCCTCCGCCTTCATAAAACTTTCTTTCATTACCCATAGATCGTAAAATAATCTTTCCCGATTTTCTTCTTCCGTCTCCTTGTAAAGTCTCTGTTCCAACGGATGGAATTTTTTTATTACAAGCTCCGGCCTTTTTCTGCTTCTTTGACATTCTATATCAACCCCCACCGGGCCTTCCCCTATGGCGCAGGCCACATACCTTCCGCTGTGGGAAAGATTCATATGAACCCCCGGATATTCCGGAAGAAATGGTTTTCCCTTTGCATCCCGTTCCAATAAAACAGGCTTTTTTATAGAGGGATACTGTCTTTGGATAACTGTTTCAAAAAGCCTGTAAGCCCATTTGGACTGATTCTTTGGGCTGCTTTCCTGCTCCGGTATCTCCGTCCAATATACACGCACCATATTTTTACCGTTTTTTCTGTCTGTCCAGCAGCTCTATCAGGGCTTCCTCACTGTCTGAGATCCAGACATCCTCCTCTTCTTCATTAAGGCCCAAATATTCCCGCAGCGTGCATGTCTCATCGCTGTTTCCCCAGGCTTCTATATAGGTATCAATCTCTTCAAACAGAATCTCACCTGCCAGATACTTTTCCTTGAACTTCATAAACGCCTCCTCAGCTTTTACTTCCTCTATACTATAGCCCATTTATAAGGCTTTCGCAAGCACCTAAAATGTCCAATCACCGCTGAACCTGCCGCGAAGTATTTGACCTTTACGGCAGCCGGCAAATGAACATAGCAGTATGTCCGCTTGACTTGTTATCTGCAAAAATAACAGCCTCAGCTTATGCCAAGACTGTTATATGGAATCATGATCCGGTTTATTCTATTTTAATATCCAAGGGCTTATCCAGCTCCTCCGAGACATATTTCCCGTTCTTCTTCCTCTGGCGTACACATTCGGAGAGAAGATATTCAATCTGCCCATTGACCGAGCGGAAATCGTCCTCTGCCCAGGCGGCAATTTCACCGTACAGCTTTGCAGAAAGGCGAAGGGGAATCTGTTTTTTCTGTGCGTCCGCCATCGTCAGTACAGGCTGCCGGAATTGACAACCGGCTGTGCATCATGATTGCCGCACAGAACAACCAGGAGATTGGATACCATTGCCGCCTTTCGTTCCTCATCCAACTCCACCGTATGCTTCTCGTTCAAACGCTCCAGCGCCAGTTCCACCATGCCTACCGCCCCGTCTACAATCATCTTACGTGCGTCTACAATGGCAGATGCCTGCTGTCTCTGCAGCATAACGGCCGCAATCTCCGGCGCATAGGCCAGATAAGTTATCCGCGCTTCCAAAATCTCCAGGCCGGCGTCCGCTACCTTCTGCTGAATCTCGTTGCGGATACGGGAAGCCACTACCTCACTGGAGCCTCTTAAGCTGCCCTCGTCCGCAAGGCCGTCCCCGGTGGTATCCACATTGGGCGCTACGTCGTAAGGATATATCCGCACAATATCACGGAGCGCGCTGTCACACTGAAGTGAAAGGTATTCTTTATAATTATCTACGTTGAACACGGCCTTTGCCGTATCCACTACCCTCCACATTACGGCAATTCCAATCTCTACCGGATTGCCCAGGCAGTCGTTGATCTTCTGGCGGCTGTTGTTCAGGGTCATAATCTTAAGAGAAATCTTTCTGTTAGCGCCGTCGCCGCTGATAGACGCCTGCCCGTAGGAGAGCATCAGAGGTTTGCCGGCGCCTCCGTCCACGTCGCCGCTCTGGTTCAGCCTTGTCTTGGCTGCCGGATTCACGCTGCTGCAAAAAGGATTCACATAGTAGAAGCCTTCCTCCTTCAAGGTGCCTATATAGTTACCGAATAAAGTGAGAACAAGCGCTTCCTGAGGCTTCAAAACCTTCAGTCCCATGAGGGGAACCCAGCCTATGGCTATCCAGATAAAGCCTGCTACGAGCAGAAGGACTGCAAGAGCGCCGCCGCCATTATCTGACATATTGGCTCCCAGTATGACGCACCCAATTCCCGCCGCGTACAGCAGAATAATCAGAAATAACATGGCGAAACCATTTTTCTTATGATTTAATATTTTTTCCTTCATAGAAATATCCTCCGTTCTTTTTGATACCAAAATCATATCATTAAGATATTTATTTGTCAAGAGGAATAAAAAAATTTATAATTAGGAAGCCCTTTTTCGGTAAAATTATTACCATACAAAGGCTTTTTGATATGCTTTATGAAAGGAGTTGCTTAATCTATGAAAAAACAAAAGGCCACTCTGTCACAGGCGCAGCTCCCGCTGATGCCCTCGTCCGCCGCATGGTTTTGAGGAAGCTGAAACTTATACGGAAAGCATTTGCATATTTGATGAGAAATTAACAAATCGGCGGGAGGTATCCTAATTGAATCGCCTTGGTTACAGCTTCGACAGAGGAGGAAACATCAAGCTTTTCAAATATATGCTGTAAATGATTGGAGAGGGTACGCTCGCTGATATAAAGTGTGCCTGCAATCTCTTTCCGCTTTCTGCCGTTAGCTATAAGCTGCAAAATCTGTTTTTCACAGTCAGTTAATTCTTCTAAAAACGGAATTGAACCGTTGAAGATAAATTTTCCCTGCATGATTTGTGAAAGAAAAGTGATCAGCATTTCCGGTTCCGTATTTTTGTTGATAAATCCTTTTGCCCCGATTTTTTTGGCTTCGTTGCGGTATACCGGAAGATCGTATCCGGACAGGATAACAATTTTTTGCTCCGGATAATTGGATAATATCTGCCTTGCTAATTCCAAACCGTCTTCGGATGATATATTTTTTAAATTGATATCCATGAGCAGGATATCCGGGGCATCTTCTTCAATGAATTTATCCAATAGGGAAATATCATTGATACTTTTAAAGTTTTTTATTTCCGGGTAGTCTGATAATGCAATTTCCAGACTTTTGGAAAATAGAACGTGGTCATCGACTAATAAAATATTGACAAGAAGCATCTCCTTTCATTGGCAAGTTAATACGGACGCAGATTCCATGTGGGAAGTTTGGGGTTATACTTACAGTGCCGTCCATACTATGCACACGGTCAGTGCTTAATGCAAGACCTCTGTGTTTTGATGAGTCTGCACAGGTGAGGCTGTCGGTATCGGCACTCCCATTATCTTTTACGCATAATACTATTATTCCTTTATCCTGTGTAAGCGTTATCCATGCTTTTTCTCCCGTAGAGTGTTTATAAACATTCGTGACGAGTTCTTTCAAAAGCCGATATATGAAGATATCATATGGCGGAACTAAAAATAAAGAGTCTGAACAGTCAAAAACAATGCTGACGTGGCGATCAGGAAATGATTGCGCAATATGTGCAAGCAAATTTTGATAATTCTCTTTTATAGTAAGTTTTGACAGCAATACAGGATGGTAATTCTGCATCTGCTCACGGATATAGCTGTTCATACTATCAAGGGTTTCCGTGATTATTTTCTGTATCTCAGGTCTTGTTGATTTATGCATCATATTTTTTATGGAAAGCAGGTCTTGAAGTATATTATCATGAAGAAAGTTTGAAAATTCAAGATTTATCTGCTCTTCCTGCTGTAACTGTGCCAATGCAGCATTATATTTGCTTTCCATAACCATGTTGCCTGATCCCTGCCGCAAATTAAAATCCAGTATGATATTGCAGACATAGATAAATGCAAACATAGCGTCCAACATAAGAAGGTAAGATAACCAGCCGATACCCAGAGTCATTGTAATCAGACCACAAATGATAACGCCGAAAAGCAGGAGCAACATCAACTGGAATCTGCTAAATATGGCTGATAATGGAAAACTGCAATGCTCTTTTAGTATAATACCGTGAATACTCATGGAGAAAAGCAGGACAGGGATATACACTCCAAAATTTGAAAGATTTCCTTTTATGCCCATTGTGGTAAGACAGTATGCAATGAATAAGATGATTATTACCACAAGAGAGAACAGAATGGACTTCCATTCTGCTTTCAGAACAAAAGCAGCTCTTTTTCTATGGTAAGCAACAACAAAAATGAAACAAAGCCAGCTTGCCAAAAACTGGATGCCATACAACAATGCAAACATATTATCTGATATTAAAATGCCGATAAGGGAGCAGATACAGGTTCCAGTCAGGCAGAGGTTTGCTGCTTTTTTGAATTTATAACCGCTCCTCTGAAATAAAAACATAAGTATGAAATTTATGAAAATGCACCATATAACTGGACTTAAGGCATAAAAAGCAATATTTGTTATAGCGTTGTCCGAAACTGAAAGGGATATATACCAACTGTCTAATGCCAGCAGACCGCAAAACAAAGAAATAGCTTTATTATCTCTGATATTGCAGGAGCTCACATAAGCAGCGTCTATCAGCATCAGCGATGACAGGAATACTGATACGGTTTTGCTCATGCCGCAAGGCATCTGAATATTTATTTCCAGCCCCATATATATTATAAGCAGGATGGAATTTATAAAAAGCAAAAGCTTAAAGATCATACGCTTCATATTTTTGCCCCCTTATCCATGCCTAAATTATATCATTTACCTGTGTGTATACAACTAAAATTCTCTCAAAACCATTTTACAGCAGGTATGGACAGTCATACAGTAATAAATCAGATAAATGATCAGTGTCAGCGCAATGGCTAATATCGCAGGGACGTATAAAGCAATACTGTTCGCCAAAAGGTTCTGCATAAGCGCTGTTTTGTATACTAATGTAGCAAAGATACAGTCTGCCAATCCGAACAGAAACGGAATGCTAAAAAATGTGATTGCCTGTTTCCTGATGATTTTTTTAACCTTCCTGTTCGTATATCCCATTTTTACAAGGATATCGTAATCGGATTTTGAGTCGGCTATCGCCGAAATGTTATTAAAATACAGAATGCTGCCTGTTGCTATAAAGAATAATACTACAAGAAAGCCTATCAGCAGGAAAGTAGAGCTGTTCAGGGAAACTACTTCATGTATCCTGTGGGAATTGCCCTGCAGGTAAGGACTTTTATCCAAATATGCAGATAGAGACTGAAACAGCTCCTCGTTACCTGTTATGGAACTTCCATTTATACTTAAGACTGTCGTTTCGGGGGCGGCATTTTCAGATATCATTTTGTATAAATTGTCACTTACAATCAAAGTGCCAACACTGTTCGCAAAAGAAATAGGATTATTTAATGTGGTCATAGTCACAGTGACAGGCATTTCTGTATTGTTTATGAGCAACGGATAAGTGCTGCCTGTTTCATCTTTGCCGGAAGCCGGCTGGTATCTTACAAAAATACACTCATTGTTGTTTAGTGCTGCAAATTGTTCCAAAGCCTTTTGCCGCCCCTGTGCTTTCAGAATGGCGGTATAGTCAGAATATGAGATACATTCAAAACCTGCATTCCGAAGGATTTTCTCGTTGTCAGCATCTCCCTTGGAAGTTCCGACACTGTATTCCATAGGAAGCTGCCTGGCAGCAGAAGTAACTTTATAAATATCGGTCTGCAGGAATGTAATATCATCTCCGGATGAATAGTTGTTCACTATCTCCATGATTGCAGACAGATCGCTCTCTTTTTCAATACGGCACTCAATTTCTGACGGAGCAATGCGGGATACTGCTGCAATCGGATAATACAGGGAGAGTGCCATAACACTGGAAACAGTCAAAGTTGCGGCGGACAGTAATGTGAGCATGATCAGCGTTTTTGAATTGGAGCGCATCCGGTATATAAACCCCGGTGAAGTAATGATTCTTGTTTCCGTATAAAATTTCTTCTTATTTTTTTTGCCGGTCTGTACCGCATAAGGGAGAAAAGATGCAATAAAAAGCACTGTCCCAAAAAGAATGAGTATAAATGTAAACATTCCAACAGCATAAAAACCGACCGAAAACCAAACAGATTTTTCGCCCCGCAGGATGTCAAGGGCAATACCATATCCCAAAATGACAGATGCAAACCCGATGATGGAAGGAGCGGCATGGAACTTTGTCTGCTTTTCCGCACTTTTTTCAAACCGTACTAAATCCATAAGGGAAGATTTAAAAAGAAATCTGCTGTTGGACAGCGATAATATGATAATAATGGCAAAAACAAAACATGCTGTCTTTACCATAGCATTCAGGTTAAAAAACGGTATTTCTGAATTATTGACTGTCAAATCCAGTAATTTCGTAATGCCAAACACAATGCCTTTGTGGAACAGACCGCCCAAAAGGATTCCGATTACGAAAGCCCCCAAACAGGAGAGCAGGTTTTCTGCTGTAAGCAGGGACAGTATCGTGGACTTCCGATATCCTAATAATGCATAAATCCCCAATTCCTTTGTGCGCCGGCGCAGGAAGAAACGGTTTGAATATGACATATAAAAAATTACAAATGCCATAAGGAACATAGAAATCGTGTTGCACATGGTTTCCACCCGCCCGTCGCCTGATATTTTCTCAAGCATAACTTTATTCATGGAAAATGAAGTAAATGCAAAAAAAATAGTAATCACAAAGGAAATGGACAATAAATAGAGGGCATAAAAGGAAAAATTATTTTTTAGGTTCTTAAGTGCCGTAGATAAATGGTTCATGGGTACTTCCCTACCTTTCTGTGTCTAATTTTGCGGTTGTCTGTGCAATGGATTCATAGAATGCACGCCTGTCAGCATTTTGTTTCAATAATTCCTGAATGATGCAGCCGTCTTTAAAAATCAGGATGCGGTCAGCAAAACTTGCAGCATAAGCATCATGTGTGACCATTAGTATCGTAGTATGGAGATTTTCGTTTGATTCCTTTAAAGTGTTCAGCAAATCTGTTGCGGAACTTGAATCCAATGCCCCGGTCGGTTCGTCTGCAAATAAAATGCTTGGATGTTTCACAATAGCCCTTAGAGCGGAAGCACGCTGCCTTTGCCCGCCAGAAAGCTCACTTGGATATTTTTCTAACTGTGCGTCAATACCAAAGCTTTTCGCCAGGCTCCGTATCATGTTTTCTATTTTTTTTGGTGGGAGTTTCCGTAAAGTCAGTGGAACAGCGATATTCTCAAAAATAGTAAGGCTGTCTAACAGCAGATATTCCTGGAAAATAAAACCCAGATTATCCCTGCGGAAATCCGCTGCTTTGGAATCGGTCAGATTTTTAAGATTAACACCGTTTATTGTAATGCTGCCGCTTGTGGGTGTATCAATAGTAGAAAGAACATTAAGCAATGTTGTCTTTCCTGATCCGGAAGCACCCATAATAGCAATAAATTCGCCGTCCGTTACGCTGAACGATACTTTGTTAAGGCTTGGGCGCTGTGATTTCGCATAAATTTTTGTTACATTTTTCGCTTCCAATAATGTAGCCACTTCTTTTATTCTCCTTTGCTGCTTTTTTGATAACAGTATTATAATTTTGGGGGTGTAAAAAAGAATGAGTAAATTACGCAGATTTTTGCGTAATTTACTCATTCTTTTAAAAAAGCAGGATGGAAAAGATAAATGCCAGCGCCACAGAATAAATCAACAAAATTTTTTTGAGCCATTGACAAACTCTCTGATTTGCAATATTATATAACAGTGATATATAACGATGTTATATAAAAGAGGGTGAGAAAATGAGCGAAGAAGAACAGACAACACTACATTTAATCCTTTCAGCCGCTATGCAGGAATTTCTTGAAAAAGGTTATAAGTCCGCTTCCTTGCGGAACATTGTCAAAACGGCGGGCGTGACAACGGGTGCATTTTATGGTTACTATGACAGCAAGGAAGATTTATTTGAAGCACTGGTAGGCGAACACTACAATTTCTTATTGAAACTCTTTTGCAAGGCGCAGAAAGAATTTGCAGAAATCCCGCCGGAGGAACAGCCCGACAATCTCACTTCTACTTCCGGCGTGTATATGTACGAAATGCTCTTGTATGCCTATGAACACTTGAATGAATTTAAGCTCATACTTTGCTGTTCGGAGGGAACACGTTTTTCAAAACTGATTGATGAAATGGTGGAAATCGAAACAAAGGGAACCCATGATTATTTAGCGGTTCTTGAAAAGTTAGGCAGACCTGCGCCGCCCATTGATGAACGGTTGGAGCATATCTTGATTACAGGAATGTTTAACACCTTTTTTGAGCTGATTATACATGAAATGCCGCTTGAAGAAGCAAAGCATTATCTGAAAGAAATGAGAGCATTCTATACTGCCGGGTGGATGAAAATTTTGGGGCAATAAAAACGAATAAACTCGTTAGGGCAATCTGCCCTATAATTTTTGCACGTTGGTTAGTTATTGCTAACTACATGAAGATATTACTAACCAAAATACGGATATTTGAGGACAGCTATTTTGTTCTCATATCATAAAAATATTTTTTAGGAGGTTTTTTCAATGCAAAAACAGTCAAATCTATCAAGATTGATGGGCTATGCCGGAGGGCACAGAATATTGACCTATCTTTCTTGGGTACTGTCCGTAATGAGTGCGCTGCTTTCTCTTGTACCTTTTTGGTATATATGGCGTATCATTCACGACATACTGGAAGTTTCCCCGGACTTCGTGGAAGCGGGGAATGTTACAAGTTACGGCTGGTCTGCGGTATTGTTTGCGGTTATCTCTATTGTCGTCTATATAGCCGCTTTGATGTGTTCACACATGAGCGCGTTCCGGGTTGCCGCAAATATCCGAAAAGAGCTTATGCGTCATATTACAGCCTTGCCGCTTGGAGTAACGGAAAAGTATGGTAGCGGAAAGCTGCGGAGGATAGTAAATAGTTCCAGCACCGCTACGGAAACGTATCTTGCACATAGGCTTCCCGACAAAGCGGGGGCGATTGCCACCCCCATAGGTCTGCTTTTCCTGTTGCTTGCCTTTGACTGGCGGTTAGGGCTTTTAAGCCTTGTTCCCGTTGTGCTCGGGTTTCTGATTATGATGAAAATGACAGGAAAAGACATGGAAAAGCGAATGGAACAATATCAAAATGCGCTTGCCGATATGTCAAATGAAGCCGTTGAATATGTACGGGGCATACCCGTAGTAAAGACTTTCGGACAGACAATCTTTTCTTTCAAACGCTTCAAAGACGCGATAGACAATTACGAAACATGGGTAATCGCATACACAAAAGGACTGCGTCTGCCTATGATGTTCTATACAACGGCAATTAACGGCGTATTCGCGTTTCTGATTGCCGGAGGTATTCTCTTTACAAGGGGCGGCGTAACAAATGAAGTGCTTATGAACCTTATTTTCTATATTGTGATTACGCCTGTCATTGGTACGACGCTCACAAAAATTATGTTTATGAGCGAGGACGCAATGATTGTAGGGGACGCAATTAACAGGATTGATGAAGTACTGAACGAAAAGCCATTGTCCGAAAGCAAAGTGAATAATATCCCTAAAGATAATGGGATTACATTAGAACACGTTAGTTACAGCTACAAGGTGAATGACTCCGAAAGAGGCAGAGAAGGCGGCCTGGGCCGTGACGGAGAGAAAAACGCACTCAATGATGTATCACTGAGGGTAAAGCCAGGGCAGACAGTAGCATTAGTAGGAGCATCCGGCGGCGGCAAGACGACACTTGCAAATATTGTCACAAGATTTTTTGACCCGCAAAAAGGGCGCATACTGATAGGGAATATCGACATACGCGACATTCCGAAAGAAATATTGATGAATAAGGTATCTTTTGTATTTCAGAACAGCCGCCTTATCAAAGCGTCCATATTGGAAAATGTGCGTATGGGCAAGCCAGCCGCTACACGCGAAGAAATCGCCCATGCTCTGGAAGCGGCACAGTGCCTGGATATTATCGAAAAATTACCAAATGGTATAGATACGGTTGTCGGCGGGGGAGGCGTGTACCTGTCCGGCGGTGAACAGCAAAGAATAGCGATTGCCCGCGCAATTTTGAAAAATGCGCCTATCCTAATTCTTGATGAAGCAACCGCATTTGCCGACCCCGATAATGAGATGCGCGTACAACAGGCTTTATCCGCACTTTCAAAAGGAAAAACAGTCATTATGATTGCACACAGGCTATCGTCAATCACAGACGCGGATTGCATTTATGTACTGCAAGACGGTAAGGTTGCGGAAAGCGGCACACATAGCGGACTGATAGAGAGAAACGGCATATTTACAAAAATGTGGAAGAATTATTCCGAAGCGGCAGAATGGAAGATTTTGAATGAAAATAAGGGATTGGAGGTAAACGCATGATTAAGACATTGCAAAGACGTTTTGCGTTATCAAGACAGGGAGCTGTCGATTTGATAAAAGGCTGTATTGCTTGTGTTGTACAGGATATATCCTTTATGCTCCCTGTCGGACTGCTCTATTACTTTGTCATTAATACCATGAATGGGAACGTGAATGGAAGCCGCGCCCTCTTTTATGCGGCTGGTGCTTTGGTTTGCCTTGCGCTTATATTTATTGTGACTTGTTTTCAATATAATGCTACTTATTTAGCGACTTATGTAGAAAGCGGAGTAAGGCGTATTTCCTTAGCCGAGCAGTTACGCAAAATCCCGTTGTCCTTTTTCGGTAAAAAAGACCTTGCCGATTTGACAAATTGATTATGGGCGACTGCGCCACTCTTGAACAGGCATTTTCCCATTATGTACCCGCATTGGCAGGTTCCCTTATTTCTACAACGCTGATTGCAGTTTGCCTTTTTGCTTACGATTGGCGAATGGCTCTTGCGGCGGTTTGGGTTTTACCGATTGCATTTACAATCACATTCTTTTCAGCCCGCATACAGGAATACTTCAACCGTAAATCCGTAGCTGCAAATGTCGCGCTTGAAAGCGGCGTACAGGAGTGTATCGAAAGTTTGCAGGACTTAAAGACGAACAATGCGGAGGAAAGCTATCTGAAAGGGCTTGGCAAAAAAATTGATGATGTGGAAAAGCGGCACATTATAACAGAGCTTGGAACTGCCCTTTTTGTTGTTTCCTCTACACTGATATTAAAGTTTGGAATTGCTACGGTTGCGCTTGTAGGTTCTGCGCTGCTTATTCGCGGGGAGATTGATATTCCGCTGTTCTTTATGTTTTTGCTTGTGGCTTCAAGGCTGTATGCACCGCTTGAAGGCGCATTGCAAAATCTTGCGGCGGTAATCTCCACCAAAACGAACATAAACCGTATGAATGAAATCCTTGACCAACCTATCCAGACAGGAACAGACAGAGTAACAAATAAAGGCTATGACATTGTATTCGACCATGTAGGATTTGCTTATAATACCGGGGAAACCGTATTGAAAGATGTGTCCTTTACGGCAAAACAGGGGGAAGTTACCGCCTTAGTCGGACCGTCCGGCGGCGGCAAAACTACGGTATCACGCCTTGCCGCGCGGTTCTGGGATATAAGCAGGGGGAAAATCACTGTCGGCGGTATGGATATATCGAAAATAGAGCCGGAAACCTTGCTGTCGCTGTATTCTATCGTATTTCAAGATGTGACGCTGTTTAACAACACAATCATGGAAAATATCAGAATAGGCAGAAAGGATGCAACCGACGAAGAAGTGATTGCAGCGGCAAGACTGGCAAATTGTGAAGAATTTGCTGCAAAGCTCCCGGACGGATATCACAGTATGATTGGTGAAAACGGCTGCGAACTGTCCGGCGGGGAAAGGCAGAGAATTTCAATCGCCCGCGCTTTCCTCAAAAATTCCCCTATCATCTTACTTGATGAAGCAACGGCAAGCCTTGATGTGGAAAACGAAACACTGATACAGGCTGCTTTGTCAAGGCTGATAAAGGATAAGACGGTACTTGTTATTGCCCACCGTATGCGTACCGTAAGCGGCGCGGATAAAGTGGTTGTGCTTTCAGACGGTTCTGTTGCGGAACAGGGAACGCCGGAAGAACTGATGAACACAGGCAGGTTTTACCCGCATATGGTAAAGCTGCAAATAATTAGCAGGGATTGGGGCATTTAATGCCTTTGTTTCAGAGGACACTTTAATCTCTCAGGGTATAATTCCCCGCAGCTCTGCTGCGGGGAGTTTCATTAAACAGACCGCGAAAACGCCCTCCTCCATCCATACATTCATAACATTGAATAGTACGCATAACAGAAAGAAAACGAAATCCGTATGATTTATTTGAGAGCCGGTTAGCGAAAAACTGCTGATATACAGTTCTAAATGTGCGGGGGCCTTGCAGAATAAAAATCACCAATTCCAGGCCATATGAAATAGCAAAGCAAACAATTCCAACTACTTTATGAAGCACATTTTCTCCAATAGCCGTTTTATCTGTTTCAATCAGAAAATATTCTGCAAACCTCACGGACAAACAAAGCATGAATATTGCAATGCACAAATGATCCGGTTTGCATTTTATGTTTCTTCCCATACAGTTACCTTTTTTCATTCCTCTTCCTTTTTCTTAGCAGCACGGCAATTATCAGTCAGCCTTATGGAAACATACCGTCTGCTCTTTCATGGATATTTTCCCGACCTGATAACCATAGTCCGCCAATTCTTTTTTGTATTTCAGGAAAGAGTGGTCAATCGGCGCCCCCGCAATCTTCTGAATCTCCTCAAAGGTCAACTGAAAAGATTCTTTTCCGCTTTTCTGCACATATTCCCACAAAGCGTTGTATTTACTCATTGCCATTCTCCTCTCGAATGATTACAAAAATTAAGAACTTTCTGAATCTATGTCCCACTTTAAGAGTTTCAACTTTCCAAACCTGATAACACACTCCTTCATTCCTTTTTCAGTTGTCTTCTGTAATCCATTTGCCGCAGGATACCTTCCGGATGCTGTGAAAGGATCAGCAGCACATGGAGGACGAATTTATTCTCCTGTGTCTCGATACTCATGGCGCCGCCATATTTTTCAGCCACCTTCTTTACATTCGACAGACCTGTCCCTTTTTTGAATGCACCTTTCCCATGAAAGCTGTTTTCTACTTCCATCATAAGGAAATCTCCCTGGATACGCCCGGACACCTGAATATATTTTTCCATACCGGCATCCAGCCTTTTTACTGCCTGAATCGCATTGTCCAGTGCATTTGACAGGATAATACAGATATCAATGTCCCGCAGACTGCAGGGATATGGCAGAAGGAGAGAACAGTCCACATCGATCCCCATGCTTTTGGCTATCCCCAGCTTGTTTCCCACCAAAATATCCACTACCGGATTATTGGTACTGCAGGGGAATGACATTTTTTCCGCCATATCATCCATATCTTCCATATAGCTTACCGCTTCTTCCAGTTTCCCGCTCTGCAGAAGATTTTTCACCACTGCGATGTGATTCCTGATGTCATGGCGGAACGACTTTGTTTCATCGTAGCGGGTTTTCGCCTCTTCCACATACCGGTTCAGGGAGTGTTCTTCCTGTTCCAGCAGTGAAATTTCAGTGCTGAGGCGGAAATTCTGCTGCAGTTTCTTATAAGAGAACAAGATACAAAACAGGCTTAAAAGTCCCAAAAGATGCATTGCAAGCAGCTGCCAGTGACTGAGCAGATACTCGAAAGATCCGTCCTCCTCTAAGACCACATACCGGTAATCAAATGAAAGCGTATTAATATACTCACTCATAATAAAGATCATCAGGATCGGAATGAAAACCAGAAACATTTGCTGCATTTCCGATGCGGTATAGTCGGAAAAATAGCGATACACTATATAATAACAAGCCCCCGTCAGCAAAAGGGATACGGCCTCGCTGACCAGCATGGCCGCAATACCGGCCGTATCATAGAAAAAAAATGGCAGCCATGCGTATAACAGGCCTATCAGAGATTTCACAATCCCATAGCAGAGCAGCATGATTTCAGTTGTCAAGGCTGCATACAGAAGGGAAGACTTAAAATCCGCATGGCAGACTAAGCTCCCACATACCGTAAGAAGAAATACCATCACCACGAAGCCAGTCACCGTGCCAACTGAAAGAAAGCGAGTGGCAATCACCGCACATACTCCAAACAAAAAATAGAATGGATACAAAAGTTTCTTTTTCAGGGTTTTTGCCAGGAAATAAAACTGAAAGACCCCCTCAATGAAGCCTATAATATATATATTGAAAAAATCTAAATATTCGACCATGTTACCTGCCCCCGCATGTAAAAACTCTGCATATCTGTTCAGTTCCTTCACAGATATTCCGCAATCCCACAAAAATTTCCTTCGGCAATAGAGATTGCTCCTGCAGTCTGTACGCTTTCGCACAAATTGCTCAGTAAATGCGCAATTCTGATTGAAACAACTACAGATCTCAGATGTTCTTCATATACTGCAGGACAACGCCGGAGAACTCCTTGCTCCGCAGCCGTGATACGGGAATGTCTTTGCCATTATCCATACAGGCAGTCCCATTTTTATAGCCTTTTAAATGTTTCAGGTTGATAAGATAGCTCCTGTGGCACCGGTAAAAACGGTTGTCCAGCTTTGTTTCCAGATTTTCAATCCGCTCATAATAATCAACAACCTCGCCGGAAGCCAGGTTCAAATATATTTTCCTGTCTATGATCTCACAGAAGACAATCTCATCCTTTGGGATGATGCGCCCCTCATATCCCTTTTGCACCAGCAGGCTGTCTTCGCTGGCGTTTTGCATGGAAGCGTAAAGGCGCTCCATTGTCTTTTCAAACTGTTTTTTATCCACCGGCTTGACCAGATAATCGTAGGCCTGTACCTCAAAAGACTGGAATACCATCTCTTTCAAAACCGTAATGAAGATTAAAACTCCACGGAACCGACCAGCCCTCAGCTTCCTTGCCGTTTCCATACCGTCCATGTCCTTCATCTGGATATCCAGAAACAGGAGGTCGATCTGCCCATTGTAGCTCAGCAGCTCTTCGCCGCCGGAAAACATACGGAGGCTGATCTCCCGGTTCTTTTTACGAAAGAAATCAGAAACAAAGGACCTTATATGCTCAGACATATGTTTTTCATCATCGCAGATTGCAATACGGATCAATGCATCACCTCCTCGTCCTGATCTCGTCAGCGGCAAAAGATACTCTTTTAATACCGGCATAGATTAATATTTTATTATATCCTGTTAAAAACGCCAAAACAATCAGATTGCTGTGAAATGTTTATCTGCTGCTGTAAAATACTGAATAAAAATCTATCAATCACTCCATTGCCCTGATCCGCTCCACAAGGGAAAGCCTTCCGATATATCGAACCGCACAGACCGAGAATACCGCCTGCACCAGAAACAGCGCAGCTGCAAACACCAGAACCTGGAACACTGGGAAATGGTACGTGAGTTTCCCAAACATGCCAATCTGATCAAATACCCTGCACAAGGCCAGGCTGCACGCGGTTCCCAGTGTCAGGGTCACAAGCAGCGTGATCCCCACATAATACAGGCACTCAAAGGACAGCATCCGGGACAGCTGACGGCCGCTCATGCCAACGGACTGGAACACGCCAAATTCCTGCTGGCGGGTAAGAAGATTGGTAATCAGCGTGTTGGCAAGATTGATCAGGGCAAACACAAAGATAAAGACCAGAATACCGTAGAGCCGGGTCAGTTCCCCGCGCATGCCGGTCTTAAGCTCAGCCGTCAGGTCATAAAGGCTGGAGACTCCCACCCGTTCATCGGACACAGCGCCGAATACTGCCCGCCGCAGCTGTTCACTGTCCTGTTCTGTGTGGAGATTTACACAGCCTGTAAAATCCGATATTTCCGGATAAAGGACGGACAGTTCTTCCTCCGGCAGAATAAAGAAATGAGCTGTGTTGCAGATTGGAACGTTCTCGACAATCCCCATCACGGTATAAGTCTTTCTCTGTCCGTTGTAACAGGAAACGGTGACGGTATCCCCGACCTGATAGTCTGTCCTGTAAATCTCTTTCAGCGATCCGCCTGACGGGCAGACCAGAATGCCGTTTCCATCCACAAGCTGCCGGTAATCTGCAGTTCCCTCAAGAACTGCTCTGTCAGCATACATCTTCGCCATATCCTCCCGGTCAATTCCCCTGACAATAAAAGGTTCATGCTCACGGTTGCCCGGGATTTCGCTGATGGCAGGGATTTCCACACAAGCCATACCATATGCCGTGACGTAATCCACATTCAAAATAGAGGCGAGTTCTTTTTGCTGATCCTGTCCCAAAGGATTATCTTTCTGCATCTCATAAAATTCCCGGCCTGCGTAATCTTCATATTGTAAAAGGTACTGGCTCCTGTCTCCAAACTGGGACCTGGCCATTTCTTCTACATCCACCGAATTTGCATAGGCGGAAATACACAGAAGCAAAACCCCTGTCAGGCTTAAGGACAGAGCCGTCACAAAAGCTTTTTTGCGGTTCCGGGAGAAGTTCATCAGGGCCAGTCTGGTTATGGTCAGGCGGCGGTGCTGCTGTCCGGAAATACTGCGTCCCTGATACCCGGAATAGGCAGTGGTCCGGATAGCTTCAATAGCAGATACTTTTCCTATCATAGATAAGGGCTTTCCGGTGGCAGCCAGAACCATTCCATAAGTCAGAAATAGAATAACTATTGCGGACCGGATATTGTCACGCCAGGACCAGTAACCGGGTACTGCAATCCGTGCGATCACTGCGGCAAGGATCAGTCCGAGGGGAACTGCCAGGGCAGTCAGAAATCGCCTCTCCCGCTTTACCACCCGCTTTAACTGCTGCGGCGTTGTTCCAAGCACTTTTAAGCGCCCGTATTCCCGCATTTTTCCCATCACGGAGATGTAGAAAATATTGTAGATCACAATCGCACAAATGACAGCAATCAGTACCGACAGGACATAAATCTCCATTCCGCTTCCCAGATAAATATCCACCATCCCAAAATAGCTGGAGCTGTAAAAGGTCCGATCCGCCGGTATTCCCATTTCTGCGAAAAACCTTTCAATGTCTGCACGAAGTCTTTCCGGCTCCATTACCTGACTCCCTTCAAAGCGGAATCGCAGTTCATAAGGAGCCTGGTGAATGCCTGTGTCCACAGCAATTTCCGGAATCCAGACCGTGAAAATCCGGCTGCTGCTCTCCGATTCCAGAATGCCTGTAACGGTATAAAGATTCTCGCCGTGGCCAAGGTCCAAGGTAACCGTCCGGCCGATTTCTGCCGGAAGGTTAAAATAATCGAAAAAAGAGCGCTCTATACAGATCTCATTTTCTGCCTGGGGATAAGCCCCGGCAATTTTGCCGTATCCCATCAGGTCGATCATCTCCGGGCTTACAAAGCTGACGTTCAAAACACTGTCCTCATAGCGGACAGAGCCGGCATCGGCCGTATATCCCCATTTTTCAAACCTGCCCGTATCCGCAAGCCGTGTGACCTCTTCTCTGGTCAGCCTGTCACAGCCGGCCTGATACTGTCCCAGGATATTGTCCAGTGTCTTCTTCTGCTGTGCCGAGTAGATAAAACAGAGGGTTCCCATCAGACAGACGGCAAGGGCAATGGTAAGAATGATAAAAACACTTCGGCGCCTGTCAGATTTCATACTGCGGCCTGCCAGTTTCTTTTCCACCCTGCTTGTGTCATTTTCAAAAGGCCATGTCATAATCCGCCGCCTCCTATTCCAGTTGCGCACCGGTACACCGGATGCTGTTTCCCATGATCCTGCCGTCCTCGATCCTTACGATCCGGTCGGCAAGCTGGGCAATCTCGTTATTGTGGGTAATCATGACAATGGTCTGGTTAAACTCCATGCTGGTACGTTTTAAAAGCCCCAGTACATCGGCGCTGGTTTTGGAATCCAAGTTGCCCGTGGGTTCGTCAGCCAGAATGATAGCGGGTTTCGTGATCAGGGCGCGGGCAATGGCGACGCGCTGCTGCTGTCCGCCGGAAAGGTTATTTGGCATATGCCCAAGCTTATCTTCCAATGCCAGCATCTCCACGATTTCGTCCATGAACTTCTCATCCGCCGTGTCGCCGTCCAGCTCCACAGGCAGGACAATATTTTCATAGACATTCAGAATTGGGACAAGGTTATAGTTCTGGAATATAAAACCGATGCTGCGGCGGCGGAAGATGGTCAGCTCCTCATCATTCTTTTTTGCCAGTTCATCCCCACGGACAATGACGCTGCCGGACGTGGGCGTATCCAGCCCGCCCATCATGTTAAGCAAGGTGGATTTACCGCTGCCGGATGTTCCGACTATCGCTACAAATTCACCCTGTTCCACAGAGAGGTTGACGCCATCTAGGGCGCGGGTAATGTTTGGCTCGGCGCCGTAATACTTTTTCAGCTCAATTGCTTGCAATACATTCATCATCAAATGCTCCTTTCCCTGTTGATAAGGACATTATAAAATCCAAATATCACAGAAATGTCCGAGGCGGCATAAAAAATGCGGCTGAAATGTTACAAAACCCGGACATTTCAGCCGAAAACCTGCCGCTGACAGCTCTGCCGGCACACTGCTGCGAAAAAATCCAAACCGGACAACTGGAAATGTCCGTCTGCCATGTGTTATCTTATAGGGAGCATAATGGAAAATTCCGAACCCTTGCCCGGCTCTGAAACCACCTTAATATAGCCGCCCTGCCGTGTTACGATCTCGCGGGTCAGATACAGGCCATCGCCAGCGTATCAATCAGCGGGGCGTTTTTCTTCTCCAGCCGGATTGCCCCGGTTTCCAACCGGGAGGTTTTCACAAGGGCCTGAAAAAGAAATTCCAGCTTGTCCGTCTGGTTCCGGATGCCCTGCAGGAACTCCCGCTGTTCTTCTTCTGTGACAGACTTTGAAAGAAGCGTATCCGTCACCATTTTCAGATTGCTTACCGGTGTTTTCACCTGATGGGAGACATCTGACACCAGCATCTGCAGCTCCTGCCGTTCCTCGGATGCCTTCCGCCGGTGATAAGCACCCAGCTCTCGCCTGTCATCCATAAGAGAACGGCACATATGGCCAGCATGGAAGCCGCCATACCGCCGCACGTCAGCAGGAATATCTTTTTTACAGAGATCCGCCCCAGATTCACTTTCTCTCGCCTCCCATCCATTGGTATCCAATCCCGTAAATCGTTTTGATGTAAGTGTCACCTTCTGCCTCAATCTTGCCCCGTATCCGGCTGATGGAGGTAGTCAGGGTGTGTTCATCCACATAGTTTTCATCCGTATCCCACAGCCGTTCCAAAAGGCGCTTCCTGGTAAGGATCTGTTTTGGATTTTTGCAGAACAGGTACAGCATCTTATATTCCATAGGGGAAAGGGCTTGGTGATATAACGTTGTTTTCATCCTATATCAGTCAATTAATGTCCCGTTTCCGATATACCTTTACCGCAATCCGGTACGAGACAAAAAACCAGATAACAGAAATGATAAGTACAATATGGAAAGCCAGAAGGATATTCTCCTTTACAGGAAAAACCAAATTGATAAGAAGTACTAGTCCCGTAATAATCCCTGTTGACGCCATAAATGACATCATAAAGACAATCTGCGATTTTTCCGGGTCAGACAGATATGCGCACGGCAGGCTGACGCCGCCTGCCAGCAGGGTAGCGCTTATCCCGATAGAGCCATACAATAACAACGAGTGAAGCGTTATATCCGTACCAAAGCACGCAAGGACAGCACAGGGGATCAGCGCAGTAAGCAGACCCAATATGGCAAGCAGGATATAAAACAAAAATTTCTCGCCAATGATCTGGCTCCTTGATACCGGCATGGTAATGACATTCTTATTCCATTTGGAAGCCGCATCACTGGTAATACTGATAAAGGCTGCTGTTGTGGCGGCAACCGGGGCCAAAACCAGAAGTGCGCTGGTTTCCAGCAAAAAAGATAAGCCAAAGCCCAAAACAACCAGACTGACGATGGTTACGAGGATATTGCTTCTGGCAATATAGAGATCTTTCACCAAAACACCTTTCATCCCTTTTCCCCCTTTATATAAAGCAGCATAATCTCATCAATTGCTGCCGGAACGACCGGGGCCTTCGGATACTTTTTCTGCATTTTCTCCCGGTCTGAAACCAGGATCTGCCATTCATAGTCCTTTTTGCGGTACGCAATGATATCGGATTTATCCAGTGCATCAAACTGCGCCGCACCGCACTTGATGATGCCGTACCGCTCGGTCAGTTCATCTTTGGACTTCTCAAAAACGACTTTCCCTTCATGGATAAATACGATATAATCGGCAATCTTCTCCAGGTCACTGGTAATGTGGGAGGATATCAGTATGGAATGCCCCTCGTCCTGCACGAAATCCAGCAGCATATCCAGAATATCATCCCGGACAACCGGGTCTAAGCCGCTGGTGGCTTCGTCCAGGATCAACAGCCTGGAATGATGGGAAAGTGCAGCAGAGATAGCCAGCTTCATCTTCATTCCTTTTGAAAACTGTTTAATCTGCTTATCCGCCGGCAGGGAAAACTGTTTCAGCAGGCGCAAATAAGTCTGTTCGTCCCACGTCCTGTAAATGTTTTTCATAACCCGGTTCAATTTCCGGGGAGAAAGGATTTCCGGATAATTGCTGCCGTCGAACACGACGCCAATCTGTTCTTTGATATCCCCGTCCAGTTCCTCCCTGTCTAAAATGGAAACAACGCCGTCCTCCTTTTGAATCAGTCCTAAAGCGGCATTGATGGTTGTGCTTTTTCCTGCACCGTTTTCTCCAATCAGTCCGACAATGGGGCCGCAAGGAACGTTGAACGAGACATGATCCAAAACAAAATCCTGATAAGTTTTGGTAAGCTCTGATACCATGAAAGCATTTGCCATCGCTAATTCTCCTCTGCAATCTCCGGCTTTGGCAGTTCCGCATCATTCGTTTCTGTCGTTTTCATATCTGCAGTTTCTTCCTTGTCCGTTTCCTGCCGGGAATCAGTCTCTACAGATACGGCATCCCCTTTTGATTCTGATGAGCAGGCAGTCATTCCCATTGCTACAACAATCATAAATATCAGTATAAGTTTCTTTTTCATAATCTTCCTCCCATATTCTAAAAGAACCGTATTTCTGTAGCATAAAATACATCATTTACAAAGCTGCCTTTCATTTCAACAAACATTTGTTCATTCAAGTCTTGAAATCCGGCTTCTTTGTATTCATGACTTTCTTCATCTCCATCAATGTTTCTCATATAGAAATCGGTATCCTCTTCAAACATTACATGAATCAGCTGGGAATCAGGAATATCAGCATCAGAGCTTGGAGAACTGTATATTAAGGAACCATCTTCTGAAATTTTTACTTTCCTTTCCACAATGAAAAATGAATCCTCTTCTATCTTCCACACTTTGCCAAGGAAATCCGCATCAACAGCAGCGGCGGTATCCGGATCTAAAACCTGCCATTTCCCTGCTGTATTTTCCTGGGACTCATCCGTGCCTTTGTCATCATCTTTTATTAGCGCGTCAGTTTCTTCTTCCGGCAATATTTCATCTGACTGGGTTTCTTCTGTTTTAACAGTAGCTTCTGTCGCGGAGCCGCAGCCTATGGCCATTGTATTCAATATACAGACAGTGCCGAACAATATTATTCGTTTTTTTAGTTTCATAAGTACCTCCTGTTTATCATCATAGAAATAATAGCCATTATAATCTGCCTGAATCATTCAAGCAACCTGTTTTGTTGTGAAATGCCATTTGGATGCAGCGAATGTCTTACAGTTTTTTCACAAACAGACAGCGGATTGCGTTCAGCACCGCAAGAATCATAACACCTACATCTGCAAAAATCGCCAGATACATATTTGCAATGCCCACAGCTCCTAATGCAAGGCAGGCAAATTTTACAACAAGCGCCATTGTAATATTCTGATAAACAATCCGCAGACATTTTCTTGAAATCTTGATTGCCTTTGCAATCTTAATCGGATCATCATCCATCAACACAATATCCGCCGCTTCGATTGCCGCATCGGAACCCATTGCCCCCATAGCGATGCCAATATCCGCTCTGGAAAGAACCGGGGCGTCATTGATACCGTCACCCACAAATGCCAGCTTTGCCTTGCCCGACTTCACCCGCAGAAGTTCCTCCACCTTATCCACCTTATCTGCCGGCAGAAGTTCACTGTAAGCCTCGTCAATCCCAAGAGAGTAAGCCACCTGATTTGCCACTTTCTTTGCATCGCCCGTCAGCATGACGCATTTTTCTACGCCTGCTTTCTTTAATTCTGCAATCGCCGCTTTAGAATGAGGTTTGATAATGTCGGAAATCACGATATGACCGGCATATTTCCCACCCACTGCCATGTGTATAATCGTTCCGGTCTGGTGGCAGTCCTGATAAGGAATATTCAGGTGTTTCATCAGTTTATCATTCCCGGCTGCAACCTCCATGCCGTCTACCTTTGCAGTTACGCCGTTTCCGCTGATTTCCTGTATATCCGATACACGGGTTCTGTCAATCTCTTTCCCATATGCCCGCTGTAAACTCTTGCTGATGGGGTGGGAAGATGCACTCTCTGCAAGAGCCGCATATTCCAACAGTTTTTCATTCTCTATGGTAGAATGGTGAATCCCGTTTACTTCAAAGACACCTTTTGTCATGGTTCCGGTTTTGTCAAAAACAACATATTTTGTCTGGGAAAGGATTTCCAGATAATTGGAGCCTTTCACCAAAACACCCTCCTTGCTTGCTCCTCCGATACCTGCAAAGAAACTTAAAGGAATACTGATAACAAGCGCACAAGGGCAGCTGATAACAAGGAATGTCAATGCCCGGTAAATCCAGACTCCCCAATCGGCAGACAGCCCCATAAAAAGCATACGGACAACAGGAGGAAGGAATGCCAGCGCCAATGCTGCATAGCAGACAGCCGGAGTATAGATTTTTGCAAACTTCGAGATAAAATCCTCTGATTTTGATTTGCGGGAGCTTGCATTTTCCACTAAATCCAAAATTTTAGAAACCGTAGATTCCCCAAACTCCTTTGTGGTCTGTATTTTCAATACACCGGTCATGCTGATACATCCGCTGATTACTTCATCGCCAACCTTTGCCTCCCTCGGCAGACTTTCCCCGGTCAGTGCACTGGTATTCAGGCTGGAATTGCCCTCAACAATCATACCGTCAATCGGCACTTTTTCTCCCGGCTGTACAACAATCACACTTCCAATCCCTACTTCGTCCGGGTCTACCTGCTCCAATTTCCCGTTTTTCTCTACATTGGCATAATCGGGGCGAATATCCATCAGGTTGCTGATATTGCGGCGGCTCTTACCAACCGCATAGCCCTGGAACCACTCGCCAATCTGATAAAACAGCATAACGGCAATGGCTTCCAGATACTCGCCATTCTCATAAACAGCCAGTGCCATTGCCCCAATCGTAGCCACTGCCATGAGAAAACTCTCGTCAAATACCTGACGGTTTTTAATGCCCTTTGCGGCTTTCTTCAGAATGTCATATCCGATAATCAGATAATCAATCAGATAGCACGCAAAACGAAGCCATCTTCCTGCGCTCGGGAATAAATATCTGTCAACCGCATCAAACATCTCTGCGGAAATAAACTGGAACGCCAGTAAGATACCGGCGCTGATTAAAATCCGAACCATCATAACCCTTTGCTTTTTCGTCATACCGTCTTTACGGCAGCCGATAAAAATAAGAAGAACGGCAGCCATTATGATCACAACTGTAAGCAGTATGCTTATTACTAATTCCTGCATAGTAAAACTCCTTTCAAAATATGCTTAATTATTTAATCGTTAATAGCAAAAATGACACCCCTATACTCAAGGCCGCCAGAATTTATCAACCTGTTCAAGTCAATCATATGGCTGGCGGCCTTTCGTTATATCGCCTGACTGTAACTCTGTCTAATGTGCAGTATAAATTGCAGCGGCGCATTTTAAGGGTGTCATTCCGTCACTGTCAGCTGCCGCTCAAAGAAAAATCTCGCAGTCCGGTTCCACTTTCTTGCAGGCATCCAACACATTCTTCATAACATCCTTCGGCTCCTGCCCCTCATCAAATTCCACGATCATCTTCTGTGTCATAAAATTGACAGTTGCGCTCTGCACACCGGCGGTCTTGCGGGCCGCATCCTCCATCAGGTTCGCACAGTTGGCACAGTCTACCTCGATCTTGTAAGTCTTCTTCATTGTAAAGTCCTCCTCGTTATTTTTTAAATTCAGTGATTAAGTACTTGTTTAATCATTGTGATTGCAGTATAATACACAGAAAGGCACCCATCAATACCTCTCAGGCATTCCCTCCCAAACGGGCGAAAAGTATTTCCATTTGGGCGAAATGCAAACGAAAAAGAAAGGAAAAAACTATATGGAACCTACAAAATTACCGCACCGGCATGGAGATGGGCAGCAAACGGAGCTGATACAGAAACAATTAAATCATGTGGATTATTTTCAAACGGTAGCCGAAGTTTTCAAGCAGCTTGGGGATACCACCAGAATCCGCATTTTCTGGCTTCTCTGCCATTGTGAAGAATGTGTCCTCAGCATTTCTGCTATGTTGGATATGTCAAGCCCTGCTGTATCCCACCACCTCCGGCCATTGAAGAACAGCGGCCTGATTGTCTGCCGCCGTGAGGGAAAAGAAGTTTACTACCGTGCCGCAGATACGGAACAGGGACGCCTGCTGCACCAGATGATTGAGCAGGTTATGGAAATCACCTGCCCCAAATTGTGAGGTCTGTCCTATGAATGAAGAATTGCTGAAAATACGAAAAGATGTGGAACGGCTTCACCCATCAAATGCAAACGAAATCATTCCGCTTTATCCTGGTATAGAATTATGTTATCTGATCTTATCATCCGAGCCGCTTTCCGTGCAGCATGAAGCCCTGCCGCATATCATTCAGATTAACTATTGTAAAGCCGGCCAGATGGTATGGGAAATGAAAAACGGGAACCGTATTTATCTGAATCCGGGTGATTTTTCCCTGCATACCATGAAAGCCTGTACGGATTCCGTGATTCGTTTTCCAAATGGTATCTATCAGGGGCTTACTGTCTGCATTGATTTACAGGAAGCCGCCGGCAATCCTCCTGAACCATTAAAGAACAGCAGTATTTTTGAAACGATATTGCCGGAAAAATTCTGTCAGAATGACAGTCCCATTTTTCTTGCGGGGAATGAGCAGACGGAACCTATTTTTTCCGCATTTTATAACCAGCCGGAAGAATGGAAGCTGTTCTATCAGAAAATAAAGACCCTGGAATTGCTTCTTTATCTTGGTAAAGCAAAACTCACGCCTAAGCAGCGATTATCCGAATATCAATCCGAACAGATAAACATTGTCCGGAAAATCCATGAACAGCTGACACAGCATATAGGGCAGCGAATCACAATAGAGGAACTTTCCAGACAATATTTAATCAATCCAACTACTTTAAAAGCCTCCTTTAAAGCCATTTATGGAACTTCCATCGCCGCCCACATCAAAGAGCACCGCATGGAAGAGGCTGCCGGAATGCTGAGGGAATCAGGAATGAGCATAGCCGAAATCGCAAAGGCTGTCGGTTATGACAGCCAGAGCAAATTCACCTCAGCGTTTAAGGCATTTTTTCAATGTCTCCCAACTGAATACCGAAAACGGCATCTCTGACCGGAATTCTTTATGTTTCATCAAAAATCTCCTTCAGCTTTGAGAGCAGAAGCTCTCCCACAGTCACCGCATCCTCAATGGTAAGATAATGATCTGCGCTTTTGCTTACCAGGAGCTTTCCGGACGCCGCAAACTCATCATCCGCAAACCAGACCTTCAGCCAGATGGGATAGCGGGGAAGAAAAGGAATTACAGCGCACAAATCTGCCCGTTCTTCTACAAACTGCGCTCCAAGCCCTTCGCATACCCTGCAAAGCTGCTCCTGAGTCATACCGTCCAGAAAGCCTCCAAGCTCCCTTTCCATATCATGGTCAAATTTCGTTCCCCGGATAAGCCCATCCTTTAATGCTCCAAAGGAAACCATTTCCGGGGAGACCTCCGTTCCATCCGCCAGGTCCAAATAATGCAGAATCACAAGCTGCTGCCACTCATCAATCCACGGTTGGAATTTACACTCCGGAAAAGTAATCTGAATCCTCTGATCTAAGCTCTGCAATTCAAAAAAGGACTTGTCCTTATGAAATACCGCACCGCTCTTCTTCGCAATCTCCTCTGGTGCATGAACGCATATGCGTTCTTTTGCAGATAACAGCATCTGCTGAAATGCCCGGTTATCCTGCATGAGCCGGCGCCTCCTTTCCCTTGCCGCATTTTTCCAGAAAATCAGTCAGACGGAGTATTGCCGGATAGCCGTTTGAAAGTTCTGTTCCCTGTAATCCCGCGGTCGCAATACTCTTTTCTGCAGGTATCTCACATAGAATCTCCACACGTTCACATACATTCTTCTTCATCCATTCCCGATTTTCCCCATCCACTTTGTTGAACACCAGATAAACAGGTTTCCCGATGCTTGTGCCCAGTTCAAAAACTTTCCCTGTCAATGCCAGAGATTCATAGGAAGGCTCTACCACCATAAGGATCAAATCCACACCGTTATCAATTCCCCGGCCAAAATGTTCAATCCCGGCCTCCATATCGATCAGTGCATATTCTCCCTCAGAAAGCACTAAATGTTCTATGAACTGTGTGAGTACATTTCCCATCGTACAGGCGCACCCCTCATTGGCTGTATGGATCTTCCCGCTGGACATCAGCCTTACACCGTCCTTTTCAGAATAATATCTTTCCGGTATGTCCTGAATCTCCCATGTTTCATTAAAAAACCGGTGCGTAAAATTGGACAGCATCATATCCTGCATCGCTTTTTGTTTCCCGCCAAAATAAGCGGTAAAATCCAAAGGCAGGTCCACTCCCAGCTGCCTGCTCAATCCATAATTGGATTCATCTGAATCAATGACAAGAACCTTTCTGCCTCTCCCTGCTAATTCTTTTGCCAGCAAAGTTGTAACTGTACTTTTCCCACTTCCGCCTTTTCCTGTTACTGCTATTTTCATTTCAAACTCCTTTTATTCTTCCAAAAGCTGTCCCAGATTCACGCCCTCCGGTATAACATATCCGCATGCGGTGCAGGTGCTTTCTCCTACCGTTACGCCATCCTTTAAGAACACTTCCAGTCCGTCTTCTTCCATACATTCCGGGCAGTCGATTTCCTGAATCGTTTTTTTATTTCTTTCGTCCTGACAGTCTGCAAACACACTCATTTTAATTACTCCTTTTCTACTCTTCTTCCAGTTGTCTGCGCAGATAGACGCCTGCAACACGGGAAAAATTACGGATATCTCTGATATAGGCGAAATCCTTTCCAAATATTCTCTTCTCTGCAGCGGTATCTTCATAGTTCCCGGCAAAAGAAGTGCTGCCGCTGACATTTCCAGAATGTCTTTTCCATAAAAAAGCATATCCGGAATATAGACCCGTTCCTGCACTTCCTCTGCCGTTTCGTATTTCTCTCTGAATTCCACTACGTCATGAATCAGACTGTCATCCATTTTCTGCTGCTCCAGATAGGAAAGCAGCAAACTTTTATCCTCTCTCATCTACAATCCCATCCCTTCCAGAATCTTGTATAAAGCCTTTTTGACCGGTGTCTCTTTCGGCAGTTCTACAAGCGGTTTTCCATCGCAGTCATAACGGTAGACCATTTCATCCTGAGGAATCACTCCCAGCAGCGTCAGCCCCTGCTTCTCAATCTCTTCCTTTGTGCCCTCATCCAGCCTGCCCTCTGGAGCACGGTTGATGATTGCTCCTGTTTTTTCCGGCTTCATCCCCAGTTCTTTCATCAATTCTGCAATCCTTCCCGCTGCCTGTACGCCTCTTCTGGAGCAGTCGCTGACCAGAACCGCTGTCTTCATGGAAGGGAGCAGGCCTCTGCTGACATGCTCCATGCCTGCCTCATTGTCCACCACCACGTAAGGGTAATGGCTCTGGAGCTTCTGAATCTGTGTCTGCACCAGGCCGTTGACAAAGCAGTAGCATCCCTGTCCCTGGGTGCGCCCCATAACCATAAAGTCAAAATCATCTTCTTCGACAATGGCGTCTGCCATCCGAATCTCCAACCATGCCTGTTTTGTCATTCCGGACGGAATCTGATAGCGGTCATCCATTCCCGCCCGCTCAATTTCTTCCCGCAGCTCTCCAAGAGTAGTGCCGACTTCCACGCCAAGCACTTCATTCAGATTGGAATTGGCGTCCGCATCCACGGCCAACACCGGCTTTTTCCCATGCTCACACAGATACTGAATCATCAGTCCGCACAAACTCGTCTTACCCACGCCGCCTTTTCCGGCCACTGCAATAATATGTCCCATATTGTTACCTCCAATTTTTTTGAACAACGTGTTGATTATTTTTATACGATACAGTATAATGACTCTTATCAAAAAGGCAAGAAACAATATGGAAAATCTGTATGGTTACTGAACAAAATCGAAAAATTGTTGAGTGGCAGAGGGGAAGATCATGGCTGAAAAAACCAAAAAAGAAGACCGACGTATTCGATATACGAAGCAGGTCATAAAAGATACTTTATTAAAACTGCTGGAAAAAAATCAATTTGCAAAAATTACGGTTACCGAACTGTGCCGCAGGGCTGAGATCAATCGAGGTACTTTTTATCTGCATTATTATGATATGAATGATGTTCTGGACGATATACTGGATGACATGCTCTCTGACACTTCCAGCGTCATGGAGCATGTCTTATCTCAGAAATGCGATTCTCCAAACTGTTCTTATCCGTTCTGTGATAAAATTCACAGCAATAACATGTTCCGTTATCTGCTCCTGGATGATACCATCTTTTCAAAAATTATTGACAAAATGGCGGATCATAAGGAACACTATATTACCTGGCTCATGTCTCACAGCATCCTTACATTTGAAGAGGCGGAAGCCGTCTTCTACTTTCAGATGAATGGCTGCCTGGCAATCAATAAACTTATGTCCCGCAATCACTGCAGCGACTGGAAAAAAATACAGAAAACGATTGACGCTTTTATCAAAGCAGGACTAGAGAGCTTTCTGATTCATGATCAGAGAAAATAAAAGCCTTTTTCAGCGAACCGCATTTAAAGCTTCTCCGCCCACTGTAACCCCTCATTCTCCTTCAGAAGCCATGCCATGCATCTTCGTCCAACTCAGACTCCATCTCTCCCGACATCTCCCCCGGATTTCCCCATTTTGCCATGCCAGCACCGCATTGATTAGCTTTTTCAAAAGCAGAGGCTAAAGCTAAGCCGGATGAATATAAATTTCTGGTTCAGTCCGGGGAGGCTGTGAATACACGTCTGAAAGTTAGGGAATATTCAGACTAAAAATATAAGCAAAAACCTCGAAAAATCATTGTTTTTCGAGGTTTCCGAGAGGCGACAACCAGATTTGAACTGGTGATCAGGGTGTTGCAGACCCACGCCTTACCACTTGGCTATGTCGCCATACACTTATTATATTCTAACAAAATCTTTTTGATACGTCAATATCAAAAATGACTCCTACGGGAATCGAACCCGTGTTACCGCCGTGAAAGGGCGATGTCTTAACCGCTTGACCAAGGAGCCTTGTTCCTTCCGGCCCTTGGGCCTTACGCTGGACGGAGTATCAGAAAATACTTTTTACTTCCAACGTCATTCCAACGACAAGTGATATACTATCACATTTTTCTGCTTTTTGCAAGCACTTTTTTAGCTTTTTCCTAAGTAATCAAGGCAGGCATCTCAGAGAATCTTGAAAGCCAGATTCCCTTACAATGTCTGCCTTGAAAATTCATGTTTACAATATAAGAGTTAACAAGCTACTTTTCTAATATTGTTACAAACATTCCCCATTCGTAGCAATTACCCGCTTATACCATTCAAAAGAATCTTTCTTACTTCTTTTTAATGTTCCCTCTCCATCATTGTCTTTATCTACATAGATAAAGCCATACCTCTTTTTCATTTCACCAGTGCTGGCGCTTATCAAATCAATACATCCCCATACCGTATAACCTAGAAGTTCAACTCCATCTATATTGACCGCATCTTTCATGGCTTTAATATGTTCACGCAGATATTCAATCCGATAATTATCATGAATATTACCCTCTGTGTCTGGCGTATCCACCGCACCAAGGCCATTTTCTACAATAAACAATGGCTTTTGGTAACGATCATAAAGAGCGTTCATAGTAATCCGAAGTCCCAGCGGATCAATCTGCCATCCCCATTCACTAACCTCAAGGTGGGGATTCCGCAAAGAAGACATAACATTTCCGGTAGTTCTGACACGATTAACCTCCGGATCAGCGCTTGTCAGCCTTGAAGAATAATAGGAAAAAGAAATAAAGTCTACCGTATTCTCCCTGAGGATTTTTTCATCCCCCTCTTTCATCTCAATATGAATCTGCTCTCGTTCCAGCATTTTTTTTGCATAAGCAGGATATTCTCCACGAGACTGCACATCTACAAAGAAATAATTCCCCCTATCCCGCTCCATAGCCGCCCACACATCCTTTGGATTACAGGTATAAGGATAAAAACTTCCGGCAGCCAGCATACACCCCACCATAGCCTCCGGCATCATCTCATGCGCCAGTTTTGTAGCTAAGGCACTGGCAACAAGCTCATGGTGAGCCGCCTGGTATTGAGTCTGTTTTATATTTTCATCTGATTCAAAAGATAGTCCTGCTCCCATAAAAGGCAAATGCATCAACATATTTATCTCATTGAACGTCAGCCAATACTTTACCTTTTTTCCATAACGTCGGAAAAGAGCTTTACAATAATTTACATAGAAATCCACCAGCTTTCTACTGCACCATGAGCCATACTCTATTACAAGATGCATAGGCACATCAAAATGACAGATTGTTATCAACGGTTCGATCCCATATTTAAGGCACTCGTCAATCAACTCATCATAAAACTGAAATCCCTCTTCATTTGGTTCTTTTTCATCGCCCTTAGGAAAAAGCCTGGACCACGCCACGGAAAACCGATAGCACTTAAATCCCATCTCAGCTAAAAGCCGTACATCTTCTTTTACATGATGATACATATCAATAGCTTCATGGGATGGGTAATAATGGGCATCATCACAGGCAAACATTGGTAGTTTTCCTTCCATTACAGCCCGTCTCTCTTCCCCTGCTGGAATTACATCCACATTAGCAATACCCCGGCCATTTTCATGGAAGCCGCCTTCACATTGGTTGGCCGCCGTTGCTCCTCCCCACAAAAAATTTTCTGGCATTCTGCTCATTATTTCTTTCCCCTTCCATTACATAACTACAATCAGTTCATCTCCCGGATTTACCTTTCCAGTTGCGCTTGGCACTACATCTGTGAACTGATCCGTGTTGGAGATCAATACCGGACTTATTACTGAATAGCCTTCCTGTTTAATCAGGGCAATATCAAATTCAATCAAAAGATCTCCTGTCTTTACACGATCTCCTTCTTTAACCTTTTTTGTAAAGCCCTTTCCTTCCAGTTTTACCGTATCCATTCCAATATGGATCAGCACCTCCACTCCATTGTCACCCATAATTCCTACGGCGTGGCCTGTAGGGAAAATTGCACTAATCGTTCCGTCACACGGGCTGAACACCTTTCCTTCCTCAGGGTTAATGGCAAGCCCCTGCCCCATCATCCCTCCTGAGAACACTTCATCCTCTACTTTGCTCAATGGAAGTGCCTCTCCTCGTAAAGGAGATACAATAACTTTCGGGCCATCCAAAGCCGGCGATGTCTTTTTCTCAGTTTTTACCTTTATGTTTTCATCATTGTAGGTTGCCATCGTCATAACAAATGCAAGCACCATAGCCACCGCTACACCAATCACAGCCCAAAGTAGATTAGATAAAGGCTCCCCTTCTTTTACAAAAGACATAAAACCAAAGAATCCAAGCGCACCAGACTGATATCTTAAAACTCCGGCACTTCCGATAATTGCGCCGCCAATAGCAGCCGCAATACATGAAATAACAAAAGGTTTCTTCTTAGGCAGGGTAATACCATAAATACAAGGTTCCGTTACTCCAAGAAGTCCAGAAATCATTGCCGGAAGCGCCATCGCTTTCATGTTTTTATCTTTCGTCTTCACATAAATAGCCGCTACAACCATAGATTGAGCAAAAGAAGCTGCAAAGTAGGGAGACATAGCCATATCATAACCAAAGGTTGCCATATTTGCGCTTCCGATTGGAATAATCGCCCAATGAAGTCCAAAAATAACAAGTACCTGCCACAATGCACCAACCAATATTCCTGAAAGAATGCCCCCTACTACCGGAATTAAATATACGGAGCTAAATACCATATTCAGCAAATTGGTAAGGATGCCTGCTAACGGCCCGATCACAATAAAGGTCAAAGGAACAATAATAGATATCGTCAAAAATGGAACAAAAAATAATTTCAAGGTATCCGGTACAACTTTTTTGAAGAACTATTCCAATTGTGCTCCGATTCCTGTTGCAATCAAAATAGGAACAACAGATGAAGTATAACCGGACTGCGGATATACAATAGGGATTCCAAGAAATGTTGTTTTATAATCCAAAGCCAGTATACTGCCCTCAAACAGTGTACCTACTGTCTCCAGCCCTACCATAGTCGGATACAAAAGGGCCGCCGCAATTGCGATTCCCAAATACTGGCTACACTTGAATTTCTTCGCACAGGCAACACCGATAATCATGGGAAGGAAATAATAAAAACCATCTCCCACTGCATACATAATCTGATAAAATCCCGTTTCCTTTACAGATGCACCTAGCACAAACGTAAGTATAGCAAGAAGACCTTTCATAATTCCCGCCGCTGCCAGATAACCTAATATGGGCTGAAAAGTTCCGGATAAAAGATCCAGAAGTCTTGCCCCAGCCCCATCTGTTTTGTGTCTTCACTCTCTGTCTCTGCCCCGGACAAATGTGCTTTATCACATACCGCATCAAACACCTCGCCCACCTGATTGCCAATTACCACCTGATATTGTCCGCCTGATTGAATCACAGTCACAACACCATCCGTAGATTTAAGCACTTCCGTATTTGCTTTTGCCTCATCCCGAAGTTGAAAACGCAACCGGGTAATACAATGCGTAAGACTTACAATATTCTCCTTTCCTCCTACGTTCTGGATAATAATTCTTGCCAATCCATCATACTTACTGGCCATACTATAACACCCTCCTTTTTGTTTATTAGGAACAGTTTTACAATATATAATTAACTTGCTAAACCATTCCATTTATTTTTCATTTTCTCCCTCCGGAATTATATAGTCATAAAAATCAGTCGCCACCCCAAACACATCAGAAAATGGTATCTGGAGCAAAACCGAAATATCAAGCCGCCGAAGTAAAAGAAAATAGAATCAGTACAATGTATACAATAATAGAAGAACTTCCCAAGGATATACCTGTTATTTTTGATAAGGCATAAAAAAGCTGGTAAATGCCGCTACGCCCAAGTCACTTCTTGTATTCAAAATTATTCCAATAGCCGGCAGGTTTATCCCTGTCAAAAATAGCAGAAACCGCCTTATTGTTTTTTGCATTTACGCATCTCCTCTGATACAGCACTTAATGCCATCCTTGATTTTCAGAATATCATTTCGGAATAAAAACCATATGGTACTGGCATTTCCATCTAGTATGTGATAAACTTTTACTGCCCATTTGGACCGCCTCCTATTCTTTGAGATTGGTTCGCAACACCTTTCCCATTGTAATTTGTAACATAGGAGGCTTTTATAATATCCGTTTCACTACTGCTTATTCTATTCTCCCAGCATATCTGAAGAATTAGGTCTTTCATTAACCGCCGGACGGTATGAAAATCTTCTTTTTATGCGTAGTGATACTTTTCCCTGTTCTGACGAAGAAAAACCAATGCTACAATCATAGTAATTAGTTCTGCCATCGGTACTGCAAGCCATACCCCCGTTACGCCCAAAACATTTGGCAATGTAAGCAACAGCACTGTAATCAGTCCGAAAGTCCGCAGGAACGACAAAATTGCTGACAGCTTCCCGTTTGATAATGCTGTAAATGTGGCAGAGGTAAAAATATTCAGCCCGCAAAACAAAAAGCTAAAGGGAAAAATCAAAAATCCGTTTCGTGCAATTTCATAAACAGGCGTTCCCTTTTCTGCAAAAATACCAACCAATGGCGAACCAAAAATAAAAGCTACTGCAAAAACAGTGACCGAAACAAAGACAATGAACCGCATACAAATAGAAAATACATTCTTTAGCTGTTTGACCTCCTGCTTCCCATAGTTATAGCTGATAACAGGGGCTACTCCCATAGAAAAGCCTATGTAAAGGGCACTCAATAAAAACTGTGTATAGATAATGATTGTGATTGCCGCAACCCCGTTTTCTCCAAGCAGTTTCATCATAATGCAGTTAAAAAGGAATGTTGTAACCGCTGTTGCCGCCTGGCTTACCATTTCCGAAAAACCATTGGAACAGCTTTCAGCCAATACGGAAAAATCCATGACTGGCTTCCTAAAATGCAGACTGCCTCTCTTTGCGGAAAAGAACCACAATCCAATCACCGCCGGTATCATATAGCCAATGCCCGTACCAAATGCCGCCCCCTTAATGCCCATGTGAAGCGGCACCATAAAAATATAGTCCAGTAAAATATTAGCGATTCCCGCGCTTATGCCAAGCACCATACCCATTCCGGGGCGTCCTGCCGTTACGATAAGATTTTGAAAAAGCACTTGCAGGATACTTGCGGGCGTGAATAAAAGCAGGATAAAAAGGTATTCTTTACAATACGGAAATAGAATACTGCCCGCCCCAAGCCCCCGGACAATTCTGTCAATAAAAACCGTCCCCAAGACTGCAATCAATACACCAAACAAAATACCTGCTGAGATAATCAGCGTAAAATCCTGTTCCGCTCTTTTTTGTTCTCCTGCTCCCATTTTGCGGGCTACAATCGCACTTCCTCCTGTTGCAAGCATGGTTCCAAGACCGACAATCAGATTGATAACAGGGCAGACAATATTCAATGCCGAAAGCGCATTTGTATCTACAAATCGTGCTACGAAAATTGTGTCAACGACTGTATACAGCCCCATGAATATCATCATCAAAATTGTCGGAAATGCAAATTTCAGCAACGATTTTATTGTAAAGTTCTGTGATAGTGGATTTAGGTCATTCATTGTCTTCGCCCTCCGATTTTTCTCTGTGAAGTATAAACCGCTGCGTCGGATATCCAAATTCAATTAACAGTTCCGCTTCGGCAAAGCCAAGACTTCCCCATACCTCCCGATAGCCTGTGTCTGCCTTGTCGCCCTCCCGAAAAGTCGTCACGCTAATCTGGGCGGAACGTGCAAGTTCATACAATGCCTTTTCACAAAATGCTTTCGCTATCCCTCTTTTCCGATACTGTGGGTGTACCCCAAAGAAATCAATGCTCCCCGTCACCTCGTTAAACGCCATAATCCCGATTGCCGTATCAGCGTCTTTCAAAATCAATGCACGCTTATTTTTGATATACTCCTGCAACTGTGCAAGATATTGTTTTTCGTCCAAGCGCGGAAAACCGTCAATGACAAGGTGAACCAGTTCTATCCATTTGGGTATATCTTTCTGTGTTGCAAAGACGATTTTATCCTGCCATTCTTTTTCTTCTAAATTTGTAGGATTTTCATTCAAGACATATCTTAGCTGCAATGGATAAAATTCTTCTTCCTCCCTGTACCTGTTAGGAGATTTTTTATACATGGCTTTGAAAATATCCGTAAAAGACTGCTGGCTCTCATATCCGGCAGAAAGCGCAATTTCAAGAATTGGTCGGTCGGAAAGAACAAGCAGTTTTGCGGCTTCGGTCAACTGGCGGCGTTGTACATAATCGTGAATTGTCAACCCAACCGTATCTGTGAACATTCGGTGCAAATAATATTTTGAATAATGTACAGCCCCCGCAACTGTTTCCAAGTCCAGTTTTTCGTGCAGATGGCTTTCGATATAGTCGATTGAATATTCCGGCTTCCGTGCCCCTGCTGTCCGGTGATAGGAAACCGCAAATCCGTTTTTAAGGAAACCGGCATTCCGGAGCTGGAAACCATTAGCATATATCCTTTAGAATGTAAGCATGCACCGTAAGGTGTAAATACATTCTAAGGG
>CAJTIM010000023.1 GCA_910576325.1 Clostridia bacterium
TAAAATCGGTAATCCACAAAGATGGAAATAACTGATTAAGCACCGGTTGGTTATCCACCAACAAGAGACAAGTTGAGTGAAAACAAATTTTTTATTTTCTCTGTTTTTCACAAAAAGTCACATGGACTCTATCAGGGGTTCTGAATAGTTACATTTTAAATTTTAATAACCTGAACTTACATATTTTCTGTTCTGAAAAACGGAGTTCCCCCTGACAGAAGAAACTCCATTTTTTTACATTCTTTTATCTTGACAAAAACGCAGGATTATTTCTGCTTCGCATACTCCGCTACCGCACGGTCAAAGCCCTGGATATGATTGACAAACCAGTCCACCACGTTTTTATTTACCTGCTGAACAAAGGCATCCGTAGGTCCTTCCTGCTCCTCCAGCATCTCATACAGCTCTTTAATGCTCTGCACAAACTCCTGATGCTTTGTTTGATGCTCCTTAAGACCCGGATAACCTATTTCCTCCTGAAGCGCCTCCTCCTGAGAAAAATGAAAATTGGTGTACTCCTCCAGATAATCCAAAGTATTGAGTGCCTTTTTCTTGCCGTCCCCTGTCTCACAGGTCTGCAGCAGATCATTGATCTTTCCGATCAGCTCCTGATGCTGTCCATCAATCAAGTCATTTCCTGTCACCAAATCATCTGTAAAATCCATATACTGTACCACGTTAAATCCTCCTTTAATTGCAGGTTTTATAATTTCCCATTATAGCACGCATGTACAAAAAATTCCATCTCTTTTTTTGCGAGAACGCGTAAGAACATGTAAGGATTGTTCATTTATTCAAAAACTTCACAGCAAGCTGCGGAATATTTGATTCAGATTCCGTAATTGATATTTTTTCGTGCTATTCTCCGTCCGATAACCTTCGTCCCATAAGAACGCCCATCATAGAGGCCATCATTAATCCTCTTGTCCAGCCGCTGGAGTCTCCGAGGCAGTAAAGGCCCTGAATGTTTGTAGTGAAGTCGGGCGTCATTTTGATGCGGTTGCTGTAGAACTTAAGCTCCGGCGAGTACAGTAAAGTCTCGTTGGCGGCAAAGCCGGGGACTACGTGGTCCACGGATTGGATGAAGCTGATAATGTTTGTCATGGCGCGGTAGGGCATGGCTGCTGTGATATCGCCGGCTACTGCGTCGGGAAGGGTCGGCTTTACATTGGACTGGCTCAGCTCCTTCTGCCAGGTACGCTTTCCTCCCAGGATATCGCCGTAACGCTGTACCAGAATCTTGCCGTCGCCGAGCATGTTGGTAAGCTCTCCTACTTTCTTTGCATAGGCGATGGGCTGGTTAAAGGGATGCGTGAAATTGTGGGAGCAGAGAATGGCCAGGTTGGTGTTATTGGATTTCAAATCCTTGTAGGAGTGACCGTTTACGACTGCCAGATCATTGTCATAGTTTTCCTGGCTTACAAAGCCTCCCGGGTTCTGGCAGAAGGTACGGACTTTGTTCTTAAAGGGCAGAGGGTAGCCAATCAGCTTGGATTCATAGAGAATATTATTGACATCCTCCATAATCTCGTTGCGCACCTCCACCCGGACGCCAATGTCTACGGTGCCCGGCTCATGGGCGATTTTATGCTGCTCGCAGAGCATTTCCAGCCAATCGGCCCCCTTGCGTCCGGTGGCGACTACCACGTGCTCCGCGTAAATGGCCTCTTCGTCCGTGTGGGTTCCCGCCTTTACGATAACCACACCCTTACAGATCTCCTGCTCCACTATTAAATCCCGGCATTGATAGCCGAAAACGATATCTACTCCGTGCTTTATCAAAAATTGCTCAATCTCATAGTAAATTTCCTGCGCCTTTTCGGTTCCCAGATGGCGGATGGGACAGTCTACCAGCTTCAGGCCGGCCTGGATAGCACGTTTACGCACATCTTTAACGCCCTTTTCGTCGCTGACGCCCTCTACCCTGGTGTCTGCGCCAAATTCCAGATAGATTTTGTCCGTGTAATCAATCATTTCCTGGGCAAAATCTTCTCCGATGAGCCTGGGCAGATCGCCGCCTACCTCATAGCTTAAGGAAAGCTTTCCGTCAGAAAATGCGCCGGCTCCCGAAAATCCGGTGGTGATATTGCAGTAGGGCTTGCAGTTCACGCACTCCTTTGTTTTTGACTTGGGACAGGTCCGCTTCTCTACCGGTTTGCCCTTTTCCACAAGCACGATTTTCTTTTTGCTGCCCTGCTTCAGCATCTCAAGGGCCGTAAAAATCCCGGCCGGGCCTGCTCCGATGATACAAATATCTGTGTTTCTCATAGTCTGCCTCCTATTCCAATTCCGCAAGTTTCCGCTGTTTTCAGTTCCCTTTCCGCTCTTCTTTGCTCTTTCCCATATATCCTGCCCATAGCATCGTATTTTCATTTTATCATATCCGCAGATTCTTCCACAAACAAAAAATACCGCAATAATGATATAGACGCTCCTTGGGGGAGACCTATAGTCAACTATTACGGTAGTTGGTAGAAACATTCAACCTATTATGAATTTATATAAGTCTAAGCCTCTATCAGTGTACAAAAAATTCCCTTTTTTGTCAATAGTTCCATGCTTTCTAAACCCACGTTCAAATTTTACAATATCCTCCGGCGGAATAAGGCATCCTCCTTAACCTGTTTCTTCTATAAAAACATAACATTTATCACGAAAAGTCAAAGACTCCGCAAAAATCAAAGCGCTCCTCCAGAATATACGTTTCACGCCCAACCCGGAACTTCACAGCCCCCTTTCCACAATATGAACCTCAAATTCCTCATGCCAATGCCATATCGCATAAATTCTGACATCATAATAAATACTCCACATCCACCCCAAAAGCCTGCTGTCTGCTTTTGCGGCATCCCCGTCCCCCTCTTCACACCACCTCCAAAAGCAAAAACCTCCCAATCCCCCAAAGCACCATCAAATGCCCCGGATAAAACCCATAAAAAAAGTATTTCGGCTGTCTCCCCCTCTCCCCATTATAAAGCGCAATCAGCAAAAAGGAAAACACCGCCGGCCACTCAAGAGAATTAAACGCTACAAGCACAACCACACAAACAACCGCCCGCAGCCAGGGCTGTTCCCGCAAAAGAAACATAAGCGCAATCACCAGAACCCCCACGGCCCCGTAATCCGTCTGCAAAAGCTGCGCCGCAAAAGCCGGCAGCAAAAGCCCAACCGGAAGCCTCCAGATCTGAACTCTCCACCCTTTCAAAATCCACACCGCAAGAAGCCCCAACACAAGCGTCAGATACACATTCTGCCCCCCTGGGAAAAAGGGCGTATCATGAAAAGCCAGATCAAAAGGCACCTCCGACAAAAGAGCAAACACCGTCATCCGAAGCATATACTTTCCCATATTCCGGGTATGCACCGCCCCTTCCACCAAAAGAAAGCAAAACAACGGAAAAGCAACCCGCCCAATCAGCCGCAGATTAATATCAAAATCATACCAGGCCATAATCTGCTCCCCGGTAAACCGGCCGGCCAACGGCGAGGTCCCATGCGCATTCATCACAAACACTTCCAAAAGGCACGCCCCCACATGGTCAATCAGCATCGTCACAATGGCGATCCATTTCAGTGCGCTTCCGGTCAGCGGCAATCTCCTTTCGGTACTCATCTCTTCTGTGCTACCTCTCCTTGCTTTTTATAAATAGAATCCGAAGCAACCACGCCGCGCACGGAGGACAGCGGATAAATATTGCTGTTCCTTCCAATCACCGTACCCGGATTCAGCACGGAGCCGCAGCCAACCTCCACCTCATCGCCAATCATAGCCCCAAACTTCTTAATTCCTGTCTCAATATCCCCCTCCGGTGTATGCACCTTCACCAGAAGCTTATCGGATTTCACATTAGAGGTAATCGAGCCGGCTCCCATATGGGCCTTGAATCCCAAAATAGAATCCCCCACATAATTGTAATGAGGCACCTGCACCTTATTAAACAGAATCACATTCTTAAGCTCCGTGGAATTGCCCACCACAGCCCCCTCGCCTACCAAAGCATTTCCCCGGATAAAAGCACAGTGGCGGATCTCCGCATTTTTCCCGATAATCGCCGGCCCGGTAATGGACGCCGTAGGCGCCACCTTTGCAGAACGGGCAATCCAGATATTTTCCCCCTGCTTCTCATACTCTTCCTCGCTTAAGGAAGCGCCAAGCTCCAGAATAAAAGCTCCAATCTCCGGCAATGCTTCCCAGGGGTAAGTCACCCTGGACAGCAACGGCGCCGCCAATGTCTCCGTTAATGTGTACAGACTTTTAACTTCTAATTCTTTCATAATCTTCCACTCCTTTTATTTTTATAAGATTTTGCAATGGCATTTTCATAAACTTTCACAGTTAAAAAATACATGCTATAAGAACAATGGCGCTGACCAGCAGCATCCAATACCATTTCAAAGCTCTCACCTCCATGATTTACCGCCTAACGCTTCCCGGCCGCTTCCTTTTTCTTAGGAGCCTTATAAAATCCCGAAGCCGCGTCAAAGCAGGGCTTCAGCGCCCTCCGGTAATCGGCGCCCAGAACAGCCTGTGTCTTATCCGTAATAAACTTCTCAAGCTTCTGCATATAAAATTCTTCCGTAATACTTCCCTCCGCCATCTGGGTCAGCCCCTTTTCCCAGCTTGCCGTCAGCTCCGGATTCAAAAGGCTGTAAATAGAAGCACGAACTACATCGTAAATCATCTCCCCCAGCAGAGTCGGCGTTATAATCTGGGTCTTTGCGTTTAAAGCTATGTACTTATTATTGACAAGCTTTTTCAGAATCTCCGCCCGGGTAGCGCTGGTTCCGATGCCGCTGCCCTTAATCTGCGCCCGAAGCTCCTCGTCCTCAATAAGCTGCCCTGCATTTTCCATAGCAAGAATCATGGAGCCGGAATTGTACCGCTTGGGAGGCGATGTTTCTCCCTCCTTGATAACAAAATCCCGAACCTCCACCGGATCGCCTTTTTTCAGGCTTTTCAAAAGCTCCAGAAATTCCGTATCACAGCGGACATCCTCGGTCTCTTCTCCCTTTTTCCTGCTGCTGTCCCCGGAATTATTCGGCATCACTTTCAGATACCCCTCCGACAGCAGAATCTTAAAGCTGGAAAAAAACTTCTCTCCCCGAACCGCCGTCACAAGCTGCACTTTCTGATACTCCGCAGCCGGATAAAAAATCGCCAGAAACCGCCGGGCTATCAGCTCATAAACCTGCTCCGACAGCTGGGATAAGCTCTTTAGAACTCCAAAGCCCTGCCCTGTGGGGACAATGGCGTAATGGTCCGTAATCTGCTTATCGTTCACATAGCGGGTTTTTGCAAGATTTTTCCACGCAGTCCCTGCCAGAACCTCCCCGGCAAAGGCTGACAGCTTCTGGTAATTCCGAAGCCCTCCGATATTCCGCCCAATCTCCTTGGCCGCCGCCGTGGACAGCACACGGGCATCCGTTCTGGGATAGGTCACAAGCTTTTTCTCATACAGCTCCTGAACTACCCGCAGCGTTTCATCGGGACTGATTTTAAAGAGACGGGAGCACTCGTTCTGAAGCTCCGCCAGATTGAACAGAAGGGGCGGATTTTTCTTCTCTTTCTTCCGCTCCAGGGAAAAAACCGCGGCCTTCACCGGCTGTTCCTCTTTCAAAAACCCAATCAGAGCTTCCGCATCCTCTTTTTTCTTAAATCCATTTTCCTTATAAAGCTTGGGAGACTGAAAGTAAGCGGACCCCTCCTGGGCGCGCCACTCACCTCGGGACTCTCTACCTTTCAGGACAAATTCCTCCTCCACCCGATAAAATGGCGTCTTTACAAACTCCCTTATCTCACGCTCACGCTTTACCACCATCCCCAGGACGCAGGTCATCACACGGCCCACGGAGATTACCGTCCGGTTTACCTTCAGATAATTGGAAATGGCATCACCGTATTTTAAAGTCAGCAGACGGGAAAAATTGATTCCCATCAAATAATCCTCCTTGGCCCGCAGATAAGCGGCGCTGGAGAGATTGTCGTACTCCGACAGATCCTTTGCCTCCCGGATACCCCGCTGAATCTCCTCCTCGGTCTGGGAATCGATCCACACCCGGAGGCGCTTTTTGCCCTTTACACCGGCCATCTGCTCCACCAGACGATAGATATATTCGCCCTCCCGTCCGGAGTCGGTGCAGACATAGATTGTTTCCACATCCGGCCGATTTAAAAGTACCTTCACCGTCTCAAACTGTTTGCTTACGGAAGGAATGATTTCATATTTAAATTCCTGCGGCAGAAACGGCAGGGTGGCAAGGCTCCAGCGTTTGAACTTCGGGTCGTAAACCTCCGGATAACTCATGGTCACCAGATGGCCCACACACCAAGTCACAATACTGTCCTCCCCTTCCAGATAACCGTCCCGGCGGGAGGCCCCGAGCTTCAGCACCCGGGCAAATTCCTGAGCCACACTTGGCTTTTCCGCAATATAGAGTGATTTTCCCATAATTCCTCTTTTACATATATTTACTTACTGTTACTGATGTCCTATCACAAAAGACTTTACTATTCTAACACACAGAGACCGTACATGGCAACGACGAAGTGGCGTTAGAACAATAAGAAAGTTTTACGGCAGTTCGGATCGGAAGCCATCCCAATCTGTCAAAAGCTTCATATCCTCCGGCAGAGGCGCCTCCACTTGAAGCTCTTCTTCGGTAAATGGCTGTAAAAAATGAATCCTCCAGGCATGTAAAGCCGTCCGCTCCATCCCGGGAACCGCCCCGTTTCCATATAGAGGATCTCCCAAAAGCGGACAGCCGGCAGAGGCCATATGCACACGTATCTGATGGGTCCTTCCCGTCTCCAGCCGCAAAGAGACCAGAGCATATTTCCTTTCCTCACTCTGATCCAATAAGTTATACCCTCCGGGCGCCTCCCGAACACATCCCCTTCGGGGTAGATGGACTTCGTCCAATAAGGTATAGTGTGTAATAGCCTTTTTTCCCTCTTGGGTAATGCGCATACGATTTCTTTCTCCGGGAACCGCACCCAAAGGTTTATCAATCTTCCCTTCTCCCGGCTCCGGCAGGCCCTCCGCAATTGCAAGATAGTTCTTAAAAAGCTGTCCCTTCTCCCTTTGACGCTCCAGCCGGACTGCCGCTCCCCGGTTCTTCACTGCCAAAACCACCCCGGAAGTATCCTTATCCAGACGGCCGAAGATGCGAATCACCGAATCCTCTCCCTTCCCCCTCAGATAAGCGGCCAGACGGTTTGCCATCGTATCCCCGTCCGCCCTTCCCACCGGATGCACCGTAAGGCCCGAAGGCTTGTCCACCACTATGACATCCTGGTCCTCATAAAGCACCGCAAGACTTCCCGCAAAGGCTTTCAGTCCTTCAGAAACCTCTCCCTCCGTTTCAAGCAATACCTCCACAAGATCACCGGTCTCCAGAAGCACATTTACCTTCCTGCGCTCACCATTGACACAGATCCCTCCCGGGCAAAACTTTGCGCGGCTGATTTCATTTTTTGTCAAATGCATCCTTCTCCTCAAAAAATGCTCCAGCCGGATCCCTGCATCCTCTTTTTCTGCTATACCGCTTACCTTCTTCTCCAAATGCTCACTCCCATTCCATACCTTCCTGTATTTATGGCTTTAAAGCAAATATTGCTTGACATTTACTTTTTCCATACTGTTCGGCCTAATCGTCCGTACCGGAAATTCTTGTGCATAATTCTGAAAATATTTTTCAAAAGTACAAGTCAAAAAGCGCAGGTGTAGTCGGGCTATGACAAGGCTTTTTGCCCTGCACTGCCGGAAAACCAGGCCAGAAATATGCATAAGAATTTCTGATACGAACTGCCAATATTTCAAAAAGCACGAAGAATCTCTTTCCCCGTGCTTTTGATTCAACCGCTTCTAAGCCTTCTGCTTTTCCAATTCTGCAATCCGACGCAAAGCCTGCTCAAGCTGCTCCGATTTCCGGCGTTCGCTTTCCTCCAATCTGTCTGCCCGCAACCTCTCCGCTTCGGCCGCATTTTTCTGTTGCTCTGCCTCTGCTTTCTGCTTATTTAATTCAGCTTCCTGCTTTTTAATTTCCGCTTTCTGACGTTCTGCCTCTTCCTTCCGCCTCTCTACTTCCGCTTTCTGACGCTCTGACTCTTCCTTCCGCTTCTCTAATTCCGCTCTCTTCTGCTCCAGCTCCTCCTGCATCTCATCAATCATCAGCTGTACCGTATTCCGGTCCAGTTCCCGCAGTTCCTTTGAAAAAAGTCCCATGATATCCTCCATATTCCGGCACATCTCATACGCCTCTTCATACATGGGCTTAAACTGCGGATAAGCCTCTATCAGCCTCACTATCTCCTCCGGCTTTTCCCCGCAGAAAAACATAAGCCATGCATCCAATTCCCCTGTAATATCTTTATTGTGCTGTCTTTTCTTAAAAATGTCAATAGGGATGAATACATATTTCTGGAGAAGCTCCACCTTGATCCCCGTATCAGACTTCTGCTCGGAACGGTGTATGTAAACCTCGGGAAATTCATGAAATTCTTCCGGACTGGATTCAAACAATACAATATTATAAACAGACTTTATATCCCGGTAACTGAACTTTTTCCGCTTCTTACTACGCACGCGCTTATACTGCCGTAACAGAAGATCCGCCGAATAGCAGGCACTGCGCTCCCCCGGAAACTTATATCCAAGCTTCTGAACCTCCACATTTGCCAGGCTTCCGTCCTTAAGCTCCACCACAATATCCGTAATCAACAGCGAGCTTTCATCCGCAAGACGAGTAGAATCATTGGGAAGCACCGCATGGATTTTCACCGGGGTACCCAGAATCAACGACAAAAATTCATTCAGCCGTTCCGGTGCGCTCTCCGGATTCATCACCTCTTTAAAAAACCCATCATAGAGCATCCTCGGCCCCTTCACCCCCGTACAAAAATCCAAAAATTCCTCCTGCTGCTCCTCCGTCCAGGAATAAAACATTGTCAAAAGCTCCCTGCTTTCCCGTATCTTCTCCAACACCTCCTTCCTCTCCTGAATCATGGGAAAATACTGTTTCAAATCTGCCATAAACCTACTCCTTTCATATTATTAATTTGTACCTTCCTTTCCACCACTAATTTGTGCATACTCTCCGCATATAAAGGCATAGCCCGGGCTTCCGTCTCTTGGGCTTACAGGCAGTCCACCTTGACTATAGAGTATCTCATTATTCCGCCCATACTTTCCATACAAAAAAATCGTCCATAGGGTCTTTCCCCAATCGTGCATATGCACATAAAGATATACCCATAAAATGTTTCATTAACTCATACATACTCTCCGTACATAAAGTGAAATCACTGAACACCTTTCCTTTACCCCTACAGGCAAACTCACCTTACCCGCAAAATACTTCTATTTTTCTACTTCCGCCCACATATACCTTCATATCCATTTTCTGAAAACCTCTCCGAACCGGAGACAAAGACAAAAGACATTCAGCAGCAGAATATTGCCGCTGGAAAAAATTTCCTGTCCACATTCATATCGTAACACAGATTACAAAATTTTACAACCCCAGATTAAAAATAATTAAAAACAAATTCAACCAAACTGTTCCCCTTCGCTCCATAACCAGCAACACGCTTTACCAGATCACAAGAAATCCACCAAGTAAAGCTTAGTTTCCCTTATGATAACTGATGCACAGAAATCTCAAAAAATGCAATTTTGCGCTGCCCCCCCCCCACGTAAAGTGAATTTATAAATTCTCTAAAAAACTCAATATTTCCTCGCAAAATGTACGAAAACACCTCCCCCCTATCTCTCTACCCCACGCACCAGCTCCACCCCCACAACCAGGGGATGCCGCAAAATAAGACAGACGGTATTTCCGATATCCAGTGTCCGGCTGTTCACGCACACGTGTCTGATTTGGGCGAACATTGACCCAAAACAAAAACCCCTGACAAAATCCAACCAGTCAATGTACGTCCGAAGCAGACGCGTGTGCGTGAACCGTCCGAACACAGGATATGGAAATTCCGGCTGTCTTATTTTGCGGCATCCCCGTCCACCCCCCTTTACTCCCCCCACCCACCCATGCTAAAATACCCCCATACAGAAAGTAAAAACCCCAGAAAGGACTCCCCTATGAAAACCACCGGAATCATCGCCGAATACAACCCCTTCCACAAAGGACACGCCTATCACCTCCAAAAAGCCAAATACCTCACCTCCGCCGACTACACCATCATCGTCATGAGCGGCCCCTTCACCCAGCGCGGCCTTCCCGCCCAGACAGACAAATACACCCGCACTCGCATGGCCCTGGAAAACGGAGCCGATCTCGTCCTAGAACTCCCTGTCCCTTACGCAACCGGCAGCGCCGAAGCCTTCGCCCAGGGCGCAATCTCCCTTTTCGAAGAGCTTGGCTGCACGGACGCCCTCTTCTTCGGCAGCGAATCCGGCGATTTAAACGCTCTCACCTCCTACGCCCGACTATTCGAGGAAGAACCCGAAGACTACAAAAACCTGCTAAAATACTACCTAAAACAAGGCTTCCCCTTCCCGTCCGCCCGCAGCAAAGCCTCCGAAGAATACCTCCTCTACACCGATCACGTCTGCGTCTGTTCCCGCGACGACGCCGACTGCCGCCAGGAATCCGAGCTTTTAGAACACCCCAACAACATCCTGGGAATCGAATACTGCCGCGCCCTCCTTAGCCGCAGCAGCAAAATCCGCCCCGTAACCCTCCGCCGCGCTTCCTCGGGCTACCACGACACTTCCATGAACGGCGAATTTGCCTCCGCCTCCGCCATCCGCAAAGCCATCGCCCAAGAGGACCTTTCCGAATCCGTAGAAGCACAGCTCCCAAAAGCCTCCTTCCAAATCCTGAAGGATGCTTTCAAAACCTGCCCGCCCCTCACAATGGACGCCTTCTCCGCCGCCCTCCTCTACCGCCTACTCACACTCTCCCGGCAGGAATTGGCCTCTTTCCAGGATGTATCCCCGGATCTGGCCGCCCGTATAGAAAACAACCGGTTCCGTTTCACCTGCTGCTCCGCCTTCGCCGATCTCTTAAAAACAAAAGAACTGACCCACAGCCGCATCACCCGCGCTCTCTGCCATATCCTGCTGGATCTTCACCAGGCGGATCTGGACAGCTTAAAGACAAACCACTGGCCCGTCTACCTAAGGACCCTGGGCTTCCGAAAAAGCGCCGCCCCCCTTTTAAACGCCATCAAGCAAAAAAGCGCCTCACCGCTTCTCGTAAAAGCGGCGGACGCCCAATCAGTTCTCACACCCGTTCAATATGCACTTTTTGAAAAGGATGTCCTTGCAGCTCATATTTACGAATCTGCCAGGGTATGTCAATACGGCGCAGACTTTATCCACGAATACACACGAACTCCCGTCATACTGCCTTAAGCAAAACATCCTATTAAAAGTCGCTGCGCGACGGCACTAAAGGGTAAAGCCGCTTCAGCACACCTGTAATGAGAGTAACTTTTATTCCAAAGGGCACTCATAAAAGTTCCTCTCGTGCGCCTTTGCGGCTTTACCAGTAGTCGCTGCGCGACGGCACTAAAGGGTAAAGCCGCTTCGGCACACCTGTAATGAGAGGAACTTTTATTCGAAAGGGCACTCATAAAAGTTCCTCTCGTGCGCCTTTGCGGCTTTACCAGTAGTCGCTGCGCGGCGGCACTAAAGAGTAAAACCCAAAATCTCCTCCGGCTTCTCCAAGCGGTAAGTAGCCTCAATCCCCTCCGGCATCAGGCTTCCCCAGAGTACCAGAGCATGATCCACCCCGGCTGCCCGGGCACACGCCATATCATGAACGCTGTCCCCCAGATAGAGAACCTCACCCGGCTTTGCTCCCGTTTGCTTTAAATACTCCAGCATAGGTTCCGGAAACGGCTTCCCTCTCTCGGTATCCGTAGATGTAACAACACAGGTAAAATACTCCCCCAATCCCCGGCCGCGAAAATCCTCCTCATATTCGGAGCGCGTTTTGGAGGTAATAATCCCCATAGCAGTTTTGGTCCCTTTAAGCTTCTCCAGAGTTTCTTTCATCCCCGGAAACAACTGCCCCGGCGCTTCCTTTGCACAGGCCAGGTACTCCTTCTCCCATTCTCTGTGAGCCTCAGCCGGATCTGCAAACCCCAAAGTTTCCATAGTAGCTGTCCCGGGTATTCCAAAAGAAAATCTAAGATCCGGCAGCTTTGCATCCGCTCCCCAATATTTTTTCAAGGTTCTCTCCAGAGAAATCATATGAATTTTCACCGTATCAATCAAGGTGCCGTCAATATCAAACACCAAATGGGAGTAAGCCTTCATAAACGCGTCCTTTCCTTTTATCCCTTTCTTCTGCAAATACAACATTCCTCTATCTTAACTCATACAACTGCAGCTGCCGTTCATAAACCAGGCTAATTCTTAAAGGAATGAATCGGCGCCGGAATCCGTCCGGTGCGCTTCACAAAGGCATCACAGGAAAACCGATTTACCGGCATAACAGGCGCATACCCCAGAAGGCCGCCGAACTCCACCATTTCCCCTACATCCTTGCCAATCACCGGAATCAGACGCACGGCCGTGGTCTTCTGGTTTACCATGCCAATCGCCATCTCATCCGCAATGATACCGGATATCGTAGTGGCCTTCGTATCCCCCGGAATGGCAATCATATCCAGTCCCACCGAGCACACACAGGTCATAGCCTCCAGCTTTTCAATGGTCAGCGCTCCTGCCTGCACCGCGTCAATCATTCCCTGATCCTCACTGACCGGTATAAACGCGCCGCTTAAGCCTCCCACATAGGAGGAAGCCATCACTCCGCCCTTTTTCACCTGGTCATTGAGAAGGGCCAGAGCCGCCGTAGTTCCCGGCGCTCCGCAGCGCTCAAGACCGATTTCCTCCAAAATCTCCGCCACACTGTCGCCGATGGCCGGCGTAGGCGCCAGAGAAAGATCCAAAATTCCAAAAGGAATCCCAAGCCTTTTAGAAGCCTCCTGAGCCACAAGCTGCCCTACCCGGGTCACCTTAAAGGCCGTCTTTTTAATGGTTTCGCAGAGAACCTCAAAGCTCTCTCCCCGGACCTTCTTAAGAGCATGCTTCACCACGCCGGGACCGCTGACGCCCACATTGATAATAGCGTCCGCCTCCGTCACTCCATGAAACGCCCCTGCCATAAAGGGATTGTCGTCCGGCGCATTGCAGAACACAACCAGCTTGGCACAGCCCAGAGAATCCTGTTCCTTTGTATACTCCGCTGTCTTTAAAATCATTTCTCCCATCAGGCGCACGGCATCCATATTGATTCCGCATTTGGTAGAGCCTACATTGACGGAGCTGCATACCCGGTCTGTCCTGGAAAGGGCCTCCGGGATGGAGCGAATCAGATTTTCTTCGCCCTTTGTCATTCCCTTGGATACCAATGCGGAATAGCCGCCGATAAAGTTTACGCCTACCTCCTTGGCTGCCCGGTCCAAGGTCACCGCGAGGGTTACATAATCCTCCGGCGAATGACAGGCCGCCTCGCCAATCAATGCTATGGGCGTTACGGAAATCCTCTTATTTACAATGGGGATTCCAAAATCCCGCTCAATGGCTTTTCCGGTAGCTGCCAGATCCTTTGCCACCGTAGTGATTTTATCGTAAATCTTCTGATTAAGCCGGTCCAAATCGGAATCAATGCAGTCCAAAAGACTGATTCCCAGGGTAATTGTACGCACGTCAAGGTTGTCCTGCTCAATCATCTGATTGGTTTCTCTTACCTCATATAAATTTATCATATATATGTCCCCTTATTTCAGTTTTGTTTGCCATGACAGGAAGAGCCGCATCACAGCACAGATTCAAATACGACACTAGATCCGGTGCATCCGGTCAAAAATTTCCTCGTGCTGGCATTTGATCACCACACCAATCTCTTCTCCAATCTGCTCAAGCTCTAAGGAAAGGCTTTCAAAGGATTTTACCTTTCCGGTATCCACCACCATCATCATATTGAAAAATCCCTGCACAATGGTCTGGGAAATGTCCAGAATATTCACTCCGTTCTGCGCCAAGTATGTACATACCTTTGCAATAATTCCAACCGTGTCCTTTCCTACTACAGTAATAATTGTTCTTTTCATAATGTCCTCCTATTTAAGTCGCTGCGCGACGGCACTAAAGGGTAAAATCACTTCGGCACACCTGTAATGAGAGAAACTTTTATTCGAAAGGGCACTCATAAAAGTTCCTCTCGTGCGCCTTTGCGACTTTACCGGCCAGCAGAAATTATTTTTCTAAACACTTGATATTTCTTAGCTGGACTATTAAAGGTTCCTTAATACACTTTCCAATTTTCTTATTAGATAATCTATATCTCAACGCAAGGCGAAATCTCATCCCTGCAAGCCACGCTGATAGGGAAATCCTCCGGCTGATAGGGTATGTCTCCAAGCTGCACCTCGAGCTTCACCGTTTCCCGTGCCAGCTCCGCATAGTTATTCTCCTTGCTCAGATGTCCCAGAAATACGGCTTTCAGATTATCATGAAGCACCTGGCAGAGCAGCTTCCCTGCGGATTCATTGGACAGATGCCCCCGCTCTCCGGCGATCCGCCGTTTCAGATAATAGGGATAGCCTCCTACCTCAAGCATATGGATATCATGGTTTGCTTCCAGCAATAATACATCCAGATCCTTTAGATTGTCCACCGTATAATCCGTATAAACACCCAGATCCGTAGCCACAGCCGCACAGTGTCCCCCGCAGGCCACCCGGTAAGCCACCGGCTCCGCCGCATCATGGGAAATCCGAAAAGGTGAAATCTTCAAATCGCCGATGGCAAAGGGCACATCCGCCCCGATTTCCACAAACAGCTCTTCCTCAATCCTTCCAAGGCCGTTCATCTCCCGGATAGCCGCCGCCGTTCCCGGTGTGGCATAGATGGGAACGTCATATTTTCGGGCCAGTACCCCAAGCCCCCGGATATGGTCCGAATGTTCGTGGGTAATCAATATCCCGTTCACATCCGTCCCCTGCAGCTCCAGCTCTTTCAGACCTGCCTCCACCCGTTTTCCGCTGATTCCCGCATCAATCAGGATATGACTGTTGTCAGAACCTATGTAAATACAGTTTCCGCTGCTCCCGCTGGCGATACTGCACATTCTCATATCTTTTGTCTCCTATCAGTTATTCCTTAATATCGTCCTGGCACACCGGTATCAAATCAAATTCCAACCGGCACCGCCAAGCCAAACTTAATGACACCGCTTTTTTAAGATATGTTATTTTCGTGTACTTGTCAATCTGTTATAGAGAATCCATACGATTTTCCATGCAAAAACCGCGAATCTGCTCACAGGCCGCCTCTATGGAACCGCTGTTGTCAATCACTCTTTGGCAATGCTTACGAAACTCCTCGTCCGTAAGCTGACTGGCAAATACCGCCGAAATCTTCTCATCCGAATACCCGCGGAATGCCCGGAGCCGCTCTCTCCGCACCTCCGGCGCTGCATAGATATACCACAGCTCGTCACAGATTTTTTCATAATGATCCTCAATCAGCAACGCCGCTTCAATCACAAAAAACGGATATCTCCCCTCTTCCCGCGCCCGGACAATCTCCTTAAGGGCCATTGCCTTTACCGCCGGATGGATAATCTCATTCAAGGCTTCCCGCTTTTTTGCATCAGCAAACACTACCGCCCCCAGCGCTCTCCGATCTATCCTGCCGTCTTCCCCAAGTATCCCCCCGCCAAACAGCGCGGCAATTTTTTCAAAGGCTTCCGTCCCCGGCTCCATCACCAAATGCCCGGCCTGATCCGCCTGGAACACCCTGGCCCCGCACTCTCTTTCCAGAAAGGCCAGAATCTCACTCTTCCCGGCTCCTACGCCTCCTGTGATTCCAATTACCCACATTCAAAAATCCCTCTGTTCTCAAATCCATATTTCCACAATTCCGCATTACTCTTCACTCCATAACCAGCAGCGATTCCGCACCTTAATGCGCCTCGTACCAGTTCTTCCCCTGCTTCATATCAATCTCAAGCGGCACCGAAAGCTTCGCCGCCCCATGCATTTCTTCCGCCAAAATCTCTTTCACACGCTGAGTTTCCTCCAAATGCGCCTCAACCAGAAGTTCATCATGCACCTGCAGCAAAAGCCGTGAGCGAAGACCCTCTTCCTTCAATCTCCGATCCACGCGAATCATGGCTAGCTTAATAATATCCGCCGCCGTTCCCTGAATAGGCGCGTTCATGGCGACACGCTCCCCAAAGGATCGCTGCATAAAATTCGAAGATTTCAATTCCGGCACCTGCCGCCGTCGTCCGAACATGGTCGTTACATACCCCTTCTCCCTGGCGTCCCTCACACAGCCGTCCAAAAATTCCTTAATTCTGGGATACGTCTCAAAATACTTCTCAATATACTCCTGAGCCTCCTTCCGGGTAATGCTCAAGTCCTGAGACAGTCCAAAGGAGCTAATACCATACACGATCCCGAAATTCACAGCCTTTGCATTGCGCCGCTGAAGGTCCGTCACCTCGTCAAAGGGAATATGAAACACCTGGGAAGCCGTCAGCCGGTGAATGTCCTGAGCCTCCCGGTAAGCCTGAATGAGATTCTCATCCCCGGACATATGAGCCAGCACACGAAGCTCAATCTGAGAATAATCCGCGTCCAGAAGGGTATAACCCTCTTCCGGAACAAAAACTTTGCGTATGAGCCTTCCAAGCTCCATGCGGATCGGAATATTCTGCAGATTCGGTTCTACGCTGCTCAAACGCCCCGTAGCCGTAATGGTCTGCTGAAAGGTCGTATGAATCCTCTGATCCACTCCAATATAACCGGCCAGGCCGTCCGCATAGGTGGATTTCAGCTTCGTAAGCTGCCTGTATTCCAAAATATGCGACACAATCGGATGCTCAGGAGCCAGTTTTTCCAGCACCTCCGCCGAGGTGGAATAGCCGGTCTTTGTCTTTTTTCCGCCCTTCATTCCCATTTTATCAAATAAGATAACGCCGAGCTGCTTAGGCGAATTGATGTTAAACTCCTCTCCTGCTTCCCCGTAAATCTCTTTTTCCAATTCTCCAATCCGTACGGCCAGGGCATCGCCGTAGATTTTAAGCTCCTGAGCCTCCACCCGGATACCTGCCTGTTCCATGAAAAACAGGGTAAATACAAGAGGCATTTCCATATTCCGGTAAAGTTCCTCCATGCCCTCATCCCGAAGCCGTTTCTCCAAAGCAGGATAAACCTCATAGAGCACATAACTTAAATAGCCGGCATAAATGCGAAATTCCTCCGGCTTCTCCTCCAAAATCTCACCCAGAGGCTGCTTGCCGAATAGCTCCGCCCAGGAGGGCACGGAAAGGCTTAAGAACTCCCCTGCAAGCTCTTCACAGCTATAGCTGTCCTTCAACGGATTCAGCAAATAAGCCCCTATCTCCACGTCCCGGAAAATGTCGGGAGCCTTTGCCTCCAAAAACTTCAGCTGCTCCTTAAGCCCTAAGCATACAACTTCCTTCACTCCTGCAAGCGCCCGGGACAGACGATCCGCGAGCCACGCTTCCGTAAGAAAGCCCTGTACCGGGAAAATGTATACCTCCGCCCCGGATAATGCCAGGGAAAGCGCCAGTACCTTCCCATTCTCCCGAATAAGCTCAAAGGCCACCCGTTCCTGCTTCCCGGCCTTTTCGAATATATTTTCCGCCTCGCCCAGATCCGTCACGGTCAAAAAGCTCTTTTCAATGGCTTCATTGACCGGAGCCTCCACTGAAAAACGGGACAGCATATTTTTAAATTCCAATTCCTTTAGAATCTCGTATGCCTCCTGGGTATAAATGTTGCCCAGGCGGGCAGCTTCCCAGTCATAATCGTAATCACAGTCAATGTTGATGGTTGCAAGAGTTTTGCTGAGCTGTGCCATATCGTAATGATTACGAAGGGCCTCTCTCGCCCGGTTCGGCGTGATTTCCTCCACGTGGGCGTAGGCATTTTCAATAGTTCCGTATTTGACTACAAGATTAGTCGCCGTCTTTTCTCCGATGCCCGGAACACCCGGTATGTTGTCGGAGGAATCACCCATAAGGGCTTTCAGTTCTATCACCTGCAAAGGTGTGATCTGGTAGCGGTCTATAACGTCCTGTGTATTGTAATTTTCAATTTCCGTCACGCCGCCCTTGGTTTTTGGCATACGGATGCGGATATGCTCCGTGGCAAGCTGCAGAAGATCTCTGTCACCGGAAAGCACCGTGACCTCCAGACCTTTCTTTTCGCTTCGCTTGGCCACCGTTCCCAGGAGATCATCCGCCTCCAGGCCGGCCTTTTCCATTGTGGGGATTCCCATTGCATGAAGCAGATTTTTCAGCACCGGAACCTGCTCGTGAAGTTCCTCGGGCATGGGCTTTCTTGTTCCCTTGTATTCCGCGTACATCTCATGGCGGAAGGTGGGGGGTTTCACATCAAAGGCCACGGTGATATAGTCGGGCTTTTCCTCCTCCAGAACCTTAAACAGCGTATTTAAGAAGCCAAAAATGGCGTTGGTGTGAAGGCCCTGGGAGTTGGTGAGATTGGTCACTCCGTAAAAGGCCCGGTTAATAATGCTGTGCCCGTCAACAAGTAATATTTTTTCGCTCATATTCTGCCTCCTATCTATAGTCGCTGCACGACAGCACGAAAGGGTAAAGTCGCTTCGGCACCCCGGTATCGGAGATATCAAAGATAAATTTCCATCATAATACATCCGTTAAAACTTTTAAAATCTCCATTACCATAATGACAGCCAGCGCCGCCATTGCCATTACCTGGGACAATACATAGTACACATTAAAAAACCTTCTCCCCCGGATCTGAAGCTCCGATACTCTTAAGGATTCCTCCAAAAGCCGGTGGATATTCTGATCCTCCCCGCCATCTTCCAACTGGGCAAGGCCGGTGTAGATGGTATAGTAGATCTCAAGCTCCTCGTAACAATCCTGGCATGTGTGGATATGGGACAAAAAGGCGCTCAGCTCTTTGTCTGTCAGCTCCTTATTAATGTAAGGCATTACCATTTGTTCCGCTTCTTTACAGGTCATGGGCAGGCTCCTTTCTGTCCGTGTATAAGAAAATGAAGTTCTATTTTCCTCATTAGCAGTATACTATTTTCAACAATGAAAGTAAACCTTTCCTGTACTTTCTTTTAAGGTTCCAATCCAATACCTTGAAAAATCCTATTTTTCCGGTATTCGTAAACAGAAACAGAGATACACCTTAAGCATACCTCTGTCTCTTCCTTCATAAACTTCCATCAGGCGCAATACTTTATCCTCTGCCTGTCATGACTATTTCAAATCTTCTTTTTCTTTATACAACATTTCATTCATTTATTCGCAAATAGCACTTAATATTCACACTAACCGTATATCTGCAAAGCAACAGCGTAGTAATCTACGGCTAACTTCACAAATACGCGGATAATGAGAATAATAAGTGCTATTTACCCAATAATCAATATAAGAATAAATCCATTTTTAAGCCTGTTTCTTCCGGTAAGACTCCGCCTCCCAGTGAGTGATAAAGTACGTCAGCTCATCCGTCATCGGCAGGATTCCTCCGAACTTCTCCGCATAATAAGCCACCTTCATGGCATCTGTCAAAAGAAGCTCCGCATTGCGTATCTCCTTCTCACTCTGGCAGAGGGCAAAGGCTCCCACATTCTGCACAAGGACAATCTTCGGATAATCTCCTTCCTTCTCCTTAAATGCATTCAGAGCCGCCTCCAAATCCTCATCCTCTCCCACAAACAGCGGAAACGCGCCGCAGTACACAATGTGATCCGGCGTAAACGGCTTTAAAAGGGCCTCGGCCTTCTCCCTGCTGCTCACAAAATACACGGACTCGCGAATCGGCAGAAATTCCGCCGCCCGTCCGGTAATGACATGAAGCCTGGAGGTCAGCTCTTCCTTGCCTTCCGTGCGCACATAAGCCTCCAGCTTATCAATCACATCCGCCAAAATACGGTCAATCTCCTCCGTGGTTTCCGCCGCGATAAAGATTCCGTGATTCTGCAGAAGCACCACCTGCACCTCCTGGCCGTGCTCCTCCTTGTACACTTTCATAGCCTCATTGCAAAGCTTTCCAAGGGTGTACCCCGGACGGCAGATGGGAATCCAGATCATCTGAGCGCCCAAAATCTCCTTTGCCAGCTCTTCGGCCCCCTTGGAGCAGGTAAGACCATTGATCAGCGCCGGATGAATGTGAAGCACATAGGTCTGGGGAAACAGGCTGTGGAGTAATGCTTCCACGCTGGGACGCTTGCTTAGATCCTCATCACACCGGGCATCCATCACATCCTTTAGAAACGCCGCTTCTCTGGCCGCATCCTCTGCCGGATAGTCCTTTTCCATAAGAGCCGTAAGCTTTGCAATATCCATAGCCACAAAGCCGTCCGCCGTAATGGTTCCCAGACTGGTGCCGGAGCATTTTACATAGAGAACTCCATCTTTCTTATAGGAGGTATTACCGCCGCCCGCCAGTACCAGATCCGGGTTTTTCCCGTGCTTGTTTGACATCTCAACTAACTTTGTTAAATCAATCATGACTTTTTCTCCTATTTTAAGTCGCTGCGCGACAGCACTAAAGGGTAAAGTCACTTCGGCACACCTGTGATGAGAGGAACTTTTACTCGAAAGGGCACTCATAAAAGTTCCTCTCGTGCGCCTTTGCGACTTTACCAATTAAGTCGCTGCGCGACAGCACTAAAGGGTAAAGTCACTTCGGCACACCTGTGATGAGAGGAACTTTTACTCGAAAGGGCACTCTAAAAGTTCCTCTCGTGCGCCTTTGCGACTTTACCAATTAAGTCGCTGCGCGACAGCACTAAAGGGTAAAGTCACTTCGGCACACCTGTGATGAGAGGAACTTTTACTCGAAAGGGCACTCATAAAAGTTCCTCTCGTGCGCCTTTGCGACTTTACCAATTAAGTCGCTGCGCGATGGCTCTAAAGGGTAAAGTCACTTCGACACACCTGTAATGAGAGGAACTTTTACTCGAAAGGGCACTCATAAAAGTTCCTCTCGTGCGCCTTTGTGACTTTACCAATTAAGTCGCTGCGCGATGGCACTAAAGGGTAAAGCGCCTTCGTGACTTTACCGTCTATTTCCGCTTGGAAAGCACCTCTTCCTCATACTTCTCAATCTGCGCAAACCAGTCCTCCTGCACCGGAGCGCCGTTCTGCTCGCAGAAATAATTCCACACATCCCCGAGAGGATACGTCTTCATCTCCTCCTGACGCATCATCAGCTCTGTGAACTTCCCGGCGTCCTGAAGCTCTTTCAGCTTCTTATTGGGAGAAAGCAGCGCATAGAGAAGAGCTTTCTGCATATTGCGCATACCCGTTACCCAGGCGGAAATCCGGTTGATGCTTGCGTCAAAATAATCCAGAGCCAGAAGCACCCTGTCAATGGCATCGTTGCGCACGATCTCCTTGGCAATCTCTCTCGTCTCATCATCAAAGAGAACCACATGGTCGCTGTCCCAGCGCACGCCTCTTGTCACATGAAGGGCAATCTTGTCATTAAACAGCAGCATGGAGGAAATCTTATCGGACACCACCTCGGTAGGATGATAATGTCCGTTGTCCATCAGGCTGATGATTCCGTTTCTTGCCGCATAATTGATTGTAAACTCGCTGGAGCCCACCGTATAAGACTCCATACCGATACCAAACACCTTAGACTCCAGACACACCAGAACCTTTTCCTTGTCATAGGGAACAGCCAGAATCTCATCCAAGGACTGCTTAAATCTTGCACGGGGTCCCAGGCGGTCCGCCGGAACATCCTTCATTCCGTCGGGAATCCAGATATTCATGGCACAAGGACAGCCCTGCTCTGTGGCCAGATATTCGGAAATCTTAATACATGCGATACAGTGATCCACCCAGAACTTACGAACCTTCTCGTTGGGGCTTGAGAGGGTCAGACTGTCCTCTGCCATCGGATGAGAAAAGCAGGTGGGATTAAAGTCAAAGGCAACGCCGTTCTTCTTGCCGAACTCCACCCATTTTGCAAAATGCTTCGGCTCAATCTTATCCCGATCTGCGCGCTCTCCGTTCTCAAAGATGGCGTAGCAGGCATGGAGATTCACCTTATGCTTGCCGGGAATCAGGCTTAAAGCCTTCTCAATGTCCGCCATCAGCTCCTCCGGATTCCTTGCTCTTCCGGGATAATTGCCTGTAGTCTGAATACCGCCGGTCAAAGGCCCGTCATGGTCAAATCCGATTACATCATCTCCCTGCCAGCAGTGCATGGAAATGGGAATCCCTTTGAGACGCTCCAGAGCCGCATCCGTATCCACGCCGATTTTCGCATACATTGCCTTCGCTGATTCATATCTTTCTTTCACATTCATGCCTATCATCCTCCTATTTTAAGTCGCTGCGCGACAGCTCTAAAGGGTAAAGTCACTTCGACACACCTGTAATGAGAGGAACTTTCATTCGAAAGGGCACTCATGAAAGTTCCTCTCGTGCGCCTTTGCGACTTTACTATTTAAATCGCTGCGCGATGGCACTAAAGGGTAAAGTCACTTCGGCGCACCTGTAATGAGAGAAACTTTCATTCGAAAGGGCACTCATGAAAGTTCCTCTCGTGCGCCTTTGCAACTTTACCACTATTATAGTCGCTGCGCGACAGCTCTATCAGTTGCGTATTATATATGATATACTCCCGCTTTTATCTCTCTCTAAGCCCGAAATGACCGAATCTCAAAGGAATTGCGGATACAAACCCTGGCGTCCCAGATATCCTTAAGCTCCCCGGCCGCAATCATCTGCGCCGCCAGATTTCCAAGAGCCGTAGCCTCTCCCGGTCCTGCCAGAACTTCCTTCTTCGTGTACCAGGCCGTCAGCTCATTGAGGTAATCCGCATTGGAACCGCCGCCCACCACATGAATCTTATCATAGGTCTTCCCGGTAAGCTCCTCAATCTCCCAGACCGTTTCGCCGTAGCTGCGGGCCAGATTCTGGTAAATGACCGCCGCCAGCTCTCCCGGCGTCTCCGGCACTGCCTGGTCGTGCTTCCTGCAATATTCCTGTATCGCTTCAATCATACTGTCCGGAGACAGGAAGCTCTGATCGTTCACATCAATCACCGTGGGGAAGTCCGAAACCTCCTCAGCCATCTTGCAAAGCTCCGCGTAGCTGTATTTTACCGGAAGCTCCTTTCGAACGGACTGAATCATCCACAGTCCCATAATATTTTTCAAAAACCGGAACCGGTAATCCACGCCGCCCTCATTGGTAAAGTTTGCCCTGCGGCTTTCCTCTCTGCAATCCGCTTCCTTTAGCTCCGTTCCCATCAGGGACCAGGTGCCGGAGCTTATGTAGATCACATCCTCCTCCGTGGAGGGAACCGCCAGAACCGCAGAAGCCGTATCATGGGTAGCCGGCTGCATCACCGTGCAGGAGAAGCCAACCTCCCCGGCCACCTCTTTCTTTAAGGGTCCTACCACAGTTCCCGGAAGGCTGATAGGCCCGAAGATTTCTTTTTTATAGCCCAAACGCTCAATCAATTCAAAGTCCCAGTCCTTTGTCTTCGGACTTACAAGCTGGCCCGAGGTGGCATTGGTATACTCTGTTTTTGCCACGCCTGTCAGCAGATAATGAAAATAATCCGGAAGCATCAAAAGCTGCTCTGCCTCTTCCATCAGCTCCGGCTGCTGCTCCTTTACGGCCATGAGCTGATAAATGGTATTGAAAATCTGTTTCTGGATTCCCGTTCGCCCATACAGCTCCTCCGGAGAAATGATCTCATAAACCTTGTCGTCCATTCCCTCCGTCCGCTTATCCCGATAGCCGACCGCATCCCCCAGGCGCTCCCCGTTTTTATCCAGAAGAACATAGTCCACCGCCCAGGTGTCCACACCCATACTCACCGGAATTTTCCCAAGCTCCTTACAGCGTTTCATTCCGGCCTTGATTTCTCCGAACAGGCCGTCCGCATCCCAGCACAAATGCCCGTTCTTTGGCTTCATGCCGTTGTCAAAGCGGTAGAGCTCCTCCAGAACCATTTTCCCGTCCTCAAGGTGCCCCAGGATATGGCGTCCACTGGAAGCCCCGATGTCTACTGCCAGATAATAGGTGTTGCTCATCCCTTTTCTCCTTCTTTAAAACTGGGGGACTGCAGGCGCAGTCCCCCAGTATTCTTATAGCCTTTTAAATCTTACAGTTTGCTGATCCACTCAGCCATGTTGCCCTTGTAGAAGATGTACGGTGTGCCTGCCAAAACGAAGGTTCCGTCGCCCTGTGTGTAAACAGTGTAATCTTCCTCAGCATAGTCACGGAAAGCAGCCATTGTGAAGGTCTCACCATCTGCTCCTGCCCAGCCATTGGTCAGAGCCGCGTCAATTGCAGCGCCTGCTACTGCGCCAAGATGAATAACATCCCACAGCATCATGTAAGGACAAACGGATGCAAATGCGTCATCCTCTGCCGCGTTGGGCATGAAGGACTGCATCTCGGAAGGAAGTCCAAGACCTGTCAGCTTGATTTCGCTGTTCGCCTGCTTCAGAACCTGTCCTGCTGCTGCGATACCAACGGTAGTCGGGGAAATGATACAGTCAACCTTAGCCTCTGCTACGAAAGCATTTGCCTGAGTTGTAGACTCAACCGGGTCGTCATTTCCGTACTTCTTGTCAAGGTTGGGGCTAACCTTACCCTTGTACATATCCTTTGCAAGCTCTGTCTCCATAGCTGCAATCCAGCTGTTCTGAACCGGAGTATCGATACCGGCGGAAAGAACACCAAGAACGATCTCGTCGCCTGAGTAGCTTCCAAGCTGCTCTGCTACAACCTCTTCCATAGTCTTATCTTCCGGATAATCTACGCCAAGAGTAATCAGAACGGCTGCCTGTACCAGATAAGATCCGATATCCTGAACCTCTGCCTGGTTGATATGAGCCAGACGGTAGTCAACGCTTGCCTCAGAGTCGATGGAAACGATGGGGATTCCGGCATCCTTTGCCTTCTGGAAAATCTCATCATATCCGGTATCTCCGTTGGTGGAAATAACGATAGAAGCAACGCCCTGTGTAATCAGCTCGTCAAGCATCTGAACCTGAGCGGCTACGGTTGTCTCAGCCGGACTCTTATACTCGGTCTCATAGCCAAGTGCTTTCATGTACTCGTTGTAGCCTTCATACATCAAATCACCGAACTTGTTGCCGGTAGACTTGAACATAAACACATGCTTTCCGCCCTCAGCAGACGGCGCTGCAGGAGCATCTGCCTCTGCGTCGTCTCCGCCTGTCTCGGCAGGAGCCTCTGTTGCCGGCGCATCCGTTGCCGGAGCTTCCGTTTCCTTGGAACCGCAGGCTGCAAGTCCTGCAATCATGCTCACACTGAGCATCAGAGCTAAAATCTTTTTCATCATAATGAAATATCCTCCTTTTATTTTTGCTTAATAGCTCTTTTTTATATATACGGGGCGCTCTAAACCCCGGATATACCTTACCGAACGAAGTTCGTCCGCCCGAAAGCGGCCGCCTTTCCTTCAAACCGCTTAGGAGAAACGCTCCTTATTCTTTCTGGCATTCTCCTCAAGCTCCGCTTTCATCTGCGCGGTCTTTTCCTTACACGTATTCTGTAAGGACACAATTCTCTCCTCGGCCTTGCGGATCTTGCCGTCCGGATCGCCGGATTTTCTAAGCCTTGCAATCTCCGCCTTAAGCTCTTTCACCTCTGCGGCCGTCTTTACATTGAGAGCCTCGATGTTCTTATTGTTCTTATACAGAACCTTAAGCTTCACATCCGCAATAAGCTGCCGGTTCACACTGGGAATCAGTACGGCAATCAGAAGCACAATACCCGTTACAATCTTACGTGTATTGGCATCCACGCCAATCAGACCCAGCGTATACAGCAGGAAGGCCATAATAAAGGTGGAAATAAAGGGACCATACACCTTACCCTTACCGCCGTTGGTGGACACGCCGCCCAGTACGCAGATAGCGATAGTATCCATCTCGTAGCCCGTACCCATAGAGGAGGAAAGACCGCCGCCCATACGTCCTACGAAGAAAATGGAACCGATGCCTGCCATCACGCCCATCAGGATAAACACAATGAGCTTCACCCGCTCTACCCGGATACCGGAATACTGAGCCGTAACCGGGTTATTTCCCACAATATACAGCTTCCGTCCAAAAGTGGACCGGTGCAGAATAAAGTAGAAAATCACGGTAATGATGATATATAACACCATACAAATGGGGAAGATCCACCAGTTTCTCCAGCCGATGGCATTGTAGAAGGCCGGGAAATTCTTAAGTGAATTTACATCCAGGATAATCTCTACAATTCCGCGGAACAGCATGGAGGTGGAAATGGTTACAATAACCGCAGGCATCTTCACATATCCTACCAGAACGCCGTTAAAGGCCCCGCAGACCGCTCCCGTAAGGATACCTGCCAAAACAGCCACAATCCCCGGCGTTCCGTTCTGATACAGAAGACCCGTAGTCATACCGGAAAGAACCATGTTGGAAGCGATGGATACGTCAATATCCCCAAGCATCAGCACAAACACCATACCCATTACCATAGGCGACAAGTCAAGTCCCGACTGAATGATGGACTGAATGGTGCCGATGTTGAAATACAATCCCGGCCTGGCAACAGCCAGAATCAGATTAATCAGAATCAATATGTAAACCAGGATCATTTCCCATTTTACCAGAAACTTGCTTAATTGAAAACCCTCTTTGACAGTCAGATCTCTGACCGCAGCTTTATTCTCAGCCATTAGAGCAGTGCCCCCCTTTCTTTCAGGAAACGCTTCTCAGAAGAGCGTGCCATTGCAATATTCAGGAATACGGCTGCAATAATGATAGCGCCCTGCAGGGCCTTCTGCCATACGGACAATCCCGGAAGCAGACTGATAAACTGGGTAATCACGCTCATCATCAGCCATCCGATGAATACGCCGTCCACAGTTCCCCGGCCTCCGGTGATGCTGACGCCGCCCAGGATACAGATAGCGATAGCCTGCAGCTCATAGCCGTCGCCGATGGTATAGGTACACATTGCATAGTTGGCCGTATAAAGCATGCCGGAGATGCCTGCCAGCGCGCCGCAGATAACAAATGCCAGAAAACGGATTCGCGCCTCCTTGATACCTGCAACCTTCGCAGACTCCACATTCGTTCCGATTGCATAGATACGTCTGCCGGTGGTCCGGTAGCTGAGATACCAGTATGCTGTCAGAAATACGACAGCCGCAATCCAGAGAATACTCGGAACTCCAAGGATCTGCTTTCCTGCCCACGCCTGATAGCCCTCGGAAATCTGATGGGGGAACCACCAGTTGCCGCCGCTTAAGAGGAACGCAAAGCCTCTGTAGATATACATCGTACCCAGTGTTGCAATCATGGGAACCACTTTCAGGTAACCAACCACAAAGCCGTTGAAGGCTCCGCAGATAATTCCGATCAAAAGGCTTAAAAGCACCCACACAAAGTTGGGAATCTCCATATGGCTGCTCATCAGCGAAGTGCAGACCACACCTGACAATGCCAGTATAGAGCCTACGGACAGATCAATGCCGCCCGTCACCAAAACCACCATCATACCCATTGCCAGGAATACGTAAACCGCATTATTCCGCAGCATGGAAATAATGGTATTCAGGGAAAACATAGACGGTGTAATGATTCCCGCCAGTATCATAAGCCCAATCAGTCCGAATATAAGACCGATGTTGCGGTATCCGAATACTTTTTTCATGCCCTGGCCTCCTTCCTCTGTTCACCCAATGAGGCCGCCATAATCATTTCCTGGGATACCTCTTTGTTGTCAAATTCGCCGGTTACATGTCCGGACTTCATCACCACGATCCGGTCGGCCATACCAAGCACCTCCGGCATCTCGGAGGAAACCATAATAATCGCATAGCCGTTTGCCGCCAGCTCGTTCATAATCTCATAGATGGAATACTTCGCGCCTACGTCGATACCCTTAGTAGGCTCGTCGAGAATCAGCACCTTCAGGGAGCAGTTGAGAAGCTTGGCAAATACAACCTTCTGCTGATTACCGCCAGACAGTGAGGAGGGCGGCGCGCTGATATCTTTGGCTTTGAGGGAAATCTTCTGGCAAAGCTCAATGGCTTTTTGAATCTCCGCCTTTTCATCCAGCATATTCGCCTTGGCAAACTGCTTCATATCCGCCGAGGACACATTCTGGTAAATGGGCAGCTCATTCACAAGCCCCTGGGTCTGCCGGTTCTCGGGAAGCAGGCCGATGCCGTACTCAAATGCCTCCACCGGCGTCTTTACATGAATCTCCTGTCCCTCCAGAAGAATCCTGCCGCTGTCGGGATTCATAATGCCGAAAATGGTCTGGCAGACCTCGGTACGCCCTGCACCCACCAGTCCCGTAAGGGCCAGAATTTCGCCCTTCTTTACGTCAAAGGAAATATTTTTAAAGTAGCCTTCCTTGGAAATATTTTCCACTTTAAGTACGGTTTCTCCAATCTTGGCCGTCTTTTCGGGATACATCTGATCCAGCTCCCGGCCTACCATCGCCCCGATGAGCTTCTGGTTGGAAATCTTATCCACATCCCAGCAGCCTATGTACTGTGCGTCACGAAATACGGTAACTCGCGTCGCCAGGCGGTACATATCCTCAAATCTGTGAGAAATCAGAATAATGGAAACGCCCTCGTCACGGAGCCGCTCCGCAATGGTGTAAAGCTCCTCGCACTCATTTGCCGTCAAAGAGGCCGTCGGTTCATCCATGATAAGAATCCGGGCGTCTCTGGAAAGGGCCTTGGCAATCTCCACAAGCTGCTGTGCCGCTACGCTTAAGGAACCCATCGGCTTCGTCACGTCGATCTCCTTGCTCAAAGGCTCAATCAGCTCCTTTGCCTTCTGGTTCATCTGACGCCAGTCGTACATGCCCAGCTTGTTCTTAATCTCCTGCCCCATAAAAATATTTTCAGTCACAGACAAATCCGGGAATGCCGTTACATGCTGATAAATCGCCGCAATTCCCAGCTTCGCCGAATCCATCGTATTCCGGGGGGTAATCCGCTCGCCCTCTAACAGCATAATTCCGCTGTCCGGCTGATGAACGCCTGTGATAACCTTGATGAAGGTGGATTTTCCTGCGCCGTTCTCACCCATCAGTGCATGTATTTCACCCTTCTTCAGTTGAAACTGCACGCCTGCCAGAGCGGTGACGCCGCCGAAGGTCTTGACCACATCCTTCAGCTCGAGAATGTAATTTTGCTCGTTCACCCTATTTTCTCCTTCCTTGCTTGGTCTTTATGCTACTAGATAAACCCAAAAACGAACAATATTCAATATCAAATATTGTTTTTTTAGTATCAATTCTTGCTTTTCTGGCATTTTTGTGCTATAGTAAGGGAAAATATGTGAATTATTTGTCATTTCAAACAATTGTTCCCGGGAAAGGACTTTATTTCGTATGAAAATGCCACAAAAAGAATATCCTCCCAAATATATACATAAGTCAAATCTTCTCTCCGACAAGTCCGTGAACCTGCCCTTTCAGGTTCTTCAGTGCGGATATTCCAACGAACGGGAGTTAAAATGCAATGCCAATTACTCGGAATTTATTATTTTTTATATTCTGGAGGGAGTGGCGCAGTACACGAAATACAAAGAGGTGCAGTATGTTCATAAGGAACATATTGTAATCTCCAACTGCAATACCCGGCTGCGGTTTTCCAAGGCCACCCCGAATTGGAGATATTTTTATATTATTTTCTCCGGAACACATGCCAAGCTCTACTATAATATGATACGCGGGAAGAAGGGGGTCATTCCCATTACGCCGCTGCACAATATTTGCACCCACTTCACTGCCCTGTGTTCTTATCATTATACGAAGGATCTTTTTATACAGATGGAAGCCTGCTATCTGGTTCATCAGATTATTCATGAGCTGCTGCTTGTTACTCATGAGATCGAAAAGGCCCGCCTTCTTACTCCTGTGCAGCAGACTATTGTCAATACCGCACTGAAATACATCGACGAGCACTATATGGATGAGCTGTCCGTAGATATTATCTGTCAGAAGGTGAACTTTTCCAAGTTCTATTTCTGCAAAATTTTTAAAGAACATACAGGAAAAACCCTGTACCAGTATCTGACTGAATACAGGGTCAACAAATCCAAGGAATATCTCACTTATTCCAAGCTGTCCATCCATGCCATTGCCACGGAGGTCGGCTTTAAAAGCACACTGACTTACAGCCGTTCCTTTAAAAAGCTCACGGATATGACACCCAGCGAGTTCCGGGAGGCTTTCTAGCAGTCAGCAGTCCGTATCCTTCTATATATAAAACGGACAGGACGTGAATGTTTGCCTGAGGCTGCAAATGCAGCATAATAGATCGGATGAGCTTAAGAAGCCTCCCGTTCCTCCAATTCATTGTTATTCTGCTCCCTTAAGCTGAATAGAACATCCTGGGCGGAAAGCTCGTTCTCCTGCATATAGGCATAAAGCTCCTGCATTTCCTCGTCACGCTTTGCCTTTAACAGCTCTTCCCGCTCCTTTTGAAGCAGGGAAACGGCCTCTGTGTGCTTTTGAAGCTTCTCCTCGTTCTCTGCCAGCAGCTCTTCGTAGGTTTTTCTCACTCTTGTTCTTGGCCTTGCCATATGTTTGTCCTCCTATTCCGGTTCTGTAATACTCCTCCCAATGCACTCCTATGAAATCAATTTCCGGTCATAAATGTATGCATCTGTAAATTGATTTGTGTATTTTGAGGGATATTGCTGATTTTAAATTCCGTAATACTACTGACATTATATGTACATGCTGGATAATTTATGCAGAAATAAACATCAAAAAAATATAAATCCTTTCATCAATTCATTCCACCTGCCAAATGACAGTAAAAACGATTTTTAAAATCTTTAAAAGCAACAAAAAATCGCCGAAACACCTGTAAAAACTAAGTCTTTCAGCGATTCTTCCTTCTGCCGGCAGCGGGACTTGAACCCGCACGTGGTTGCCCACAACAGATTTTGAGTCTGCCTCGTCTGCCATTCCGACACGCCGGCCTGTTACAACCAATCTCCGCAACAAAAATGATTATACCACATGCCCCTAAAAATAGCAAGCATATTTTTCCCATTTGACACCTTTGACACCTTATTTCGTCCTTATTTCAGCTTATTTCACCCATCCGTCCCTCATCCCCCTCAATACCTCCTCAAAATACCCAGGCAAAGGCGCCTCCACCTCCAAATACTCCCCCGTAGAAGGATGCCTCACCCCCAACACCGCAGCATGAAGCACCTGCCCCTGAAGCGCAAAAGGCGGCTTTCCTCTCCCATACACCTCATCCCCCAAAAGAGGATGCCCAATACTCGCCATATGCACACGAATCTGATGCGTCCGCCCCGTCTCCAGCCGACATTCCACATACGTAAAACGCTCAAACCGTTCCAGAACCCGATAATGCGTCACAGCACGCTTTCCACCCTTCCGTACCACAGCCATCCGCTTCCGATCCACCGGATGCCTCCCTATCGGAGCATCCACCGTCCCTTCATCCGCTTTGATATTCCCCCAAACAACAGCCCGGTAACGCCGTGTGATCGTATGCTCCTTCAGCTGCCCGGCGATCACGCCATGAGCATGATCATTCTTACACACAATCAGAACCCCTGTCGTATCCTTATCAATCCGATGCACAATCCCCGGCCTCAGAACTCCGTTAATTCCCGAAAGCTCTCCTCTGCAGTGATACAGCAGCCCATTCACCAGCGTCCCGCTTGTATGCCCCGCCGAAGGGTGCACCACCATATCCTTGGGCTTATTCACAAAAATCAAATCCTCATCCTCATACAGAATATCCAGTTCCAGATCCTCCGGCTGAATCTCCGGATCCACTGCAGGCGGCAAAGCAAGCTCAATCACATCCCCGCAATTCACCTTATAATTTGCCTTCACCGCCTTACCCGCCACAAGAACGTTCCCATCCTTAATTAGCTTCTGCACATAAGAGCGTGACAGCTCCGGCTGCTGCTCCGACAGATAACGGTCAATTCGAAGCCCTGCCGAATCCGCAGCCTCAAACCTTCTCCTCTGATCCATCCTTCTCCTCTTTCGGTGCTTTAATAAAGCCAAGCTCCTCTTCCTTGTAATAAAACAAAATCAAAACAGCCAAAAGGGCAGCCCCCACGGTCACATAGCAGTCCGCCACATTAAACACCGGAAAATCAATCAGCTTAAAATACAGAAAATCCACCACAAAGGAATTCAGCGTCCTGTCAATCATATTCCCGATGGCTCCCGCCGTCAAAAGAGTCCCCACCAGGCGCAGAGGCAGAAACCTCCGCCCCTCCGGCAGGCGGTTATAATAAAACGCCACCACCGCCAGAATTACGAGGGTACACACCAAAAATACCGTTCTCTGTCCCTGGAACATCCCAAAGGCCGCTCCCCGGTTCTCCAGATAATTCAGCTCAAATACGCCCTCCAGCAGCACAAAGGGAGTCTGATCCTTCAAATGAAGCACCGCCAGATGCTTCGTCCACTGATCGAGAACAATCAGCAGGGCAGCCGCCAAAAGTCCTGTCAGATTATATTTCACGCGTTTCGTCATTGCCGCCTCCTAAAATCCATTTTGCCGCAGACAAAAGCTCTCCGTTTGTCACGGTCCTGTCCACAAAGGCTTCGCCTATCTTTCGAAGCAGCACAAATTTAATACTGCCCGCCTCCATCTTTTTATCCGAACGGGTAATCTCCACAATCCGTTCAGCCTCCGGACCCTCCGTAGAAACCGGCAGGGAAAATGCCCGAAGCCCTTCCGTAACTCTCTTAAAATCCGCCTCCGTCAGCAGCCCTCTTTTCAGAGCTATCCGGGCGGCCCCCGCTATTCCCACAGCCACACATTCTCCATGTAGAAGCTGAAACTCCTTAAGCTTTTCCACCGCATGCCCCAGGGTATGCCCGAAGTTCAGAAGCGCCCGCTCTCCCTGCTCCGTGGGATCCGCCTCCACCACGGCCCGCTTAATCTTACAGCTCTCCGCGATCATGGGAAGCAGCGCCTCATAGCTCCGCCGGCGGATATGTTCCTGATTCTCAATCAGCCATTGATAGTATGCTTCATTTCGAATCAGTCCATGCTTCAAAATCTCCGCCATACCCGAAGCAAACTGCCGCTCCGGAAGCGTCCTCAAAACGGAAAGATTCATATACACCAGACTGGGCATGTGGAAGGCCCCGACCATATTTTTGTAGCTGTCAAAATCCACTCCCGTTTTGCCGCCGATACTGCTGTCCACCTGCGCCAGAAGGGTCGTGGGAATCTGAATAAAGCGAATTCCCCTAAGGTATGTGGCTGCCGCAAAGCCTGTCAGATCGCCGACCACGCCTCCTCCCAAGGCAGCCAGAAGATCCTTTCGGTCAAAGCGCTCCAAAATCAAATGCTCGTAAAGTCCCCGCACCGTATCCAGAGTCTTATACTCCTCTCCTGCCTCTATGGTATAAACCGTTACCTTCTTACAGACTCCCGAAAGAGCCTCCTTCACCGCTTTCCCGTACAGGGGACCTACATGACTGTCCGTTACAATGCAGATCCTCCGCCTGCTGACATCCAAATCTCCAATCCGGCCGGAAAGCTCCTGAAAGCTCCTTTCCAGACAAATGGAATAACAAAATTCCCCGTCTCTTTGTACGGGTAAAATCACACTGTTTTTCTCTTCCATGACACACCTCATCCGTTTTCCGCCTTATATTTAAATATACTTCAAAAGGGTGACATAGCTTCGCCCCTTCTTCGACTGTCCGCCAATTCCCTGCAGCCGAAAGCGTCCCATGCCCCGGACGGATACCAAATCTCCCTCCTTCGGCTGATAACCGTTGGAAGTCACAAGCCTTCCGTTTACAAAAACCTTTCCGCCCTCAATCAATCCTGTCAGACTGCTTCTGGACGCCCCGAATGCCAGAGACAGCAGACTGTCCAGACGAACGGAAGCCGCCGTTCCCGTAATCTCCCGTACTTTTGGCTCATAGAAAAAGCTCTCTCCCTCCACGCGCCCGGCCGTCACGGCAGTATGGCGAATCCGCGTCAGATTCCCGCAGATAAAATCTGCAATGCCCGCCTGGCAGAATAAAAAAGCTTCATCCTCCTCCACCAGAATATCCCCTGTTTTAGAGCGATCCAGTCCCTGATTCAGAACCGCTCCCAGGTAGTCCCGATGGCTTAAGCTCTCCGCAAATTTCTTATGAAGGGGCGTCAGCCGAATACAGGCAATCGGATATTCCGGGCAAAATAGAAGAGCATCAGGAACAAAGGCTGCCATCTGACGCTCCGCCGTCTCATATCCCCCAAAGCTCTCTACCTTCAGATAAGAGAGCTCCCGGCGGATATCATAAAGAATATTCTGTTCATTCAGATTCAAAAAATCAGAATAGGTGACAATGCCCCTCTGATACGCCGTCCGGGCCAAATCCAGAAGACGCTTTCCTGTCTGCTGCTCCTCTTTTGTCATAGCCTATCTTCCATATACCGAGGGGATGTCGATGGAACTGCTGATGATATCCTGCAAATCACCCGAGATATCCACACTCCTGGGCGTTACCAGAAAAATACTGCCGGATACCTTCTGCAGATTGCCCCCTATGGCAAAGCAGGAACCGGATGTGAAATCAATAATCCTCTGAGCCACATCCATATCCAGCCCTTCAAAATTCAGTACCACGGTACGATTACTGAGAAGCGTCTCGGTAATCTCCCTGGAATCCTCAAAGCTTGTAGGTTTAATTACACATACCTCCATACCCTTCCCCTGCTTTCTCGAAGCCTGACGAATCGGTGTTACCTTAGCCCGCTCTTTTGCAGGCTCCTCATCATCAAAGTCGTCATAATCCTCTTCCTTCTTTCGTCGAAAGGAGCTTCTCTTCTCCGGTTTCTCTTCCTCGTAGTCATCATCGAAATCATCATAGTCGTCATAATCATCGTAGTCATCATCTCCGCCCAGCTTCATGACGTCCAGGAATTTATCGATTACGCTCATTTTACCGTCTCCAATCTAACTATAATTACGCTCCCCAAAGATACCCGTACCAACACGGACCATGGTAGCGCCTTCCTCAATTGCAACCTCATAGTCTCCTGTCATACCCATAGACAAGACACTCATAGTTACATTATCAATGTTTTTCCTTTTTAAGTCAACACATAATTTCTTTAAATTGGAAAAATGTGTACGATTTTCCTCGGGATCCTCCACAAACGGGGCGATTGTCATCAATCCCTGAACGGAAATGCCCGGAAGCTCCGCTATTTTCCGAACCAGCTGTTCCGTCTCCTCAAGGGGAACCCCGAACTTGCTCTCCTCCCCTGCCACATTCACTTCAATGAGAATCGGCACAATGCATTGCCGCTTTACGGCCTCCGCGCTGATGGCCTCCGCCAGTCTCAAAGAGTCTACCGAATGGATGAGACATGCCTTGTCCGCCACGTATTTTACCTTGTTGCGCTGAAGATGCCCTATGAGATGCCAGCGGATATCACGGGGCAGTTGGTCGTATTTCTCGCACAGCTCCTGAACCTTGTTTTCTCCAAAATCCCTGGTACCTCCGGGCAGCAGCTCCTCAATCATAGAGACTGGCTTTGTCTTGCTGACTGCAATTAACGTTACCTCATCCCTGGAACGACCCGCCCGCTCGCAGGCCGCACAGATTCTCTTTTCCACTTCGGCCAGATTTTCAATTACCATATCCATCTCCTGTTAAAAGTTCCCTGATATTCCTCCCGCCGCAGCCCTATTAAATCAATTTCCGCACTGTGAGGGATATTACTGTTTTCAGTTCCGTAATTGTTATTAATCATAGATTACTTCGTCCTCATTCACCGTATCCGCATTCAGAACAATGTGATCATAGACGGATAAACCGTAGCTGGTTCCCTCCTTCACAATGCAGTATTCCTCATTCTCATAAAGAATCTGAATCTGGCGGAATATGGTATAGCCCTTGTTGATGTTGTATACGCCCTTGAGCTTCTCCATCTGCCCTACCTGGTATACCTCGGCGGAATCCGTGCGGAGCAGAAGATCCCCGGAGTTCAGAAGCTTCTCGGAGGTGCTGAAATTCTCCTCCCTGGGATCCACATAAGCGTACTGATCATCCTGATAATAAATCGTGGAATTCACGAATTTGGCCTCCGTGCTGCCGTCCTCCCCCACAGTCTGCTTCATAAAGCCCATATTGCTGTCGGCACCGGAATTTGTCACGTAATTCTTGTCAATCACAAAGAACTCCTTTTCCGTCACGGCCGATTTTGGAATCTTAAGCCCTGTAGTCTCATCCCGCAGTATCTCGAAGGTCAGAAACCTGTCATTTGCATAGCGTATCATGGAGTTTACAAACTCCAACACTCCATAAGCATTGCCTTCCCGGTATTCCACCGTCACGGAGGGCCACAGAATCTCCTTGTCCTTATCCATACGGATTTCAATATAGGTGGTATTCTGAATGACGGTGCCGTCCTCCTTTGTCGTCTGGTTCTCCTTCAGCTTGTCCAGAAGGTAGGTTTCCATATCCGCGTCCAGAGGAAATACCAGCTTCCACAGCTCCTCGGTCACCAGCTTATACACGGGCTCTCCCTGACCCACCAGCTCCTCCGTACGCAGGTTGGTTCTGACATACGCCTCCTGATCAAACCAGGCGCTGCTTAAGGAATCAAGGCCCGCTCCCTCAAATCCGTCAATATAGTATTCCACCACACCGGTCGTTCCCGCATTATAACGGGTGAAAATGGCGCCCTCCGTCTCCGCTGCGCTGTCAAGCTCCGCAATCATATTCTGATTCATCAGGTCCAAAACGGAAGCATCCATGGCGATCTTAAAATCATATACCTCCGAGAAATTCATATCGGAAAGATTACTCATATAAGTCATAATCTCTCCCCGGAGCTGACCGTAGTCCTCCTCGCTCAGTGTCAGCCCCTGGGCGCTCTCCTTCACGGCCCGGGCCATCTTTCCGCTCTCGTCCACGGTATACACCGCGGAATTCACGGAAACTTTTTCTCCCTCCCTGGCATAGTAGCTGACATATCCGGGCTTCTCCGACTGGAAAATCTGTTCCGTTCGAAGGGCAATTCCCGTATAGTGGTAATCGGTTGCCAGGTTTCCGGCAATGACCTCATAGCCCGAAATATGCGTTGAAGTAAAAAACATATATACGCAGACGATCAGGTAGACCGCAATAAATCCAAAAAATACAACGCCGATGTTTATGGGGCGCCGGTATTTGATAATCTTTTTATTCTTTTTCCTGGTATCCGCCACGAACGCCTCTCCTTCGCAGATCGATAATATGAAAATACGGGGCTGTCATCTCACGACAGCCCCTCTCTTATGTACATATGTACGGTACCTTAACAGGAAATGAGAACCTGTTCCTTTGCAAAATCCGGCAAATCCTTCTCCTCTACGGAAATACTGATACACAGATCCACCTTGAACTGCTCGCTGATCTGATTGAGCTGTGTCAGGGTATCCGACAAATCCTTGCCCTCCAGATGGGCTATCTTCAAAAAGCTGTCCAGATACATCTGCTCCAGATCGTAGTCCTGGGAAATGATTCCGCAGATAAAACCGATAAACTCGTCGCTGTTCTTTAAGGGATAGTCCTTTACATTAATCAGGCGTACCTTATTGTTCAGCTCATGCATATGCTTTGTACTCTTATCCAGGTATACGATATTTCCCGATGCGGTCTTGATCTGATTGTTCACTCTATCCAGCAAATGCTTTGTTTTTCCGTCTCCTTTATTTCCAATAATCAACTTTACCATTGCCTCGTCCTCCTTGGGTTCCTATTCATTAATATTTTGGAACAGCCGGGGCTGTTCTGCTTTCCATTATGATAATATTATAGTCCATACATGTAAAAAAGACAACCTATTTCTCGATAATCCGCCCCGGGAAACACAATCCCGGCCAGGTTCACACCCGCGCGAATTGCTCCGCTGATTGGCGCGGGTATGAAAAGCTGCCGATTCCTACATGTAAAGCTCCCGCCATTCCAGGTCTCCCCGATCCAGAGACTTAATCAGCAGCTCCGCAGTCGCAAGATTGGTTGCCATCGGAATATTATAGGTGTCACAAAGACGGATGACATTGTTCACATCAGGCTCGTGCTTCTTCGGCTCCGACGGATCACGAAGGAAAATCAGCAGGTCAATCTGATTGTGCTCTATCTGTGCCGCAAGCTGCTGCTCTCCCCCAAGATGGCCTGCCAGGTACTTATGCACGCTCAGATTCGTTACCTCTACAATCAGTCTTCCGGTGGTTCCGGTGGCGTACAGATTATGCTTACACAAAATTCCTCTGTACGCAATGCAGAAATTCTGCATCAGTTTCTTTTTTGCATCATGTGCGATTAATCCAATGTTCATGCGAACACCCCCAATTTAGTATTTTTTTGGCTGTAAGCCAACATTTAAAACAAAACCAACGGCCAGGAACAAGGTGACCAGAGAAGTCATTCCATAGCTGACAAATGGTAAGGGAATCCCCGTATTAGGCATAATTCCCGTAGCCACGCAGATATTGACAAAGCTCTGAAACCCGATATAGCCTGCCACCCCACAGCAGATAATGGTTCCGGAGAATTCCCTGGACCGCTTTCCTATCCAAATACATTCTAACACAATTAACGCCAATAGTAAAATAATTGTTGCACAACCGATAAATCCAAGCTCCTCTCCCGTCACCGCAAAGATAAAGTCCGTCTGAGGCTCCGCGATAAAGCTTCCGTTCTTTACGGAGGACACGGAATTGTTGTTCAGACCCTTTCCCGCCAGCTGTCCGGAACCGATAGCCATGATGGAATTGAGCTGCTGATACGCATCATCCGCATACTTTGAAGGCTCCAGCCAGGCCATAATCCGCCGAAAGGCATAATCGTCCAATATCTTCTGATCCGGCTGCAGAATCAGGCTGATAAATACAATCACAGAGGGAACGCCCACCGCAACGGCCGCTCCGATGATCTTGTAGCTCAGACCGGCAATAAAAATCAGTACCAAAAAGATCACGATAATCGAAATCGTTGTGGAAAGATCCGGCTGCTCTTTGATATAGAGCACCGGTATTCCAAACAGCACCGCCGTTAAGGCAAGTATTTTCCAGGTATTCAGATGCTCCCTGTATTTTTCAAAAAACCTGGCAAAAAACAGGATTATAAGCAGCTTGGCAAGCTCGGAGGGCTGGAATTGAAAGCCGCCGATGTTCAGCCAGCGGTATGCTCCGTTCCTCCACACTCCAAAAGGCCGGATATTGACAAAGGGTATCTGCACCAATGACAGCAATACAAGATTAAACACATAGATCAGCCAGTAAAACTTCAAAACCCAGGTATAATCCATAAGCGAGACTACCAGCATGGCCGCTGTCCCCAATGCCAGCCCCACAATCTGCTGGCTCTGCACGGACTTGCGCGCGCTTCCGATGACCATCACTCCTATGATGCTGATAGCATACACGTAAAATACAAGTCTGAATCTGTAATCCCTCAGCCGATACTGTTTAAACATAATGCTCCTTTACCGATGCTCCAGCCCATGCTTCATGTCCTTAATAGGGATATTGGCGCACAGGGCCGGTACGCGGCCGTTCTCACTCTCGGATTCCGTCTGGGTAATCTGAATATCCAGGCCGTCGCAGTCAATCTCCATATACTTTGATATTACCTTAATAATATCATTTTTTATCAATTCCATAATCTCAGGGGAACAGTTGGCCCGATCTGAAATCAAAAGCAGCTTCAGACGGTCCTTTGCCACGTCACCTGAACTTTTCTTGCGAAAAAAATCCATTAAAGCCATTCTTTTCTCCCCCTTTGATTATTTAAACAGCTTTGCAACCTTTGCAAAGAATCCATTATTGACCTCCATATTCATCAGGGGTACCTCCTCGCCCAGAACCCGCTTACAGATGTTCATATAAGCCGTTCCCGCCATGGAGGAATCGCCGGCCAGGGGTTCTCCCTGGTTGGTAGCGATTACGATGCTTTCGTCATCCGGAACCGCGCCAATCAGATCAATGGCCAGAATATCAATTACATCCTCAATCGACATCATATCGCCCCGTTTTACCATATCCATGCGCAGACGATTCACAATCAAATCAATCTTGTGAATCTCATTGGCCTCCAAAAGCCCAATGATACGGTCCGCGTCGCGGATGGCGGAAACCTCCGGAGTGGTTACAATGATGGCTCTGTCCGCAGCGGCTATGGCATTCTTAAAGCCCTGCTCAATTCCTGCCGGGCAATCCAGCAGTATGTAATCGAATTCGTTCCGGAGCTCCTCAATCAGCTTCACCATCTGCTCCGGATTTACTGCCGTCTTGTCTCTTGTCTGTGCGGAAGGCAGAAGCGACAGATTGGGATAACGCTTGTCCTTAATCAGAGCCTGCTTAATGCGGCAGTTTCCTTCCACCACATCCACCAGATTGTATACAATCCTGTTTTCCAGTCCCATGACCACATCCAGATTCCGAAGTCCGATATCCGTATCAATCATGACAACATTTTTGTTAAGCTTCGCAAGACCCGTACCAATATTCGCCGTGGAGGTGGTTTTGCCCACGCCGCCTTTTCCGGATGTAATTACAATTACCTCACTCATACAATTTCTTCCTCCAAATTTTCAATATTATTATAAAGGTATATCGTTCAAAACCTCTTTTGTAATGGGCTCTATATAAATGTTCCCATCCTCCACATAAGCAATCTTCGGCGTGTCATCCGCCTTCTTCTTTTTCTTTGCCGGCGCCCCGTCGGAGCAGCGGGCAATCACATCCCCGATGCGTATCTGCATGGGATCCATGGACAGTGCCGCCACAAAGGCCGCCTCATTGCCTGCAGCCCCCACAAAGATATTTCCCTTGAGGGTTCCCAGTACTATCACATTTCCCTTGGATATGACTCTTGCACCCGGATTCACATCCCCCAGGATGATCACGCTGGTCTCGGATTCCAGAACCTGGCCGGAACGTAACGTCCCCTTGTAAAAGCGCCCGTCCTGAAGATTCATCAGATCCGCCGGCTTCTCCTCCCGCTCCTCCACAGCCTTGTGCATCCGGGCTTCCAGCTCTTCATTGCCGTCAATGATGCTGACAATCTGTATCTGACAGCCGGCCGTGATCACCTCCACCAGCTCCATTTCCTCCTCCAGAGTTAATTCACGCCCCTGAAAGCAGACAGCCATCTGCACCTCTCCGAAGAACTTGGCCGAAGAGCGGAACTTCTCCGCCACTTCCTTTTTCAGTTCCTCCCAGGAAAGCTTTGCATCTAAAATCACAATTAATCCGTATTTATTGCTTTTTATGATTACCGGTTGATTTGCCATCCTCTTTTCTCCTAATCTGCAATATTTTCTCCGGTTCCCTCCGCGGCAGTTCCGTCGATCAGCTCCTCTTCCTCTTCCAGCTCAAAATAATATTTGAAAATATCAGCTCCCAGCTCGGCCGCATTTCCTGATGTATATCCGTTGGCAATCCGGACCGCCATAGCAATCTCAGGCTGTTCAAAGGGCGCGTAGCTCACAAACAGCGCGTGGTTGGGGTGGCTTTTGCTCTGCTGAGCCGTACCGGTCTTGGCCGCCAGGGTGATTCCCAGACTGTTCAGGGAAGCGGTCTTTTCCGCCACCATGCGCATGCCGCTCTGTACGGCGTCCCAGCTGCTGTCGGCTATCTCCACCCGATTGAGAAGCTCCGGCTCATATTCCTCAACCAATGTTCCGTCCGTGGCCTCCATGCGATCCAGAAGCGTCAGATTGTAGCAGTACCCCCGGTTGGCCAAAGCCGCAACATACCGTGCAATATGGGACACGGAGTAGCTGTGCGTACCCTGTCCGATAGCGGAACGCACCGGGTCCAGATCGGAAATCTCCGGCTCATATTCCGGAATCTCCAGCCCTGATTTTTCTCCCAGACCGAACATTCTGGCATACTTCTCCAGAATGGAAAGTCCCAGATCCGTCGAATAGGTATTCGTCGTTCTTCCGCCCGCCAGCCGATAACCCAGCTCATAAAAATAGTAGTTGCAGGAATCCCGGATGGCCGTGCTTACATTTTCATCTCCGTGATGTCCGCCGTACTGGTTATAGATCCAGCAGGTAGGCGGCCGATCCGTAATGTCCGTGAAAATACCTCTGCCGTAAATATTCTCTCCGGCGGTAATCGCCCCCTCTTCCAGACCGGCAATAGCGGCCACCGGCTTAAAGGTGGAACCGGGCGCCAGGTTTTCCTGAGTGGCGCGGTTGACGAAGGGCGATGAAAGATCCTGCTGAAGACTGCCGAAATAAGCGGAATCCATCACATTCGTCAGCCTGTTATTATCAAAACTCGGATATGTCACGCAGGCAAGCGTGTCTCCCGTGTGCACGTCCACAATCACCACGCCTGCGCTGCAGGGCTCCAGGGCAAGCTGCGCCGGTGTAATCTCCAGATTGCGGATCTTGTCAATCATAAAACCGTAAGCCGTAAGCTGGCCACCGTTTAATTTGGAAATTGTTTCCTCATCATATTCTAACACATCCTGCTCATATAATAAAAGACAAATTTCCCGCCCAAGGATCAAATCATCCAAAATCATATACTTATAAAGCATGCGGCCAAAGGTGTCGTCTTCCATCAGATATTCTGCCATGTAATCCAGAACGGACTTGTAAATCTCCTGGGAATCCAGATAGGGATTATCGCCGGAAATCTTCGTAACGTCAATCCAGTTCATGGAGATGGCATATTTCAAATATTCCTGAAGGCTGATCACCTCGTCCGTGGTCCAGGCAATATAAGTGGGATCTTTTGTATCAACGGAATCTCCCATCAGCACCTGATTCTCCCCCATCAGCACATCCGATACCAAATAGCTCATGTAGTTCATCATTTCCTTGGATAAGTCCTTATAGGCCGTGGGATGCTCCGCGTTCAGCTCACCGAGCAGAGATGCAACCGCATTTTCCCGCTTGCCAAGAAAGCGCTGATAGATATCCTTCTCCAGCTCCGAAGCATTCTCGCCGGAAAATCTGTTGATATCAAGAATATGATTCTGAATCAATGCATAATATACATCATAGATCGGAATCCGGATTTTATCCGCACTGGCATTGGGCCCCGGCACATATTCCTTCATATTGTCTATCTTGCTGATAAGAATACCCGCCAGCTTCTGCTCTATCAGATTATAAACGGCTATCTGCAGATCCTTATCGATAGTCAGATAAAGATTATTGCCGGGCACCGGCTCCTTGCTCTCCACTACCTCAAGCACACGGCCGACACTGTCCACATACATCTTCTCATAGCCCTTGGTGCCCTGAAGCTCCATCTCCATATACTGCTCAATGCCGGCCTTTCCCACAATGTCATTGAGCTCATAATCGGAATTCTCCGCCTGGAGCGCGTCCAGCTCCTCCTGGGACGCCTTTCCGATATAACCGATAATAGAGGAAAAATACTCGCTGTCCGGATACACACGGCGGCTGCTCTCCTCAATATCGGCCCCCTGAAGCGTATCCTGATTCTCCAGCACGGCCGCCACCGTCTCCTCCGATACATTGACGGCTACCGTCGTTGCCACATAGCGCTTGTAGCTGTTGGATGCCATAGAAAACCGGATGGTCGCAATCTTAAGCTGCTCCTCCGGCGTATAGCCGGATATGGTCAGCCCGTAATCCTCCTGTTCCTTTTCCGTATAGGAGGATTTAATTCCATACTTTTCCTCACAGATATACTCCATCACCTCGTCGGCATCGGCAAGCTCCTCCTTTGCCTCCAGATCGCTGATCTTAGTCTTCCCATAAACATCGGCTTTCAAACGGAGAAGGGCATTTCCTTCCAGCGTAAAAGCAAATTTCCCGTTCTCACAGACAATTCCCATGTCATTGATAACCTGATCGCCGTTCTTCTCAATCAGCTTTATCAGACGGTAAATGATCTGATTGAGCTTGGCGTTCTTTACCTTATTATTGGGATACATCCCATTGTCCTGAATAATAACGGAATAGGAAATCTCACTGTAGGCCAGCACATTTCCGTTCCGATCGTAGATATCGCCGCGGGTACTCGTCAGAGAAACCTCCCGCTCCGTCATCAGGGAAAAGGTATCCTGATACTCCTCCCCCTTTACAATCTGCAGATAAAATACACGCTGCAGCAAAATGGCAAACATTATAATAAATGCGACGGCCAACAGGAAAATTCTTGATTTTATTACGTGAAAGAAAGCATCTCTAATATCTCTTATCAATCCTAAAGCTCCTCTGTCTGATTCTCGGTCTGTCCGATGGTTGTTGCGGAGGTGGTATAGTAATCCCGAACACTGTCTCCCTTCAAGCGTTCCAGCAGGGCATTCAGCTTCTGAATCGGGCGGTACAGAACAATCGTCAGTGCCACCGTATAAATAAGCTCCGGCAGAATAATATTGCTCAGATAATAGCCGAATTCAAACTTACTTCGCATCAGGAACATAAAAAAGTAAACACTCAATCCGTAGACCAGCTCGCTTAAAGCAATCCAAACCATGGGCAGCTTAATATCCTCATCAAAAAAAATCATGTGGAACAGCCCGCTTCCATAGCCCAAAAACATATATAACAACGCATAAAAGCCCAGAAGGCTTCCGAAAAAGATATCCAGCAGCAGTCCGCAGAAGAATCCTATGACAAGTCCTTCCCGTTCCCCCCTCATAAATCCCATGGAGGTTGTTAAAATCAAAAGCAGATTCGGGGAAATGGACGCCAGAGCCAGACTCCGGAATACGGTGCACTGCAGGATAAAACTCACTATGATTACAAGTGCCATGACAAGCCTTTGTTTCATTTGCTCAACCTCTGTTTCCGCTTTGCTGTTCTAGTCTACCGTCTGCTTCAAGTCGGTGATCACCAGTACCGTGTGCAAATGCTCAAAATCTACTGCCGGGGTAATGGTTCCGGACTTGGTAAGATTGTTGGAATCCATGGACAGCTCATTTACATATCCTATCAGTATTCCCTCATGATAGCGATCGCTTACATGGGAGGTCACAATCTTCTCCCCTATGGCAATCTGATCCTGAGGATCCTTAAGCTGCTCCAGACGGATAAAGCCCTCGTTCATCAGCTGCAAATCCCCCTTCACAAAACACAGATCAGATGTGGAAAGGGTCTTGGCGCTTATATTGGTCAGATCATCGATAATGGAGCGTACCTGCGCCCAGTTGTCTCCGGCCTTGGTAATGATTCCCACCAGGCCGCTGCCGGCAATCACATTCATCCCCTCATCAATTCCGTCCTTTTTTCCCTTGTCAATCACAAAGGTATTGAACCAGTTGCCCCCGTCCGTTGCAATGATATTGGCCGCCACCTTGTTGAAATCGCCGTAGGTCTGATCCAGGGCGTACAGCTCCTCCAGCTGCTCCAGACGGTACTGATTCTGCGTCAGGCGGCTGTTCTCTATGGTAAGCTCGTCTACCATGGCCTGCAGCTCCTCATTGCGGGCCTGCACCGCCGTCAGCTCTTCCAGACTGTCCTTCTTATCTCTGGCCCAGCCTCCCAAACCATTTAACCCCTGCTCAAAGGGCACAAAAATATAGCCGGCCGCCCTGCCCAGCGTCTGCCCTCCCAGCCCCGTGCTGTAGGAGAGAAACATCATCACCACGCACAGAGCCGCAAGTACCGCAAATATGTACTTTGTCGGTATCATAAAATGATTTCTTTTTTTCATAATTCACCCGAATTAATTGTAAACCTGTTCCTTGGTGACAAAGGCCAGGCTCTTGAATTCCTTTTCCTTAATCACGCGCTCCAGACCTCTTGCCACGCACTCCTCCGGTCTGTCTACCATATTCACCCGGATATTGGTCGCCTTAGCAATGAGCTCGTCCAGGCCCTTCAAATTGGCCACGCCGCCCGTCAGATAAATCCCGTTGCGGATAATATCCACGCCGAGCTCGGGGGGTGTTCTCTCCAGAATCATCTTAATGGCGTCCACAATGGCTTTCAGCTGCTCGGAAATGGCTGTCGCCACAAAATCCGCCGTAATCTCCAAAAGAGCCGGAAGGCCCAGGGCCATATTGCGTCCGCAGATCTCCCGCTTTGTCTCCGTATCTCCCGGCATATATCCCAACTCATTTTTCAGAATCTCCGCCGTCTTATTGCCGATAAAGTATCCGTATTCCCGGCGGATGGAGCTGGAAATGGCCTCGTCAATTTTATTGCCGCCGTTTTTAATCAGCTTGCTTGTGACCGTGCCGCCCAGAGACAGAATAGAAATCTCCGTGGTATCGGCTCCCACGTCCACCAGCATAACGCCCTGTGCCTGTGTCACATCCAGGCCAAGACCAAGACCCGCCGCCACCGGCTTGTCAATCAGCTGAATATTCTTTGACTTTAAACCGGTTCCCTGAACCAGGGTGGTAAATACACGATCCTGCACATCGGTAGGAAGCGCCACTAAAAATTCCGCCCCTTTCAGATTCCCTTTTGTATGGCTCTCCAGAAATGCCCGCAGAAACTCCTGCATATAGGTAATGCTGGCCACCGTGCCAAAGGACATGGGGTAAAGCACCTCGATATTGGCGGGCGCCTTCTCATGCATGTCAAAGGCTTCGTCTCCGTAGGCAATCATTCCCTTTTTCTCTTCAATGGCTACCATATTTTTTTCGCAGTAAATGGTATCGCTTTCCTTACTGTAAATCTTAATACTGCTTGTTCCAAAGTCACATCCAAAACTCTGTGCGGCCATCTTGTCTTCCTCTCCTTCTTCTGTTCCTTTTGCCGCGGCTCTTCATTGCTCCGCTGCATGCTTATGTACTCTTTATCACCGGGAATCCTTTTCCTTCCATGCCTCCGGCAGGAGCTTCTGCTCCCGCATGCTGCAATAGCGGCGGTCTCCGATAATCACATGATCCACAAGACGAATCCCCAAAAGCTCGCCGCTTTGATAGATTCTCTTTGTCATATGGATGTCCTCCTGACTGGGGCTTGGGTCCCCGCTCGGGTGATTGTGCACCAGTACGATATATACTGCATGTACCTCCAGCGCCTCAAGAAAAATCTCTCTGGGGGACACCAGAGAGGCGTTCACCGTTCCTTTGAACATCAGCTTTTCCTTCAAAAGCCGGTTCCTTGTATCCAAAAACAGCACAATGAGCTGCTCCTGCTCCTCATAGCGCAGTTCCTCCATTAAGTAATCCGCAATGGTATCGGGATTGCGAAAGCAGAGCCGCTCTCCTGCGTCGGCTTTCGCCATACGGCCCGCCAGTTCCGCGGCGCATTTGAGCTGTACAGCCTTTACCTTTCCCACACCCTTCAGCTTCAGGAGACGTTCCAGCGGAATCCTCCCAAAACCGGTCAGTCCCTGATAGCCCGGCACATTCAAAATCCGGCCTGCCAGCTCACAGGCAGTCTCTCCGACGGTTCCCGTCCGCATCATCACGGCCAGAAGCTCCGTATCCGAAAGAGCTCCGGCGCCATAAGCCAGACACTTCTCGTATGGGCGCTCTCCCTCGTATAATTCTTTCATTGTCGCCTTCATGCTCTTTTCCCCTCCGCTCTCCAGGCAGTTGGGATTCCGAATCCGGCCGTTTTTATAATTTCCGGTAAATAATGATTGCAAGCACAACGCCGATTATGCTGGCAATGGAAATCTGAATTGTCAGGCCGAAGGTCAGCACCAGCAGTCCCAGGTCCAGTACCACAGGGCTCTCAAGCCCGAAGCTCTGTCCGTAATTGAGCCAGCCCAGCCCTGATACACTTGCCGTCAACATTCCGATGAATCCGCCCAAAACAATTCCCGACAGCAGCATAATCAGAAGCACCCAGCCATTTTTCGACTTCATAACCCCTCCATCTTTTGCATCTTAACCGGGATTTTCCCGATTACGGTTTACATAATCTTCATTAATTGGAAACATATACCAATCTTCTGTATTAAGTCAACTTATATAATAACATAAACAAAAACACTTGTATAGAGAAGAAATCTTAAGTTTTTCTGTGGTTTTTCGTCAGTATTTTACAGTTATTGTAATATTCCCGACAATTCCTGGCAGCTCCTTACCTGTCGCCCCTAAACGCATATCTTGCAATCACCGCCTCCGCCGTCTTTACGCCGTCCATGGCCGCGGAGGTAATTCCTCCTGCATAACCGGCGCCCTCACCGCAGGGGTACAGGCCTCCTACGGCGCTCTCCATCTGCTGATTTCTGGGAATACGAACCGGGGAAGAAGTACGGCTTTCCACTCCGCTTAAAACCGCATCCTCCCTGGAAAAGCCCGGCAGGATTTGCTCACAGCCCCGGATTCCTTCCTCCAGCGCTCCAAAGAGCTCCTCCGGAAAAATCCCCCGCACATTGCCGAAGGTCCAGGCTCCCTTGACGGAGGGCTCCACATTCCCAAGGCTCCGGCTTACCCTGCCCGTTCTGAAATCTTTCAGAAGCTGCACGGGAATACGGCCCTCTCCTGCCAGAAACGACGCTCTTTCAAGCCGCCTCTGAAACTCCATTCCCGCCAGTACGTCAATGCTGCCGAAATCCTTTTCTCCCACGGTCACTACCATGGCGCTGTTGGCATTGCGCCCGGCTCTGGCCTGATAACTCATGCCGTTTACGGCAAGAGCCCTCTCCTCCGAGGAGGCATTGACCACATAACCGCCGGGGCACATGCAGAAGGAGTAGACGCCCCGGCCGCCGGATACTTTTCTTGTCAGCTTATAGGAAGCGGCAGGAAGCTCCTTTGGATAGTCTGCCCCATATTGGCTTAAATTAATCATTTCCTGAGGATGCTCGATTCGGACGCCTACAGCAAAGGATTTCTGTTCCAGAGGAATCCCCTTTTCCTTAAGCATCCGGAAGGTATCCCGGGCGCTGTGGCCCGGCGCAAGCACAAGGACATCCGTTTCCAGTTCATAGATTTTTTCTCCCGCTCCCCGGCGGCTGGTCACCTCTATGCGCTCTATCCGGCCTTCCTTCAGAGTCAGATCCGTCATCTGGCTTTCAAAGCGGACCTCTCCGCCCAGGGCCTCTATCCGGCGGCGTATGCTTTCCACAATGCCTATAAGCAAATCGGTCCCCAGATGCGGCTTATTCTGCCAGAGTATTTCCTGCGGCCCCCCGGCCTTAACAAAGGTCTCAAGCACAAGACGGTTCCGGCCGGCTGTGTCCTTTACCAGAGTGTTGAGCTTCCCGTCGGAAAAGGTTCCGGCTCCGCCCTCTCCGAACTGGACATTGGATCCCAAATCAAGCTCTCCCGTACTCCAGAAATGCTCTACGGTCTTCTTCCGCTCCTGCGCCGGCTTTCCCCGCTCCAGTATAATGGGGCAATAGCCGGCTTTTGCCAGTATCAGGCCGCAGAAAAGTCCGGCAGGACCGCTCCCCACAACAACCGGAGGGCGGTTTAAGGGCTCCCGGCCCGGCTCCGGCAGCTGATAGGGATGGATTTCGGCCCTGACTGCTTTGGGATTTTTTGCCCGCTTCAGAACACGTTCTTCCTCTTTTACCCGTACGTCTATGGTATAGACATATTGAATGGGCTTTTTTCTGGCATCTATGGATTGTTTGCGGAGCTCATAGCGCAGAAGGCTTTCTCTTGGAAGCTTCAGCTCCTGGCAGATCTTTTTTTCCAGGTCTTCCTTTGTGTGGCCGACGGCCAGCTTTACTTGCTGTATGCGTATCATATCATATATTCCTAATTCCTGTTTTTGATTCCGTTTTATATTCCCGCGCCGTGCCGTCCGGCCAGCCAGCCGCTGGTCCAGGCCCACTGCAGGTTGTAGCCGCCGCAGGCTCCGTCCACATCCAGAAGCTCCCCTGCGAAGTAAAGGCCCGGCACCTTTTTGGATTCCATGGTTTCCGGGTTCACTTCCTTTGTATCCACGCCGCCGCAGCAGACCTGTGCCCGGTCAAAGCCGTTGCAGGCCGATATGCTTACTTCAAAGGAGGTGCAGGCCGATATCAGGGCTTTTCTCTCCTGATCCGTGAGTGTCTCCGCTGTCCGATCCGCGGAAATTCCGGCTCTCTTTAACAGGCAGTCCGCCATTTTTTTCGGAAAGAGACCCACCAGAAGCTGACCGGCACTTTTGTAGCCTCCTGCTTGAATCCGCTTCCGCCAGAAGGCGTCCTGATCTTCCTCCCCGAGAAACGGTAAGAGATTTAAGACCGCCCGCACCTTCTTCCCCTGACGGAGAGCAGCCGCACCGTATCGGCTTACCTGGAAAACAGGAATTCCGGAGAGACCGTATTCCGTGAACTGAACCTCTCCCCTGTCTTCGGCAAGCAGAACCTCCCCTGAAAAAAGGGAGACGCCGGCCTCCATGCGAAGCCCCTTAAGCTTTGGAAATTCCGGTTCCTTAGATCGAAGCTGTACAAGGGCCGGCAGAGGTTCTATAACCCTATGCCCCATGGCCTTTGCAAAGGAATATCCGCTGCCGTCCGATCCTGTCTCGGGAGCCGCACAGGAACCGGCTGCCAGAATCAGAGCGTCCCCCTCATAGGTCCACCCCGGGGTTTCCACCAGAAAACGGCCGTTTTCCCGGCAAATCCGCTTTGCCCTTGTATTCAGAGCAAGCTTAACTCTCAGGTGCTCCGCCTCTATGCGCAGGGCATCGGCCACGGAGGATGCCTGATCGCTGTAGGGATAAAGATAGTCCTCACGATCTCTGGTCACAATCCCCAGGCTCCGAAAAAAATCAAGTGTTTCCGTAAGCCCGAAGGCATTTAACGCTGTCTCTATAAACTCCGGGGAGCTGCCGCGGTAATGGGAGAGTTCCTGATTCCGGTTGGTCAGATTACAGCGGCCGTTGCCTGTGACAAGCAGCTTTTTACCTGCCTGCTTGTTCTGTTCCAGTACCGTCACCTTCGCTCCGGCTCGGGCAGCGCTGACGGCGGCCGTTAGGCCGGAGGCTCCGCCTCCTATGATTAGTATCTGCCGCATCTGTCTCATTCACCACTTTCTTCATTATTTTTTCCGGAATTCTATTATTTACATAATGCAATCCGCAGTCTCTTGTTTTCCGGATGATACGGGAAACTATCCGGCAATTACAGCTTCACCAGTCCTGCCTCATACAGCTTCTGCAAGGACATCAGAATCCCGAACTTTGCATGCTGCCAGGTCAGCCCTCCCTGGAAATACACCGCATAAGGCGGCTTAATAGGACCGTCCGCCGACAGCTCAATGGAGGAACCCTGTACAAAAGCTCCTGCCGCCATGATCACATCGCTGTCGTAACCGGGCATGGCCCAGGGCTCCGGAGTTACATAGCTGTCCACGGGCGCCGCAGCCTGGATTCCCCGGCAGAATGCAATCACGGCCTCCGGATTGCCAAAGGTCACGGCCTGAATGATATCGTGCCGGCTTTCCTTTCCGTTCGGTATAACGGAAAAACCCAGTTTTTCATACAGATTGGCTGCAAAGATCGCTCCCTTTAAGGCTCCGCCCACCACCGTAGGCGCCAGAAAGAAGCCCTGATAAAAGCTGGTCATAACCCCAAGTGAAGCTCCCACTTCTTTTCCCAGACCAGGAGAGGTCAGACGGTAAGCCGCCCGCTCCACATACTCCTCTTTTCCTGCAATGTAGCCTCCGATAGGCGCCAGGCCGCCGCCGGGGTTCTTGATAAGGGAGCCGACACAGAGATCCGCTCCCACATCCGTGGGCTCCATCCGCTCCACAAATTCACCGTAGCAGTTGTCCACCATGCAGATCACATCCGGCTTTCTTTCCTTAATAAATGCAATCAGCTCTCCGATTCGTTTTACGGAGAGAGTGGGCCGTGTCTGATAACCCTTGGAGCGCTGAATGGTTACCAGGCGGGTACGCTCATTCAATGCCCTTTCAATAGCCGGATAGTCAAAACCTCCGTCCTCCAAAAGCTCCACCTGGCGGTAGGTAACTCCGTACTCGGCAAGGGAACCGATGGAAGGACGGATTCCGATGACCTCCTCTAAGGTGTCGTAGGGCTTTCCCACCGGAGAAAGAAGCTCGTCCCCGGGCCTCAGATTGCCGGAAAGAGCCACGGCCAGGGCATGGGTGCCGCAGGCTATCTGGGGACGCACCAGCGCCGCCTCGGTGTGGAACACATCCGCATAAACCGCCTCCAGCTTGTCCCGTCCCAGATCATTATAGCCGTAACCGCTGGTAGCCGCAAAGCAGGCCGCTTCCACCCGGTTTTTGCGCATGGCCTGAAGGACCTTCATCTGGTTGTATTCCACATTCTCTTCTATAGCTTCAAAGCGTTCCTTTAATTCTGCTTCCGCCCGGGCGCCAAAGGCCAGAACCGCTTCACTGATTCCCATTTCCCGGTAGAGGGTGTTTATTTCTTTCATCATAAATACTCCGTTCTGCCGTCCGCTGCTTACTTACGCTCTTACACAGAATACGGCATGTTTTTTCGTTCTGTAATTCATTTTGTATTTTATCAGGAAATACGCATTTTACAGGATGGACTTTTCCTTTAGTATTTCCAGTATCCTGTCTAAGATCTGCTCCTGCCGATAATGAAAATCCGATTGGTTAAGCCAGATTACATCACGTTCCCGCCGGAACCAGGTAAGCTGCCGCTTGGCAAAATGGCGTGTATCCCGCTTGAGGATTCGGACGGCCTCCGAAATACTTATCTCCCCTTCCAGATGGGAAAGCAGTTCCTTATAGCCAAGCCCCTGCATTGAAACCATTCCTCTATTTAATCCCATAGCCTTAAGCAGCTTTACTTCCTCCAAAAGCCCTTCCTTCAGCATATCATCCACTCTGGCGTCAATCCTCCGGTAAAGGTGCTCCCGATCATCATTCAGCACAAAATATGCCGCATTGTAAGGGCTTTCTTTCTGCCGCTGCGCCTTATTGTGCTCGGAGATCCGCTCTCCCGTAAGGCGGTAATACTCCAGGGCGCGGACTACACGCTTTACATTGTTGGCGTGAATCTCCTCCGCCGCCTTGGGATCTGCTTTCTCCAACATCCTATGAAGCTCCTCCGTTCCCTTTTCCCGGGCCAGGGCTTCCAGAGAGGAACGAAGTTCCGTATGTTCCTGATTTTCCGCAAAATCAATGTCATAAAGAAGGGCCTGGATATAAAAACCGGTTCCTCCCGCCACAATAGGGATTCGGTTTCTTCCGTAAATCTGCTCCATAGCCTCCTTTGCCAAAGCCTGAAAGCGAACGATGTTGAATTCCTCCTTCGGATCCAGAATATCAATGAGGTGATGGGGAACCCCTTGCATTTCCTCCGGCCGGATCTTTGCGGAGCCGATGTCCATATGGCGGTAGACCTGCATGGAATCCGCCGATATGATTTCCCCGTCTACGGCCTTTGCCAGTGCGACGGAAAGCTTTGTCTTGCCTGCGGCCGTGGGGCCGGTAAGGATCACGAGAGGCTTTTTCATCTTGGTTTCCTTTCCGTTTTTCGGTATTCTCCTGTTATTTTGAGAAATCTTTTTATGCACCGGGAAACAGGTGCGGCTTGCGGATGCGTATTTGCATCTGCTTTATTATAGTGAATGTAAAGGGGTTTTGCAAGAGAAAGAGTAAGAAAGATTTATGGAAAGTTTACTTGACATTTTAAGGCATACGGTATATACTGATAATGTAAAGTTAACTTTCCATAAAAAACCTGAAATCAGGAGGAACCTTCCCTTGAAAAATCGTTTGGAAGAAATACGAAAGGACCGGGGTGTTACCCAGGAAGAGCTGGCAGCCGCCCTGGAGGTATCCCGGCAGACCATCGGCTCCCTGGAAAACGGACGGTATAATCCGTCGATTCTTCTGGCCTTTAAAATCGCCCGGTACTTTGAGATGGCAATTGAAGATATATTTATTTATGAGGAGGAACTTTCATGAGTGCCCTTTCGAATGAAAGTTTCTCTCATCACAGGTGTGCCAAAGTGACTTTACCCTTTAGTGCTGTCGCGCAGCGACTATAATAGGAGGAAAAACATGAACGAAAAGATGAAAAAGACTTTGCTGATCCTTGGCATTATAGCCTGCTTAATTTTTCAATATATCGGAATCTTCTTAGGCGCGGAGGATCTGCGTATCATAGGCGGCATCTGCATTACCATTGCAGCGCTCGGACCCCTGTGCATCAACAAGCTCTACCGCATGTCCCGCGAAAAAGAATTTCCTGAAGCTGTCCGGCAGGAAGAGATTGAATTTCATGATGAACGTAATGCCCTGATCCGCAGCCGGGCCAAGGCCAGAACAAGCGACATCAGCCGCTGGCTCGTCGCAGCCATTGCCTGGATAAACTATCTGATACGCGGGTCTTTATGGATGACACTGGCTCTCTTCGGAGTGTTTGTTCTGATGTATATTCTGGACTTTTGTTATACGGAAAAGTACCGGAATGAAATGTAAAACAGATCCAGGATGACCGGCTAAGCCGGCCGTCCGGTCTACATCTGATGACGGACGATCCGGTACTCATCCCCATACTGAAAATAGGGACAGCCCTGAAACTCTCCCTGTATAAAAAGGCGCATTTCATCCTCGTCCAGATCCATTTCGCACACGTAATAGCCGTAATCGTCGTCATATACATAGTTGCCGCAGCACTCACAGTTGGTAGGTTTTGTCTTTTTCATTTACACAATCCTTTTAAACTTTTTCTCAATCTCCTGCTTTGTCATAGAAATAATAGTGGGCCGCCCATGGGGGCAGTTGTATGGGTTTTCAAGATGCAGAAGCTCTTCTATCAACGCTTTCGCCTCCGCTGTGCTTAAGCGCTGACTGCCCTTTACTGCCGCCTTGCAGGACATGGAGGCAATCTTTTCCAGCACAAGCCCGGAATCCTTGCCGCCCACACTGTCAAGGCCGTCAAGAAGCTCCAGGAACAGTTCCTTTTCCGCTATCCCGAAGAGATTCCCCGGTACTGCGCTGACTGCATACTCCCGGCCTCCAAAGTGGGCAATCTCAAAGCCCATTTCCGTAAAATAGTTAAGATACTCATCAAGCCTTCCGGCCTCCTGCATGGTCAGAGTCAGAATCAGCGGAGGGCTCACCATCTGGGAGGTAAGCTCCTTGTTCTCCAGGCTTTTGACAGTGCGCTCGTAAAGGACCTTCTCATGAGCTGCGTGTTGATCGATCATATAGAATTTATCTTCAAACTGCACAAGCCAATAAGTTTCGAAAAGCTGGCCGATGATTTTGATTTCGGACTTGTTTTCAGGGTTCAGAAGCTTGCGGTCGAAAAGCTCTAATTGTTCCGGCTCTGACTTTACGTCTCCCTGTACGGCCGGTTTTCCCTCCCTTTTCTCCCCAGAACCGCCGCTTCCGCTTTCTTGAAGTGCTTCGGCGCCATGGCTTTCCTTTCCCCGAACCGTTTCGGTACGATAGCTGCCGCTTTCCCGAACCAATTCGGCACCTGCCAGTGCTTCCAATTCCTTATTGGAATAAATCTTTTGACTTGCCTCGGCTTCAGCGGCTTTCTGCTCTTCCTTTTCCCGAAACTCTTTTGTCACGCGCTGACGCATTTGCGTAAGGAAGTATTCCAGATTACGTTCCTGCGGAGTCTGCGGTTGAACCGGCGGCTGCTTTGCCGGCTGCTCTTCTATTTTATTTGGTTGTTTGTTCAGCTGCTCCGAAGCTGTTCCGCTTCCCTTAAACCATCCTGGTACATTGCTCTTTCCCGGAAGTGTCTTGCCGCTCTCCTCCGCATGCTTCCCATTCTTTTCCTGTGCTTCCTCCGTCAGCTTCACCTCCGGGATCAGCTCCTGTCTGGTAAGCCCTTCCCGAACCGTTTTCTGAATCAGACGGTACAGTTCTTCCTGATTGGAAAAGCGCAGCTCCATCTTGGTCGGATGCACATTCACATCCAGAAACTCCCCGTCCATGGCAATATGAAGCACTGTAAAAGGATATTTGTGCTGCATCATAAAAGTGCGGTAGGCGTCCTCAATCCCCTTGGCAATCAGAGAGCTTTTAATATATCTTCCGTTGATAAAATATGTCTCATATCCCCGGTTTCCTCTGGATATCACGGGCTTTCCGATATATCCCTTAATCCGCACAGGCCCCTGGGCCTCATCAATCTCCACCACATTTGCCGCCACATCCCGGCCGTAAATATGGTAAATCACATCCTTCAGGTTGTGATTGCCGGAAGTATGAAGCTTCGTCTGTCCGTTGCTGATAAACTGAAAGGAAACCTCCGGATGGGACAGGGCCATCCGCTCCATCAGATCGCTGATATAACCCGCCTCTGTCACAGGCGTTTTGAGAAACTTTCTTCTTGCCGGAGTATTATAAAAAAGACTGCGTACCAGAAAGGTCGTTCCCTCAGGCGCCGCTGTCTCCTCAAGCTTTTTCTCCGCACCGCCCTCAATACAGTAACGAATTCCCGCATCTGCCTCCCGTGTTTTGGTAATCACTTCCACCATAGCAATGGCCGCAATACTGGACAAAGCCTCCCCCCGGAATCCAAGGGAGGATACGGAAAATAAGTCCTCCACCCTCCGAATCTTACTGGTTGCATGACGCAGAAATGCCGTGGGAACCTGCTCTCTCTCAATGCCGCTTCCGTTATCCGTCACCCGGAGAAAGGAGATTCCCCCGTCGCGTATCTCCACGGCCACGGCGGTAGCTCCCGCATCGATGGCATTTTCCACAAGCTCTTTTACTACGGAGGAGGGCCGCTCAATAACCTCTCCTGCCGCTATTTTATCAATGGTCTGCTGATCCAGTACCGCTATTTTTCCCATGTCTGTTTTTGCTCCCTGTCAAACACTTTTCTTCCAAATACTTAATCCCAATATCCCTTTGTTTATTGAGCATATGCCCTGCAAAAAAGGCGCTTCTACCACCGGTTCTTAATCTTATTCTGCAGCCGATACATGGTGTTAAGAGCATCAAGGGGCGTCATATTGCTCAGATCCATATCCCGAAGCTCCGTAATAATATCATCATCCTTCACCGTATCGAAGAGAGAGATCTGCTCCATCTCCATTTCCACAGGAACCGCCTTGGGCTTTAAGGAAATATCCGCCTGGACCAAATCCTCCACCAGCTCCTTCGCCCGGGCAATCACCGGCTCCGGCACGCCGGCCAGCTTCGCCACCTGGATACCGTAGCTCTTGTCCGCACCGCCCTTGATAATCTTGCGGAGGAACACAATATCATCGCCCTTTTCCTTCACGGCAATACAGTAATTGTTCACCCCGGCCAGAGAACCCTCCAGTTCCGTCAGCTCATGATAATGAGTAGCAAACAAGGTCTTAGCCCCTAAAATCCGGGGATTGCTGATATACTCAATCACCGCCCAGGCAATGGCCAGTCCGTCAAAGGTACTGGTTCCCCGGCCTATCTCGTCCAGAATCAAAAGGCTGCTTGCCGTGGCATTGCGGAGGATGTTGGCCACCTCGGTCATTTCTACCATAAAGGTACTCTGCCCGGAAGCCAGATCATCCGAGGCCCCTACACGGGTAAAGATCCGATCCACAATCCCGATCTTAGCGCTGTCCGCCGGCACAAAGCTTCCAATCTGAGCCATCAGCACAATGAGGGCCGTCTGACGCATATAGGTGGATTTTCCCGCCATATTAGGGCCGGTGATAACGGAAATTCTCCTGCTGCCGTTGTCCAGGTAGGTGTCGTTGGGGATGAACATATCGTGCTCAATCATTTTCTCCACCACCGGATGGCGGCCGCCCTTGATGTCGATAACACCCCTGTCATTCATCTTCGGGCGCACAAAACCGCTGCGCTCCGCCACAAAAGCAAGGGAAGCAAACACATCTATCTGAGCCACGGCCTTTGCCGTCCTCTGAATCCGAAGAACCTGGGATGCGATTGCCTCCCGAAGCTCCACAAAAAGGCTGTATTCCAGGGCGGTAAGCTTTTCCTCCGCGCCCAGGATGGTGTCCTCCAGCTCCTTAAGCTCCGGCGTAATGTAGCGCTCCGCATTGGTCAGGGTCTGCTTGCGCATATAGTAATCAGGCACCATATCCTTGTAGGAATTAGTCACCTCCAGGTAATAGCCGAATACCTTGTTGAATTTGATTCTCAGGTTCTTGATGCCTGTCTTTTCCCGCTCTTGTGCCTCCACCTTTGCCAGCCAGCTCTTGCCCTCGGTCTTAGCCTTCCGATAGCGGTCCACGTCCTCGCTGCAGCCGTCCCGGATAATATCGCCGTCCCGGACGGAAACAGGCGGGTCCTCCCGGATGGTCCGGGCAATCATAGCCTGGAGATCGGACAGCACATCCAATTCCTCGCAGAGCGTCCGAAGAAGCGGGGACTGAAAATCTCCCATCAGCGTTTTGATATGAGGCAGCATTTCCAGGGAAGAGCAAAAGGCGGTCAAATCTCTGGGATTTGCCGTCTGGTAGCTGATGCGCCCGATGAGACGCTCCAGATCGTAAATGGGATTGAGATACTCACGAAGCTCCTCCCGGGTGATGGCGTGGGCGTTCAGCTCCGCTATGGCCTCATGGCGGCTCTCAATCTCGCCCCGATCAATCAGGGGCTGTTCCACCATTGTCCGCAGGGTTCTGGCGCCCATAGCAGTTTTTGTTTTGTCGAGCACCCACAGAAGGGAGCCTCGTTTCTGCTTTTCCCGCAGGGTTTCCACAAGCTCCAGATTCCTGCGGCTGGAGCTGTCGATAATCATGTATTTTCCAATGGCATAGGGCTGCAGACGCGTCATGTGCGATAAGGAATTTTTCTGGGTCTCGTAAAGATATTTGAGAAGGGTTCCCGCCGCAATGGTTCCGCAGCTTAAGTCCCGCAGGCCCAGCCCGGCCAGATCCGACACCTGAAAATGCTCCAGAAGAGTCCGCCGGCATAGCTCATCGTCAAAATACCAGGATTCCAGAGGGTACAGGGCAATGCCCAGGCGGAACTTCAGATCATCCAGATCCGCGCCGCTCATGGTAAATGCCTCGTTGCACACGATTTCCGAGGGGGTGAATTTGTTGATCTCATCCAAAAGCTTACGCTCGGAATCCACCTCGGTCACAAAATAGTCCCCGGTTGTAATATCTGCCGTGGAAATGCCGTAACGATCCGAAAGGTAGACGATGCACATCAGATAATTGTTTTTCGTCTCATCCGCCGTGTTTAAGTTGGTGCCCGGGGTTACAATCCGCACTACGTCGCGGGCCACCAGTCCCTTTGCTGTCTTGGGGTCCTCCACCTGTTCGCAGATGGCTACCTTATAGCCCTTACAAACCAGGCGGTTCAGATATCCCTCCACAGCATGATAAGGAACGCCGCACATGGGTGCGCGTTCCTCCAGGCCGCAGCTCTTTCCGGTGAGGGTCAGTTCCAGCTCCTTCGACACGGTGAGGGCATCGTCAAAAAACATTTCGTAAAAATCGCCCAGGCGATAAAATAAGATACAGTCCTTGTGCTGCTCTTTTGTCTTTAGGTACTGCTGCATCATGGGTGTCATTTCCGCCATGATCTTTCTCCTATTCCAGTTCCGTATATCCCCATTCAGCACGCAAATATCGGAGATGCATTTCCGGTCGCCAAATACATGCGCCCGGAAATCCATCTAGGTGCTTCTTGGGGATATACTGTTTTCAGTTTTATTCTTTTTCCAATTCCACAATCCCCTTCCCAGTGCGCAGACAATGGAAAGAGTATTGCTGTTTTAATGACTGCCGGATACCGCCCCGGTTTCCGCATCCACGGTCACTACGGCTCCGTTTTTCAGAATATCCACCGCATGCTCCGCGCCTACAATCACCGGAATATCCAGGGTCAGGCCCACTATGGCGCCGTGGGAATTGCTTCCCTCCCGCTCGGTTACCAGAGCCGAAGCGGTCTTAAGCTCCGGAAGCATCTCATTGGCTGTCTCCGGCACCACGATAATATCGCCTGCATGGTAGAGCTTTTTCAGCTCCTTGGCATCCCTTGCCACGCACAGGGGGCCGCAGACTTTTTTCCTGGTAATTCCCTGGCCCGTAACAAGAATCTGACCGGCCACCTGAACCTTGATAAGATTGGTGGTTCCCGTAATGCCAAGGGGCACGCCGGCAGTCAGCACCGTCAGATCTCCGCGCATTACCAGCTTCGCCTGTTCCGCAGCCTCCACCGCCCGGTTAAAGAGCGTCTCCGCGTTGTCCTCCCGCTCCAGCAAGAGAGGCTCCACGCCCCAGTAAAGATTTAGCTGGCGGCACACATAATCGTCCATACAGCACCCGATAATGGTACAGCTTGGACGGTAGCGGGAAATCATGCCCACGGTACGGCCTGATTTTGACACGGTGATAATGGCCGCCGCCTTCAGATCCGCCGCCGTAGTACACGTGGCATGGGATACGGCGTTGGTGATATCCGGCTTATCCATAATGCTCCGCCGTTTGAAGCGGTAATCATAATCAATGTCCTCCTCGGTACGGATGGCTATCCGGTCCATCGTCTTAAGCGCCTCTACGGGATACTGGCCGGAGGCTGTCTCGCCGGAGAGCATAATCGCACCTGTGCCCTGGTAAATGGCGTTGGATACGTCGCTTGTCTCCGCCCGGGTGGGACGCGGATTCTTCATCATGGAATCCAGCATCTGGGTAGCCGTAATCACCGGCTTTCCAATCTCCAGGCTCTTTAAAATCAGCTTTTTCTGGATCACCGGCACTTCCTCCAGAGGAATCTCCACACCCATATCGCCTCTGGCAATCATAATGCCGTCGGATACGCGGAGGATCTCGTCAATATTTTCCACTCCCTGGAGATTTTCAATCTTGGCTATGATCTTGATGTGATCGCAGTTCCGCTCATCGAGAATCTTACGAATCTCCAGAATATCCTCAGCGCTTCTGGTAAAGGAGGCCGCAATAAAGTCAAAGCCCTCCTCGATTCCGAAAATAATATCATCATAGTCCTTTTCGCTGATAAAAGGCATATTCAGATTGACTCCGGGCACATTGATACCCTTTTTATTGGAAATGAAGCCGCCGTTTTTCACGGTGCAGTAAATATCCTTTTCCGTCACCTGATTGACTCGCAGCTCAATAAGTCCGTCATCAATGAGAATGGCGTCTCCCACCTCCACATCTTTGACCAGATCCCGGTAGGTGATAGACACAATCCCCTCGTTTCCCAATACCTCCTCGGTCGTCAGTACAAAGCTCTGGCCCTTTTTCAGCTCTATCTTGCCGCCCTCCACATCGCGGGTACGGATCTCCGGGCCTTTGGTGTCTAAAAGCATCGCAACGGGAAGCTTCAATTCCTCCCGCACCTTTTTTACCAGTTCGATTTTCCCCTTCTGCTCCTCATGGGTTCCGTGGGAAAAGTTCAGTCTTGCCACGTTCATTCCGGCCAGCATCAGCTCCCGGATCATCTGCTCCGACTCGGAGGCCGGGCCTAAGGTACAAATAATCTTTGTCTTTCTTCTTCTCATAATCCTCCTTGACGCCTGCTTTGCGCCTTGCTTCTATCTTATTCCGGTACGGCATTATATCCATAACGCCGAATCATGTGCTTAGAGCACTTGCTTATTATACTTCGCCAGGGGAAGAAGCGTCAAGGCTGGGTTTTGGGAAATTTATGCTCACTTTGCTCTCTCAAGCAGACGTCCAAGCTCTTGTTCCAGCTCTTCCTGCGACACCCCGCACCCATGTCCTCCTAAGGAAATGGACGGCTTCGTCTTTCCGTGGAAGTCGCTTCCGCAGGTATAGAACAAACCGTATGCTTTCGCCTGCTCCATGCGTTCCAGTGCCTGCTCCGGGGTATGATAGCTGCTGAAGGCTTCCATTCCGTCTATTCCAAGGGACACGATTCCCTTAAGAAGCTGCTCCTTTCCCTCTAAATTGACACAGGGGTGTGCCAGAACCGCAAGGCCGTGGTTTTGATGGATGATATCAACAATCGTTTTCATATCCGGAATTTTGATCCCGGCATGGCATGGCTTTCCCTGAGAATAAAAATCCCAGTAAAAATTCACAAGAGCATTGTCCGCCCGGCTGCCGCCCTCCCGGTAAGGAAGAAGCATGGGATGGTCCGCGTATTCCGGCTTTTCCAAAAGTACCTCCGCAAACATTTCTCCGGTCCAGGAATCCGGCCAGCGGCTGTCTTTGGAAAGCTCCGTCATCTCCTCCGCCGTCACTTCAAAGCCAAGCTCTTTTGTCTTGGCAAGCATGATTAGAGACGCTTCCCGAACCTGGGATCTGATATTTTCCTCAATCCCTGCAAAGTCCGAGGCGCGGTAGTCTATGCGGTATCCCAGCATATGAAAATTGGCGCCCTCATAGGCGCAGTCAATCTCAATTCCCGGAATGTAATGTATTCCCTGCTCCTTTGCGGCTTTCTTTGCCTCCTCATTGGCTTTGGCGCAGTTGTGATCCGTGATTGCCATAAGCCGCACGCCTTTGGATGCGCACTGTTTTACAAGCTCCAAAGGCGTATAGGTTCCGTCATCGCTGTAGTTGCTGTGCATGTGTAGATCAATCATGAAATAACCTCCTATAAAAGTCGCTGCGCGACGGCACTAAAGGGTAAAGTCACTTCGACGCACCTGTAATGAGAGAAACTTTCATTCGAAAGGGCACTCATGAAAGTTCCTCTCGTGCGTCTTTGCGACTTTACCGTCCAGCAGAAATTATTTTCAAAAACACTTGACATTTCTTAGCCGGACTATAAAAGTCGCTGCGCGACGGCACTAAAGGGTAAAGCCGCTTCGACGCACCTGCAATGAGAGGAACTGTTATTCGAAAGGGCACTTATAAAAGTTCCTCTCGTGTGTCTTTGCGACTTTACCGTCCGGCAAAAAATTTATCTAAATCGCTTGACATTTCTTAGCTGGACTATTTTATGTCGCTGCGCGACAGCACTAAAGGATAAAGTCGCTTATCCTCTTACAAGCTTTTCCAGCTCTTGGTATACGAATTTTGTAAATGTATATATTTCTTCCTCTGCTTCCCGTTTAGAAAATGTTTCATAGGCCCACCACCCCCGGAAGCCTGTGGACTTTATGGCATCCACCCATTCTTTGATTGGAACGGCGCCCTCATAGAAAGCCACGTCACGGAAGATCTCTTCACAGGGAACCCGCTCGTCCGGCTCTCCGGAATTGCAGATGTGTACGCCCAGGATTAAGTCTTTGTTGATTTTGGAAAGAAACTCCGCGTCAAGTCCCGCAATGTAATTGTGATAAAAATCCACGACAATCTTCAAATTCTCCCGCCCTGCTTCCTCCACAATCGGAATCGCCTCCTTCAGTGAGGGAATCGGCGTCCAGCACAAAGGTTCAAAAAACAGCTCCAGGTCAAACTGAACAGCCAAATCAGCCAACGTCCTCAAGTTTTTTACCATAACTTGATACTGTTCTTTTTGGGGATAGCCTAGCAGGCCCATATATCCTTTATAGGGAACTCCGCGCCGAAAGCAGTCTACTGCATGCCAGTCCACAGGCCCGTTGATAAGCTCTACCGCATGGCTCCCCACCCGGGAGGCCGTCTCAAACAGCTTCTCCGCCTCCCGAAGCAGAGATATTTCATCACCGCCCCGCCGCTCAATATCGGAAAGCCAGCCCACGGAAGAAATCTCCAAGTTTCCGAGAAGCTCATGGATATCCGCAGCCTTATAGCCTGCCTGAAAAAAATAATCCAATTGAATCTTGGTAGGTTCAATGCAGTCAAAGCCTGCTGCCTTTGCCGCCTGTATGTAAGTGCGAAGGTTTGCTCTGCCCACCACGGAGCTTTGAAGGGAAAGTGCGTTTTGTCTCATTTTGTTTATCCTTTCTTAGCGCATACCGTATTTTATTTATAAGAATACCGTCATTTATAGCTTGATGCAATGTAATTTACGACGTATAATATAATAAAACCGACCAATCGGAGGCGCCTCTATGGGACTTTATGTCTGCAATCTGAATCTGGATCATGAAAAAAAGCAATTGTATCCCCACGGAACCGCCAGCTTTCCCTGCGCCGCCTATCAACGGCTCTATTCGGACAGACCGGAGCATGTGATCCCCTGGCACTGGCATGAAGAATGGGAAATCGCTTATGTGGTAAGCGGCGCCCTCAAGTTCCAGATTCCTGCGAAGAGCTTTCCGCTCACACAGGGGGACTGTATCGCGGTCAATTCCAATGTGCTCCACGGAGCTGTTGCCGCACCGGAGTATGAACTTCAATCGCTTGTGTTTCATCCAAGACTTATAACAGGGAGCAGCGATTCCGCCTTTGCAATCAAGTATCTGTCTCCCCTTTCGGCTCACACACCCTTTGACGGCTTTGTGCTTAAGGGGCAGGAGCATCCGGCGGAAATCTCCTGCTTCCGGCAGGCTTTTGAAGCCTTGTCTCAGGATACGCCGGGCTTTGAATTTACCGTCAGGGCGGCCCTTTCTCAGATCTGCTATTTTCTGTATCAGCATTTTAAACCGGAAGCCTCGCAGAAAACGGCAGGGCCGAATCCGGACCAGATCCGCATCCGGAATATGCTGGAATACATACACACTCATTTTCCTGAGCCTGTCACGCTGCCGGATATCGCCAGAGCCGCGGATATCGGAGAACGGGAAGCCCTGCGCTGTTTTAAGAGAAATATTCAGCTTTCCCCCATGCAGTATCTTTTGAAATACAGGGTGATGCAGGGGGCGGATCTGCTTTTGAAGGAACGCGGGACAAGTATTTCCCAGATTGCCCTTTTATGCGGCTTTGACAGTCCCAGCCATTTTTCCAAGATGTTTCGGCGGTTTTATGACTGCTCGCCTAAGGAATACAGAAACGCTGTCTGTGACGACTGCATGTCTGCTCTTCCTGAGCAGGAGGACGCCTGCCCAGCCCATTGAATCTGTATTTATGGACGATTGGGATTTATTTTTTACGGAGCGTGTAAGGATGAAAAAGTATTGTTATCTTCTGCTGTGTTTCCTGTTTTTGCTGGGCGGCTGCGGAAAAAAAGAAACAGAAACAGCAAAGGACGCCCAAAGCTTTGGCACGGAGGAGGCAATTCTGAGCGAAGTCCCAGGCTCTGCTCCCGAAGAGGAAGCTATCCCGCCAGAGCCTATGAGCCTGACTGATATGCTGGAGGATATTACAAGCGCTATTGATGAAAGCGATCCTGCGGTCTGGTATCATCACTATAAAAATCGCTATATCGTTTATGAAAACGGCTTCACTTACCGTATTTTTTCCGATGGCATTTACCGCCGGGCTGCCGGCAGTGAAGATTGGGAGCTTCTTTATCACGGAGACATGTCGTATAACCATAGTCTTGATTATTATAAGGATTATCTTTATTTTACCCTGGACCGGGAGGGGGAACCGCCGGACGCCGTGTTTGTTCGTCAGACCCTGTGGCAGTTAAATCTTAATACTTTGGAATGTAAAAAAATCGGAGATATGATTGAGGACCTGCCTTACATTTTTGCTGTCTATGACGGTAACCTGTATATTGGCTATACCCGTTTCATGGCCCTTCGTTATGATGTCTATCCATTGGACGAGCAGGGAATGCCCGGGGAAAAAATGGAGGAAGCCTCTCCTGATTTTCTCTGTGCCGGACAAAACGCATATTCCCGGGAGGAAGATAAATACGGATATTCTTTTAGCGGGCGCCTGACTGTAATGTCTCCTGATACGCCGGAAATGGCACGGGAGGTCATCCCCACTCCGCTGTGCGCTTCCATGCTGAACGGATATTACCTTACAACCCGCTATCGCGATGAATTATTTAGCCACTTTTATCTCACTAATTCCGCCGGAGAAGAGCAGCCTTTATTTGATGCCTGTATGATTCTTGCCGTTACGCCTGCCGGTCTTTATTATTTCGGAGACGGAACGGAGCGCAGCGTCATGCATTACTACTCTTTTTATCAAAAAGAGTCCCTGCCGCTCCTGTATCCGGAAGACACTTACGAGTTCTATTCGCTTCTCACCTACGATCGGGCCTGGCTCTATATTCGCGGAGACAGCCGTATTCTGCGCATGTCCCGCAGCACGGGAGACATAGAGGTTTTCCTGGACAACCTTCCTGAGGATACCGATTTCAAACATTGCGCCGTTGACCCGGAATATTTTTATCTGGGTGAAGAGATGTATCCGATATAGTGAAGTGTGAAGATATTTTTATAGAAAAAATATGGAAGCAACCGCCAATGAAAAAGCGGCTGCCGGAATATTTCAGATTCCCGCAACCGCTTTTTATTACAATTTCTTTGAACATAGCATGGCATATCCGCCCAGTATAAGAAGCACCGGAACCGCAAAGGCGGCAAGACCGGCGAGAATCAGCCCCACCAGAACCAGGGGCAGGAACACAATGGTAAACAGAATTTTCACAAGCCCCCAGGACGCCTTGAGCGCAAATTTCAAAAGCTTCCAAAAGATCATCAGCATCAGGATTCCTATTAATATGGTAAACAACTTATTTCCTCCGTTCCAGTTCCGTAATATTCTTCTCAATACTCCTTTATGAAATTAATTTGAGCATTGTGAAGGATATTACTGTTGCACATAGCTGTTTTCCATTAGTATAGCATATTGCTGAAGCTGCAATTATTAATATTTCTTTAAAATGAAAACACCTACACCAGATCCTTTAGAATATCAAAGCAGTCAAAGGTGGCGAAGTAATCCTTCGGCGTCTCCGCTCTGCGGATAAGCTGCACGCTGCCGTCTTCCTTTAAGAGCAGCTCTGCGGATTTCAGCTTCCCGTTATAATTGTATCCCATAGCAAAGCCGTGTGCTCCTGTGTCGTGAATCACCAGCAGATCGCCTTTGTCGATCTTCGGCAGCTCCCGGTCAATGGCAAATTTATCGTTATTCTCACAAAGGGAACCCGTTACATCGTACACATGATCCAACGGCTCATTTTCCTTTCCCATCACCGTAATATGATGATAAGCTCCATACATAGCGGGACGCATAAGGTTCACCGCGCAGGCGTCGCAGCCGATATATTCTTTATGAGTATGCTTCTCATGAATTGCCTTTGTCACAAGGCAGCCGTAGGGTCCCATCATAAAGCGGCCAAGCTCCGTGTAAATGGCCACATCTCCCATGCCTGCCGGAACCAACACCTCTTCGTATACCTTCCGCACGCCCTCGCCGATGGCACAGATATCATTTACCTCCTGATCCGGGCGGTAGGGAATCCCTATGCCTCCGGAAAGATTGATAAACCGGATGTCCGCTCCTGTCTCCTTCTTAAGCTCCGCGGCCACTTCAAAGAGCACCTTGGCCAGCATAGGATAATATTCATTCGTCACCGTATTGCTTGCCAGAAATGCGTGAAGCCCAAAGCGCTTCGCCCCTTTTTCCTTCAGAACCCGGTAAGCGTCAAAAAGCTGCTCCTTTGTCATGCCGTATTTGGAATCTCCGGGATTGTCCATAATATCGTTGCTGATCCGGAACACGCCGCCGGGATTGTAACGGCAGCTGATGGTTTCCGGAATATATCCAAGGGTCTGCTCCAGAAAATCAATGTGGGTATAATCGTCCAGATTGATAATCGCCCCCAGCTTGTCCGCATAGACAAATTCCTCCGCCGGCGTGTCATTGGAGGAAAACATAATATCCTCTCCCCTAACGCCAATGGCGTCGGACAGCATCAGCTCCGTCATGGAGGAACAGTCGCAGCCGCAGCCGTAATCTTTCAAAATCTCAATTAAATAGGGGTTAGGCGTGGCCTTCACCGCAAAATATTCCCTATATCCCGGATTCCAGGCAAATGCTTCCTTCAAAGCCCGGGCATTTTCCCGAATCCCCTTCTCATCATAGAGATAGAAAGGCGTCGGGTAGGTCTTTATAATCTCCTTTAACTGTTCCAGTGTCACAAATGGTTCCTTTTTCATCCGTATATACTCCTTCTGTTTTCATTTTCTTACAATCAATCCGCGCTTTATTTATAACAAAAGCAATTCCAAATGTAAATAAAAAAATATTCTCTTTCCTGCTCTTGACTATTATAACCGCAAAGCTTATCATTTGTATAACGAATAATTTTGATTATAATAATTCGATTTTTAAATTTATATATCAAAGCTTCACCTGATTTTCGTACTTAATACAATGACCTTTTGCCCCGCACCATGATGATATGGATTCATTCTGCGGCCGATACCCGAAAAGGAGCCCCCATGGACACTCAAAATCTACGAACCTTTCTCACTCTTGCCAATGTAAAGAACTTCACCCAGACGGCCAGTCTTCTCTACGTTGCCCAGTCCACGGTCACGAATCGGATTGCGGAGCTGGAAAAGGAGGTGGGAAAACAGCTTTTTATCCGCAGCAAAAAAAATATTTCCCTTACCCGGGAGGGAATTCTGTTGCAGGATTATGCAAAGCGTATTGTGGATCTGGAGGAAATGTCCATCCGTGAAATAAACTCCCAGGCATTTTCCCGCGCTTCCCTGCGCATCGGAACCACCAACACTCTCTATGAATGTTATCTGGCTCCCGTTCTGACACAGATGATGAAGGAAAATACGGACTATGCCCTGAATGTAACCATCAGCCATTCCGTCAATCTCCTGCAGATGCTCCAGGACGGTCTTCTGGATCTGACCTTTACCTATGAGCCTCTGTCCCGGTCCGGCTTCTGCTGCCGCAGATTCCGGACCGATGAGCTTGTGCTTGTCACCTCCCAAAAGCATATCCGTTACCGGAATGGCATCTGCAAGGAAGAGCTTTCCCAACTGACTTATCTCTTCTGCAATTTTGCTCTTCAGGAGGTGGGACAGTTTATCCGGGAACTTTTCCCGCCCTTTTACCAGTTCCCCTTTGAAATTGATAACAGCACGAAGCTGATTTCCTATCTGCTGGAAGGAATCGGATGTAGCTTCCTGCCTTCCGGACTGGTAAAACCTTATCTGGACGAACGATCTCTGACTGTCATTCCTCTGTTAGACTTTGAAGCTCCCCGGATCAATGGGTATCAGTGCTGGCCGTCAGGGAAGGAACCGGCCTTTTATTTATAAAACCCGGAAATTATCCTTTTAAGATTCTCTTCGTACCATTCCGCCTATGCGCTGCCGCCTTTCAATGCGAAAATAATATCAGATTCTGTCGTATTATATCTTAAATCTACTTTTTATTTCTTTAAATATATTTTTGAGCCGTAAAATATATTTTATCTTGCCAAAAAGTCGTTATATTATCCTTTATTTTCAAAAATATACGGAATAAAATAAAGAGAAAGGAGGGAGTATCATGGATATACAAATGAATTTGAGTTCCGAACAAAATTTCTCTGAAATCTACCGTTTTTTTCTGCTTCTCGGTATTACCCCGAACTATCTCGGATTTTACCAGGCTGCCTACGCAGTGGCCCTTTGTATGAAAGAACCGGAGCGGTTGATCTCCATCACCAAATCCCTGTATCCGGATGTGGCAAAGAATTTCCGGACTTCAGCCGGAAGTGTGGAACGCAACATACGCACAGTGGTCCGAATCTCCTGGGACAGCCATTCCAAGATTCTGTCTGATTTGTCTTCCGAAAGTCTTCGGAAACAGCCCACGGTTTCCCAGTTTCTTTCTCTCATTGTGTTTTATTTTCTTTATTCTGATTATAAGTATAGGTAACTCTCGTATTTGGGGAAGGTGCGGTATCTGTCCCGGATACCTTCGCACCTTCCGGTTTCTCAAATTTTTTCACGGCTATATCTTACTTTCCGCTGAAATCACCGGGCGGAATTACGGAAGCGCCGCAAAATGAATTATGCCTTGCGACGCTCCCGGTTATTTATTCCTATTGACAGTAAACCGGTCACCGGTATTTGTTCCGGTCTCTTATTATGTCCTTTATTGCGTATCCGGCTTACTGCATTTTATGGAATGGTTTTTACTTACAGCCAGGCTTTCCGCCGTTGGTGTCGAAGGCCGGGTTGAAGGCGTAGAAGTTTCTTTCGTCTAAATGATCCTGGACAATGCGGAGGGCTTCACCGAAGCGCTGGAAATGCACAACTTCTCTGGCACGAAGGAAGCGGATGGCGTCGGTTACGTCCGGGGAGTCTACTGACAGACGCAGAATATTGTCGTAGGTGGTGCGGGCTTTTTCCTCTGCTGCCATATCCTCCGTCAAATCTGTAATGGGATCTCCCACTGACTGGAACATCGCCGCTGAAAAAGGCGTTCCGGAAGCGGCTTGGGGCCACAGTCCCAATGTATGATCCACATAATAAGCATCAAAACCGGAGGCTTTCAATTCCTCCATAGTCATATTTCTGGTAAGCTGATGCACAATCGTGGCGATCATCTCAAAATGTCCCAACTCCTCCGTGCCGATGTCCGTAAGCAAAGCCATGCACTCTTTATAAGGCATGGTATACCGCTGTGACAGATACCGCATGGACGCTCCAAGTTCGCCGTTAGGTCCGCCGTATTGTGTTATGATAGCCTTAGCCAGCTTCGGATTTGTCTCCTTAATGTGAATTGGATATTCCAAACGTTTTTCATAATTAAACATAACTGATCATTTCCCTCCTTTCTATTGCCACGGCCACGGCTGATTTACCCAATCCCAATAGGTATCACAGTGATGGGCGTGCGCAAGGGTGAGCGGGCCATAGGATTTTGAATATTCCGCCAATGCCTCATTGTAGAACTCCACATGTTCCTTAAAATATTCAATCGCTTCCATATCACAGGGATGCGTATCCAGATAAAGAGCACTGTCAACACAGGCAAATTTTGTGAGGGAAATCCAATGAAGCAGCTGTTCCCGATTCATCTCACTGCAGGGGCAGGAGGGACCCACAGGGCGGCCCTGAGGCTGATTACAGGGCGGCACAGGCCGGGGCTGCGGCTGAACACAGGTCGGCGGCGGACAAGGCTTCGGCTGGTTGCAAGGCGGCGTTGGCCGGGGCTGCGGCTGAACGCAAGACGGCGGCGGACAAGGTTTTGGCTGGTTGCAAGGCGGCGTTGGCCGGGGCTGCGGCTGAACACATGTCGGCGGCGGACAGGGCTTTGGCTGATTGCAGGGCGCCGACGGCCGAGGCTGCGGCTGATTGCAGGAGGGCATAGGCCGGGACTGCGGCTGATTGCAAGGTACGGTTCCCCGGGGCTGCGGCTGAACGCAGGAGCTCTGGCCTCTTCCCTGGTTACAGGAGTTTCCTCTCTGGAACTGTCCAAAAGATCCGTTATTCATCATCTGCATGCACCTCGCTTTCCAAGAAATGGTTTATCAAGCTCCGGGAAGATCGTTCCGACTTGCATTGCTTTATCCAACTGATAAGTCTCATTCCAGTGCTGCCAGGGCACATAGGCAATCGCCAGAGACATCCCCAGGAGCTGATCTGCGGAGCAGCTTCCGGGTCTCGGCCTTTGCATGGATTGCATATTACAGTCTGCCATAAGAGGCTCCTTTCATATTTTATCTCCATTTATCTTATGTCAAGGGGGAAAATGGGTGAAAAACGGCGGAACTTCTGCCATAATCCCTTAAAGAAACTTTTGCATACAATAATGACAAAATGCTGCGAAATAATAAAGCAATAAGCTGTTCAGCTAATATACTGCCTGATAATCAGACGATTTTTCCCAATAGGACAATTTTCAAAATAATCAGTATTCCAAGGATGCCTTGATTTTCTGCTTCATTCTAATTTAGGCGGTATGCTTTTTCACGCATACCGCCTAAACTCCAATTAATTATACCCTGCGAATCCCCATGAATGAATACCCCTTCAAAAGCGGTAGACTTCATCCGGTAAGGTATAACTTTTCTATAATTCATTTAATCCTATCCCAACAGAGGACAAACACATCATCGCAGATGTTCTTCCTTATCCCTAAGCCCGTGCCGTAATCCGCGCTTCCTCTTCCTCCGTCACCGGCCTCCCGTCACTGGTATACCCCAAAATCTCTTCCTTCTTCTGTTCCGCCGCCTCTTTCTCCTCCATACGCTCCGGATCTTGATCTTCTTTATCATCATCAACCAGATTCTGATTGGTCTTTCCCAAAATCTGCATCTGAGCAGAACGGGCATTGGCCGCACCCTGTTCTGCCTTTGCCAGCTCATTTACCTTGCTCGCAATAGCCCCCCGATTCGGGTCCCTTCCCGCATCCATCTCCATCTCGCTTTTCAGCACGGACGCCCGGTTCTCCATACGGTTCGCCGTAGCTTCCTGCGTCTTCGCATGCTTCATCGCAGCATCTGAGGAGATCACCGTCTGCATCCCTGTCTCGTCGTAGGTCTTCTGTTCCACCGCCTTCGTCTGTTCTTCCTTCTGCTCCTGCCGCTGTTCCGACAAATGCTGCTGAAGCTGAGACTGGAGATCCATGATCTTATCCTGAAGCTCCTGCTTCTTTTTCTGCTTCTGCTCCATTGTCATATTCTCATTGGAAGCAAGATTCTGAATCTGACGCTGCACCTCTTCTATCTGACTTTGAAGTCTTTTCGTCACCGCATCTCCCATAGGTGAAATCCGCATCTGCCCGCTCTGTATTCCGGACATTTTCATACTGTTGATTCCCTGCACTTTTGCCTCGTCCCCCTTCTGCCGCAGCCGTTTCCTCTTCTTTTGCAAATATATCTATTTTACTATCGGCCAAAGGATTCGAAAATATAATGCACAATATCTATTTCAAAGCACCGGTTTTCCTGCCTCTTTTTATATTTTTCCTAAAAAATATTCAAAATCCCACCCAAGTAAATACCGAATCTTCCCTTGAATCACAGATAATGAAAAGCCACCATCACCACTCCCAGTACCGTAAGCACCACACCCGTAGCCCGGTTCAGCACCGCCGGCTCCGCTTTGTTGGCAAACCGTGCCGCTATTCTGGCCCAGATAAGCGTGCTGAGTATGCAGAACACCAAACATGTCATATCCCCGACTCCTCCAATGGCAAAATGGCTTACCGAACCGGTAAATGCCGTAAATGCCATAATAAAGACACTGGTTCCCACAGCCGTTTTCAGATCATAACCCAGAAGGCTTGTCAGAACCAGAAGCATCATCATGCCACCTCCCGCTCCCACAAAACCGCAGATAAAGCCCACAGCCATTCCGCTTACCACGGAACGAATCAGGCGCTGTTTCGGATCACTCTGCTCACTGCTCTCCCTTGTAGTCATCACTGGACGGACAATAAACTTAATTCCCATCATCAAAGTCATAAACATAGAAAATCCGCCCATCGTCTTATTTGGCACAAAGCTTGACACATAGCTGCCCACCAAAGTAAAGCAGAGCACAGAGGCCATCATCACCGCTCCATTTTTTATATCCAGGTTTTTATTCCTTCCATAAGTCCAGGCGGAAACGGCACTGGCAAGCACATCACTAGCCAGTGCGATTCCCACCGCCTGGTAAGCCTCCATATTCAGAAATGTAATCAGCATCGGACTGATAGCCGCAGCCGCGCTCATACCCGCAAAGCCCGTCCCAAGTCCTGCTCCCATACCTGCAAAAAAGCAGACAAAAAATTTTAACAGCATTTTTCTTCTCCTATAAAAGTCGCTGCGCGACGGCACTAAAGGGTAAAGTCACTTCGGCACACCTGTAATGAGAGGAACTTTTATTCAAAAAGGCTTTCATAAAAGTTCCTCTCGTGCACCTTTGTGACTTTACCATTTAAACGTCGCTGCGCGACGGCACTAAAGGGTAAAGTCGCTTCGGCACACCTGTAATGAGACAAACTTTCATTCAAAAGGGTACTCATAAAAGTTCCCCTCGTGCACCTTTTCACCTTTGCCGCTTTACCAGCTCCCCCATATCCCTAAGCACTCACTCTCTACATCCGCTTCTCCATCTCTTTGATAGCCGCCACCACATTTGTATCAATCCGCTTAAAATTACGGTTCATAAGCTCCCGCTCCTCCTCCGAAAATCCTGCCAGCATCTTCTCAAAGCACCAAACCTGTGTTTTTTTCAGCTCCAAAGCCGTACTTACTCCCTCCGGCTCCAGAAAAATCCGCTGGATTCTCCGATTCTCGGAATCCTCCCTAAGACTTACCATTCCCCGCATACGCAGCTTCTCCAGCGCATTGGAAACATTAGACTTCGACAATCCTCTGCTGGTAACAATATCCCTGGCCGTATTAATAGCAGGATTATTTTTCAAAAACAGAAGAATATGAATATCAATCATCTGAAGATCATACGCCTTCGCCTGAGATTTAAAAGAAAGATCATAAAACTTCTTAAAATGATTGACATGGGAAATAAACAAACCTGTTTCCATATTCCAATTCCCCCTCCTTCACATGATGAAATTAAGACCCAAAAGCTTATGAATACTTGGTCAAAACCTCCCTCTCTTCAGGTATCTCTCCTCCGCACCGATAATCTTCGTAAGCTTAACTGATTGATATATATTGAGGTCAAAACATATGATCCAATTCTTACATTCTTTACTATTCAATGTACAAAATCAACCGTTCAATCAGTTATAAATATAACAGTTATATTTATAACATATAAACTCCCAAAAAGCAAGCACGAATTTTATAACTCTAGCAAAATAACTCTAGCAAAGAATCATAAAGAAACAGAACCTCTGCAAAATAACCCCTCAAACTTTCTGAACTCCATATCACGATAATACAGCTTACTGTTCACACAACCACCAATAACAGTAACATACCAGAGCTTCTACACTCCCCTCTATACTCCCCTTTATGCTCCCCCCTCAATGCCCACACAACATAACTGCAAAACAGCAATCCAAAGCCCCGCTTCACTCGCCATCCATTTCTTACATGCAAAGCTATAAAAAATTACCTCTCGTGGATAACCCTCAAGTGACCCTCATAATGATAAATTCCATTGCAGATAAAATCAGCCTATGCTATAGTATATAAAAATTTCTCCCTTTTCGAAATTGTGTACCCGCTGAAAACGAGCCTATAAATATATATTTTTAATGTATAAAAATACATCCCGATTATTTACCCTGCATTGAAATATACACTTGGGTAATGTATAATATAAAATACATTTTTGGGAGGATTATAACTATGAAAAAGAAATTATGCAGTATTGTTTGTTTGTGCATATTGATTCTATGTGTTGTGGGGACAGCATTATTTATTGGTAGAGGAAAAAAACCGTACAAGAATTTGGATCCGTCTCAAATCGTATCGGCAACCGTACGGCTGGCACCACCAGATAAGACGGTTCAAATTATAGAGAAAAAGGAACTGGTTGAATATTTGAAAGATGTCGTTATCTATAATGAGGATAATTCTTACAAAGAGTATAGCGGACAAGGTGTTATCTTTACATTAAACATGACGGATGGAACGCAGACAAGCATCATGGCGTATAATCCGTTTCTTGTGATTGACGGCATTGGTTATAAGACCAAATATGAGCCATGTGAGGCGCTTAACAGTTATGCAAACAGATTACTGAACGAAGAAAATGCCAATATAATTTTGGAAGAACCACCCGCATTAGCTGTTATAAGCGATAATACCTCTATCGACACCCTGTTAGGTATTTTTTCTTGGCAAAAGATGAATGCCGATGGCACAGCCACATCATTCGATGCCGACAGTGCACATCCATTGGACTGTGAGGATTTACTCGTCAAATTTGAGACCGCTGAACAAGTTGCTGTTTTAAATTTTACTGAAAAACCCGACAGAATATTAAGCGTACAGTGTTGGAGTGATAAAAATCTTGGTAATTTAGACGCAGAGAGCGAGAATGTGGATATTGACGGAAACGGAATCATGTTGAAGCCGGATGGACATATCTATGAGATTAAAGCTGAATGGGATGCTGATAATGGGTATGGTGGTATAGCATATTATTCGTTTTATGCCGAATATAATCAGTAAAATACCCGTTTAGAACAGTCAACAGCGGTAATAGACTATAACTCAAACTTCCCACATTAAAAATGGGATTTGCTCCTTGAAAAATCAATACTTTAGCTCACAAAATAGCGCTCAGGCAGCCGCTGAACCGCACTCCAATGCTTTTTGCATGTACTTTGGCAGCCGCTGAATAAAGCTGGCGGTGAATTCCTCCAGCTGCTGTTCTGTGATGTGGAAATATTCCATAACGGT
>CAJTIM010000024.1 GCA_910576325.1 Clostridia bacterium
AGAGGGTGAAAGCCCCGTACATGAAAGATGAGCTGACAAGGCGGTATCCAGAGTACCACGAGACACGTGGAACCTTGTGGGAACGAGCGGGGACCACCCCGTAAGCCTAAATACTCCTTAGTGACCGATAGCGCATAGTACTGTGAAGGAAAGGTGAAAAGGACCCCGGGAGGGGAGTGAAAGAGAACCTGAAACCCTGTGTTTACAAGCTGTGGAAGACCCTTAAGAGGTCAACCGCGTACTTTTTGTAGAACGGTCCGGCGAGTTGCCGGGTCTGGCGAGGTTAAGGACATAAAGTCCGGAGCCGAAGGGAAACCAAGTCTTAATAGGGCCAGAGTCAGACCAGGCAGACCCGAAACCGGGTGATCTACCCATGTCCAGGCTGAAGCCGCCGTAAAAGGCGATGGAGGGCCGAACGCACATCCGTTGAAAAGGGTGGCGATGAGGTGTGGGTAGGGGAGAAATTCCAATCGAACCCGGAGATAGCTGGTTCTCCTCGAAATAGCTTTAGGGCTAGCCTCGGTTTAGTCTCATGGAGGTAGAGCACTGAATTTCCTAGGGGGCGTCAAAGCTTACCGAAGAATATCAAACTCCGAATGCCATAGAGATGATGACCGGGAGTCAGACTGCACGAGATAAGTTGGGTAGTCGAAAGGGAAAGAGCCCAGACCTGCAGCTAAGGTCCCAAAGTGCGTGTTAAGTGGAAAAGGATGTGGGATTTCAAAGACAACCAGGATGTTGGCTCAGAAGCAGCCATACATTAAAAGAGTGCGTAATAGCTCACTGGTCGAGAGGTCCTGCGCCGAAAATGTCCGGGGCTAAAACACGCCACCGAAGCTCAGGAATTGATGAATGTCAATTGGTAGAGGAGCATTGTTAACGAGATGAAGCAGTACCGGAAGGAGCTGTGGATTGTTAAGAAGAGAGAATGCCGGAATGAGTAGCGAGAGGAAGGTGGGAATCCTTCCGGCCGAATATCTAAGGTTTCCAGGGTAAAGCTGATCTGCCCTGGGTAAGTCGGGACCTAAGGCGAGGTCGAAAGACGTAGTCGATGGACAACAGGTTGAGATTCCTGTACTGCCGTATAACAGAACTGTGGGGACACGTGTGGAGAGCGGGAGCCGGAAATGGAAAAGCCGGTGCAAGCGAAGAAGGAGCAAGGGAGGCAAATCCCCCTTGCAATCCAAAGGCGTGATGCGTACCGAATTAGAGTAGGGAAGTCCGTGAGCCATGCGTCAAGAAAAGCCGCTATTGTTTATATGGTACCCGTACCGTAAACCGACACAGGTAGATGAGGAGAGAATCCTAAGGCCGACGGAAGAAGCATTGTTAAGGAACTCGGCAAAATGACCCCGTAACTTCGGGAGAAGGGGTGCCAGTGCGAACTGGCCGCAGAGAATAGGCTCAAGCAACTGTTTAGCAAAAACACAGGTCTATGCGAAACCGAAAGGTGAGGTATATGGGCTGACGCCTGCCCGGTGCTGGAAGGTTAAGGGGAGAGGTTAGGGACAATGTCCCGAAGCTTTGAACTTAAGCCCCAGTAAACGGCGGCCGTAACTATAACGGTCCTAAGGTAGCGAAATTCCTTGTCGGGTAAGTTCCGACCCGCACGAAAGGCGTAATGATTTGAGCGCTGTCTCAACAATGCATCCGGTGAAATTGAAGTACCAGTGAAGATGCTGGTTACCCGCGCCAGGACGGAAAGACCCCATGGAGCTTTACTCCAGCTTGATACTGGGATTCGGTACTGCATGTACAGGATAGGTGGGAGGCTNAGAAGGGATGACGCCAGTTGTCCCGGAGCCGCTGTTGGGATACCACCCTTGCAGTATTGGGTTTCTAACCAGCCGCCGTGACCCGGTGGTGGGACAATGTCAGGCGGGGAGTTTGACTGGGGCGGTCGCCTCCGAAAGGGTATCGGAGGCGCTCAAAGGTTCCCTCAGAATGATTGGAAACCATTCGAAGAGTGCAAAGGCAGAAGGGAGCTTGACTGTGACACCGACGGGTGGAGCAGGTACGAAAGTAGGACTTAGTGATCCGGTGGTATTAAGTGGGAATGCCATCGCTCAACGGATAAAAGCTACCCTGGGGATAACAGGCTTATCACTCCCAAGAGTTCACATCGACGGAGTGGTTTGGCACCTCGATGTCGGCTCATCGCATCCTGGGGCTGTAGCAGGTCCCAAGGGTTGGGCTGTTCGCCCATTAAAGCGGTACGCGAGCTGGGTTCAGAACGTCGTGAGACAGTTCGGTCCCTATCCGGCGTGGGCGTAGGATATTTGAGAGGAGCTGTCCTTAGTACGAGAGGACCGGGATGGACTGACCGCTGGTGTATCTGCTGGTTTACCAAGGCCATGACAGAGTAGCCAAGTCGGGAAGGGATAAACGCTGAAGGCATCTAAGCGTGAAGCCCCCCTCAAGATGAGATATCCCATGCGAAAGCAGTAAGACCCCTTAAAGACGATAAGGTAGATAGGGCAGAGGTGGAAGTGCAGTAATGTATGGAGCTGACTGCTACTAATCGGTCGAGGGCTTGACCAAGCGTCATAGGAGAGAGAAGAAGAGAAAAGACTAAGAGAAAACCAAGATGTGGAAGAGATAATTCAGTATATAGTTTTGAAGGTGTAATGGCCCGATGGCTCAGTTGGTTAGAGCGCCGCCCTGTCACGGCGGAGGTCGTGGGTTCGAGTCCCATTCGGGTCGCTTATATGGGATCTTAGCTCAGCTGGGAGAGCATCTGCCTTACAAGCAGAGGGTCATAGGTTCGAGCCCTATAGGTCCCATTACTGCCGATGTGGCTCAATTGGCAGAGCAGCTGATTTGTAATCAGCAGGTTATCGGTTCGAGTCCGATCATCGGCTCTAATGAAATATCATGGGGGAATTCCCGAGTGGCCAAAGGGGGCAGACTGTAAATCTGTTAGCTGTGCTTTCAGTGGTTCGAATCCACTTTCCCCCACTCACAGCAGTAAAAATATTGCTGTTATAATTGAATATCGCGAGGTGGAGCAGTCTGGAAGCTCGTCGGGCTCATAACCCGAAGGTCACAGGTTCAAATCCTGTCCTCGCCACTCAGGCAGCACGAAGCATAGAGTAAGATGATTCGTGCTCCTACATTTATAAGCCCAGATAGCTCAGTTGGTAGAGCAGAGGACTGAAAATCCTCGTGTCACTGGTTCGATTCCGGTTCTGGGCATTTTTTAATGGAAATAAAGATATTTTATTATAGAGGGAATACCACGGCTTTTGCAGAAAAAGTGCTGTGGTGTTTTTGATTTTTACAGAGATGCTATGTATTGCTTGCCTGATAGACAGTATGAAGGTTTTATAGAGAAAAGCAGGAAAGGGCTTGATGAATTTGATTTAAAGAAATAAACGGTATCTATGAGCTGAAGACAGAGCTTTTTAGGGGTTATAAGATAAATGTAGGGAGGCAGGTTTAAAGGCGGTTATTTTAGCGTATATACATCTATAAGCGTATTACATGAGAAAAAGAGGCTGGAGGAAAATAAATGTATTGTCCGCTTGCGGATCGATAGCATGCAGCATAATAATTACACAAAAGATAACTTTTTATAAAAGAAATGTATCTATATTTTCAGACAGGCGGTTTACAGCAAATAGAGCAAAAAAGCAGCGAATCTACAATTTGCACAAACTTTTTGAACCACTGGAAAAAAAATCACTAAAAACTAAATAGTTATAAAAAAGTTATCCACATTTTAAGGTTTTAAAAAAGGCGAAAAAGCAAGTTATCAACGCAGTTATCCACATTATCCACATTGTTTCCCACTAAATAAGTGAGTTTACATAGTAATCTTAAAAACATGCGTTCTGTACAAATCAGATAAAATGCTTTTATGAGGAAAAAATAGAAAATTTTCCTTGACATTGCTAATGTCGAAATATAAAGTAAATTATCAGACAAATGAAAAATTTACCGGCAGGCAATCATTTTGTAAATGGGATTACCTTGAGCGGAAAATTTTTCTTCATATTCTGTCATAATATTTTCATGATTCATTTCCGGATCCTGATGGAGATTCCGAGTACAGCTTAATAATCTCCAATCAGCGGCTTTTACACTCTCCAGGGAAAAGTCAAAAAGAGCTTCATTGTCCGTTTTGAATTCTATTCGGCCCTCCGGGGCGAGAACGGCATCATAGCGCTTCAAATATTCCACAGAGGTCAAACGCCGCCTTGCATGGCGCTCCTTTGGCCATGGATCGGAGAAATTCAGATAGATACGTGCCACATCTCCGGCAGCAAAGCTCTGTTCCAAATCTGCGGCATCCATACACATAAAAAAGAGATTGGATAAAGGGGCAGCCTCCATTTTTTTGATGGCCTTTATCAGAACACTTGTATAGCGCTCAATTCCAACATAATTAATCTGCGGATTGCGGCCGGCCAATTCCATAAGAAAGCGTCCTTTTCCCATACCAATCTCTATATGAAGCGGGTGATCATTTCCAAAAAGCTTCTTCCAATCTATGTGCTGTAAGGCGCCTCTCTGAATAACATAAGGGCTGGCAGCAACCGTTTCGTCGGCTCCTTTTATTTTGCGAAGTCTCATAGTAGTCTCCTTTTCGGCTCTTTGCAGTGTTTTTTAATGAATAATTGCTAATTTATTATCATTTTATACAAAAAGTGAAAAAAGGTCAAGAAATATGAAAAAACACTTGCATTTTATAAAACAATCGTATATAATAATTCTTGCGTCGAAAATGAAAGACCAAAAAAGAATGACAGATAAGCGCGATTAGCTCAGCTGGCAGAGCACCTGACTCTTAATCAGGGTGTCCAGGGTTCGAACCCCTGATCGCGCATGCAGGGCACTGGTTTTGCGGATTAGCCGCGGGGTCGGTGCTTTTTCATTTTTAAAATAATTTTCCAAAAAGACTGAATTGTCTTAATTAATTGAGATTAATTTCATTTTTTGAAAATTGCTTGTAATATTATGAAAAATATACTAAAATATGGTTATATATGGGGAATGGTTACTGTAAAAGTAGTTCCTCTCCCCAGGGTGGATGCCACTTCAATTTCGCCGTAATGAGCCTGAATGATTTTCTGCGTAATTGCAAGTCCCAGCCCAGTGCCATATGATTTGCTTGATGAAAAGGGATTAAAGATTGTTTCGATGGTTTCCTGGCTCATGCCGCAGCCGTCATCTGTAATCCGAATAATAATCCGATCAAGATACTTTCTGATTGACAAGGAGACACAGCCATTTTCTCCTGTGGATTCAAAGGCATTTTTGAGGAGATTTAGAAATGCCTGCTTTAGCTTCATAGGATTGCCAAACACGGCGGGCAGCTGTGTCGGCATATGTACGGTAAAGTGTTTCTGATTCATCTGGGCATAAGGTTTTAGGCTTTCCTCTAAGGAATGTATAACTTCTTTTAAATCCACCTCACACATAAAGAAACGACGTTTATCACTATAGACTGCCAAATCATCCAGAAGCTGAGTGACATAGGAGACATCCTCCAGTGTCTGAGACCAAAACCGGAATTCTTTCACCTCCGGATGCATGGACTGAATCAGCTGAAGGGAGCTGTTGATCAGTGTAAGCGGATTGCGAATTTCATGTGTTATTTTTGCAATGGTAAAGTTTGTATCTTCCATATTCACATCACTCCTGCAAATAAGTGTAGCATGCTGGGAGATGCTTGACAATATGGAACAGATCGGCAAAATTCGACAAAGTACGGGGGATACCCTGGCTGAATTAATAGAAAGAGGGAGAATTATGGGAAAAGAGAATTGCATTTTCTGTAAGATTGCCAATGGCGGGATTCCGTCTTCTACGATATATGAGGATGAGGATTTCCGCGTGTTTTTGGATTTAAATCCGGCAACAAAAGGACATGCGTTAATTGTCCCCAAGGTACATTATGCAGATCTGTTTGAACTGGATGACGAGCTGGCTGTAAAAGCCATTCTTTTGGCTAAGAGGCTGGCAGAACGAATGAAGGATGCACTGGGATGCGACGGCTTCAATCTGGTGCAGAATAACGGGGCTGCCGCAGGTCAGACCATATTTCATTTCCATCTGCATTTGATACCAAGATATGAACAGGATGGGGCAGGAATAGCATGGAATCCGGGGAAGGTTTCTTCGGAGGAATTAAAGGAACTTGTACAATTGATTTCGGAAACATAAGGGGGGAGGAAGTTAGAGGAAAGAATGTTAAATACAGAAGAGAAATTTCGTGAAATGTACGAAAAATACAAGAATTTAATAATGAAAGTAGCTTATGACTTGACGGAGGATTATCACACCGCACAGGACATCTGCCAAAGAGTTTTCGAAAAGCTCTACGGTTATCAGGAGCATGTGGACGAAGAGCGGGTGAGAGCTTGGCTGGTGGTAATTGCGGCCAACGAAGCACGGGATTATTGCCGCAAAGGCGGACAGTATACGATCCTCCTCAGCGGTACTGCAGAGATGGAGTACCTGATGGAATGTGAAAACTGCATTGAAAGCCATCTGGAACAGAGAGCACAAAGAGAATTTTTAGGCAGGATGCTTGAGGGTCTGCGCAGAAAGAATGTCAATTGGTATGAAGTTTTTATGCTGGCGGAATATCTGGAGGTTCCAAGAAAGGTCATTGCGAAGCAACGGGGAATTTCACTCAGTACCGTAGATTTGCATTTGAGAAAAGCAAAGCATTGGCTGACCAGTCATTATCAAAAGGATTATGAGGAATTTTAAAAGGGAATGTGAATACATTCCCTTGGGGTTAAGTGTGTACGGCAGCTTCCTCAATCAAACGGATAATGGTTTCAATGGAATCAGCCTGCTGGCTGCTGTCCATGGCTGAGGAGAAGGATGCACGATTTTCATAAAGGGTATGGACGGCCTGAAGCAGTGCTTCGTTCGTAACGGCTTCCTCCTCCAGCACCATGCTGAAACCTTGCTTTTCAAAAGAGCGTGCATTTAAAATCTGATCTCCCCGGCTGGCAGCAGCGGAGAGAGGAATCAGAAGGCTTGGCTTTTTCAGGGCCAGGAGCTCACAGATGGCGTTGGCGCCGGCTCGTGATATGACAATATCCGCAAGAGCAAAGAGATCCTTTAGTTCGCTTTTGATGTATTCATATTGTACATAACCAGCCAAATGACCAAGAGAGGGATCAAGCTTTCCGGCACCGCAGAGATGGACAACCTGGAATTCCCTCAAAAGAGTCGGCAGAATACGGCGGACAGCCTCATTCACGGCTGCAGCGCCCATGCTGCCGCCCATAATCAGAATAACCGGTTTATTTGCGGACAGTCCTGTAAAGCGAAGAGCATTCAGGCGGTTCCCCTTAAGAAGCTCCTGACGAATAGGGGAGCCGGTGAGTACTGCTTTGCCGGCCGGAAGGTATGAAATAGTCTCCGGGAAATTACAGCAGACCTTTCGGGCGGAAGGAATACACAACTTATTGGCAAGGCCGGGTGTCATATCGGACTCGTGGATAATTGCGGGAATATGGTAACGCCTAGCAGCCAGAACCACCGGAACGGAGACAAAACCGCCTTTGGAAAACAGAACGTCCGGTGAGAGCTTTTTAATTATCCGGCAGGCTTCCCCGTATCCTTTCAGGACCTTAAAAGGATCGGTAAAGTTTTTCGGATCAAAGTATCGGCGGAGCTTTCCGGAAGAGATTCCATAATAAGGAATTTGCAGCTCTTCAATCAGCTTCTTTTCAATACCATCATAGGAGCCCATGTAGGAAATCTCATATCCGAGCTCGCGGAGCCTTGGCAAAAGGGCAATATTCGGGGTTACATGTCCGGCAGTACCGCCGCCGGTCAATAGGATTCGCTTCATGATCTAACCTCCATTGGGAAAACAATCTATGGTTATTATGATAGCTTCCCGCTCGTCTGTCAATTCATAATCCGCAAAATAAAGGAAACAGAATGAAGAAAAAGGATTTAAAAGAAACACTGAAGCAGGAAATTGAATCAGAAGCAGCTACGCTGGAAAGGAGAGTGAGTACCAAAAAACACCTCGCAACACTGGAAATGCCCAAGGATTCCTACAAAGAGCTGATGGAACGGATTAAGGCGAGAGAGAAGGAGATGAAAGAAGAGAAGGCGAACGCGCGGTTACATCAGAGAGCAAAGATCCTGCCTTTCCCTGCGCCTGCCCGGCGGAAAACATGGGCTACCGTGGCTATGGTTGCGGTGCTGGTGGTTGGAACTGGGGTGGGGGTGAAAGGAGCTAGATTGTATATGCTGAATGTGGAACAGCAAGAGGGGGGAAGAGCATTTAATATTATTACAGATACAGAGAATGTACAGTATGTCGAATTAGAGGAGGAAGATGCCTATGAAAAGATTGAAAAAGCTTTGGGTATTCATGCTCTAATGCTTACAGATAGACCAAAAGGGTTGAAATTAGAAAAAGTTTATATTGATTCAGACTCAGGTGAAGCATTAATGGAGTATCATTATGGTGATCACGTTTTTACAATATATGAAAATAAACAAAATAGTAATGCAACGTTCAGAGCACAACAAGATGGGAAGGTAGTAGATACTGTTGAAGTTTTTCATCTGGGAAAGACTATAGATGTAATAGAAATTGATAAAGGTAATAATGAGTTATCCTATATAGCTCAATTAGAACATGGAAACGCTTTTTACTATTTGTCTAGCGACATAGAATTGGATATATTAGAAAACATTTTATACGGAATTATTTTTAATACGGGGTGATATGAATTAGGTTAAATTTTTACATGGATTTTATAAGGAGGTATTATGAAAGGCAATAATAACTTATTACTGGTATTGTTATTTTTTATAATGTTTTGTGGAGCATGGCTACCAATAAAATTAGAGGTTCAGGCAGAAGAAATAGAGGTTCCGGGATACTACCAATATAGTGATTCAGAAGGAGAATCTATTGTCTATTGGTATGCAATCCCTAGGGGAACATATTTGAAAGACGGAATTTGTGGAATAAGAGATGCCGGCAAAGGAAAAGTGACTGTGTCTACGACGACAACAGCTCATAGAGTCAGTGATACCGTTAGGGCATCTGTTTATTTAGATGAAAGCTCTGATGGAGGCAGAACTTTTAGCCAAATTGGAAGTTATTATTTTTCGGAAAATAATACAGGAACTTGTCATGGAAGTAAGGCTAATATTTCTGTAACAAGTGGATGGTGGTATATGGCACGTGGGGGGCATAGCGTTACAAATGGTTCTACAACTGAGACGATGTCAACCAGTACAAGTGTGATAAAGAGTTCTTAAGGATTTATATTTGTTTGAAAAGTAATAGAATAGGTAGTTTCAATTAGTTCAAAACAACATAATACAATATATTTTGCTATTGAATATATAAACGGTAAGGACCACCCCCTTACCGTTTTTCCACATCCTCTTCCAAAGCCACCCGCAAAGCCTTAGCCAGCTGATCCGGGCAGGAAGTAGGTTTGGCTCCGCAGCGAATCCCTTCAATTTTTTCAATGGCATCCTCCGCTTTCATTCCCTGAACCAGAATAGCCACCCCCTGGGTATTCCCGGAACATCCGCCGATAAATTCCACATGCTCAATCGTATGATCCGGAGCCAGCTCCACCTGAATAGCCATAGAGCACGTCCCTTTTGTCCGATATGTCATAAAGCATCCTCCTTCCTTTCATCATAAACATAGCAATTATAACAGCCTTCAAAAGTTACGTCAATTACCTCAATACATGAGAGTTAGATACATCCTTTGAAACATCAATAACCAAAAAATCACCTCAAGGCCATGCAGCAGGTTTTTTTGGAAAGCCCTGCCACGATCAAGGTTGCAATCCGCCCGCATAACTGCTAAAATAAAAAAGCAAAAATACGCATCCAAAAGAAAAGAAAGTAGAGAATATGCATATGGGAAGAATCGGAATCATCGGAGCAATGGAGGAAGAGATTGCTCTTTTAAAAGAAAAGATGGAGATAGAGGTTATTGTCAAAAAGGCCTCCATGGAATTCTATCAGGGAACCTTAAACGGCCATGAGATTGTAGTGGTCCGTAGCGGAATCGGTAAGGTCAATGCCGGACTGTGTGCACAGATCCTGGTAGATGTCTTCAATGTCAATCGCCTTATTAATACAGGCATTGCAGGTTCTTTAAAGGCGGAGATCAACATCGGAGACATTGTAATTTCCTCCGATACCCTTCAGCACGACATGGATGCTCGGAATTTCGGATATGCAAGAGGAGAGATTCCCCGTATGGGAACCGTAAGCTTTCCGGCGGATCCGGAGCTGATTTCCATAGCCAGAGAGGCCTGCGAGGAGGTAAACCCGGAGATTGGCGTATTTGTAGGCCGGGTTGTGACAGGGGATCAATTTATCGCGGAGCGTTCGATTAAAAATGAGATTGCTTCCTGGACCGACGGATACTGCACGGAGATGGAAGGAGCGGCGATTGCTCAGGCCGCTTATTTGAATCGTGTTCCCTTTGTGATTGTGAGGGCCATATCCGACAAGGCCGATGACAGCGCAACCATGGACTATCCGACCTTTGAGCGTCAGGCAATCGAACATTCCGTTAAACTGTTAGAAGCCTTTGTAGCCCGGATGCCGGAGGATGTATATTAAAAGAACATAAAAAGACACGAAAGAAAGCGTCAGGTGTAGACAATTGTCAAAGCCTGGCGCTAAACTGTTATTTCCATTTCGGAGCGCACCGTCTATAATATTTGTAGTGCCATAATTTTCCAGGCATCTACCGGCGTACCGGCCATTTGCAAATCGGGCTGACACTCTAAAAACATTCCGCGTGCTTAGTTCGATTGCCAGGTGGCCAGTACACTGAAATAATAGGACAGGCAGGGGGAATCCGGATGTTTGAAATTGGTTTAACAATAGGCTGGGCGGCAATCATGATACTGCTCCTGTGTATCCGGGCGGACATTCGGGAGCTTTCGGTAATTCTGAAGGAAAGCCGGAGAGAGCAGCTGAGAAACAGCTTCGGAGGGAGAGCAAACGAGGTCTACCCAAACTTTCAGGAAGAGTCACGCAGGGAAGTAAGACAGGAGAAAAAAGAGGAACCAAGGCAGACAAGCTCCCTAAACAAGTCCGAGGAGCAGGTTCTAAAGGAGGTTTTAACGGAATTTTTAGGCTGATGCCAAAAGACGGAGGCCGGTCGGTTTACAGACAAAAATGTCGCAGAAGACTATACTCTGCGACACAACCGACCATGCCGGCTATCGATTTTATTATACTCTTATCATTTGCGTTTCGCAACTGGTTTTCTACACTTTTTCAAGCTCTTTTCAGCAATTTTTTTCAAGCTTATTTTAAATTTTTGCAATTCTTTCATGAAATGGCCTTCGTATTTCGGTAAACTTAGAAAAAAACGGAGGTGTTGCTATTATGACAGGCAGAGAAGAAAATTTTGTACAAAAGGACAGACATTCCTCCCGGGCTGCAGAGGGAATGGCAAAGAACGAAGAGGCGCGTGAAAATACGTTTGGCCGTTATTGTGATAACTGGATTGCCGCAAACAGAACGCGCCTTAAAGTGTCCAGCAGAGCAAGGTACAAGGCGGATATAGAAAATCATATCAAGCCATTTTTTGGGGACAGACAGCTTTGGGAGATTACCTCGGAGGACGTTGACAGCTTTACACAGATACTGTTGTATAAAAAGCAGCTTTCCGCCAAGACTGCCCGAAATATTCTGGCACTGTTCCAATCCGCCTTTCTTTATGCAAAAAAACGAAGCGGGCAGCAGCTCACCGATCTTGAGATAATCTATCCCAAGGGGCCGAGAAAAGAGGTCCGGGTCTTAAGTGAGGAGGAGGAAGTGAAACTGATGCATTTTCTGGCCAATGAAATGGATCTCAGTAAATTCGGGGTGTATTTGGCCCTTCGAACCGGGCTTCGGATCGGAGAAGTGTGTGCGCTGAGGTGGGGAGATATTTCCCGAAAATCCGAAACGCTTTCTGTCTGCCGGACAGTACAGAGAGTGCAGTCTCCTGATACAAAAAGCTATGTTAAGACGGAGCTTGTAATAGGAAGCCCAAAAACGGACAGCTCCTGCCGTACAATTCCCCTTATGCCGGATTTGTCTGCTCTGTGTGCGCGGTTTGATCCGAAGGATCCCCAGGCGTTTGTTCTCACGGGAACCCGTCAATGCATGGAACCCCGGAAGCTTCAGCGCCGCCTGAAGGAATATACGGAAGAATGTCAGATTAAAAAGGTACATTTCCACACCCTGCGGCATACCTTTGCGACCCGCTGTATAGAGGCCGGATTTGACGTAAAGACCTTAAGCGAAATTCTGGGTCATTCAAATATCAGTGTTACTCTGAATCAATATGTCCATCCAAATCTGGAGCAGAAACGGGAAAATATGAGCCGTTTAAAAATCACCATTTGTTTTTAGACAAGCTGTTTCAGTGCTGTCGTTTTTCAAATTACAGACAAAAATGTCGCAGAGTATAGTCTTCTGCGTCGCTTTCCGGCAATGCCCGTATAAAGCATGAGAGGCAGGAGTTGCTCTGTGATAGGGATTGGAACCAAAGTCGGTAGGCTGACTGTGGAAGAGAGGACGGATCAGAGAAAGGCAGGATACATAGTCTGGAAATGCCGCTGTGCGTGCGGAGGCGAGATTCTGCTTGATACCCGATGCCTTCAAAGGGGGAGTGTGAAGGACTGCGGATGCGGTTCTGCGGTAGGACCGGGACAGCGTGATATCTCGGGGATGCGCTTTGGGCGGCTGACTGCAGTCCGCCCCACAGAGGAGCGGGGACAGCGGGGAAGCGTTGTATGGCTTTGCAGATGTGACTGCGGAAAAGAGGTATACACGGAGCTGGGGCAGCTGACGGCAGGCTATAAGAAAAGCTGCGGGTGTCTTGGCCATCCGCCGCTTAAGAATTTTACAGGAAAAAAATTCGGCTGGCTGACCGTTACCGAATATGCCGGAAAATCGGAAGGGATGCATCAGTGGAAATGCCGCTGCATCTGCGGGCAAGATGTGATAGTAGGGCAGACACGGCTTCAGTCGGGAAAAACGAAAAGCTGCGGCTGCCTCCGGGCTGTTGTTTACAAAGACAATCTGGGGCTTAGAGAGGGAACCTCCGTTACCAAGCTGAAGGCCATAAAGAGCGGGCGGCTGCTCAAATCCAATACCAGCGGATACAACGGAGTATATTTTGATAAAAAACGCAGATTGTGGATAGCTCAGATTACATTTCAGGGAAGAACCCGGTATCTGGGCTCTTTTGACCGGCTGCCGGACGCGGTAAAAGCCAGGCAGCGGGGCGAAGAGATCTACGATGAATTTCTGGAGCGTGTTGAGGCTGCGGATAATGGGGGAAACATTTTCTTGGAGGAGCCGGCGGCCGGGAGTTTCCGGGGAGAGGGGAATAAAGCGCCATGACAGACAGGGAGCTGCGGAGGCTTAACAGGCGAGACTTGCTCCGAATACTTGTCGAACAGGTAAAAGAAACGGAGAAGTCTAAGCTGGAGCTTGAGGAGGTCACAGCCCGCCTGGAGGAGCTGGAGCAAAACTATGAACGCCTGCGGAAACGCCTGGATCAGAAAGACCTCCGAATTCATGAACTGACAGACATACTGCAGGCGGAGCGCACAAAAAGGGAGATTGAACTAAGAGAAGCCGGCTCTATCGCGGAAGCTGCCCTCAGGCTGAACGGTGTGTTTGAAGCAGCACAGAAAGCGGCGGACCAATATCTCTACAATATCCGCTTTCCTAATAAGGAGAAAAGCACCGGGGATTCAAAGAATGAGCCGGGCGGCATACAAGAGGATACAGGGGAACGGTATGAAGGAAAAGAAGAGCGTTGAAATACCGGCCCTTACACAGCTTGAGTCGGAGCTTGAAAGGGAAAGCCGGAAAATGCGCTATCGGGGCGAGCTTGGGAAAATGACAGGCATCATGATTGTCATGGCATGCGTACTGTCGCTTGCGGCAGAGATGATATTTCCGGTGCTCCAGGTAAATGGCATCAGCATGCGGCCCACGCTGCGAATGGGAGACGTGATTGTGTCGATGCGGGGAGCGGATTTTGCAAGAGGTGATCTGATAGCATTCTATCACGGCGATAAAATACTGGTGAAACGGGTCATAGGTCTTTCAGGTGAATGGGTGGACATCAATCGTGACGGGGACGTGTATATAGACGGCGTACTCCTGCAGGAGCCCTATCTGGAAGAAAAAGATTTCGGGAAATGCGGCATTGAGCTTCCCTGCCGGGTTCCGAATGGAAAGGTATTTGTTATGGGCGATAACCGCAGGGTTTCGGAAGACAGCCGTAGCAGCAGAATTGACTGCGTTTCCCAGGCACAGATTATTGGAAAACTGATATTTCGGGTCTGGCCCTTTGAGGATATGGGTCCGATTCATTAAACATATAGCAAAAAACATAAAGGAGGTGTTCCGATGAAAGATTTAATCCGAAAAATGTGGGTAAAATTTTTTGAGGAACGAGGCAGACGGGAGCGTCTGCAGAAAACAGCAATTTCCATGGTTTTGATTGCGGCGGTTGTATCCGCCACGGTCTATGTGGCGGTGACGCCGGTTCATACCCTAGAGGTGGAAGCGTCCTTAAGCTGTGAGAAAGAGGAGCATGTACATGATGAGAGCTGCTTTACGGAGCAGTCAGAGCTTATCTGCGGTCTGGAGGAAAGTGCGGAGGAGCATACTCATACGGAAGAGTGCTATGGGACAACAAGTGTTCTGACATGTACGCTTGAGGAGCACAGTCATGCTTCCGAATGTTATGACCGCAGCCAAAGCGGGGAAACGCCAGAGGAGGAAAATAAAGAGGAAGATATTCCTGATTCGCAGCCTGCCGGGGATAATGAGGAAGACGGAGGGCTTCCTGAGGCAGATACGGAAGGCGAAGAGCTTTCGGAGGAAGAAATAGAAGAAAATGAGCTTTTGGAAGAAGAGACAGAGGTGGCTACCCCCTCAGACGTACCGGAAGCGACGCCGTCGGATGTCATAGAAGGAGACAGAGAGTACAGCGTCACACTGGCTGACGGCCTGGTGATATCCATGACCGGCCCTGCGGATGCATTTCCGGAGGGAAATCTTACCATGCGAGTGGAGGAGCTCCATGAGGGTGACGCGGATTACGAGGCGGCGCTAGGACTGCTGGCCGGAGAGACGGAGGAAGAGGTGGTTCTGGAGCAGAGAATCTTCGATATCTGCCTCCTTGACGAGAACGGCAATGAAGTGCAGCCGGTGAAAGAAGTGAAGGTTACCTTCAGTCAGGTATTAAACGGCGAAGAGCAGGGCGTACAGATTCATCACCTGGATACAGAGGCAAATGTGGCGGAGGCCATAGATACCTTTGTGGATGGCGGGGACATAAGTATGGAAACCGGTCATTTCTCTTATTATGGCGTGACGCTGGCCGGAAGCGGGGCGGCGACCATTGGGGAGAAGTCCTATACGACCCTTAAAAGTGCGGTGGCAGCGGTCAAGAATGGGGAAACCATTGTTTTGCAGCAGGACATTGAGGAAGATAATATTAAAGTTTCCAAGTCTGTAAACTTTACCATAGATGTTAATGGATACACCTGGAAGGGAACAAAATATGATTTGCTTACCTTTGGCACAAATGGTGTAGGAGTGACATTGACAGGCGGGGAAAAGAGCGGTACACTCCAGGCGGCAAGCGGTAAGAGAGTTGTGACAATAAGCAGCAAGAAAAATTGTACAATCAATATTGAGAAGCTGAAGTTACTGGGGAATGGGTCATGTGCTAATAATGGGGGGATTCTTTATTCCTCTAATACCTCTGATAATCCTGGCCTTACTGTGGCGATAAAGGGCTGCGAGCTTACTGGTGGAAATACTACTACAAATGGCGGGGCTCTCTATATTTGCGGAGTGAGCTTGGTTGCAGAAGACTGTATTTTTGAGGAAAACACCAGCCTCAACGGCGGAGCGGTTTTTTTAAATGGATCCTGTACGGCCTCTTTTTCTAATTGCCGGTTTCTCAAAAATAAGGCAACCAGCAGCCAAAAGGGCGGTGGAGGAATTACTCTTTATGGAGGCAACGGCAAAGAGGTTTCATTAAAGATTGAAAAATGTGAATTTACGGAAAATACAAGCGCCAGTTATGGAGGAGCTGTTTATTTTGATAGTGCATATCCAAAAAAATTGGGAACGCTCTTAATAACAGATACTGTCTTTTCAAAGAATCAATCAATACAACATGGGGGAGCAGTTTATATAGGCAACGGAGAGACGCAGATAAGCGGATCACAATTTCTGGAAAACCATGCAGAGGGTATCAAGACATCTGGTGGTTATGGAGGCGCCTTATATGTCGGAAAAGGGAGTACCAGAGACTATACGTATGGTGTCAATATTCAACACAGTATATTTAAGAACAATCAAGCAGTATGTGGAGGTGCAATCGGAATCTATCTGGGTTCAACACAAACCTTGCGGTTATTCGATGTTACGGCAGAAGAGAACAACGCCAGTAAGGCGGGAGGGGCTGTATATGACTGGTCTCCGACACTAAATACAACGGTAGAGATTGCAGACTGCAAGGTTCTGGATAATACGGCCGGATACACGGCAGGAGGTATTTATGCCAAATCCAAAACTGTCCGTATTATTGGCGGAAGCATAATAAAAGGGAATTTAGCAAAAGGTGAGAGCGAGAACTACTCTATGGATTTTCCGAATATTATCGGAGGTGTATATCTGAGCAATACATCGCCCAGTGCTTTTAGAATAGATAAAACAGTACAGATCTATAAGAATGAAACGCAGAATGAAAATAAAATCCCCAGCGGTCAATCTGTGGAAATTTATACTTATAAGATGGCGATAACCAGTGAAGAACCGGAAAAAGGGGATGTTTTTGAAGGAAATACCATAACAGACTCCGGCTCTAAATATGTTATGGAAAAGTATGTTACCGGGACTTCCACAAAAACTTATTTTTATTACAATACAGTGGAAGAGCCCGAACGGATATATCTGGATCCGGAGGGAACACATACACATAAACCCGGCGATTTCAAAGCAGCTACTCTGGAAGAAGCAGTTGGTCATGCAAAGGAAGCATCGGCGGAGAAGATTTATATCTGCTCTCCTGTGACGGTTGCTTCGGAAGACGAAACATACCTGAATGAGGAGGGGATTACCTTTACCCGCTGCGAAGAGAACAGAAATTATTTGTTCCAGGTAAAAAGCGGAGATGAAGTCACCTTTGAGAAAACCCAGATTAACGGAGATCTTGTAGAGGCGGATTACGCACTGGTACTTGTTCCGAAGGGAACAATTTTGAACATAAAAGGGGATACGGTCATTAAGGCGGGCAAAAATGTCAATCCAGGCAGTAACAGTCTGGGTGGCGGCGGCCTCCGTGTCTCCGGGACCTTGAACATGTCCGGTGGAACGATTCAGGGGAATCAGGCAAACGGGAACGGAGGAGGCATCTATGCTTTATATGCAGACCTTAACTTTACCGGAGGCAGTATTCTGAATAATGAAACCATTAAGTATGGAGACGGGGGCGGAATCTATGTGTCCGGAGGAAACCTCTCCATGACCAAAGGAAAGAGTGGCAGCCGGACCTTGCTCAAAGGCAATAAAACAGTCAGTCTGGGCGGAGGAATCCTTCTCAAGGATAGGGTTCATGCAAAGATAGAGTGCGCGGATATTTTAAATAATGCGCAGACGCTAAAGAGCAATTATGCCGGAGGGGGAGGCATCCATGTGTTTAGCGGAGCTACCCTGGAAATGAAAAATTTATATATGACGGACAATTATCAATTAGGAAATTCGATGTATCGTTGTGCCTTGTATAGTTGTGACACGGGAAGTATGGCAATTTTCACGGTGGATGGCGCATTCATTGCAGATAATAATAGTGATGACTCGCCTGATATTTTGTCCATAGAAAGAGGGAATACACACGCTTATATTTCCAGCAATGTTCTGGGTGGAGCCAATGCTAACTGGTCTGTGAGAAAAGGAGCTGGAGCGACAGAAAACAAACTGGATTTATGGGGAATAGATAAGACTTTTTCTGTATATGGCAACCCGGAAGCAGGAGCTAAGGAAACTGCCAAAGCTATGGCCGAATCCGACGGCGTTGTAATGACCGGAAACTGGGGTTACGCCTGCGGCACGGCTATTGCCAATAATGGAACCCTGGTGGTGGGAACCGAGGAAATGTCCCTCACCGTAAACAAGGTCTGGAAAGATGTAAAAGGAAATGTGATTACGGATACCTCCAAATACGAGGAAGTGCCGGAAAACCTTAGGGTATATCTGATGAAATCCCTTAATGGAGCGGCTTCAGAGCTGGCCGCGGAATTCACGGACGCAGAGACTCAGCTTAACCGGGGAAACCGGTGGTCTCACACCTGGGAAAAACTGGGCGACAGTGAGGCTGTGAAATGGTCCGTAGAGGAGAATAAGGACGACGCGGCCGGATTTGATATGGAGATTTCGGAGCAGCAGCTGGATACAAGCTGGCCCGATGTAGTGCAGAAGCATTATATTGTCACCATCACAAACAAAGAGAAAAGCGAGATCAATATAGCGGTAGAGAAGGAATGGATTGACCAGGATAATGCAAACAACTGGAGACCGGAAAGCATTACCGCGGAATTGTGGCGAAATGACAATAACGAAAAGCCGTTCAAAACCGGGACGCTGAATGTTGAAAATGACTGGTTCCATACTTTTGAGAAGCTGCCCAAATATGACAGCGCAGGAACAAAATATACTTACACGGTAAAGGAAATTCCGGTGGAAAACTACACCGGCAAAATTTCAGAACCGCAGAAAGGAGAAAAAGGCACTACCTATACTATTACCAATACGGCTTACGGAAAGGTACAGCTTAAGAAGACCCTGGACAGCTACAACGAAACCCTGGGAGGAGCCATGTTTGTGTTTGACGTGAAGGCAACTCTGGAGAATGAGGTTATATTTAACGATGTATTTACCACGGACTTCAAAGCGCCCGGCACGCAGACCATTGATATCGGCAATTTTCCGGTGGGAACAGAGATTACGGTAGAGGAAGTTTACAGTGGAAGCAGCTACCAGCTGTCAGGCAGCAATAAGACGCAGGTGCTGACCATCCGGCTGAATACGGAGGAAACAGGCGTTGCTGATGTATTGGCAGAATACATCAATACCTATGACGACAAGCTCGTACCTGGCGCAGGCGTCAGAAACCATTACAAGCGTAACGACGACGGCTGGACAGGGAGCCAGGCGGTAAATTAAAAAGGGGGGACGGAAGGAATGAAGAGAAAGAAATCATATGTTTCCAAAATAACACTTCTGGCAGCTCTTGCCCTGGTAATGGCGTCGGCTTGGAGCGTACGGATTTCGCTGGCATATTTTACCACCTATGCAACGGCAAAGGGCAGCCATGAGCTGGCCCTGGGGACACAGACGACCCTCCATGAGGATATAAAAGGCATGGAGAAGCATGTCCGTATAGAGAATACCGGAGGGATCGATTGCTATGTACGCGTAAAGGTATTTGCGGGAAGTACCGTGAAGCTGTCCTTTGCCGGAGACGGATGGAAGCAGGAGGCAGACGGCTACTGGTATTATGGAAATATTGTAGCGCCGGGAGCATCTGCCAATACCATGGTGGTCAGCATTACGGGGCCGGAGGACGAGGACATGGAGACGTTTAACGTGGTGGTGGTCCAGGAGTGTACGCCGGTACTCTATAATGAGGCTGGAGAGCCTTACGCAGACTGGGCATTGAGCCTGGATACGGCCGGAAAGGAGGCTGCACAATGAAAATCCGCAGTAAAACAAAAAAGAGCGGTTTCCCGGGGAACTTTCCGGGAGGCTCCATAACGGCCCTTTTCTTTGTAGCAGCGGCATTTTTGCTGCTGGGAAGCGCCGTAGGCAGCAGCCGGGCGGCGCTGACCTATTACAGCGAAGATTACCAGGCGAAGATTGAACTGACAGAGATAGGCGTCACACTGCTGGAAAACGGAGACGCCGTAGGCGGACAGGGAGACAGCAGCGGTCAGCTTTTGGCAGATCTTACCTCCCCGGATAACAGCCGGATACAGCCAGGCAAACCATACAGCGAAGTGCTCAGCGTGAAAAACAGCGGCTCTATTGACGAGTATGTACGGATGATTGTGTACCGCTACTGGCAGGAGGATGCGGACGGGGAAAACGGGGAGAAAAAGCGGACGGATCTGACACCTGATTTGATTAAGCTGGGACTTGAGGAAAAAAGCGGCTGGGTAGAGGATAAGAATGCCTCCACGGATGAGCGGATGGTCTTCTACTATACGAAGGTTCTCGGGGCAGGAGAAACCAGCAATGCCCTTACCGATACGCTGATGATCGATTCCGCCGTGCTGGAAAGAGTAGAGAAGCATGTTACTTCCACAGATGCGGGCATGGTCATTTCGCTGGACTATGATTTTGACGGCGTCCGGTTTGTGCTGGAAGCGGAGGTGGACGCCGTGCAGACACATAATGCCCAGGATGCCATTAAGAGCGCCTGGGGCGTGGATGTGACCATCGATGAAAGCGGGAATCTTAACCTGACAGGAGGGAGCGGCGTATGAAAAAGAAAATCGGATGCCTTGTAACGGCAATGCTCCTGGCGCTGGGCAGTGGGGTAACCGCCCATGCGGAGGATTATACGGGAAGCGGGGACATGGAGGTGCGCTTTGCTGGGGATAAGATGGAGAGCACATTCCAGTCGTCCCAGATTTCAGACCAGGCCCGCGCATTACAGCCTGGCGACAGCGTTACTTTCCAGATAAAGTTAAAAAACAATGGGGATAAGGCCACAGACTGGTATATGACAAACGAAGTGGTAAAAAGCCTTGAGCAGGAGGAGGATGGCGAACAGACGGCCAACGGCGGCGCCTATACGTATGTTCTGACCTATACGGAAAGCGGAACCGGCGGGGGATCAAGAGTTCTTTACAGCAGCGAGAGCGTTGGCGGGGACAAAAGCGCCGGGGCCTTAGGCGTAGGCCTTCATGAGGCCACCAGCAGTCTGGAGGACTATTTTTACCTGGATACTCTGGATGCAGGAAAATCCGGCATAGTCTCCCTGCAAATTGCACTGGACGGAGAGACGCAGGGAAACGCATATCAGAAAACACTGGCACAGCTGAAGATGAATTTTGCGGTAGAGAAGGTTTCCTCGCCGGCGCCGGAGACAGAGAACAAAGGGGGAACCACACGCAAGGTAACACAGAAAAAGGTGATTTACACAGTGGGAGCCCCGCAGACGGGAGATACCGCCAATCCGCTTTTATGGTCCGGACTTGCGCTGGCAGGCGGGTTTCTGATGCTGCTACTCGGATTTGCCGGATATCGGAAAGGGGGACAGGAGCATGAAGATGCGGAATAAAATACTGGCCGGATTTCTGACATTGTGTCTGCTTACGGCACTGAACGGCAGGGACTGCCTTGCCTCAGAGGCGCCTCCGGCCGACAGCGGAACGGATCATAATACTACCTACACCATTACACTTTATTCCGGAAAACAGGGAACCTTCACGGGAGCAGGTGATGCGGGCGGCCAGGCTGACAGCAGCGGGTCCCGGGTGGTATTAAAAGGGCTTGAGTACGGCTCCATGATTACCTTTCATCCTCAGGACATGGTTGAACTGGCCGCAGACAGCAAGTATTATGTAAAAGGGATACGTCAGAGCGGCCGGGATAACGGGGAGGCCGCGGATGTATCCAACTCTGCTCTTACCGTGACAGAGGATCGGGATTATGTGGTATTTTACGGTATTAAGGGGGAGCTGGTCTCCTATAAAGTGAATTATCAGGATGCTTCCGGAAAGCAGCTGGCTGGCAGCAAAACCTACTATGGAAATGTGGGTGACAAACCGGTAATCGCATTTCTGTATCTGGAGGGCTATGAGCCCCAGGCATACAATTTGACAAAGACGTTGTCAGCAAATGAGGCGGAAAATATCTTTACCTTTGTCTACACGCCAGTGGAGGCTTCTTCGCCGGCCGGCGGCGCGTCAGGAGGCGAGACGGTGATTACGGAAGAGGAAACGGTGGTGATCACTCAGGACAGCGGAGTTACGGTACTGCCCGGCAACGGTGCGGATGCACAGGAGACGGCAGGAGAGCAGCAGGATATCACCGGAGAGGAGATACCGCTGGAAGGTCCGGCAGAACTTGAAGATCTGGATGATGATGAGGTTCCCATGGCCGGAAGAGACGGCATTGATTCGGATCAGGGAAGCAGGCTTATTCACGGCGCCGCAATAATCGGAATTGCCGCAGCCGCGGGCCTGGTGCTCTTAATGGTACTTTTGAAAAAATGTATGAAAAAAGAAAAAAACTAGAAAACGGAAAGAAAAGCGGAAAGGCCGCAGCGTACCTCCTGAAAGCCGTAAGTAAGATATGTCTGCTTCTTGCGGTGCTGGCAGGTGCGCTGTCGGCCCTGCCTCTTTTTCTGGGGTTTCAGGCGTATATCATCGTCAGCGGCAGCATGGAGCCGGCAATTGCACAGGGCAGCGTGGTATATGCAAGATATGTGGAACCAGAGGAGATACGGGAAGGAGATATTATTGTATTTTACGGGGGGAGGAACGGCGACGCGGTCACTACGCATCGTGTGATGGAGAACCGGACGGCGGAACGGGAATTTATAACCCGGGGAGACGCCAACGCAGACAACGACATGCTGCCAAGGCCATATGAAAGCCTTATTGGCCGGGTGGAGCTGTCCGTGCCGTTTTTGGGGAAAGTTCTGTCCGTACTGTCCGGCCGAACGGGATAAAATCCAGTGGAATAATTCGGATAAATATGTTACAATACGAGTAATATCAAGCTGAAAAGCGGAGAATATGAAGGAGGATTCGATTTATGATAAGCTGGAAAAATCTGGACGCCCTGGATGCGTATCAGGAGCTTGCAAAGGCAGAGCGTGTAAACCTTGCGGAGGTTATGACCGGAGAGAGCGGAGCGGAGCGTGTGAAAAAGTACAGTGTTCCCATGGCAGGCGGTCTTACCTACAACTATGCCGCAAAGCAGGTGGATGACAAGGTACTGGCAGCGCTTGCGAAGCTGGCGGACGAAGCACAGCTTACAAAGAAGTATGAAGCTCTGTACAATGGAGAGGTGATAAACACCGGTGAGAAGCGTCTCGTGCTGCATCAGCTGACCCGCGGACAGCTGGGAGAGGCGGTCGTAGCTGACGGTGTGGACAAGCGCGCTTTCTATACGGAGCAGCAGAGGAAGTTTTCGGAGCTGGCCGATAAGGTGCATGCAGGAGAGCTCACTAATGCCGCAGGAGAGAAGTTTACGACCGTGGTACAGATTGGTATCGGCGGAAGTGATCTGGGCCCCCGGGCCATGTATCTGGCTCTTGAGAACTGGGCAAAGAAGAACAATACCTTTAAAATGGAGGCAAAATTTATCAGCAACGTGGATCCGGACGATGCGGCGGCTGTTCTGGAATCTATTGATGTGGCACATTCCCTCTTCGTGCTGGTGTCCAAATCCGGAACAACGCTGGAGACTCTGACCAATGAATCCTTCGTAAAGGATGCACTTGCCAAGGCCGGTCTTGACGCTTCCAGGCATATGATTGCAGTTACCAGCGAGACCTCGCCGCTTGCCAAGAGCGACGACTATCTGGCAGCCTTCTTTATGGACGACTATATCGGCGGCCGTTATTCCTCCACCTCGGCAGTGGGCGGAGTTGTATTGTCCCTGGCATTCGGACCGAAGGTGTTTGAGGAATTTCTGGCCGGTGCGGCTGCGGAGGATGCACTTGCCAAAAAGGAAGATATCCTGGAGAATCCGGCTATGCTGGACGCCCTGATTGGCGTATACGAGTGCAATATAATGGGATGTACAAGTACGGCGGTGCTTCCCTATTCCCAGGCACTCAGCCGTTTCCCGGCTCATCTGCAGCAGCTGGATATGGAATCCAACGGAAAGTCCGTGAACCGCTTCGGCGAACCGGTAGACTATTCCACAGGCCCTGTCATTTTCGGTGAGCCCGGAACCAACGGACAGCACTCCTTCTATCAGCTGCTCCATCAGGGGACGAACATTGTGCCGCTCCAGTTTGTGGGCTTTAAAAACAGTCAGATGGGTGTGGATGTTGTGATTCAGGACAGCACAAGCCAGCAGAAGCTCTGCGCCAATGTGGTGGCTCAGATTGTGGCATTTGCCTGCGGCAAGGCGGATGAGAACCCCAATAAGCGTTTTGAGGGCGGCCGTCCTTCCAGCATTATCATCGGCGATCAGCTTACGCCTGCATCTCTGGGAGCCCTTTTGTCACACTTTGAAAATAAGGTAATGTTCCAGGGCTTTATCTGGAATCTGAACAGCTTCGATCAGGAAGGCGTGCAGCTGGGCAAGGTACTGGCAAAGCGCGTGCTTGCCCACGAAACGGACGGAGCGCTGAAGATGTACAGCGACCTTTTGGATATCTGAAGAGGCACAAGATGAATTTAAAGATTGTATTTGAGGATGCGCACCTGCTGGTTTGTTACAAGCCGGCAGGTGTTCCTGTCCAGAGCGCCCGTACGGGCACGAAGGATTGTGAAAGTATATTGAAGAACTACCTTTATGAAAAAGAACCGGAAAAAGGTACTCCGTATCTGGCTGTTATTCACCGTCTGGATCAGCCTGTGGAGGGACTTCTGGTATTTGCCAAAACAGAAACCGCGGCAGCAGGGCTGAGCCGCCAGCTTCAGGATGGGAGAATGAAAAAGAACTATCTCGCCGTTCGGGAAAAGGGGGCAAACACTGTTGAAAATGATCGGAAAAAGGGAAATGATGGTGGAAAACCTGGCAAAAATGTGGAAAAACCGGTGGATAACTGGTCGGAAAAAGTAGATTTTCTGCGAAAAAACGGAAGAGAAAACCGTTCGGAGATTGTCGGGGAGAAAACGGCAGGAGCAAAAAAGGCAGTTCTGCGTTATCGGATTTTGAAGACCAGCAAGGAGCGGGAACTCACGGAAATAAGGCTTATTACAGGGCGCCATCATCAAATACGGGTGCAGATGGCGGGGATGGGTACACCCCTTGCAGGAGATCGGAAGTACGGCATAAAAAATAAGGATGTGGATTCTGTGGATAAGTCTTATCCGGCTCTGTGTGCATATCACCTGGAATTTGTACATCCAAAGACACAGAAAACCATGACATTTCAGATAGAGCCTGAAAATGCGGCTTTTATTCCCTTCTTTCCGCTGCCGGAGACATCCGGCTGATACAAAGCCGAGAAGCAGTTCATTTTCAATTTTATCTGGATGAATGTAACAGGGTAAATTTTTTCGTTTCACTTATACTATTCTTGAAAGCAACAATGGCCGGAAGGCTGCGGCAGGAGGATGTGAAACGGGAATGAAATGGGTTAAGGAAAACAAAATACTCTGTAAAAAAATCGGAATCATAGTCGGTGTGTATCTGGGAATGAAGTACCTGGTGCCCCTGGTGATTCCGTTTTTGCTTGCGGGGGTAATTGTCTGCTGGAGCTGGCCCCTTCTCGGATGGATTAAGCGCCGGCTCCATATCCGTCCGCCCTATGTGATGGCGGTACTGCTGATTTTGACAGCCATACTTTTATCGGCGGGATGTTATACGGTCCTTCGGTGGCTGGGCAGTCTGGCTCTGCGGCTGGGATCGGCTTCCGGGGCATGGGGGCAGGCGGAGCGGATTCTGTATGACTGCTGCGACAGCGTAAGTGAGCTTTTCCATATGGAAGCCTCAGGCGTGCGTGTTTTTGTGGCGGAGCAGCTGAACATATTCCGCGACCAGGCCCGGCAGAATATCCTTCCGGGGGCCTTCGGCGGCTCCTGGCAGTTTCTGAAGGGAGCCGGTTCCTGGACGGCGGCGCTTCTGGTAACGGGAATCTCCGTGCTTTTTTTGTCAGCGGATTTTGAGGAAATAAAGGAGATGGGAAAGAAATATCCGCTTTATGAGAAGACGAAGGCATCTATCCGGGGGATACTGCATGCGGTGGGCGGTTATCTGAGGGCACAGTGTATCATAATGGGAATCGTTATGCTGCTCTGTACTTTGGGCGTGTGGATTTCGGGAAGTGCGCATAGCCCCATACCGGTGGGAATCGGAATCGGATTTCTGGATGCGCTGCCCGTATTCGGAACAGGCTCTGTCTTTGTTCCATGGATTTTGGTGCTTGTGCTTCAAAAGAAGTTTACCTCCGCCGCCATATTGGCCGCAACCTACGCAATCTGCATGCTGACCCGGGAGATTCTGGAGCCGAGACTGATCGGAAACCGTCTCGGGCTCCTTCCGATAGTCATCCTTATGAGCGTCTATGTGGGCGTAAAGCTCTATGGCTTCGGAGGAATTATCCTCGGCCCACTGTCGGTTCTGCTGATCAGGGAGCTTTGGGGACAGATAACCCCGGAATAAGCCCTTGTTTTCCTTGACAAAGCATATTGCAGGGTAATAGAATGATAACAGTCCGAGGTAAGTTTTTAAATCAGGGATTGAGAGGAGAAAAGTGATGGCAAAGGATAAGAAGCTGGTAGAGGCGATTACATCCATGGACACGGATTTTGCCCAGTGGTACACGGATGTTGTAAAGAAAGCGGAGCTGATAGATTATACAAGCGTAAAAGGGTGCATGGTGATCAAGCCGGCAGGCTATGCAATCTGGGAGAATATCCAAAAGGAGCTGGACAGAAGATTCAAGGAGACGGGCGTGGAGAATGTGTATCTTCCCATGTTTATTCCCGAAAGCCTTCTTCAGAAGGAGAAGGATCATGTGGAGGGCTTTGCGCCGGAGGTTGCCTGGGTGACCCATGGAGGACTGGAGCCTCTGCAGGAGCGGATGTGCGTAAGGCCAACCTCCGAAACCCTGTTCTGTGATTTCTACGCCAAGGAGGTACAGTCCTACCGGGATCTTCCTAAGGTATACAATCAGTGGTGCTCCGTGGTGCGCTGGGAGAAGACCACCCGTCCGTTCCTGCGTTCACGGGAATTTCTGTGGCAGGAGGGACATACGGCACACGCCACGGCGGAGGAAGCGGAGGAGCGTACCATCCAAATGCTGAATGTGTATGCGGATTTCTGCGAGGAGGTTTTGGCAATTCCGGTTATCAAGGGGCAGAAAACGGATAAAGAGAAATTCGCGGGAGCGGAGGCGACCTATACCATCGAATCCCTGATGCATGACGGCAAGGCGCTGCAGTCCGGCACCAGCCACAATTTTGGGGATGGCTTTGCAAAGGCTTTTGAGATTCAGTATACGGATCGGGATAATCAGCTTCAGTATGTGCATCAGACTTCCTGGGGCATGACCACCCGTATGATTGGCGCAATTATTATGGTGCATGGAGATGACAGCGGACTGGTGCTTCCGCCCCGGATTGCTCCGGTACAGGTAATGGTGATTCCCATTGCCCAGCACAAGGAGGGTGTTCTTGACAAGGCATTTTCCATTCAGGAGGAGCTTCTAAAGGCCGGTTATCAGGTAAAGGTGGATAATTCCGACAAGAGCCCGGGATGGAAGTTTTCGGAGCAGGAGATGAAGGGAATTCCTGTGCGGATCGAGATTGGACCCAGGGATATTGAGGAAAATCAGGCCGTGATTGTGCGGCGCGACAACCGTGAGAAAACCATTGTATCTCTGGATGAAATTTCCGAAAAGCTTGCGGAGATTCTGGATACCATGCAGAAGGAGATGCTTGAGAGAGCAAGAACCCATCGGGATGCCCACACCTATGATGTGACCGACTACGAGGAATTTGTAAAGACGCTGGAGGAAAAGCCCGGCTTTGTAAGGGCTATGTGGTGCGGGGACCAGGCGTGCGAGGACAGGATCAAGGAAGAAACTACGGCAACCTCCCGTTGTATGCCGTTTGATCAGGAAAAGCTTTCCGATACCTGCATCTGCTGCGGGAAGCCGGCAAAGGCTATGGTATACTGGGGAAAAGCATATTAATGCAAAGGCACGGGCCATGCGGAAACAGGCGGATAGAAACCGGATGACTATAAAGATACCGGAAAAAGCAAATCGGATTATCACCCGCCTTATGGAAGCGGGATTTGAAGCTTATGCAGTGGGAGGCTGTGTTCGCGATGCCCTCCTGGGGCGTGAGGCGGCGGATTGGGATATTACCACCAATGCCAGGCCGGAACAGGTTAAGGCTCTGTTTTCCAGAACCATTGACACGGGGATTTTGCATGGAACCGTGACGGTGATGTGCGGGAGAGAGGGCTTTGAGGTTACGACCTACCGTATCGACGGGGAGTATCAGGACGGCAGGCACCCGTCAGAGGTCATCTTTACGCCCAGCCTTTTGGAGGATTTAAAAAGAAGAGATTTTACCATCAATGCTATGGCATATAATGATACGGAGGGGCTTATTGATGCCTTTGACGGGATGGGAGATCTGGAAAAGGGGCGTATCCGCTGTGTGGGGGATCCCCGAGAGCGTTTTACGGAGGACGGTCTGCGCATCATGAGAGCGGTACGGTTCTCCGCGCAGCTCAATTTTAAAATTGAAGAAGAGACCAGGGAGGCTGTGAAGGAATTTGCCCCCGGACTTTCCCGGATTAGTGCCGAGCGGATACAAACAGAGCTTGTCAAGCTTCTGCTCTCCGAACATCCGGAAGTGTTTCGTGTCCTCTATGATATGGGGATTACGGCCGTTATACTTCCGGAATTCGATGCCTGCATGGAAACGCCGCAGAATCACCCGCACCATTTCCGCTGCGTCGGAGAGCATCTTCTTTTGGCCGTGCAGGCCGCAGAGGCGGATAAGGTGCTGCGCCTGGCGGCATTGCTCCATGATATCGGAAAGCCTGCGGCACATGTAAGAGATGAACAGGGAATAGATCATTTTCAGGGCCATGGAGAAATAGGGGCGGATCTTGCGGAGCGTATTCTGCGCCGTTTGAAATTTGACAACAATACAATCTGCCATGTGAAGCATCTGGTGCGGGTGCATGATTATCTGCAGATTTCCCTTACGCCCAGGGGTGTCCGCCGGGCGGTTTTCCGCATTGGCAGAGAGTACTTTCCCGACTATCTGAAGCTGCGCCGGGCGGATATTCTGGCGCAAAACCCGGCTATGCGGCAGGAAAAACTGGAAGCGCTGGAGGAGCTGGAACAATTATATACGCGTGTTTTGGAAGAACAGTCCTGTCTTTCCTTAAAGGAACTGGCGGTTACGGGAAGAGATTTGATACGGGCAGGTATGAGCCCCGGACCGGAGCTTGGAGACACGTTAAATAAACTGCTGGAGCTTGTGATTGAGCATCCGGAGTGCAATACAAAAGAATATCTGTTATCGCGCCTTGAGGGCCTTTAGGGCGGGCAGGAAAATTCATGCCTGCTTTCGGCTGCCCGGGTGCATAAATCCCCCCGTTCCTTCATAGATATGAAAGGAACGGGGGGATTTTTGTGAACGAAAAGGCGCTGCAAATTTTAGAGCAGTATGAAATGAAATTACTTCGGAGCTTTGGCGGACGCGGGGCAATAATGCTGGAGACAGAGCAGGGATTAAAAATATTAAAAGAATTTGCAGGGTCTAAGACAAAACTTCCCTATGAGCAGATGCTGTTAGCCGTGCTTGAAAGGGAGGGCGTCTGTCAGACGGACCGGGCAATTGCGAACCGGGAGGGGGAACTGATATCCGCAGGGGAATATGATACCAGCTGGATTGTCAAGAACTGGCCCTCCGGCAGGGAATGTGATACGCGGAATGAAGAGGAGCTTCTGAAGAGTATGCGGCTGCTGGCGCGGATTCACCGGACGGCCAGGGGCATATGGAACACGGAGGAGGAGACGGCGAAACGCCTGCTGGGAAATGACAGGCGTACGGAAATGGATAAGCATAACCGGGAGCTGAAACGTGTTTGGAATTTTATACGCGGCAAGCGGAAAAAAGGAAGCTTTGAGCTGTTGTTTCAGAAGTATGCGGAGGAGATTCTGGAGCAGGGGCGGCATGCCTTAAGACGGCTTGAGAAATCAGGATATGAAGGCCTTTGGTGCAGGGCTGCGGCGGAAGGGCATATTTGCCATGGCGAGTACATACATCACAATATTTTTGTCAGCCGGCAGGAGATGGCGGCAGTGAATTTCGGACGGTGCGAGATAAATGTGCAGATGAATGATCTTTGTCTCTTTCTGCGAAAGATTATGGAGAAGCAGAGCTGGAACGAAGAGCTGGCGCGGCGTATGCTGGAGGCATATGAAGGGGAAAGGCCGCTTTCCGGAGAGGAGCGGCTGTATCTGGCGGACTGCCTGTTATATCCGGAGAAGGTTTGGAAGCTGGCGCACCATTATTACAATGCGAATAAGGCCTGGATTCCGGAGAAGAGTACGGAGAAGCTGGAGATTTTTCTGGCTCAGGAGAGCGAGCGTAAAAGGATGATTTTGGGGGTGCTGGGATAAGAGGGACGGTTCGGCCGCAGAATAAGCCGGGAGGCTTATTCTGCGGCCGAATCCGGTTGTGGCGGAGGGGGATTTTGTGGGAACTTCGGTTGACTTTTGGGGATAAATTTATTAGAATTAGATGTAAATGAAGGAAGATTCTTCATAATTCAGGAATGGGGTGTGTGATTATGTTTTTAGAAGAGTACAAGCGTTGGCTGGAAACGGATCTGGAGGATTCTGCTTTGACGGAGGAGCTGCAATCCATTAAAGGGAATGAGGAGGAGATCAAGGATCGCTTTGCGGTTGCTTTGAAGTTTGGTACGGCCGGGCTTCGGGGCGTTTTGGGCGCCGGATCGAATCGGATGAACATTTATGTTGTGCGGCAGGCTACGCAGGGGCTTGCGAACTGGGTAAAGACACAGGGCGGAAAGCAGCTGGTAGCTATCAGCTATGACAGCCGGATTAACAGTGACGTATTTGCCAGGACGGCGGCTTGCGTGCTGGCGGCCAATGGGATTAAGGTGCGTATCTATGATGCGCTGATGCCTGTTCCGGCATTGAGCTTTGCCACACGCTATTATGAGGCGAATGCGGGTATTATGGTTACGGCTTCCCATAATCCGGCGAAGTATAATGGCTATAAGGCTTACGGGCCGGACGGATGCCAGATGACAGATGAGGCGGCGGATATTGTTTACGCTGAGATTCAAAAGACGGATATTCTGACCGGAGCGAAGATGATGGATTTTGATGAGGGTATGAAGGCAGGGCTTATCGCTTATGTGGGTGATGACTGCAAGGAGGCTCTCTATGATGCAATTAAGGCGCGCAGCGTGCGGCCGGGTATCTGTGAGACGGCAGGACTTAAGCTGGTTTACTCTCCGCTGAACGGCTCGGGGCTTGTTCCGGTTATGCGGATTCTTAAAGATATTGGAATTACGGATATTACGATTGTTCCGGAGCAGCAGTATCCGGACGGCAGCTTCCCAACCTGTCCCTATCCCAATCCGGAGATTTTTGAAGCTCTGCGGCTGGGGCTTGAGCTGGCTGAGAAGTCCGGCGCCGATTTGATGCTGGCTACGGACCCGGATGCGGACCGGGTGGGCATTGCCATGAAGTGTCCGGACGGAAGCTATGAGCTGGTATCGGGCAATGAGGTCGGCGTTTTGCTGCTGGATTATATCTGTGCGGGCCGCATGGAAAAGGGTACGATGCCTGAAAAGGCGGTTGCGGTGAAGTCGATTGTTTCCACACCGCTTGCGGACGCAGTTGCGGCGAATTACGGCGTGGAGCTTCGGAGCGTGCTGACAGGCTTCAAGTGGATTGGAGATCAGATTGCACAACTTGAGGCGGCAGGAGAGGTGGAGCGCTTTATCTTTGGCTTTGAGGAGAGCTACGGTTATCTGGCCGGCCCCTATGTGCGGGATAAGGACGCAATTATCGGTTCCATGCTGATCTGTGAGATGGCCGCATATTATAGAAGCATCGGTTCTTCCCTCAAGCAGAGAATGGAAGAGATTTATGATAAATACGGCCGTTATCTGAATAAGGTTGACAGCTTTGAGTTTCCGGGTCTGTCCGGCATGGATAAGATGGCGGGAATTATGGATGAGTTGCGCAAGAATCCGCCTAAAGAGATCGGCGGATATCCGGTTGTGAAGGTTACGGACTTTAAGGAGCCGGAAAAGACGGGACTTCCGGCAGCGAATGTGCTTATTTACAAGCTGGAGGGCGGTGCTGAGGTCATTGTACGTCCTTCCGGTACGGAGCCGAAGATTAAGACCTACTTTACGACTTTAGGAAAGGATTTATCCGAAGCCCAGGCGCAGAAGGATAAGCTGGCGGAAGCTTTAAAGCCCATCTTTTCATAGGGGGAAGTGTGCGGATATGGAAAAGAGATATACCTATGAGGAGCTTCTTGAGATTGTGGCGGAGCTTCGGAGCGACCATGGCTGTCCGTGGGACAGGGAACAGACACATGAAAGCCTGATTAAGTGTCTCAAGGAGGAGTGCCAGGAAGCGGTTGAGGCCATTGAAAATAAGGATGACGAGAACCTCTGTGAGGAGCTGGGGGACGTGATGCTTCAGGTATTGATGCACAGTCAGATTGCGGCGGAGGAAGGACGGTTTGCCATTGAGGATGTGGTGAATATGCTGGCACAGAAGCTGGTGCGCCGTCATCCCCATGTGTTCGGGGACCAAAAAGCATTGACCGCCGAGGAAGGACTGGCCAGCTGGAATGCCATAAAAGCGCAGGAGAAGGCACATAAACACAATAAAATGCCGGAAAATCCTTGACAAACAGACAAGAAGCGAGTATAAATAGGAAAGAAGATATGGAACACACACACAGACATATCCTTCAATATAACTTGTTTTAATTTTTTTAGGAGGAGATACCGATGAACAGAGTGGAGTTAGTAGCTGCGATTGCAGAGCAAACAGAATTATCTAAGAAGGACGCAGAGAAGGCTTTAAAGGCATTCACTGATGTGGTTACCGAGGAGCTGAAGAAGGGCGGAAAGATTCAGCTGGTAGGCTTTGGAACCTTTGAGGTTTCCGAGAGAGCGGCAAGAGAGGGAAGAAATCCCCAGACCGGAAAGACTATGACCATTGCTGCTTCCAAGGCACCGAAGTTCAAAGCAGGAAAAGCATTAAAGGATGCTCTGAACTAATATATGCGCTTAGATAAATATTTAAAGATTTCCCGTCTCATAAAGCGGCGGACTGTGGCAAATGAAGCCTGCGATGCGGGACGAGTTCTGGTCAACGGTAAGACTGCCAAAGCATCTGTGAATGTGAAGGCAGGAGATGTCATAGAGATACAGTTTGGTACAAAGTCTGTAAAGGTAGAAGTTCTGGATGTTCAGGAAACCGTAAAAAAGGACGAAGCAAAAGAATTGTACAAATATCTTTAAATCAAGAATAAAAGACCGTGCCTCCTAATATATTTAACAATAGGTTGAATATGTTAGGAGGTCTTTTTGTGGAAGAAAAGCAATACGCAAAATCCCACAGGCTCTTATTGAATAATAGACGGACAGGTACTGTCAGTGGTGTGACCGATGTGATTTCCTTTGATATTGCGGAAATTTTATTGGAGACGGAGCAGGGAATGCTGACGATCAAAGGGGCGGATCTGCATGTAAACCGTCTGACTCTGGAAAAGGGAGAGGTGGACATTGAGGGGCGCATTGACAGCATGGCTTACTCGGAAGTGACGGATTTCCAGAAGACGGGAGCGTCTCTTCTGGGACGTCTGTTTAAGTAGCGCTTATGAGTGAAGGGATTTTATTTGAACTGCAGTTTTTCTCCCGGGCATTTATACTGGGAGTGCTTATGATGATTGCCTATGACGGAGTGCGGATTTTTCGAAGAATCATACCGCACGGGGTTGCGGCGGTGGCTTTGGAGGACCTTTTGTACTGGCTGGTTTGCGGCGTATGTATTTTCCGCATGCTGTATCTGGAAAACAGCGGGGCCATCCGGGGCTTTGCCATAGCTGCCGTAGTGCTTGGAATGATCCTGTATCTGCAGATTTCCAAATTTATAAAAAAAACAGGAAAAAAATTGCATAATTACATAAAAAGGGTTATAATAAATTCCAAATAGTTATAAAAACAGGGGATTACGGAATTGGAATAAGGAGGAGGAACTATGTCAAAGACAAGGCGAGCCTTGCGGCGAAGCAAGCGTTTCGGAGTACATGTCATTGCGTTTGCTGTTTTCTGCCTGCTGATTGTTGCCTCCTTTGGCAGGCTTCGGCTTCGGCAGAAGAATATGGCTTATCAGCAGCGCGAGGAAGAGCTGATGGCCCTGATTGAACAGGAAGAGGAGCGCGAGAAGGAGATCGAAGAACTGAGAAAATATGTCCAGACAAAGAAGTATGCGGAGGAGGTTGCCAAGGAGCGGCTCGGTCTGGTTTATGAGGATGAGATTTTATTTAAAGCTACGGAGTAAAACGGCTGTCATGGGACGGCCGTTTTTTTAATCCTTCCGGGAATTCTTCCGGTACTGAATGGGGCTGATGCCCTGAATCCGCCGAAAGCTCTGGGAAAAATAGCTTGGGGAGGAAAAGCCAAGGGTTTCCGAAATCTGTGACAGAGGCAACCGGGTTTCGGAGAGTAGATAAAGGCTTTCCTTGATGCGGCAGGAAAGCAGATAATTAATGGGGGAGGTTCCGTATTCCCGGCTGAAAGCATGGGCGAGATAATACTTGCTTACATGGGCAATGGAAGCCAGCTCATCCAGGGTCAGGTTTTCTTTAAAATGATTGTCAATATAACGGCGGACAACGGCGCACTCCTTGCTGGACTTCCGGGTGGAGGGAATAAAGGTAACGGTAAATTCGCTGCGGCGCATCAGCTGCAGGAGGATTACCTCCAGGATATCCTGACAGATAATATTATAACCCGGAAGATGGGTCTCGATCTCCTTTAACAGGCTTTTTAAATAGAAGAGAAGCTGTTCGGTCTCCGACTGGAAATGGACAATGGAATAGCCCTGGCCTCCGTCATCGCCGGAGAGAGCCTCAAGACCGTCCACTCCCATCACAATATATTCCAGAGGATGCTCCTCGGAGCTGACCTCGGTATGCTCCACATTAGAATTCACAATGATAAAATCCCCCACATTGATAGGAAGCCTGCCGTCAGCCAGCTTTAGATGGCCCCGCCCTCCTGTGACAAAGAACACCTCCGCACAGGGATGAGTATGAAGAATGGAATGCCATTCCGCACTGTAGCGGGCAACGCTGACATAGAGAAGCTTTGTTACGGAACGATCGATCGGATTGACGGCAAGAGGATCAAGAACATAACAATTCGTACTCATAAAAACTCCTTATTTATTATAAATATTGTCATAAACAACATGAAATACCAATATATATAAAAAAGTAAAACAAAACATTTTTTTACCTGATATCATTATAATGCAATTTCCCCGGTATCACAAGAAAGAAAATAAAAAAATATTCAAATCATCAAATAGAGGATAAATATAAAAGATGATATTCGTTATCTTGTATAAGAAAAAACGGTTATAAATAATAAAAATGAAAAAAATATCTAAAATGAGCAAGATAAATAAAAAAGTAAGCAATATAGGGGTTGGAAATAAAAGGGTATACTGTTATACTATGGCTCATAAGAAACACAGTAATTTTTAATCATTCTTTTCACTAGGAGGTAAGAAGTTATGAAAAAGGTAATCAGTATTCTTCTTGCAACAGCTTTAACGGCTTCCATGCTGGCGGGCTGCGGAGGAAAAAACGAAACACCGGAAACCCAGGCACCGGAAACCCAAGCACCTGCCGAGAGCGGTGATCAGGGAGGAGATGCTGCGGAACCTGCGGTGGGCGGCACCATTAAGGTGGCGGCTATTGAGACCGCTTACGGCAGCAGTATGTGGCAGGAGGTCTGTGATGCATTTACGGAGGAAACAGGTATTGCGGTAGAGCTCATCACGGACAAGAATCTGGAGGATGTAATCGGTTCCGCTATGAAGGCGGGAGATTTCCCGGATGTGATTCATCTGGCAACCGGACGTGAGGATGCTCTGACAGAGACCTTTATTAAGGACCAGAACATCGTAGAGATTACGGACGTGCTGTCCATGACCGTACCAGGAGAGGACAAGAAGGTCAGCGATAAGATTGCCGGCGGCTTTACGGAGACGGCACTGACCAATCCTTACGGAGACGGCAAGACCTATCTTGCCCCCATGTTCTATTCTCCCTGCGGACTGTTCTACAATGCGGGACTGTTTGAGGAAAAGGGATGGACCGTGCCCGCAACCTGGGATGAGATGTGGGAACTGGGCGACAAGGCCAAGGCAGAGGGAATTTCCCTGTTTACATATCCGACAACCGGTTATTTTGACGCATTTTTCTATGCTTTGATGTACTCCGTAGGCGGAGCGGACTTCTTTAACAAGGCAACTAACTATGAAGAGGGAATCTGGGATACGGAGGAGGCAAAGACCTGCTTTGATATCGTAGCAAAGTTGGCTTCCTACACGGAGCCGACCACACCGGCACAGGCAAATGACCAGGATTTCACCAAAAACCAGCAGCTTGTACTGGACAACAAGGCCCTGTTTATGCCCAACGGAACCTGGATTGTAGGCGAGATGGCAGAGGCTCCCCGTGCAGAAGGCTTTAAGTGGGGCATGACAGCTCTTCCGGCCGTTACCGCAGGCGGAGACGGCTACAGCTACACATGGTTTGAGCAGGCATGGATCCCGGGCGGCGCAGAGAACCAGGATGCCGCAAAGCAGTTTATCGCTTTCCTGTACAGTGACAAGGCTTGCGAGATCTTTGCAACAAAGGGCGATTCTCCCGCAATTCAGCCGGTTCTCGGTATTGCCGATAAGCTGGATGGAGATAACAAGATGTTCTATGCCATCTATGACAATGGTGCTAAGGCTGCTATGGGTAATTTCGCAGCATTCAGCCCCATTGAGGGACTTGACAACCGTACCGTATGGTTTGACCCGGTGAACTCTCTGGTGTCCGGAACCATGACGGAGGATGAGTGGATTGAGGGAATCAAGAGTGCAAGCGACCAGATGAGAGCCAATCTCATGCAGTAGGCGTTGAAAAGAGAATTACAAGTGAATGAAAAAACGGCGGTGCGGATTCCACCGCCGTTTTTTTAAAAGGGGATCGCAGGATAGGGCTGCGATTGACCGGAAAGGGGTTATGGCAATGACGAAACGATCAGGCCGCAGCAGATTTATTTTTCTGTGTCTGGCGGCGGCAGTGATTCTGTTTACTGTTTTCATGATTTTACCGACCATGAACATATTCAGAATGTCGCTGTTTGTACGAAGCGCGTACTCCACTACGGAAGAATTCGTGTGGCTGCAGAATTTCTCCCGTCTGATGGCGGACTCGAACTTTATCCGTTCCATGCAGAATACCATTCTTCTGATTGTAGTGGTGACGGTGGTAACCTTTGGACTTGCGCTGATTTTTGCCGCGATTTTATCAAGAGAGAAGATCAGGGGACAGAATTTTTTCCGGATAATTTTCTATATCCCGAATATTTTGTCCGTAGTAGTTATCTCGGCTATTTTCAGTGCCATATATGATACGAACAACGGAACCTTAAACAGCCTTCTGTCTTTGTTTAAGGGCGACACGGTAGCCATTCTCTGGAAGGGCGAGAGTATGGTTATGGTGAGCCTTATCATTGCAATGGTCTGGCAGGCCATCGGATATTATATGGTCATGTATATGGCTTCTATGGCCAGCGTTCCTCAGAGCCTTTACGAGAGCGCAAGTCTGGACGGCGCCGGACGGCTGACGCAGTTTTTTCAGATTACACTGCCGCTTATCTGGACCAATATCCGTACAACACTGACATTCTTTATTATCAGTACCATTAATATGGCGTTTCTGTTCGTTAAGGCCATGACTTCGGGAGGTCCCAACGGAGCTTCGGAGGTTGCTCTGTCTTATATGTATAAGCAGGCTTATACCAATTCCACCTACGGCTACGGTATGGCCATCGGTGTGATGGTATTCCTGTTTTCCTTTGGGCTGTCGGCGTTGGTGAACGCGGTTACGAAGCGCGAGCCATTGGAATTTTAAGGGGGGATCAGGATGGAACAAACAAAGAAATCATCTGGCGAGGCTTTATATAAAGCGTTTATTTATCTGGCGCTCATTTTGCTGGCCGTTACCATCATTATTCCGGTGGCGTGGGTATTTATGGCCTCTGTCAAGCAGAACAGTGAATTTTACGGGAACCCCTGGGCGCTGCCGGCAGGCGTTTATCTACAGAACTTTGCGGATGCCTGGAGCAAGGCGCGGATGGGTGAGTTTATGCTGAACTCGGTAGTTGTGACGGCCCTGGCTCTTGTGATTCTGCTGGCTGTGGCGCTTCCGGCTTCCTATGCGCTGTCGCGGTTCGAGTTTAAGGGGCGGAAGTTTTTAAATGCACTGTTTATGGGAGGACTGTTTATCAATGTAAATTACATTGTTGTGCCCATTTTCCTTATGCTGGTGGACGGAGACAAGTTTTTGAAGGGGATTTTCGGAAATGGATTCTTTTTGAATAATATTTTTATATTGGCCGTAGTGTATGCGGCCACGGCACTTCCCTTTACGATTTATCTTTTGTCCAGTTATTTTGCGACGCTGCCCCATGATTTTGAGGAGGCGGCTTACATAGACGGAGCAGGATATTTTGCAACCATGGTGAGGATTATTTTCCCCATGGCGCAGCCATCCATTGTGACGGTGATTCTCTTCAATTTCCTGTCCTTCTGGAATGAGTATATTATAGCCATGACGCTGCTGGCGGATCCCAACGGGGCAAAGACGCTGCCCGTAGGTCTGATGCAGCTAACACAGGCCCAGCAGGCGGCGACGCAGTACGGTCAGCTTTATGCCGGTCTTGTACTGGTTATGCTGCCCACACTGATACTTTATATCTGCGTGCAGAAGAAGCTTACACAGGGCATGACTCTGGGCGGACTGAAAGGATAAGGTGGGAATATGAATTATTGGAAAGAACATGCAAGTCTGCGCGTGACATTAATTGGTTTATTTTTTATAATAGGTTTGGTTATGGTTGTCGGCGGATGGAAGATGACAGGGAAAATGACCGGTCTTGTGCTGATGCTGATAGGCCTGGTGCTTCTGCTGGCTGCTTTGCTGATTTACAATAAGGGCTTTGATTAAGGACAAGAATAGAACGAGGTATATGAAATGAGCAACCAAGATAAGAACAGAGGCAGAGTAACGATACCCACGGATGTGGACGTGGTTCCTGCCACCCTGGAGCTTTTGGAGCGCTGGGGAGCCGATGCCATCCGGGACTGTGACGGGACAGATTATCCGGAGGGGCTTAAATCCGTGGATGCCAAAGTGTATTCCACCTATTATACAACACGGAAGGATAACGCATGGGCCAAGGCGCATCCGGAGGAAGTACAGCAATGCTACATTATGACGGGGTTTCATATGGCGCAGGAGGGAGCTTTGTCCATTCCGCTGATGTCGGGCATCAGTAAGGAGCTTTTGATGGTGAATACCCGGGATGACAGGAAGCGCTGGTGGGAGGTAATGGACCGTACCACCGGGCAGCCGGTGGCCCCCGGGGAATGGGATTATTGCGAGGAAGAGGGCTGCGTGATTCTGCCGGAGCCGGTTCCCTATCATGAGTATACGGTCAGCTTCCTGGCTTACTTAATCTGGGATCCGGTGCATATGTACAACGCGGTGGTTAATGAATGGAAGGATTTTGAGCACCAGATCACCTTTGACGTACGGCAGCCCAAGACTCATGCTTACACTCTGGAACGGCTGAAAAGGTTTGTGAAGGAGCACCCTTATGTGGATGTGATCCGCTATACAACCTTTTTTCATCAGTTTACTCTGATTTTTGACGAGCTGAAGCGGGAAAAATATGTGGATTGGTACGGCTATTCCGCGTCCGTCTCTCCCTATATTCTGGAGCAGTTTGAGAAGGAGGCGGGATATCCCTTCCGGCCGGAGTATATTATTGATCAGGGCTATTACAACAATCAGTACCGGATCCCCTCCAGGGAATACCAGGACTTTGTGGCTTTTCAGCGCCGGGAGGTTGCGGCTCTGGTAAAGGAGCTGGTGGATCTGACTCATGAGCTGGGAAAGGAAGCCATGATGTTTCTGGGGGATCACTGGATTGGCACGGAGCCTTTTATGGATGAATTCAGGACCATCGGCCTGGATTCCGTTGTGGGAAGCGTCGGAAACGGTATGACTCTGCGTCTGATTTCCGATATTCCCGGCGTGCGCTATACGGAAGGACGCTTTCTGCCGTACTTTTTCCCGGACACCTTCCATGAGGGCGGCGACCCGGTGAAGGAGGCAAAGGAGAACTGGGTGACGGCCAGAAGGGCGATTCTCAGAAAGCCGATAGACAGGATTGGATACGGCGGGTACTTAAAGCTTGCCTGCCGATTCCCGGAGTTTATCGATTATGTGGAGGGCGTGTGCAATGAGTTCCGGGAGCTGTATGAGAATATCAAAGGCACGGAGGGCCTCTGCTATAAAAAGGCGGCGGTTTTAAACTGCTGGGGACGCATGCGTTCCTGGGGCTGTCATATGGTGCATCATGCTCTCTATCAGAAGCAGAATTACAGCTATGCCGGCGTAATTGAGGCATTGTCCGGTGCGCCCTATGAGGTGGTGTTCCTCTCCTTTGACGAGATTCGGGAAAATCCGGAGGTGCTGAAGGATATCGATGTGCTGATCAATGTGGGAGACGGGGATACGGCTCATACAGGCGGATATGTGTGGGAAGAGCCGGCAATAGCGGCGGCGATACACCGGTTTATTTACAATGGCGGCGGATTCATCGGCGTGGGAGAGCCTTCCGGTCATCAGTATCAGGGGCGTTACATTCAGCTTGCGTCAGCCCTTGGGATAGAAAAGGAGACAGGCTTTACCTTTGGATATGACAAATATAACTGGGAGGAGCACCGGGATCATTTTATTCTGGAGGACTGTCCGGGAGAGGTGGATTTCGGAGAGGGTAAGAAATGCATGTATGCCCTGGAGGGAGCCCGGATTCTCGTTCAGAGAGAAAAAGAGGTTCAGATGGCGGTGAACACCTTCGGGCAGGGCCGCACGGTATATATCTCCGGGCTTCCCTACAGCTTTGAGAACAGCCGTATTCTCCACAGAGCGATTCTGTGGAGTACGGGGAGTGAAGACCTTCTTAAAAGCTGGTTTTCCGAGAATTACAATGTGGACGTCCATGCTTATGTAAAGAACGGAAAGTTCTGTGTGGTAAACAATACGTATGAGCCTCAGAGCACCGTTGTCTATAAAGGGGACGGTAGCAGCTTCCCGCTTGACCTGGAAGCAAATGAGATTCGATGGTATGAGATTTAGGAAAAGGTACAGGAAATAAATAAGGATCATGGTGTGAACTATGAGAGAAAGGCTGTTACGTGGGTAACAGCCTTTCTAAAAGGATTCTATGTCTGAATTTGTCTGAAATTTCTTAAAATTACCTCCTTCGTTTGACAAAAAAAGCAATTTCTCTTCTCTATAATGCACAACTACACAGGCACACACAGGGGATTATGCAACTGGAATAGGAGGAGTGGAAAATGAAACAGGAAGAAGAACGTAAGGTGGGCTGCTGCGCCTGGCTTTACGGAGTGATAGCAGGCGGGTGCGTGGCTGCCATGCAGATAGGTGTAGGTCTTCTGCAGGTGGAGGGAGAATTTACCATTATGCTGGGAGCGGCCCAGGGACTTTTGGTCGGTTCTCTTACGGTAATCTGCGGCAGTATAATGGAATGGCTGCTGACGCCTCTTCCGGAAGAAGAGGAGGACAAGCCGCTGCACCCGGCCAGAGAACGGGTCAGGGAATATGAAACAGCCTTTCGAAGCCTGGCGGACAGTTTTTCGGGCCCGGCGTCTCAGGCAGGGATGACGGCGGAGGGGGCGGCGGTGCTGGACATGCCATCCAAGATGGATTTGCTCTGGAATACCCGTCTTAAGGAAAACAGGGCGGCCGTCGCCGTACAGCTCAACGAAATGGCGCAGATTATGACCGATACCGTAGAACATGTATGGGACACGCAGACAGATGAGAATTTGGAGCTTCACTTAAAGAAAAAGCTTCGTTCCATGGGGCTTTCCGTCCATGGAGTGCTGGTTTACCGTCAGGAAAATAAGCGTCAGGAGGTATATCTGACGGTAAATACAAGGCGCAGGCGATGCGTGGCCGTAAAAGAGGTGGCGGCGGCTCTCTCAGGACTGATGAAGAAATCCATGATGCCTGCCAGGGACAGCCGGGCATTTGTGGGAAGCGAGCGTATGACCGTTCAGTTTGTGGAGCGGACTAACTTTCAGGTGCTTTACGGAATTGAGAGAGCCGTAAAGGGAGAGGAACGTATCTCCGGAGATAATTTTTCTCTGTATCAGTGCAGAGAAGGGCAATTCATTGCCGTTCTTTCGGACGGGATGGGATCCGGAATGGAGGCTTATAAGGAAAGCGAGCTGGTGGTGGATCTTCTGGAACAGTTTTTGGAGGCGGGATTCACCAAGGAGACGGCAGTGCGCATGATTAATTCCGCTTTGATTGTGCGATCGGACGAGCAGGCATTTTCAACCATTGACATCAGCTCGCTGGATTTGTATACGGGAGTCTGCGAATTTCTGAAGGTGGGCGCCTCCACCACCTTTATACGGAGGGAGAATTGGGTGGAAACAATCACCTCCACCAGTCTGCCTGCCGGTGTCTTTCATAAGCTGGATCCGGATGCGGTCAGCAGAAAGCTTTACGACGGTGATATGCTGATTATGGTGACGGACGGTGTAATGGACGCGCTTCCGGCGGCGCACCAGGAGGCGGTGATGAAGGATATCATTATGGAGCACGATACGGGAAATCCGGGAGAGCTGGCGGCTTACATATTGGGGCGGGTGCGACAGTATCAGGAAAGAGAGCCGGCGGATGATATGACAGTGCTGGCGGTGTCGCTGGTAAAGTACTGAGAGCGGTCTTGCCGGTTGACTTTTTGCAGTGAACGCCTGTATACTGAGATTATCATTTCACAATGCAGGGAACTGCAGGAAGGGAGGCCGGGGACAGGCTATGGTTTCACGTATTCGTAGCTTTATTTTGGAAAATCAGATGATTCGGCCCGGAGATAAGGTGCTTGCGGGCGTATCAGGCGGTCCGGATTCCGTCTGTCTGCTTTTTGTGCTGCTGCAGCTTCGGGAGGAGCTGGATTTTGAGCTTATGGCTGTTCATGTGAACCATGGTCTGCGTGAGCAGGAGGCGGATCGGGATCAGGAATTTGTAGAAGAGCTCTGCGGGAAGCTGGGGGTCCCCCTTCGGTGCCGGTTCCGGGAGGTCAGAGGAAGAGCCGCGGGGGAAAAGCTCACTCTGGAGGAGGCGGGCAGGCTCTGCCGGTATGAAGTGTTTCAAAGAGAGGCGGAGCGCCATGGCTGCAATCGAATCGCGGTAGGCCATCATGGGGACGATCAGGCGGAGACCATGCTGTTTCATCTGTTCCGCGGAACGGGGCTTAAGGGACTGGCGGGCATGGAGCCCAATCGGGGCGGCCTAATCCGGCCTCTGCTCTGCGTGGAACGCCGGGAGATTATGGAATGGCTTCGCGCTCAGGAGCTTTCCTGGTGCGAGGACAGCACCAATCAGGAGGAGAACTATACAAGAAACCGTATTCGCCATACGATTTTGTCCTGCGCCAGAGAACAGATCAATGAGGGAGCGGTCCGCCACATGATTCGAACGGCGGAGGAGCTGTCAGAAATAGAACGGTTTTTGGAGGAGGCTGACGGGAAAGCTTTCCGGCTCTGTGTCCGGGAGGAGGAACGGGAATACTTTATTTTTGAGGAAGCGTTCCGCAGGCTGCAGCCGTTGCTCAGGAAACGTCTTATACGCCGATGCCTGGCAGGGCTGGGGGGCGGCCTTAAGGACCTGGATCGCCGGCACATTGAGCTGGCGGAGGAGCTCTTTGAAAAACGGACGGGAAGCCGCCTGTCTCTGCCGGGAGGAAGAACAGGGATCCGGGAATACGGCGGTGTGAGCTTGAGATGGGAAGAACCGGAGACGGAGCGGCAGGAGATGGAGGAGCTGCCCGCGGTGGAGATTCCGGGAACCTGCGGGGTGGGAGATGTAAGATGGTTTTTTTCCCTGGAAAATGCGCAAAAAGATCAAATAATTCCCGAAAAAGCGTATACGAAATGGTTTGATTATGATAAAATAGAAAATTATCCGGTTATTCGCAGGCGTATGTCCGGAGATTATCTGGAAATTAACCGGGAGCACGGGCATAAAAAGCTGAAGGATTATTTGATAGACGCAAAGGTTCCGGCAGAAGAGCGTGACAGGCTTCTTCTTCTGGCGGACGGCAGTCATATTATCTGGATTCCCGGCATGCGCATCAGTGAATACTATAAAGTGACGGAAGATACGAGACAGATTTTGAAAGTACAAATATACGGAGGAAAAGAAGATGGCGGAGAAGATCCGAGTGATGATTCCGGAGGATGAAGTGAATGTCAAGATAAAGGAGCTGGGCAGGAAGATTAGTGAAGACTTTGCCGGTCAGGAGGTTCATTTAATCTGCATTTTGAAGGGAAGCATTTTTTTTGTCTGTGAGCTGGCGAAAAGAATCACCCTGCCTGTTACCATAGACTTTATGCAGGTTTCCAGCTACGGGGCGGAAACGAAGTCCAGCGGAGTGGTGCGGCTGAGCAAGGATTTGGATGAGCCGCTGCAGGGAAAGAACGTAATTATTGTTGAGGATATTATTGACTCCGGCAGAACCCTGAACCATCTGGTTAATCTTTTGGGGCAGAGACATCCCAAGAGTATGACCATCTGTACGCTTCTGGATAAGCCCTCGCGCAGAGTGGTGGAGGTAGATGTGAAGTACACGGGATTTCAGATTCCTGATGCGTTTGTGGTGGGCTATGGGCTGGATTATGACCAGAGATATCGGAATCTTCCGTATATTGGCGTCATAGAACTTGTAGATTAAAAACAGTAATATCCTTCATGACGGCGCGTTTTGAAGGGTATCACGGGACTGAAATGGAGGAAATGCATTGAACAGCAGACAGTACCGGGTAACATTTTTTTACCTGATTATTTTGGCCATGCTTCTCTTCTTTCTTTCGGAATTTGCCAAGAGGTCGGAGATGCAGAATCTCTACACCTACACGCAGTTTCAGGAGGATGTGGAGAAGGGAGATGTGGAGCGGGCCGTAATTATACAGAACCAGACGGCGCCCACAGGAATTGTGGAGCTGGTGAAGAAGAATGGCTCCGCCGTTAAGGTGAATGTACCGGATACGGTGGAGGCGGGAAGACTGCTTCAGAAAGCAGGCGTTATGGTGGCCTACGACAATGTGAGAAGCCAGAGCTGGGTTCAGAGTCTGGGGATTCCCCTGCTTGTAGCCGTTGTGGTGGTCTTTGCTATGATGATGCTTATGAACCGCCAGGCGGGCGGCGGCAACAGCCGGATGATGGATTTCGGTAAGAGCCGGGCCCGGATGACCACACAGGAGCAGATCCATACGACCTTTAAAGATGTTGCGGGGCTTCAGGAGGAAAAAGAGGAATTAAAAGAGATCGTGGATTTCTTAAAGATGCCTCAAAAATATATTCAGGTGGGAGCGCGGATTCCCAAGGGTGTTCTTTTGGAAGGCCCCCCGGGAACCGGTAAGACGCTTCTGGCCAAGGCGGTGGCAGGGGAAGCAGGAGTTCCCTTTTTCAGCATTTCCGGTTCGGACTTTGTGGAAATGTTTGTTGGTGTAGGTGCATCCAGAGTCCGTGACCTGTTTGCGGACGCCAAGCGGAATCATCCCTGTATCGTATTCATTGATGAGATCGATGCGGTAGCCAGACGGCGGGGCAGCGGCATGGGCGGCGGCCACGACGAGCGGGAGCAGACATTGAATCAGCTTCTGGTAGAGATGGACGGCTTTGGAGTTAATGAGGGCATTATCGTTATGGCGGCTACCAACCGTGTGGATATTCTGGATCCTGCGATTCTGCGCCCGGGCCGATTTGACCGGAAGATTATGGTGGGCCGGCCGGATATCAAGGGGCGTGAGGAGATTCTGCATGTGCATGCCAAGGATAAGCCTCTTTCCGAGGATGTGGATTTGAAGCAGGTAGCCCAGACCACAGCCGGAATGACAGGCGCGGATCTGGAAAATCTGATGAATGAGGCGGCCATATTTGCGGCGAAGTCGGATCGGAAGTATATCATTCAGGAGGATATACGCAGATCCTTCGTCAAGGTGGGCATCGGTTCCGAGAAAACCAGCCGCGTTGTCTCGGACAAGGAGAAGCGGATTACCGCCTATCATGAAGCGGGTCATGCGATTTTGTTTCATGTGCTTCCGGATGTGGGGCCTGTTTATACGGTCTCTATCATTCCTACCGGCATGGGAGCGGCAGGGTATACCATGCCTCTTCCGGAAAAGGATGAGATGTTTAACACCAAGGGAAAAATGCTGCAGGATATTCAGGTGTCGCTGGGAGGGAGAATTGCCGAGGAGCTCGTATTTGATGATATTACCACAGGAGCTTCCCAGGATATCAAACAGGCGACAGGTGTGGCCCGGGCCATGGTAACGAAGTACGGAATGTCGGAAGAACTGGGAATGGTAAATTATGATGCGGATGAGGAGGTTTTCATCGGCAGAGACTTCGGTCATACAAAGGGCTATGGTGAGGCGGTTGCCGGCAAGATTGACATGGAAATTAAGCGCATTGTGGATGAATGTTATCAGAAGGCAAGGGCTATTATACTGGAACACCGCAGAGTTTTAGATGAGACGGCCCAGCTGCTTCTGGAAAAGGAGAAAATTACAAGGGAAGAGTTTGAGGCGCTTTTCCGGAAGGAAGAGCAGGATTCCATATTGAATTGGAATAGTTAGAATGGGAAATTCCGTCATAATGACGGAATTTCTTTGTTAAAATTTCACAAAAACAACATGCGATTTTTGTAAAGTTTGTGCACACTTATTTGGGAACTGTGATATAATAATACTTGTAAAACCCCCAATACATTATATAGTTTTTGCTACACCCCATAAGTAAAAGAAATACCTTCTCCTAAAAAAGACAGCAGAGCGTTTTGGCTGTCTTTTTTACTGCCCTCAAAGAAGCAGGGGTTGTAATTTGATGCACAGTATTATAAAATAATTCATATGAAAAAAGCCGGTACTAACAACATGAGCAGGGAGGAAATAAAATGACCGAGATGACTTTTTTTTGTCCGACAGAGTTAATCTGCGGATTTGGAATTATAGATCGCCTGAAGGATATTACGGAGCCCTATGGGAAAAAGGGGTTATTTGTTATGGATCCGTTTTTTCAGGGAAGCAGTATAGAAGCCCGTATCTTGGAGCTGCTGGAGGGAAAAGAGGTGCGGACCTATGCCCGGGTAACTCCCAATCCGAGAGATACGGATATCGACGCGGGCGCCGCTCTGTGCAGGGAAGGTTTGGACTTTATTGTTGCGCTGGGGGGAGGCTCGGCCATTGACACGGCGAAAGCGATTAATATAGTCTGCTCCAACGGCGGTTCGGCATGGGATTATGTGAAAAAGGAGGACAGGCCCGCGCGGGAGATCACAAAGGCTCTGATGCCTTTGATTGCGATTCCCACCACAGCCGGAACGGGAACGGAGGCGACGCGCTATTCCGTAGTGACGAATGCGGCACAGCATGGAAAGGGGACGATTAAGACAGATTTGATTTTCCCGACAAAAGCTCTTGTGGATGCGCAGCTTATGATGACTATGCCCCGCAGGACGACGGCCCTGACAGCGATAGATGCCTTTGCACACGCCTTTGAGGCTTATATCGGTTCCAAGGCAAATGTCTTTTCGGAGATGTTCTCCCTGCAGGCGATGAAGCTGTTTGCACGAAGTGCAAGACGTGTCTGTGAGAATGGCAATGACAGGGAAGCACGCTGTGATATGGCTCTGTGCAGTACGCTGGGGGGCCTGGCGATCTCCCATTCGGCCACAACTCTGCCCCATGGCATCGGACAGGCTCTGAGCGGCGTGACGGATGCGCCCCATGGAGGCAGTATAGCTGCCTGTATGGCTCAGGTGGTGCGCTTTACCCTGCCGGAATGTACGAAAAAGTTTGCGGAGGTTGCTTGTTTATTTCAGCCTGCACTTAAGGAATGTCCGGTAAGGGAGCAGGCGGAAGCCCTGCCTGGGATTTTGAATCAGCTGTTTCACGATATGACAGGAGAGCCCGTCACCATGGCCTCCTATGGCTTGAAGGAAGATCAGGTTGAAGCGGTAGCGGATATGGCCCTGACAAACTATTACGGGGATGTTTCCAGGCATCCGAAGACTGCTTCCAGGGAGGAGCTGATAAGGATTATTCACTCATGCTTATGAGACGCCGTTGTTCGGCATAAAATGTCTTAAGGAAAGGTTGGAAAGTGTATACTTTCTGTAAAAAGAAGATGAGTAAGATAAATAAAGACGCACTCTTTTCGGATGAAACAAGTCAGTATCGTATTCCAATGGAGGTCAATCCGGGAGATAATGTGACCGTGATTTTCCGCACAGCAAAGGATAATGTGGACGGTGTCTACCTGATTAGCAAGGGAAACCGCCTTCCTATGAAAAAATTTGCAACCAATCCGCTGTTTGATTATTACCGGCTGGAGCTGTCGGTAGGAAAGAACAGGATTCTTTACTTTTTCGAAATACGTTCCGGAGAAGAAAAAGTATTTTTTAATAAACGCGGTGTTACGGAGGATCTGCAGGCGGTCAATTCCTTTGGAATTGTTCCGGGCTTCTTTACGCCTGATTGGGCCAAGGGAGCCGTGATGTATCAGATCTATGTGGATCGTTTCCGCAACGGGGATCCGTCCAATGATGTGATGACGGGAGAGTACAGCTATATTGGAGAACATGTGGAAAAGGTGGAGGACTGGGATCGATGTCCGAGAGTCATGGATGTACGTTCCTTTTACGGCGGAGATCTTCAGGGAATTCTGGATAAGCTGGATTATCTGGTGGATCTGGGAATTGAAGTGATCTATATGAATCCCATTTTTGTGTCACCCTCCAATCACAAATATGATTGCCAGGATTATGATTATATTGATCCGCACTTTACCGTAATTAAGGAAGACGGCGGAGCGCTGCTTGAAAAGGGAGAGCAGGATAACCGCAGGGCGGAGCGCTATATACGGCGCGTGGTGAATAAGGAAAATCTGGAGGCAAGCAATGAATTCTTTATCCGCTTTGTGGAAGAGGTTCATAAAAGGGGAATCCGGATTCTTCTGGACGGCGTGTTTAACCATTGCGGCTCCTTCAATAAATGGCTTGATCGGGAGCGCCTTTACGAAACAAACGGCGGATATGTGGAGGGGGCTTACGTGTCCGAGACAAGCCCTTACCGGGAATTTTTCCGGTTCCACAATGAGCATGAGTGGCCTTATAATGAATTTTATGACGGATGGTGGGGACATCATACCCTGCCGAAGCTGGCCTATGAGGGATCGCCGGAGCTGCGGGAATATATTATGCGCATCGGTCAGAAATGGGTATCCCCGCCCTATTCTGTGGACGGCTGGCGTCTGGATGTGGCTGCGGATCTGGGGCTTACGTCGGAATACAATCATGATTTTTGGAAGGAATTCCGCAGCAGCGTAAAAGAGGTTAATTCCGAGGCGGTCATTTATGCGGAGCATTACGGCGATGCATATGCATGGCTGAAGGGGGACGAATGGGATTCGGTGATGAATTACGATTCCTTTATGGAGCCCCTCACCTGGTTTTTGACAGGAATGGAGAAGCACAGCGAGTATTTCCGGGAGGATTTGCTGAATAACGAGAAGGCTCTTCTGGAAACGCTGAGTGCAAATATACGAACCTTTTACGGTCCCTCCTTCTTAATTGCAATGAATCAGCTGTCCAATCATGATCATTCCCGTTTTCTTACCAGGACAAATCACATGGAGGGGCGTCTGGGGAGCTTAAGCTCGGAGGATGCGGCCGCGGGTATCTCGAAAGCCGTATTTCGGGAAGCGGTGGCCCTACAGATGACGTGGAGCGGTGCTCCGACCCTTTACTATGGAGATGAGGCGGGCCTGTGCGGATTTACGGATCCGGATAACCGGCGGACTTATCCCTGGGGGAAGGAGGATCAGGATCTGATTGCATATCACAGAGAGCTCATTCGGATTCACAAAGAGAATCCGGCCTGCCGGATTGGATCGGGAAAAATCATTCTTGCGCTTCATGGAATTATCGGCATGATCCGATTTACAAAGAACAATCAGATTCTGGTTGTAGTCAACAACAACGAAGAAGGACAGAAGGTGTCCGTTCCGGTGTGGCTGGGTGAGGTTTTTGACGGCTTTCTGATGGAACGGCTGATATTATCCGTGGAGGACGGGTTTTCTACGGAGTGTGCGCATTATCTTGTGAGCGGCGGGGAGATTGAGATCTTTATGCCTCCTCTGTCGGCGGCCGTACTGCGCACGCGGCAGGAAGCAAAACCGGAAGAAAAGCAGGAGCGGCACCCGGAAAAGGGAAAAAAGAGAAGGATACTAAGGAGATGGCAGCATGATTCAGGTAACACTTGGAAGCACAGGAATAAAAGTTAATAAAAACGGTTTCGGAGCCCTGCCCATTCAGCGAATTAGCGAGGATGCGGCAATAGCGCTTTTGAGGAGGGCACACAGGGGAGGCATGGACTTCTTTGACACGGCCAGATTCTATACGGACAGTGAAAAGAAGCTTGGAAAGGCCTTTCACGGAATGCGGGATGAGATTTACCTGGCAACAAAGACAATGGCTCTGACGGCGGATGATTTTTGGAAGGATCTGGGAGAGTCTTTGGAAGCTCTCGGCACAGACTATGTGGACCTTTACCAGTTCCATAACCCGCCCTTCTGTCCGAAGCCGGAAGACGGAAGCGGGCTGTATGAAGCGATGCTGGAAGCAAAGGCACAGGGGAAGATCCGTCATATCGGAATTACCAATCACAGGCTTAAGGCGGCTCATGAGGCTATTGACAGCGGACTGTATGAAACGCTCCAGTTTCCTTTTTGCTATCTGGCTACGGATCACGAGCTGGAACTTGTGGAAAAATGCCGGAAGGCAAATATGGGATTCATTGCCATGAAGGGACTTTCGGGAGGACTGCTGACCAATTCCGCGGCTGCTTATGCTTTTCTGGGCCAGTTTGATAATGTGCTCCCAATCTGGGGGATTCAAAGAGAAAAGGAGCTGGATGAATTTCTTTCCTACATAGATAATCCGCCGGCCATGACAAAGGAGCTGCGGGCGGAGATTGACAAAGACAAAGAGGAGCTTGGAGCCGATTTCTGCCGGGCCTGCGGCTACTGTATGCCCTGCCCTGCAGGAATTGAGATCAATACCTGTGCCAGAATGTCGCAGCTTATTCGGCGCTCGCCCTCAGAGCTCCAGCTGACGCCCGAGGTGCAGGCGAAGATGAGAAAGATAGAGGAATGTAAGCATTGCAATGCATGTAAAAAGAAATGTCCTTTTGGGCTGGATACGCCGGAGCTGCTGAAAAAGAATTATGAGGACTACAAAGAAATTCTGGCAGGAAATGTGAAGCTTTAAAGGTGGAAATCCATACGCTAAATGCAATAAAAAATTGTTGACAAATAATTGGTAATCGTGTAAAATAACATCTGTTGTGAAACACAGTCACAACAGATGTTATTTGCCCAGATAGCTCAGTTGGTAGAGCAGAGGACTGAAAATCCTCGTGTCACTGGTTCGATTCCGGTTCTGGGCATTGGAATTTCATATTGAATTATGCGGGTGTAGTTCAATGGTAGAACACCAGCCTTCCAAGCTGGACACGTGGGTTCGATTCCCATCACCCGCTCTTTTTATTTGTGAAGGAAGCCAGTAAAATCAAGGCTTCCTTTATTTTGGCCGATTCACCACCCCCATAAACAAGGGCAATCCGTCACTCCCGGTAATGGCAAATAAAAACGGCCGATTCACTATAAAATCAATCTCCTCATGAGGCTGAGGCGGCTCACCGGCGCCGCATACGGCCATAACCGTATAAGCGGCCGCGATACACCCTTTTTCATCAATAGCCACACGTGCGGCATGCTTGGCCTGAGAGAGAAATAGCCCCTCCGCATCCTTGGCAGCAGGCGAAAAATCTGAAACAGCGCTGTCAAAGACATCCGTAATTCCAAGAGCCTTAAGATCGGCTGTCAGATCCAGATCCGACGCCGCATCAAATTTAGGCACGGACAAGTTCACGGTCAAATACATTTGATTCTCCCAGTTCTCCTTTTCCGTCAAAAAGCGCATGGTTTCCTCATCCTCTAACAGTTTATCTACCGAAACGCCCTCATCCGGCAGAAGAAACCACATAGCGCCTCCGTTCTCCAGGTACTTAGCCGTGGCGGAAAATTTGTCTCCCCAATAATATTCCTGACTGCCGCTCTGATACATAAAATCACAGGGAATATCCTGCTCCGGCCCGTGAAAGATCTCCTGAGAAGTGTTTCCTTCCGAAAACTCAGATCCCCATTTTGCCCGGAAATAAATCGTAGCGGCCAATGCCAGAACCGTATCCGCATCCAGCTCTAGGCCGGAAGCCTGTTCTTCCAGAAGCCCGCCTGTCTGCTCATTCAGCCAGGCTTCGAGGGCTTTGTTCAATTCCTCGGAACCCATTTGCCCCTGGTAGGAGGATGCGTAATAAGTATCGGCCAGCTGTTCCAGCGTGGAGGGAACAAATTTTACATCCTGGCTTAACCAGAGGGAGCTTGCCAGAATACTTGTGGTAGCCCCGTCATTGCAGTAATTAGCGTTCCAAAGAGCCGCCGCCAGGGTGCGAAGCTCCTGTATGCTGTCCGTTCCGAGCAGATCAAGAATCTGCCGGCGGCTGTTCCCGTCTGCCAGCTCCGCCAGCATACCGAGCGCCAGATAGACATTCAGAGGAGAGTAAATGCGGTTTTCCGTTTCCTGCCCGGACAGGAATTGGGGAATACTTTTTTGAAGAAAGCCCGTAAGCTTACCCTCATAGGATGCTGCCTGTTCAAAGCGTTCCCGGCGCTCCTCGTTCCAGGCATCATAGGCGTCGTAGAAAGACTTTTTGATCTCTCCGGTGGCGGCGTTTGTATATGCGCCTTCATCCGGATAAGGCGCCGATTTTGGGTAAGCTGCTTCGGCAAGGGCATAGTCCCTTGCTGCCGAGACAGCGGAAGAGCTGCCCGGAGGCCGGGCGCTGCAGGCGGTCAGGGAACAGGCAAGTATAACGGACAGGAGAGAGAAGAGAGATCTTTTTGAAAAATGAATAGGTGCCATGCAATTCCTCCTTTTCAAGTGCGAACAAGAATTTTTATCAGGTTTGTCTGTTTTTATTAAAAACGTAAAGCAAATAAAGTTTACTACAGAATATGGGAAAAAATTGTTTTCCTATGCGAAAAAGTCTCCGGGTAAGAATTTGCCTGCTTAAACGGCTGCTTTTCTTGAAAACCGTAAGAAAATCCGCTATAATCAAAAGCAATGGCAGGAAAGGGAGTTTTTCTATGGCTCAATTTACAAAAAAGGCAATCGTGGAGGCGTTTCTGAAGCTTCTGAATGAGAAGCCTCTGGATAAGATAACGGTGAAGGAGATTGTAGACAACTGCGGAATCAACCGCAATACCTTTTATTATCATTTTGAGGATATCCGCGCGCTGCTTACCTTTGTGATTGACGGAGAGGTAGAGCGCGTAGTTGCAAAACACAATGATGTGGAATCACTGGAGGAGGGCTTTATAGAGGCCGCCCATTTTGCCCTTAGCAATAAGCGGGCCGTATACCATATTTACAACTCGGTCAGCAGGGAAGAATTGGAGCGATATCTGAAAGGCATTGCTGGGGAGGTTGTACGGCGGCTGGCGGAAGGACTGGATGTCACACAGGAGGTGGCGGGGCTTGATCGGGAACTAATTATCCATTTTTACAAATGCGGCCTTTCAGGGATGGTAATGGACTGGGTCGGGGAAGGAATGAAGGCGGAGCCGGAGCAGATGATACGAAGCCTGGGGGCTTTGCTGGAAGGAAGCGTCTCGGCCGCTATGGAAAAGGGACGGCTAAGAGCCATAAAGAAAAGGCTGTAAAAGCAGATGAGGGCAAGTGAATATTTTTGGGCATATTAGCTTAGGTGTCTGAATTTTGGTTAATAAGAAAACGGTGTACGGATTTTGTACATCGTTCTTTTTTTGCCCGTTTTCTCCGAAGGTTTTTTTGACTAAAATAAAGACTGTAAAAAACAGAAGGGAGTGAGGAAACATGACGGGAATACGCATTGCAAAGGGTGGCTATACAATATCTTCCGCAGCATTTTGCGGAATGGGAATTTTGCTTCTGCTTCATCCGGAGATTTCCGCAATCGTGCTTTGCAGGGGGATAGGGGTTCTGCTGATGGTTTACGGCGGATTTAAGCTTTGCGGTTATTTGTCGGAGGACTTATACCGTCTGGCCTTTCAATTCGATCTGGCGGGCGGAGTTCTGGCTGTCATAGTCGGAAGCCTGATGCTGATTCGCAGCGACAGTGTTATGCGTTTTTTGAATCTGATTCTGGGCATTGTGGTATTGATGGACGGCCTTTTAAAATTGCAGACAGCCATTGACGCAAGGCGCTTCGGGCTGACGCAATGGTGGATCATCGGAGCGGCCGCGGTACTTGCAAGTGCCTTTGGATTGCTGATTATGATAGATCCCCGGGGAAGTACGGGAGTGACGGGAGCAATGATGCTTTTGGGGCTGACGCTTTTGACGGAAGGGCTGCTCAATCTATATGTGGCGGTGTACACCATCAAAATTGCGAAGAAACGGGTGGAGCTAAATAATATTTTTTAAGAAAGGCAGAGGAGACTATGATTAAATTTGGTAAAGGAGTTGTCAAGCTCCGCATCCCCATTCTGGTTGTGACGCTGGCCCTGATGATTCCGTCGGTCTTAGGCATGGCGGCGACGCGGATCAACTATGACATGCTGACTTACCTTCCGGGCGATATAGAGACGATGGTGGGGCAGGATATTCTTATGGACGAATTTGGAAAAGGGGCCTTTTCTTTTGTTGTTATTGAGGACATGACGGAAAAAGAGGTGGCGGCCCTTCGGGAACAGATTGAGGAAGTGGATCATGTAGCGACTGTTCTGTGGTATGACAGTGTGATGGATCTGTCCGTACCTATGGAAATGCTGCCCAATGAATATTACGATATTTTTAACTCGGAACATGCAACCATGATGGCTGTTTTCTTCGACACTTCCACTTCCGCGGACGAAACATTGGAGGCCGCGGCGGAAATCAAACGTCTTGCAGGGGAACAATGCTTTGTATCCGGCATGACGGCTATGGTGGCTGATTTGAAGGAGCTGTGTGAAAGGGAGGAGATCATCTATGTGGTATTGGCCGTAGTTCTCTCCTGCGTGGTAATGACAGCATTCCTGGACAGCTGGGCGCTGCCGGTCATTTTCCTTATCAGTATCGGAATGGCCATTCTTCTGAATATGGGAACGAATATTTTCTTTGGAGAGATTTCCTTTCTGACCCAGGCCCTGGCCGCCGTGCTCCAGTTGGCCGTTACGATGGACTACTCCATTTTCCTGTGGCACAGCTATCTGGAGCAGCAGGAGCGGTTTGAGGGAGATAAGAAGCGGGCGATGGCTCATGCTATTAAGGCGACCATTACCTCCGTAATCGGAAGCTCCATTACCACAGTGGCAGGCTTTATTGCCTTATGTTTTATGAGCTATGCGCTTGGTTTGGATCTGGGGGTTGTCATGGCAAAGGGCGTGGTGTTCGGCGTAATTGGCTGTGTAACCATCCTGCCGTCCATGATTTTGGTGCTGGATAAGCTGATAGCCAAGACAAAGCACCGTCCTTTGATGCCGGATTTTGGGAAGCTGGTTCGGTTTGTGGTGAAGCGTTATCCGGTATTTTTGGTTTTGTTTGCCCTGATTCTTCCTGTCGCCTACTATGGATATGATAAGGCGGGCGGAGAGGTTTACTACAATTTGGGCGGTTCGCTTCCGGAATACATGGGATATGTGCAGGCTACAAATAAGCTGGAGGAGGATTTCTCCGCAGGCGCGACCCACATGGTATTGATGGATAAAAATGTGTCTGCCAGAGACGTAAAGCGGATGGTGGATGAGATGAAGCAGGTGGAGGGCGTACAGTTTGCCCTGGGGCTTGATTCCGCCGTAGGTTCCAGGATTCCGGAGGAGCTTATACCGGATAAGGCAAGGAATGAGCTGGAAAGCGATCACTGGAAGCTGCTTTTGATTCAGTCGGAATACAGCACGGCCACAGACGAGGTCAATCAGCAGATCGGCGAGCTGAAATCCATCCTGAAAAAATACGACGGGGCGGGGATGCTCATTGGAGAGGCGCCCTGTACCAAGGACTTGATTGAAATTACGGACCGGGATTTCCAGGTGGTGAATACTATCTCCATCATTGCAATCTTTGTGATTATTGCAGTTGTATTAAAGAGTATTTCCCTGCCGGTGATTCTGGTGGCGGTTATAGAATTTGCGATTTTTATTAATTTGGGAATACCGCATTTCACAGGAACGTCTCTTCCTTTTATTGCACCGATTTGTATCAGTACAATTCAGCTTGGCGCGACTGTGGACTATGCGATATTGATGACAACCAGATATAAGCGGGAGAGAAGCAGGGGGCAGGATAAGGTGGATTCCATTTCCACGGCCCTGTCAACCTCGATTCCGTCGGTGCTGGTCAGCGCTTTGGGGTTCTTTGCGGCGACCCTGGGCGTGGCGGTTTATTCGGATGTGGATATGATTCGCTCGCTGTGTGCATTGATGGCAAGAGGGGCAATTATCAGCCTGTTGGCGGTGGCCTTTGTGCTTCCGGCTATGTTCCTGGTATTTGATAAAGTAATTTGTGCAACAAGTATTGGTTTTCTGCCCAAGAGGGCGGCTGAGGAGGTTCGAAATGAGAAAATTGCGTAAGGAATGGAAAAGGGATGTATCGGTAGTTATGACAGCGCTTCTGGTGTGCGGAAGTGTGAGTGTTCCGGCAGAGGCGAAGGAGGCGGGCGGCTTCATTCGCACAAATGGCCTGGCGGCAGTTTTGGATCAGGAGCCGGGGGTTAAGACAACAGAAGTTCCGCTGTCCGAGCAGGATAAAAAACAGCTTGAGAAAGAGGAAACCGTCTATGTGATCGCCAATGCGGACGGTTCTCCCCAGAAGCTGATTGTCAGCGACTGGCTGAAAAACGGTATGGGAAGCGGGGCGGTTGAGGATACCACGGAGCTGACCGATATCGTCAATGTAAAGGGAGATGAGAGCTTTCGGCAAAAGGAAGGCTCCCTGGGCGTGTGGGATGCGGCCGGCAATGACATTTATTATCAGGGAAATATTCAAAAAGAGCTTCCGGTAGATATGAAGATTACTTACCGTCTGAATGGCAGGGAGATTTCCCCCGAAGAGCTTGCAGGCCAGAGCGGCAGGGTCAATATCCGCTTTGACTACACGAACAGGCAAAAAGAATCTGTCATGGTAGGAGAGAAGGAGGAAGAGCTGTATGTACCCTTTGTCCTTCTGACCAGTCTGGTTCTGGACAATGAGAGCTTCCGGAATATTGAGGTCTCCAACGGCAAGGTTATCAATGACGGGGAACGGACCGTGGTGATGGGATACGCTATGCCGGGATTAAAGGATAATTTCGACATCGGAAGCGAGGATTTTGATGTGGAAGAGCTGGATATTCCGGACTATGTGGAGCTGACCGCCGATGTAACGGATTTTGAACTGGCAACGACACTGACGGTGGCGACCAATGAAATCTTCGGAGATATGGATCTTGACACTCAGGAAAAAATGGATGAGCTGTCCGGGGATATGGATGAGCTTGAGGATGCTATGAACGAGTTGATGGACGGCACCGCAGAGCTTTACGACGGCGTGCTGGAGCTGTATGACGGGACCGGAGAGCTGACAGACGGTGTTGACAAGCTGAATGACGGCGCAGGGGAGCTGCGGGACGGAGCGGGTGAGCTGTATGACGGAACTGGAACGCTAAAATCCGGTGTTAAGGAACTGGCGGCGGGTGTTGCGCAATTATCCGCAGGCTTGAAGCAGCTGGAGGCAAATAATGCCGCCATCATGAAAGGCGCAACCGATGTTTTTCAAAAGCTGTTGGATCAGGCGAATGCACAGCTGAGCGCACTGGGGGTGCCTGCATTAACAATTGATAATTATGCGGAAGTATTAGACGGTGTGATTAAATCAATGGGAGGTATCACCAAAAGCAAGGAGATTATACAGGCAGATTCAGAAGTAACGGAACAGGAAAATAATCAGATAGAAACGGAAGACATGGCTGCTGAAGACGCTGAGGAGGAAAGCAAAGATATCATAGAGGAAAAAGAAACCGGCCCAGATGCAACAGAAGAAACAGAGGCGGAAGATCAGATGACGGAGGAACCCGGAGAGCAGAAAGATTTTTCCAGTGAAATGGGAGAGGGTACGGAAATGAAGGAACAGGAAAATGCGGAAGAGGCCCCCGCCCCGTCCGCAGAAGTGGAGATAAAAGAAAACGTGATAGTAAAAGCTTCCAAGGAGGGCGGCGAACAGGCGGCCGCGGCCGGAAATGCGGCACAGATAGAGGCGCTGAAAAGCTTAAAGGCTTCTCTGGACAGCTACAATCAGTTCTATCAGGGGCTGAAGGCTTATACACAGGGGGTGGCAGAAGCAAACAAGGGGGCACAGGCGCTTCTGGAAGGTGCAGGAAAGCTGGAGGACGGCGCTTCAAAGCTGCGTGACGGAGCCGCAGAATTGAAAGACGGAACCGAGGAACTAAAAGACGGAACAGGCGAGCTCAAAGACGGCAGCCGGGAATTGACGGACGGCGTTTCAAAGCTGCGTGACGGCTCCGGGGAGCTGAAAGACGGAACCATAGAGTTTAATGAGGACGGAATCCAAAAGCTTTTGAATATGTTCAACGGAGATCTGCAGGAGCTTTCGGATCGCCTGGATGCGGTGAAAAGTGCGGCAAAAGGATATCAGTCCTTCTCCGGCATCTCCGACGGAGTACAGGGGAATGTAAGATTTATCTATAAGACTGCTGCGATTGAAAAATAAACATATCAAATAAACAGGTCCGGCAGCAGACGGCCAAAACAGAGGGGCCGCTGCAAAATAAGCTATCAGCTGTTTTGCGGCGGCCCCATTCTGAAAAGAATCCTGCGGCAATTCACATCGTAAGAAGATAAACATCATCGGGAGAGAGTCTGCCTTCCGGCGTAAAGATTAACCAGTCGGTAATCTCACCGGGCTCATAAGTGCCGACATGCCCTTCATGAAGGTTGGCAATATAATAAGGCTCTTGCGTAAGCTTTGCGGTCAGATGTCCGTCCTTCAGATCCGTTACCTCAAACCAGATATGCTCTCTGTCATTGGAGTCCGTACGGTAAGGTTCGTCCACCAAAAGCCCCAGCTTTACCAAAAGATGGTTGTTTTTATCGGAAAAGGCCCGGAATAAAAATTCCATCCGTTCCGCGGCAAGAGCTTTCATGCGCTTGGTTTCCGAGGTAGAAATCATGTAGATTGGATTGTCCTGGAGCATCTCGTCATAAATGTCAAGGGAAGAATACTGTCCTTCCTCGGCGCTTTCCGGAGTGGGGTATACAAAGACGGCACAGGTGTTTTCATTATGCCCGTCCTCGCGATCATTTTTTCCGCCCAGCATATCCGCGGGATAGCAGGAAACGGCTTCCTCCCAGTCAACCAGTGTGATGACCAGGGGAATATTCTGAGTGACATAAGCCAGGAAAAAGGGTTTGCCATATTCCGGAGTGTCGTCGTCCTCCAGCAGACGGTAAGCCAAGGTCTCCAGAGTATTATAATGGGTCTGATAGGTTTTCTTGTCGGAATTCAGGACCTCCAGCTCCGGACGGCCGCAGCGGTTGAGCCCGTGCGTATGAAGCCATACGCAGTCCTCCTCCCCGGAGACTGCCTGAGCGGTAAAGAGATAGCGGGGAGCGGGAGGGACCGCAGACTGAGCGGCCAGGATCACCCAGCGCCCGGATAAGATTTTTTCGGAGCTGTCGTCCATCACGGCCAGAACATCCGGCAGCAGGGTATGAATCAGCTTCAGCTGCAAATGGTAGGAGGAAAGAGGGTTCGTCCCGAATTCCATCACCACGGCAAGACCGAACTCCGCGGCCTGTACGGCTTCGGCGTCCACATCGGGAAAAAGATGCTGGCAGCGGTAAAGCTCAGGAACGGTAAAATCCGTCGGGTAAATCTCTGCGGTGTAAGCTTCTCCCTCATAGCTGATATCCAGGTACAGGGTTTCTTCTTCCATGCGCTCGGATATAAGCTGGAAGGCTCCGGTTGCGTGAAGCCGATCCAAAAACAGCTGAGGTTCTTCGATATCCCTGGGGCGGGACGGTACGGCCAGCATGTAGGATTTGGGTTTGGTCATAACAGTGTCCTCCTGTTTGTGAAATCAATTTCCGGCCATGAACGCATATGCCTGCAAATCAAACCATGCATTGTGTGCGATATGACCGAATGTGGTTTTATAAAATAAAAGTGCTGTAAACACAGCACTTTTAAGAACGGAGGAGGGGGGATTTGAACCCCCGCGCCGGTGCTACCGACCTACTGGTGTTCGAAGCCAGACCCTTCAGCCGCTTGGGTACTCCTCCGCAAAATGCACATCCGTATAACCGGGACCGCCCTGGTCCGCTGTGAGGTGCAACAACCATATTATAATATGCCGGATGAGATTTTTCAAGTTATTCTCTTGTGAGAAATGCATATTTATGATAAAATTTATCTATCATATGGGCAAAAGCCCGAGAAAATCTGAATGAAAAAGGATGGAGGCGTGCTTTATGAAACGAATCGGAATGCTGACCAGCGGCGGAGACTGTCAGGCGCTCAATGCAACTATGAGAGGAATTGTCAAGGGTGTGTGCAATGCTCTGGACGAGGTGGAGCTGTATGGCTTTGAGGAAGGCTATAAGGGCCTGATTTACGGAAATTACCGGATGCTGACCCCAAGGGATTTCTCCGGGATTCTTACCAAGGGCGGAACGATACTGGGAAGCTCAAGACAGGCATTTAAGCAGATGCGGGTGCCGGATGAGAAGGGTCTGGATAAGGTTGAGGCCATGAAGCAGACTTATCATAAGCTGCGTTTGGACTGTCTTGTGATTTTGGGAGGAAACGGAACGCAAAAGTCGGCCAATCTGCTGAGAGAGGAAGGATTGAATGTTCTGCATATGCCAAAGACCATTGACAATGATATTTGGGCTACGGATATGACCTTTGGCTTTCAGAGTGCAGTGAATATTGCAACCGACTGTATCGACTGTATTCATACCACGGCGGCTTCCCATGGGCGCGTTTTTATTGTGGAGGTAATGGGGCATAAGGTTGGCCAGCTGACACTCCATGCGGGAATTGCAGGCGGCGCGGACATTATACTGATTCCTGAGATTCCCTACAGCATTGACAGTATTTGCGATGCCATTGATGCCCGGAATAAGCAGAAGAAGGGCTTTACCATTCTTGCGGTGGCGGAAGGCGCCATTCCCAAGGAGCGTGCGGAGATGTCCAAGAAGGAACTGAAGAAGTTTATGGAGACTTATCCGTATCCCACCGTATCTTACGAAATCGCAGATCAGCTTACCAAGCGTCTTGGAACCGAGGTTCGCGTAACGGTTCCCGGTCATACCCAGAGAGGCGGAAGCCCCTGCCCCTATGACCGCGTATTGTCCACGAGACTGGGAGCTGCTGCGGCCCAGGCCATTGTAGAGGATGATTATGGTTACATGATAGGTATCGTGGGCGATGAGACAAAGAGAATTCCGCTTCAGGAATCAGCAGGAAAGTTAAAGTTTGTAGATCCCAATTCCTCCATTATTGCGGAAGCAAAGATGATAGGAATCAGCTTTGGAGATTAAATTATGTCTTATATGGCCCTCTACCGAAAGTTCCGCCCTACGGAGTTTGATGACGTAAAGGGGCAGGAGCATATTGTAACGACACTGAAAAATCAAATAAAAGCGGAGCGGATAGGCCATGCCTATCTGTTCTGCGGCACCAGGGGGACCGGAAAAACAACCGTTGCCAAAATTTTTGCAAAGGCGGTCAATTGCGAACAGCCGGCAGTGGGGAACCCTTGCGGAGAATGTGCGGCCTGCCGCTCCATAGCGGCAGGCACTTCCATGAATGTGATAGAGATTGACGCGGCCTCCAATACGGGCGTTGACAATATTCGGGAGATACGGGATGAGGTGGCTTACTCTCCTACGGAAGGCCGCTATAAGGTATATATCATTGATGAGGTGCATATGCTTTCTATCGGAGCCTTCAACGCCCTTTTGAAGACCCTTGAGGAGCCCCCTTCCTATGTGATTTTTATTTTGGCAACCACCGAAGCGCATAAGATTCCTACCACCATTCTTTCCCGCTGCCAGCGGTATGATTTTCGGCGCATTACGGCAGACACCATTACGGCCCGCATGGAGGAGCTGACGAGAGTGGAGGGCGTAGAAGCAGAGGAGAAGGCTCTGCGCTATATTGCCAAAGCTGCGGACGGCTCCATGAGAGACGCTTTGAGCCTTCTGGATCAGTGCATTGCCTTTTATCTGGATCAGGAGCTGACATATGATCACGTGCTTGAGGTTCTTGGAGCCGTTGATACGGCTGTTTACAGCGCTCTTTTGCGGAGCACTCTGGATCAGAACCTCCCGGATGTGATGGAACAGATAGAAAAGCTGGTGATTCAGGGAAAAGAGCTGGGGCAGTTTGTAACAGATTTTACGTGGTATCTCCGCAACTTGCTTTTGCTGAAAAGTTCGGATCATATGGAGGATATTCTGGACGTATCCACTGAGAATCTGATGCAGCTAAAAGAAGAGGCGCTGAGAATCGAGTCGGACACGCTGATGCGCTATATTCGCATTTTTTCGGAGCTGGGAGGACGGATACGCTATGCCACCCAGAAGCGCGTGCTGGTTGAGGTAGCCTTTATCAAGCTTTGCAAGCCTTCTATGGAGCCGAATACGGATGGCCTTCTGGATCGGATCCGCGCGCTTGAGAAGCAGATGGAGGAGGGAATCGCGGCGATGCCGGCGGCGCTCCCCATATATGAAGGAGACAAGGCGCAGGAGAAAAAGAGGACGGCAGAACCGGTTGCGCCAAAGGCTCTGCCGGAGGATGTACGGCTGGTGGTAAAGAACTGGTATAATGTTGTGAATCAGCTGCATCCTTTGCTGCGCACCTATTTGAAGGATGCGAAATTAAAGGCTTTGGGCGACAACCGGCTGGGAATACTTGCGGCATCCTCCACAAAGGAGGAGTTTATAAAGGACCCAGGCCACTTGTCGGAGCTTCAGGCGGTGATCTTAAAAGGAACAGGAAAAGAGATTGCTTTGGAAATAGCATCCTTTGACAATGACCCGTATGAGGCTATAGGCGAGATAGATATGAATCAAGTGATCCATATGGAGATTGAGATAGAGGAAGAATAAAGGAGGATATAAAGGTGGCAAAAAGAGGCGGATTTCCCGGAGGCGGTATGGGCATGCCGGGCAATATGAACAATCTGATGAAGCAGGCGCAAAAGATGCAGCGCCAGATGGAGGAAAATCAGAAGGCTCTGGAGGAAAAGGAGTATACGGCTGCAGCAGGCGGCGGAGCGGTGGAAATCACCATATCGGGTAAAAAGGAGATTGTTAAGGTAAAGCTGGCTGAAGAAGTGGTGGATCCCGATGATATTGAAATGCTGGAAGACTTGATTATGGCGGCAGCGAATCAGGCGCTTCGTCAGATGGAGGAGGATTCCGCAGCTATGATGTCGAAGCTGACCGGCGGTATGGGCGGAGGCTTTCCCTTCTGATGGATTATTACGGAAGTCAAATCAGCAGATTAATTGAACAGCTTTCCGGTCTGCCCGGAATAGGAAGCAAGACGGCTCAGCGCCTGGCCTTCCATATTGTCAATATGCCTATGGAAAAGGTGCAGGCTCTGTCAGATTCCATCGTGGACGCAAAGAAGAATGTCCGTTATTGCAGACAGTGCTTTACGATGACGGATCGGGAGCTATGCCCTATCTGCAGCAATCCCAAGCGGAATGACAGGCAGATAATGGTGGTGGAGAATACCCGGGATCTGGCGGCTTATGAGAAGACGGGGCGGTTTGAGGGCGTCTACCATGTGCTTCACGGCGCCATTTCCCCCATGCTTGGCATTGGGCCGAACGATATTCGCTTAAAAGAATTGATGACTCGGCTTCAGGGGGATGTGGAGGAGGTAATTATTGCCACCAATTCAAGCCTGGAGGGCGAGACAACGGCTATGTATATCAGTAAGCTTATTAAGCCGACGGGAATCCTGGTAACACGGATAGCCAGCGGCGTGCCGGTGGGCGGAGATCTGGAATATATTGATGAAGTGACGCTTCTGCGCGCGCTGGAGGGGCGTGTGGAGCTGTAAAAATGAGGACGGTGAAAATGGTAATTAATTTTGCTGAATTACCTTGACCCGTCCTCATTCTCTCGCTATACTATAGGAAGAGACTTTGGTATCGTCGGTACATAGAGCGGTGATACAAACAGGATTCTTTAAAAATTATAAAAAGGTGGGACAAACATGACTAACTTAGAACTTCAAAAGACGGCAAACGAAGTCCGCAAGGGTATCGTTACGGCCGTTCACAGTGCAAAGTCCGGGCATCCGGGCGGCTCCTTATCAGCGGCAGATGTGTTTACGTATCTGTATTTTGAAGAGCTGAATATTGATCCGAAGGATCCGAATAAAGCGGACAGAGACCGTTTCGTACTTTCCAAGGGCCATACGGCTCCGGGACTTTACGCAACACTGGCGGAGCGGGGATTCTTCCCGAAGGAGGATCTGACAACACTCCGGCATATCGGATCTCATCTGCAGGGCCACCCCTGTATGCAGCACACACCGGGTCTGGATATGTCCAGCGGTTCTCTGGGACAGGGAATTTCCGCGGCCGTAGGTATGGCGCTTTCTGCAAAGACTTTTGGCGACAGCTATCGCGTATATACACTTTTAGGTGACGGAGAGCTTCAGGAAGGACAGGTTTGGGAGGCTTCCATGTTTGCCAGCGCAAAGAAGCTGGACAATCTGTGCGTGATCGTAGACAACAACAATCTGCAGATTGACGGAACCATTGAGGAGGTAAACTCTCCTTATCCGATTCCGGAAAAATTTGAGGCATTCGGTTTCCATGTGATCAATGTGGACGGACATGATTTTGATCAGCTGAAAGCAGCCTTTGATGAGGCAAAGACCGTTAAGGGACAGCCTGCCGTTATTATTATGAAGACGGTTAAGGGCAAGGGCGTTTCCTTTATGGAGAACAATGTGTCCTGGCATGGCTCTGCTCCCAATGATGAGCAGTATGCAACAGCAATGGCAGAATTAGAAAAGGCAGGTGAAGAATTATGTCAGAAGTAAAGAAGATTGCAACGAGAGAAAGCTACGGCAACGCATTGAAGGCACTTGGCGAGGAGAATCCCAACGTCCTGGTACTGGATGCGGACCTGGCAGGCGCAACTAAGACAAGCGTATTTAAAAAGGCATTTCCGGAGCGCTTTTTTGACTGCGGCATTGCTGAGTGTAATATGGTAAGCATTGCTGCGGGTGTGGCAACCACCGGTAAGATTCCGTTCTGCAGCTCCTTTGCCATGTTTGCGGCAGGACGTGCTTTTGAGCAGGTTCGTAATGCGGTCGGCTATCCCCATCTGAATGTAAAGATTGGAGCTACCCATGCAGGTATTTCCGTAGGTGAGGACGGAGCCACCCATCAGTGTAACGAGGACATTGCCCTGATGCGGACGATTCCCGGTATGGTTATTATCAGTCCGGCGGATGATGTAGAGGCAAGAGCAGCAGTAAAAGCAGCGGCGGAGTATGTAGGACCCGTTTATCTGCGGTTCGGCAGAATGGCTGTTCCGGTATTCAATGACGAAGCAACCTATAAGTTTGAGATTGGCAAAGGAATTACCTTAAGAGAGGGAACGGATGTAACTATCGTGGCAACCGGCCTTTGTGTGAACAGCGCTATGGAAGCGGCGGAGAAGCTGGCGGCAGACGGAATATCCGCAGAGGTTATCAACATTCACACCATTAAGCCTCTGGATGAGGAGCTGATTCTGGCATCCGCCAGGAAGACAGGCAAGGTTGTGACCGTAGAGGAACATTCCGTAATCGGCGGCCTTGGCAGCGCGGTTTGCGACGTCTTAAGCGAGAAGCTTCCCACACCGGTGAAGAAGCTTGGCGTCAACGATACTTACTGCGAGTCCGGCCCTGCGGCGAAGCTGGTGGAAAAATACCGTCTCGACGGCGTCGGCGTATATGAGCAGGTAAAAGAATTTATCTAAATTCCGAAAGATTGAAAAATCCGATCACAATCATGTGGTCGGATTTTTTGTCGAAAAGATTTCCGGCTGCTTCGACATAAAATGATAAATCATGCAGAAAAACTATGTTACCATTCGGATAGTAACCCGGGGCATGTCCAAAAGCACAGGCAAAGGGAAAAGGAAAGAGGGTAATGAGGTGAAAAGGTATGATTGAAATTGTCTATAAGGAGAAAGCAAAGGAAGCCGGTCCGGGGAGAAAGCTGGATTTGCCGAAAAATGTCCGGCAGATTGGAGAACCAGAGGATAATAGAAAAATCTATATTGAAGACTATGTAATAACCTACTTAAAAAAAATAGCGAAGGAGACCGCCTTAAATAGCCGGGCGGCAATCCTGCTGGGTAATGCGGACTGGATGGACGGGATCCCTTATCTGTTTATACGAAGCGCGGTAGCACTAAAGGATCTGCCGGTTTATGGAGACGGGATTCCTTTTACGGATGAGGTTTGGGCGGAGATATACGGTGCGATTAAGGAATACTTTTCAGCTCAGGATGTGTTGGGCTGGTTTTTATCCATACCCGGATATCCTATGGATTTGGACCCGGGGCTGGTAAAAACCCATATTAACCATTTTGGAGGCGTGGACAAGGTATTGATGGTGGCGGAGCCTTCGGATGGTGAGGAGGATTTTTTTGCCTATGAAAACGGCAGACTGTCCCGGCAGAGGGGTTATTACATTTTTTATGAGCGAAATGAAGCCATGCAGCGGTACATGGTGGAAACGGGTGACGGAGAGAGTATTGAGGTTAAGGAAGAATTCGAGGATCGGGCGACCAGAAGCTTTCGGACACTGGTACAGGAAAAAAAGGATCTGTCCGGGCAGAAGAGGGTTATGACGTTTTTGTACACGGCCAGTACCTTTCTTGTAATGGTAGTTTTGGTAATAGGTATTACCCTGATCAACAATTATGAAAAAATGGAAGGCCTGGAGATGGCCTTAACGGAGATTTCCCAGTCCCTTGAGAGCCAGGAGGGACAAGCAGAGTTAAGTACTGCCGATGGGGAGCAGGAGCTTGCAAAAGCCGTGGAGCTGGAAAATGCCAAAGCTCAGGAAGACCGAACGGCAGAAGAGGAGGAACAGGAAAAGCCGGAAGCGGAAGAGGAGGCGGGACAGGAGGAGCCGGAGGCCGAACCCCAGACAGAGGAACCGGAAGCTCAGGAGCAGGAGCCTGCCGAGGAGGCAATCAGCCAGAATGTTGTATCCATACCGGAAAGCTATACCGTACAAAAAGGAGACACTCTTCTGAAAATCAGCAGAAAAATATACGGACAGGATAATAAAATCGATGATATCTGCAGTTTAAACGGGATTGAAGATATCAATCACATCCTGGTGGGACAAAAACTTTTGCTTCCTTAAAGAATATGTGCTATCATTATACCCGAAATGAATGTGAGGACAAAACCAAAGGGTAAGAATATGGCAAAGATTACGCAGCTTTATAAAACTCCGGAAGTGGCGGAGGATATGAAAAGTTATAAAGAAAAGCTCCTTCGTCATCGGGCCGGGATTGGCGTCAGGATACTTATAGGCGTGGCTCTCGTGGCCGGACTTATCTTTGGAATGTGGTCCTGGAGTCAGTATAAAACTTATGGGGCCTATGAAGTTCTTTCTTCCACACCAAGGACGGACACTCTGAATACTCAGTATGCGGAATACAATGGAAAAATACTGAAATACAGCCGTGACGGCATTTCCTGTGTGAATCTGCAAAATGAGGCCGTATGGAGTCAGACCTATAATATGCAGATGCCGATTTTGGATGTATGTCAAAATTCGGTTGTTGTGGCAGATATGCAGGGAAATGAGGTCTATGTATTCGATGAGGAGGGTCTCCGGACACAGATTACCACCCTGCTTCCGATTCAGCAGGTCAGCATTTCGTCTCAGGGGGTGACAGCTTTGCTTTTAAGCGACAGCTCCGCTTCCTGGATTCATCTTTACGATCAGGATGGAGAGGAGCTGACAGGAGCCCGCTGCAGACTGGGAGAGACAGGCCAGCCCCTTTCCATCGGAATTTCCTCAGACGGCGCCAAGCTGGCGGTGTCTTATCTGCAGGTTCAAGAAGGCTCCATAAACAGCTGTATTGTATTTTATAATTTTGGACCTGTGGGAGGCAACTTCGTAGATAAGATAGTGGCCTCCAAGGTATATGAAGATACGGTGATTCCCAGAATCAAATATTTGGGAGACAGCATTTGTGCGGCTGTTTCCAATCAGGGAATTATTTACTATGCAGGAAAAGAGATACCGGAGGAAACAGCCATAGTTACGGAGACGAAAGAGATTCGAAGCATCTTTTTTGGTTCCGGCCATGTGGGGCTTGTGACGGAAGGAGAAGGAAACAAAGAGGAAAGCACACGATATGAGATACATCTGTATGATACCTCCGGCAATCAGATATTAACCCAGGGAACAAATCTTGCTTATAATCAAGTGAAGATGTCCGGTAAAAATTTGATTCTTTTTAATGAAAATGAATGTGAGATTTACAGCGACCAGGGAGTTTTGAGATATGCGGGAAGTTTTGACGGGGCAATTGCCGATATTTATAAAGGATCAGGGCTTCGGAAATACATACTCGTCTTTTCGGACCGGACGGAAGAGGTAAAACTGAAATAGAGGAGAACAAAAGAATATGAACTGGTTAGTATTTGTGGTTGCCGGATTTTTGCTGTTGTCAGCCGCGGACGGATACCGAAAGGGATTTATTAAAAAGTCGGTGGGGATTGTCAGCATGGCTCTTACGCTTTTTCTGACTTCGTCAGTTTCTTCCTATATTACGACTTATTTAAAAGAAAAAACATCTCTGTATCGTGTGCTTCAGCATATGGTGGCCTCTGGTGAGACGGAGTTCTTGGAGGTTTTCCGGATGATTGGACTGGAAGATATGGTAAGCGGTTATCTGGCAGATATGCTTCTTAAGCTGGCGGCGTTTTTGATTACTTTTCTTCTGGTTGGCGTTTTGATACAGGGAATTGCGTTTTCTCTGGGAATTGCAGCAAAGCTTCCGGTGCTGCACGGACTGAATAAAACGGCCGGCCTGATTCTCGGATTTGCGGAGGGAATTTTGTTTGTATGGATTTTCTTTTTTGTAGTTACCGTGTGTGCGGGGACAAAGCTTGGAGGAGAACTGCTGTGGGTGATTGCTGACAGCGATTTGCTTGCCTGGATATATCGGAAGAATCTGCTTCTCCTTCTTTTGTAAATGATGTTTATAAAGGTGCTTTATAAATTTAAATGCGGTGAAATGAAAGACTAAAATCCACTTTGTCCCCTTCAAAGTGGAAATAAACTTTCCACTTCAGCCGGTGAAATGCCGGGCAAAGAAATAAAAATACCCGTTGACATGAAAAATATGGAATGATATAATAAAAATCCACCGGAAAGCTGTCAAAACCGGTGGATAAAAAAATTAAAAAAAGTGTTGACAAGTGCCGGAAACTGTGATAGTATATAAAAGCTGTCGCAAGAGACAGCAACAAGCGAACCTTGATAACTAAACAGTGTAAAAACCTTGAAAATTCTAAGAGAATAATTCAGGAACAGCCTATTTTAGAAATAAAGTAGAGCGACCTAAAAACAGTAAGAACGGGAAGAAATTGCTAGTAGTGATTTCTGACCAGACAAACACTTAAACATGAGAGTTTGATCCTGGCTCAGGATGAACGCTGGCGGCGTGCTTAACACATGCAAGTCGAACGAAGCACT
>CAJTIM010000025.1 GCA_910576325.1 Clostridia bacterium
TACCGAAGAAGGTGCAAGAGATTACTTGAAAATCATGTCTTATATCGGTACCGCACACAAACAGGGTTACAATGCTTATGAAGCAATCAAAAATGCAATTTCAGGAAATCCAGATTTCATCTTTGGATAATGGGTGTCCTGAACAGTTACTTTCTATTTTTCTATTGACAACTTTCTTTGTCATCTGTATACTATGATTTGACAATGATATTTGTCATTTTGACTATCTTTCATGTCATTCGTCTCAGAAAGAAAGGACGCTCATACCTATGCCGCTTTACAATCATCTCAAAGAACATCGGGCCAGGCTTGGTTTAAACCAACAACAGCTTGGCGCTCTGGTAGGAGCCTCCAGGCAGACCATCAGTCTGATTGAACGGGGAGACTACTCTCCTTCCGTTACCTTGGCTCTGAAAATTGCCAAAGTTTGTAAGGTATCCGTAGAAACATTATTTGAATATGAAGAGGGAGAAAAATGAACAGCACAAATAAGAAAAAAATAACAATCCGATTTTTCCTGTATATTCTGGGAGGAGCCGCCCTCGGCGCATGCTTATGCTTTGGGATTCTTTATGTGGAAACACCCTTTACGAAGCTGGTTACCGATTTTTATACCGGACTGCTCGCGTATGCCCCCTGGATCACCATGCCTATCGGTCTGGCGGCCATACTTTTCTCTTATGTACCTCTGGCAAAGGCAAAGAAACGTATCGCTGACTGGAACGGCTGGAATGATGATACGGATGATACCTTTTACCGGCAGACGGAACGGCTTTTAAACGTTTCCCTTAGAATTTCCATACTGGGAAGTATGGTTCTCTTTATGGCCATTGCGCTGCTGACCATTGCCACCTATGGGAAACATATGAGCGTGTACTTGTTTTTTGTGTGTATGCTGTGTTTCCTGTTCTGCATGATTTTTCTGGCCTTTTTGCAGCGGAAAGCCGTGGAGCAGCTTCGTATCCTGAATCCGGAAAAGAAAGGCGATGCCCTGGAGCTGCATTTTCGGAAAAAATGGATGGAGAGCCTGGATGAGCAGGAACGGCTTGCCACTTATGCCGCCTCCTATAAGGCATTTTCCAGTTTGAACATTGTCTTTTTTGTTCTGTATATACTGATGATTCTGCTGGTTCCGTTTTTTAGCATAGGCTTCCTGCCCTTTCTGTGTGTGGGGTGTATGTGGCTGATTCCCTATGGTATTTATCTGTGGGAGGCTTCCGAAAAAAAATCAAAGCAGTAGCTTCGAAATTACGGAACAAAATCCGGGCTTTTAAAGCTTCGTAATTCTTAATAAACAAAAATCTTGCGGTTTGCAATATGGCAAACCGCAGGAGCAATCCAAGCATAAGGTTATTTCGCGGGGATAATATTACTGCTGTTTCCTTCTTTTCCAAACCACTGCCAGAATATCCTTCAGCACCAGAAATGAATTCAATTCATCATACCCATATTTTTTCTCCAAATCATGCAGCAAACCGTCAAGCTGCGAGGCATAATGCTCCACCTCCACCTCCTTCTGATACTGCACAAGAATCGGGTACTTCTTACTCCACGCCTTTGTCCAGTCAATCTTATTCGTCACATCCTCACTGGTCCTGTCAATGGCCTCCTGAATCTCCTTCACATCCATATCGAACTCCACCAGCTCATCCAGTGACAATCCGTACAAAACCGCAAGCCGCTTCGACTGCTGAATATCCGGCAATGTCTCGTCCGTCTCCCATTTCGAGATCGTCTGCCTGCTGACTCCAAGCTTTCCCGCAACCTCCTCCTGAGATAAGCCTCTCTTCTTCCGTGCTTCAAACAAATGATTTCCCAAACTCATAATTTGTCCTCCTTTTTAAGTTGCTGCGCAACAGCACTAAAGGGATGTGCCTTTGCATCTTTATTATAAGGGCTTCCCAAAAGAATCACCACCAATCAAACCTTGCAATTATGCCCGTATTCCATACAAATCGCAGCCCCTTTTCCGTTATCTAGGTATTTCTCCCCAACAACGCAGCAACGCGGATGCCGCTTTATTTTACGGCATCCGCGAACACAAGCTCCCCTTACTCCCAGGGCATCAATGGATTCTCAATTTTCTTATCTCGAAGCATCAGCTCATTCACCGCTTCTCTGGCCGGCTTATCCTCAAACAGCACTGCATTGACCTGCTCAATAATCGGAATCTCCACTCCGTATTTTCTGGCAAGCCCCACGGCAGCCTTGGCGGAGTAAACGCCCTCCACCACCATCTTCACCTCATCCATAGCTTCCTTCATCGTCCTGCCCTGTCCCATCAGATATCCGGCCTTCCGGTTCCGGCTGTGAACGGAAGCGCAGGTAACAATGAGATCCCCGATGCCGGAAAGTCCGCTGAAGGACTCAATCCTTCCTCCCATAGCAAGTCCGATTCGGCTCATCTCCGCAATTCCTCTTGTAATAAGGGCTGCCTTTGTATTATCCCCGTACCCAAGTCCGTCTGCAATACCGGCCGCAAGCGCAATCACATTTTTCAGAGCGCCGCCCAGTTCAATCCCAAGCATATCAGGGCTGGTGTACACGCGAAATACCTGATTCATAAAAATATTCTGAATAAACTCGGCAGTCTCTCTGTCATGCGCTCCGGCTACTACGGTGGTAGGCAGTCCCCTGCCTACCTCCTCGGCATGGCTCGGACCGGAAAGCACGGCCGCACGGCAGTTCGGAATCTCCTGTTCCACAATCTCCGACAGGGTCATAAGGGTGGATTCCTCAATACCCTTGGCAACATTTACAATAATCTGTCCATCCTCCACAAAGGGCGCCATACTGCGAGCCGTACTTCTGGTGAAGGGGGAAGGAACTGCCAGTACCATCAGTTCCGCGCCTTTGATGCTGCTCTCCAGGTCCGTCGTAATATGCATATCCTCCGGCAGCTTTACACCGGGAAGCTTATCCTTGTGCTCATGCTGTTCGTTCAGCATGGCCACCTCCGCCTCCATAATAGACCAGAGAGTTACTTCATGTCCGTTGCTGTGAAGCAATATGGACAAAGCCGTTCCCCAGCTTCCTGCTCCGATTACACTTACCTTTGCCATTGCATCCATCTCCTTTTTCAATTCCATATTTTCAATAACCGTTTATAGCTCCGTGAATCCGTGTTATTTTGCCCCAATACTTTTTCAAACCAATTCTTATTAGTCCTGTTGTATTATGTAAACAAGGCAAGGCGTTTCTTCTATCCTATGTGCTTTAAATCCGCTTCCCGGCCGTTTTTAATCCGCCTTCTGCCCAAGCTTGCGCTCCGTTCCCTTCAAAAGCCCTTTGATATTCTTTTTATGCCGGTAAAGGGCAAGTCCCGTCAGAAAGGCCGTAATTGCGTACAGCTCATACAAATGGGGCTGCGTAAGTCCCCATTTTCCAAGAAAACCGTAAATCAATACGCCGGCCAGCAGTTCAATTACCACCAGAATCGATCCCAGGGACACATACTTTGTCACGGCTACGGAAAGCACAAAGCTTACGGCCGCTATTACCATCAGCACCGGATCCAGGCTCACAAACAGTCCGGCCGTGGCCGCAATGCCCTTGCCGCCCTTAAATCCCAGATAGAAAGGAAAATTATGTCCCAGGATCACACCCATTGAAGCGTACATGCCCAGAAGGACCCCTATGTTCTCTGAGGGATCACCGTAATTCCGAAATAGGATTCTTACCGCAATCACCGCAAAGACGCATTTGAAACAGTCTCCGAAAAAGGTAATGGCTCCGGCCTTTTTCCCCAGTGTCCGCAGGGCGTTGGTGGCTCCCGCGTTGCCGCTTCCATGCTCCCGGATGTCGATTCCCTTCATTCTTCCGTATAAGTAACTGGTCTGAAACAGACCAAACACATATCCGATAAGTACACAAACAAGGCGTTCCATCGCTATTGCCCCTTCCTTTCCCGAATGAAAAATTTAAGCGCCGTACCCTTAAAGCCAAATGCCTCCCGTATCTTATTTTCCAGATACCGGGTATAGGAAAAATGCATCAGCTCCTTGTCATTGACAAAAATAACAAAGGTGGGCGGCTTCACGGCCACCTGTGTCACATAGAAAATCTTCAGCCGTTTTCCCTTGTCCGACGGCGGCTGCTGTAAGGCCACGGCCTCGGTTACAATCTCGTTGAGGACGCCGGTGGCAATCCGCAGATTCTGATTCTGAATCACCAGATCTATGAGATCAAAGAGCTTGGAAAGCCGCTGCCCTGTCAGAGCCGAGAGGAAAATCATTTCCGCATAGGGCATGTAGGACAGCGTATTGCGGATTCGGCTGGTATACTCATAGATGGTTTTGTCATTTTTCTCAACGGCATCCCACTTATTGACCGCAATGATCACGCCCTTGCCCCGATCATGGGCGATGCCCGCAATCTTGGCATCCTGTTCCGTAACGCCCTCCACCGCGTCAATCACCAGGACTACCACATCGGCGCGCTCTACCGCCGTCACGGTGCGGATGATGCTGTAACGCTCCAGTTCTTCCTTTACCTTGCTTTTACGCCGCAGTCCGGCCGTGTCGATAAATACATACTCCTGATCGTTATGCATCACGTTGGTGTCAATGGCGTCCCGGGTGGTTCCGGCTATATCCGATACGATGACACGGTTTTCTCCCGTAAGCTTATTGATGATGGAGGATTTTCCCACATTGGGCTTGCCTACGATGGCAATCTTGGGGCGGTCGTCCTCCTCCTCTTCCTCGGAATTATCCGCAAAATGGCCGGCCACCTCGTCCAGCATATCGCCCAGGCCCAGTCGGGAGGCGGAGGAAATGGGAATGGGATCGCCCAGGCCCAAATTGTAGAACTCGTAGACGTCGGGCATCAGCTTCCCAAAGCTGTCTACCTTATTGACTACCAGAACCACCGGCTTTCCCGAACGGCGGAGCATATCGGCTACCTTGGAATCCGCGTCCACCAGCCCCTGCCGCACATCGGTGAGAAATACGATAACGTCAGCCGTGTCAATGGCGATCTGTGCCTGTTCCCGCATCTGGGAGAGAATCACGTCCCGGCTGTCCGGCTCGATACCGCCTGTGTCAATCAGGGTAAATGCCCGGTCAAGCCAGGTAACGTCGGCATAGATGCGATCCCTGGTTACACCCGGCGTATCCTTTACAATGGAAATCTCCTCGCCTGCCAGGGCGTTAAACAGGGTTGATTTTCCCACGTTGGGGCGCCCTACAATGGCTACGATTGGTTTGCTCATATTGTTTCTCCTATTATAGTTCCGTATTTCCCCATGCGGCGCCCAGGTATCAGAGATAAGTTTCCGGCCGCAAATATATGCGTCCGCAGATCCTTTTGGGTGATGCCTGGAGATATACGGATTTCAGTTTTGTAATACCTCTCTCAGTATACGGACAGCCGAAAACATTTTCCGGCGGTAAAAAACCGTATTTATAAATTACTTTGGTCTTTGATAAGGGTATTCTGTTTTCCGGTTTCGGTTTCAATCTCTCCAAGTATTGCCTCTAACAAAGCTTTTCCGTCTGATTCTACAATAATTATGGGCACTTGTAAAGCCCTGGAAAGCTCTTCCACCGTCATATCGTCCAGAAAAACACGTTCGCCGCTCTTCATCATGTGCTCTGTCAGCAGCAATGCCTCTCCCAGATCACGTCCCGCAAGCTGATTTTTTAAGTCCCGGCCGGTGAGCAGACCGGCTACGGTGATGCGCCTGCCGAAGAAGTCGTTTTGGATGGGAAGGATCTTAAGCTCCACATTCGGATACTTCTTACGGATCTCCTCCGCCTCTTTCTCCAGCATAGGGGCTGCCAATGTTCCGGTGGCGATGGTAATGCTGCGGCTGCGGCTGTCACCGGTGCGGCAATTAAGCTCATTTTTAAGCTCCTCCCGGAGAAGGCGCACCATGCCGACGCCATTTTCCAGTTGGAGATAGCCGTCGTAGCTTTCTTCCTCAGGAATCTCCTTTTCTGCCAGAAGATACCACTCGTCGCCGGCATGAACAAAGTGGGTTCCGTACTTCTCATAGAGGCGATCCTGCCAGGCGTGAAGCTGCTTTAACACCTGCAGCGCATCCTCCCTGGTAAACGGCTCCAAAAGATACAGACCTTCCCGGTGATCCGTAAGTCCCACAGGAACCACGGAAAGGCTTTGGAGATGGGGGAGGTATTTTGTCAGCGCTTCTATGCTGTGCTCCAGTTCATCCCCGTCGTTGATTCCCTTACAGAGTACAATCTGGCCATTCATGGTGATGCCGGCTTTGTAAAACTGCTCTACTTTGTCTAAGGCATCCCCGGCGAAGCGGTTATTGAGCATCCTGCAGCGCAGATCCCGGTTCATGGTGTGGAAGGATATGTTGATGGGGGACAGATGGTAGCGGATGATACGCTCCACATCCTCATCGCTCATATTTGTTAAGGTTACATAATTTCCCTGCAAAAAGGACAGACGGGAATCGTCGTCCTTGAAATAGAGGGTTTCACGCATTCCCTTAGGAAGCTGATCGATAAAGCAGAACATGCACTTGTTCCGGCAGGAGCGGTACTCGTCCATAAGGCCGTTTTCAAATACAATCCCCAAGTCGTCCTCATACTCCTTTTCAATCTCAAGCTCCCACTCTTCTCCGTCGGATTTACGGATTAGGATTTCCAAATATTCCTCGTTGATCAGATAGTGATAATCAAAAATGTCCTCTATGCTCTGGCCGTTGACGGATACCAGCACGTCGCCGGGCGCCAGTTCAAGCTCCTCCGCTATGCTGCCCGGTTCTATCCGGCTGATGACGTGTTCTTTGTTTTTTTTCATGGCTTGCAGCCTCCTTTTTCTTTGCGGCTTATCCTTTATATCTCATACCCTTCCGAATGAAGTTCGCTGCCCAAAGTGGTATGTATTCTTAGAGTACCCAAAGGGTATTTTTTTCTGCATGATTTTACGAAACCGCAGAAACTCCGGGCTTTCATTTCCAGCGATTTCCTCTATGCTAATTTTACACATTACGGACCTTGTGTGCAAGTTTCATTTTATCTTGCGCTTCCCCGGCTTCTATGTTATTCTCAGACAAATGACAAACAATCTTAACAGCATATTCCCATAAAATACTCGCATAGATTTACGGCACATGTACTTGTGTCTGAAAATCCGGCTTATACGGATATGCTGACCACTTGGAGGATTTCAATGAGAACAAAAGAACAGATACTTGAATTTATTCGGAAGCAAAAGACAGCCTTTATTGCCTCCGTAGATGAAGATGGCTTTCCCAATATGAAGGCTATGTTTGCGCCGCGTAAAATTGAGGGGAATTGTTTTTATTTTACCACCAATACCTCCTCCATGCGTGCACAGCAATTTCTGAAAAATCCCAGGGCAAGCATTTATTTTTACAACCGGGGACGCTTTCGATATGAAGGGATTATGCTGACTGGTAATATGGAAGTTTTGCAGGATGAGGAAATCAAAAAGGAAATCTGGCGTACCGGGGACAATATGTTCTACAAGCAGGGCGTGACAGATCCCGATTACTGTGTACTGAAATTCACAGCGGTTAAGGGACGTCATTACTGTGATTTAAGATCGGAAAGCTTTTCTGTTGCGGATTTGAGCTGACGCCCGGAATCTGCCGCCTTACTGTCCGCCCGGTAATCGGACGGCATATGGGGTTACTGGCATCAACTCTTTAAATAATCGCTAAATTCCTTTAATTCCATCTTCGTTTCTTTGGAAAGACTGTTAAATTCCACATCCCGGACAGCACCCTCCAAAGCATACAGGTGTACCAGGCAGACATTGGGATAGGCTTGCTTCAGCTTTAAAAATGCCTGCCTGGAGCCGGACTGCGTCAGCTTTTCCGAAGAATCAATACCAATGCTCTCCAGTTTTTTTGCCATTTCTTTTCCGATGTTTCTCATAGATGTTAAGTCAGACATGACATCCTCCCTATACTTGATCTTGAATCCATTTGAAATCCGCCTATTTCACAAATCCCTGTTAAATCTCCAACAAGCAGACCCGGCTGCCATGCTCCTCTATGATTTTCAGCAAATCTTCGGTTTTCATCCAGACCGTAGCCGTATTGTCATTTGGATGAACGCCTATCAGCCCCGGATCTTCCAGAAATGCTTTGTCCAGGAAAAACTGCACGCTGCGGGCTTCGTCATTCAAAAGGCCAAGAGGCGTTACCGCACCGGGCAGGAGTTTGAGATGCTCCATCAGTTCTTCCTTTGAGGCAAAGCTTAAGGGGCGCGTGCCGTTTTTCCTGCGAAATTCCTTGAGATCCACCCGTTTGCTTCCCGGCACCGTTATCAGATAATAGCTGCGTTTTTTATCGTCGCGTACAAAAAGATTTTTCGCATCGGCCTCCGGGTAGGGCAGCTCTACCCCGGACAGCTCTTCCATATTGTAGACGGCTTTGTGCTCTGTGATTTCATGCCAGATGCCTCTGTTTTTCAGATATTCATATACCTCTTGTTTATTCATGATTACTTCCCTTTTAAGTTTCGCAGTAAGCAGCCCAAGATTTCCGCTGCTCTTTGGCTTATGTAATTTATAGTGCAGCCTTTGTTTTTTCATATTCTTCACATTCGCTTCTCAATCTATAGAGCAAATGTGTAATTGCAAACATCAATGTTTCATAATGCATATAATCCAAAATATTTTTATCCACAAGAATCTGAAGGCTTGCCGGAAATTCCTCATCAGACGCCCAATAGCGCAAGGACACCGGCAGAAATGGGAACATGTCTATGTCATACGCTGCATCCCCCTTATTAATTTTTCTTCCTCCCAGCTTCTCACATGCTGCGGCAAATGCCATTTCTTTTCCATCAAAGGCTTCTGCGGCATGCCCAAAGAACTGATTTCCTTTTGTCAATGAGCCTCCCTGAACAGACGAACAACTGTCTATATTTACCCACTCATGGGACAGCCTGCAATCTTCTTTGGAATAACAAAGCACATCATAGATTGTCATAGCCTCATTATAGTTCGCCTTTTCCTCCGTTTGAAAGGAATCCTTTGACCAGGCGGCCGCTCCTGTCATCCGATGTATGCGGTACTTCCGCCCTATAAAATGAATGTAGAGGTATCTTTTGTCGTGCTCCAGTCCAAATTTTTGAATCATTTTTTCCTGATCGTATTGCAAAAAGGCCTCTGCCATCCGGTCTTTCATTTTTTCATAATTTGAAGCTCTGTTTTCCATTTCCTTTTTTATTTCGGCTTGACCGTCCTTTCACATTATAAGTCCAGCTTCATATATATAGAAGCGTCCATCGGACTGTCGTTGTAGCTCTCAATCTCATAAAATCCATATTTTCCATACATATGTATGGCGCTTTGCAGAAAAGGCAGGGTATCCAAAAGCATATGGCGGTAGCCGATTTCCTTTGCATCCTTAATAATCTGCCGAATCAGAATGTCCCCTATCCCCTGTCCCCGAAAACAGGGCCTTACATAGAGACGCTTCATCTCGCAGCTTGCTTCATCAAGCTTTTTCAAACCGATGCATCCGGCCAGATTTCCGCTGCCGCTCTTCCCTTTCTCCGGCAGCCCGTCCCCTTCTGTTATACCGCAGTTTCCATCCGTTTCAGGCCCACCGGCGTCCTCCGAAAATACATAGCACAGGTACAGCCTTCCTCCTGGCAAACCGTATTTTTTCTCGGGATGCTCCAGCTCATCCTCAAACTTCTGCACATCAAGGTATTCTTGAAATGCAGGATCTCCCTGCAGCAGCATCTCTGTGTACTCCGAAAATAACTGCCGTACCTCCTGCGGCGACTGATACGCCGACACCAATTGAACTGTCATATATGAACTCCTGTCTTGATACTGTAATTTAAAGCTTCCCCACTCTTTCGTTTAATGAAAGATCCGATACCATTTATACCCCACACAGTAAAACAATTCCCGGGCCAGAAACGGAAGCTTTGTCTTTAAGCTGCGGTACATAGTAGTCGGCGTGGGGGAGCCGTAGGCTTCCATCCCTGTATCCTCTGCCAGCAGCATGGCGCGCTTCATGTGAAGCGGATCACTGACCACAATAGCTGTCCGATAGCCGTTTTGCTCCATGAGCGCCTTGGAATTTTCAAGATTTTCCAAAGTAATCACAGATGCCTCCTCCATCAGAATATCTTCCTCCGAAATGCCCTGACTCAGCACATACTCCTTCGCCGTATATGCATCGGAATGTTTATTCCCTTTTGCCACTCCGCCTGTCACAATGATCTTTTTCACCAGCCCTTGCCGATACAGATCAATCCCGTGATTCAGCCGTTCCCTATATACAGGAGAAACGCCTCCGTCATAGGCCGCGGCTCCCAAGACAATGACCACATCCGCCTCACGGCTGTCGTCCCGAATGCTGTAAGCCCAGATGCTTATGATATTTTCCAGAATATAAAATAGAAATATAAAAATCGCCGATACGATGATTGTTCTTTTTTTCATGATACTTAACCCTGTTGAATGGTGCGTCAAATCTCCTGTTCTTTCCACATTTCCTTCAGCTCCCTTAACACAATAATCACGATCACCTGAGTCAAAACAAAGGTCAAAAGATCCGCCGCCGGCTGTGCTAATTGCAGTCCCCACAGGCCAAAAACCCCGGGCAGAATCAAAATGGCCGGAATAAAGAACAGCCCCTGTCTTCCAATCGCCGTCAGGGTGGCGCGGAAGCTGTAACCGATGGACTGGGTCAGCATATTTCCGATAATAGTAAATGCCTGCAGCGGCAGAAGCGCACACTGCATCCGCAGCGCCAGTGCGCCGATTCGAACCACCTCCGCATCCTCCCTGCGGAAGAGACGCATAATCGGCGTGGAAACGGAAAACATCACCGCGCCCATCACCAGAAGGAACACAAACGCCACCCTTCGGCAGAAATAGTAAGCCTCCAGTACACGGTCATACCGCTTCGCTCCGAAGGTAAACCCGCAGACCGGCTGGAAGCCCTGACCGAAGCCGATAAGCGCGGAATTGATAAACATCATAATCCGCGTCACAATGGACATAGCCGCCACCGCAGCGTCCCCGAAGCCGGAGGCCGCCACATTCAGCAGCACGGAAGCCGCGCTTGCCAGTCCCTGACGTCCCAGCGTAGGCAGACCTGCGGACAATATTTCTTTATAAACCCATCCCCGCATCGTAAAATATCCCAGTCGGGGCTTTATCACATTTTCCGAGCGAAGCACCAGTACCAGCAAAATAAGAAAGCTGATAAACTGGCTGAAAATGGTGGCAACGGCCGCTCCGGAGATTCCCATGTGCAGACGGAAAATCAGAATGGGGTCCAGGATCACATTGAGGATACCGCCTGCGGTAATACCGATCATGGACAGCATGGCGTTTCCCTGAGAACGCAACTGGTTGTTAAACACAAAGGACACGGTCATATAAGGGGCGGCCAACAGAATGTATTTTCCGTAATCCTTCGCATAGGGAGCGATTGTTTTCGTAGCTCCCAGCGCCGATACCAGGGCATCGATATTCAGGATTCCGAACACGGCCAGCAAAAGGCCGAACCCCAAAGCCGTATATACGGAGGTGGAGCATGCCCTCTGAGCCTTTTCCGATTCTTTGGCCCCCAGCATACGTGACATATAATTTCCGCTGCCCATGCCAAGGGTGAAGCCGATCGCCTGAATCATGGCCATCAGCGAAAAGTTCACTCCCACGGCACCGGATGCACTGGTGCTGAGCTGACTTACGAAAAAGGTGTCGGCCATGTTGTAGATGGATGTGATCAGCATACTGATGACGGTGGGCACCGCAAGACGCGGAATCAGCCTGTTGATGGGCGTGTCCATCATCATTTTATATTTTTCTTCCGCAGTCATTGCCTGTTTCATAGCTTCCTCCGCTTACCGTCTCATTCCATTGCGGTCAAAATTCTTCCGAAGCGCCCGTTCCGTGGGAAAGATGGAGCCAACTAAAAATACACACTGCACTATACAGATCACCCCGCCTAAGTTCCCGATTGCATCCTCACTCTGCCCTATCACAAAAAACATGGGAACAATGGATAAGGGCAGCAGGATCAGCCCGAAGATAAACCACAGCCTTCCGCAATATTGATGAGCAAATTCCCAGGTATCCCGGTTTTTGGTGGACATTCTCGTGCGGTAGCCAAATACCCCATTGATCTCGTCCGGGATGTGATGCAGAAACATTTTCCCGAAGCCAATCATGGTAAATGGAACCATCACATTCATAAGCAGCATAAAAACCCAGAATCCCATAAGCGTTCCTCCGTTTTTCTTTATGGAAAAAAGTATACCATTTTCCAATCCCCTGTTCAACCGCGAACGGGATATATTACATGCAAAAAATACGGCGCTTTTTCAACAGCTGCGTTGATTTTTATATTTATATTCGCTGGTTTTTTGTAAAATATACGAAATAATTCGCTCATTTTTTTGCGTTTCCTATAAAAAATTCGCTCATTTTTTTGCAAAATGGTTGCGTTTTTCCTGTCAAAATTTCTCGGATCATCTTGACGTTTCCCCCCGGATAATGTTATAAAATTATTAGAATATTTTATACAATTTCACATTCGGGATATCGTGCATTCGGGTACCCGCCTATTCGGAGGATCAGTATGTCGGAAACCAACCAGTTTGATAATATTTTACCGGTAGCGCCCCTTAAGATCGCAGCTTTGGACAGCTGCATCGACCTTGCTAGAAAGATAGACAAGCACCTGGTAAAATTCCGTAAAACCGCCAACAAGCAGCACAGAGACAATATTTATTTTCAGGAATACGCCCAGGATTCTTATCTTGTAAAATGCTCCTGTCCCCGCTTCGGTACGGGAGAGGCCAAGGGACGCTATGAGGAGTCCGTCCGGGGCAGCGACCTTTTTATTATGGTGGACGTGTGCAACTACAGCATCACCTACACGGTCTGCGGCCATGAAAACCACATGTCGCCGGATGATCACTACCAGGATTTAAAACGCATGATCTCCGCCGCCACCGGCAAAGCGCACCGCATCAATGTGGTGATCCCCTTCCTCTACGAAGGCCGCCAGCACAAGCGCAACAGCCGGGAATCCTTGGACTGCGCCATTGCTCTCCAGGAGCTGCGGAATATGGGAGTCAATAACATTATCACCTTCGACGCCCACGACCCCAGAGTGCAGAACGCCATTCCTTTAAACGGCTTTGACAACTTCCAGCCGCCCTACCAGTTTATCCGGGCGCTTCTGCGCACGGAACCGGATCTGAAGGTGGACAACGATCACCTGATGATCATTGCGCCGGACGAGGGAGCTATGGAGCGGGCCGTGTATTTTTCCAATGTACTCGGCATTGATCTGGGCATGTTCTACAAACGCCGTGACTACTCTACGGTGATAGGCGGCAAGAACCCCATCGTGGCCCATGAATTTCTGGGAGATTCCCTGGTGGGCAAGGATGTGATTATCATCGACGATATGATTTCCTCCGGTGGAAGTATGCTGGATGTGGCGAAGCAGATGAAGGAGCGGGGCGCAACCCATGTATATGTGTGCTGTACCTTCGGACTTTTTACGGATGGATTTGATAAATTTGACGAATACTATGAGAAAGGCTATATCACCCGGATTGTGACGACCAATCTCAATTACCGCTCGCCGGAGCTTTTGTCCAAGCCTTACTATACGGAGGCGGATATGACAAAGTTCCTGGCCAAGATTATGGACACGCTGAATCATGATTTTTCCGTGGACAGCATCAATACGCCTACGGAGAAGATCCGCAAGCTGATTGCAAAGCAGTCACGGTAAACGGGCGTCCATTTGCAGAGATACTTCTGCCAGGAATATTCAAACGCAGATTAGAACGATTTAAAAAACAGGGCTGTCATAACATAAGACAGCAGATTTTCACCAATGTACCGCGTCTGAAAGGCTTCTGACTGCAGGATACGGAAAAATCTGATGACTTATCTGGTGACAGCCTTTTTTAAGGAAACGGCACGATGAAAATTTTAGCAATCGCAGACCAGGAATCCCGGTATCTCTGGGATGATTTCAGCAAGGAAAAGCTTTCGGAGATTGACCTTATTGTTTCCTGCGGAGATTTAAGTCCTCTCTATCTGTCCTTTCTTGCCACCTTTTTTAAAGGTCCGGTGCTCTATGTCCACGGCAACCACGATGCTGTCTATGAAGCTTCTCCTCCTTACGGCTGTATCTGTGTGGAGGATCAGATTTACGTCCATGAGGGGATTCGGATTCTGGGGCTGGGCGGCTCCATGCGCTACAAGGAGGGTCCCCATCAATATACGGAACGGCAGATGAACGCCCGTATCCGAAGACTGTGGTATTCTCTTAAGCGCCACAGGGGATTTGATATTCTGCTGACCCATGCGCCCGCATATCATCTCAATGATGAGGATAATCTGCCTCACCGGGGCTTTCAGGCTTTTCTCGGACTGATGGATCGCTATGCCCCCTCCTATTTTGTCCACGGACATGTGCATCTGTCCTACAATTACAAGGCTCCGCGGATTTGTACTTATAAAAACACTGCGGTTGTCAACGCCTATGAGCGGACTGTGTTTGAATTTCCGCCCATAAAGCAGCAGCCTGTCTCGCAAAAGCTTATATAAATCAAAAGGAGAGCTTATATAGAATGGAAGAATACGCAAAAGCAAGAAAATCAGCGCAAAGAGCATACCGAACTTCTCTCCTGAAAGGAAGCTACCCCTATCTGCAGGTTCTGGATGAGATCCTTTCCTTTACAAAGACCTCCTCGGAGGTGGATTTGGGTCTGGTGGAAATTCCTCTGGATCAGATTGCGGGAACAAAAACCGCCGGGCGGACCACCGCCTTTGCCAGCAATTTTATGCCTCTGCTTCCCGAGGATACGGAGTTTGCCGCCAAGTGGGTCTCTCTTTATCATGCCCATCTGAACGAGGGCATCCGTGATCCCATCAAAGCCTGTGAATTTATGAACCGTTTTTATGTGATTGAAGGCAACAAGCGGGTCAGCGTTTTGAAGTATTCCGGGGCTGTGAGCATTTTCGGGCAGGTGACGCGGATTCTGCCTGCCAAAAATGACTCCAAGGAGGTTCGTATCTACTATGAATTTCTGGATTTCTACAAGCTGACCTCCATCAACTACCTCTGGTTCAGTCAGGAAGGCAGCTTTCCCAAGCTTTTAAGGCTTGTGGGGGCTAAGCCGGATCAGGTGTGGACGGATGATGAAAAGCTTGATTTTCATTCCGCCTATATTCATTTTACGGATGTATTTGAGGAAAAAGGGGGACGGAAGCTCTCTCTCACCTTTGGCGACGCCTTTCTTCTCTATCTGGAGATTTACGGATATGAAAATATGTGGGAGAAATCCCACGGCCAGATACGAAGCGAGATGGCAAAGCTCTGGAAAGACTTTCAGCTCTATCCCGGGAAGGCGCCTTTAGAGCTTAGTATGCAGCCCGGAGCCGAGGCTCAAAAGCCTGTGATCAGCCGGCTGCTTCCTGTGGCGCCTGCTCCCTTAAAAATCGCATTTCTTCACGATAAGACGATGGAAACCTCCAGCTGGACTTACGGACATGAGCTTGGAAGGCAGCATTTGAATCAGGTGTTCGGCGATCAGGTGGAGACGCTCTGCTTCGACAATATCAACACGGAAGAGCTTGGCCTTAAAACCATTGAGGAGGCGGCCCTGAAAGGATGCAAGGTAATCTTCACCACGACCCCGAAGCTTTTGGGGGCAAGCATTAAGGCCGCTATCCATTGCCCGGAGGTGAAGCTTTTAAACTGCTCTCTTCAAACCTACAGCGGGCATCTTCGGACTTACTACGGCAGGCTTTATGAGGCGAAGTTTCTCACCGGCGCCCTGGCCGGGATTCTCACGGACAGTCCTCTTGTGGGCTATCTGGCGGATTACCCCATCTTCGGCATGACGGCCAATATCAATGCTTTTGCCCTGGGTGTGAAAATGACCAATCCTGAGGCAAGGGTGCATCTGGAGTGGGCTACGGTGAAGGACAGGAATCCGGATGAGATTTTCCGGGCCAAGGGGATTTCTTATATATCAGGGCAGGATTTGATTACGCCTCAGTATGCCTCACGGAAGTTCGGGCTTTATGATATCCGGGACGGACATATGGTCAATGTGGCCTCTCCTATCTGGCACTGGGGAAAGTTTTATGAGCGAATTGTCCGGGATATTCTGAACGGGGCATGGAAGAAAAAGGATACCCAGACAAAGGCGGTTCATTACTGGTGGGGAATTTCCTCTGGAATGATTGATGTGATCTGCTCCAAGAATCTTCCTGCCGGGTCGCGGTGGCTTTTGGAGCTGATTAAAAGGGAGATCGCACAGGACGGGTACAATCCGTTTTCGGCTTCTCTTACCGCACAGGACGGGACGGTAAAGAATACGGCCGGAAACTGCCTGTCTCCTGAGGAAATTATTACCATGAACTGGCTTCTTGACAATGTGGAGGGGGAGATTCCTTCCTTTGAGGATTTGGTGGAGGAGGCGCAGCCTATGGTGGTTCTGCAGGGACTTCGGCCGCCGGTACGGTAGATAGATAATATATTACGATGGGACTGCCTTACGGCAGCCCCATTATTCTTTCACTATTCAGCTGTTGTCAGATAGCTGCTGACACAGTACAGTGTCTGCCCGTTGTACTCCACCCGCGACCAGCCGTAATCGGTGTTGATTCCCGTCCGCACAAAGACCTCCCCGGCCCTGACCGTAGCTACCACTGCAGCGTCCGGGTTGGTGACGCTGGGGAGCTTGCGCAGATTGATTTCAATCTTCGGTGTCACATTTTCGGAAACGCTCTGAAACTTTGTCTTCAGGCCGTCATCCGGCTCCTTTACCGTAGGCCGGTAGGACAGATCCGCGGTCAGATAATTAGACACCGCGTAATAGCGTTCCCCGTCTATGATAAGTCTCGACCAGCCGCTGTCGCTGACGCCGGTTCTCTGAGCTGTCTCCTGATTTTTAAGCTCTCTTAGAACGGTACTGTCCGCTCCCTGGCTTGGAATATCCCGTAAGTTTACGGTTTCCTTAGCCGTTACGGTTTCATCCACTTCCTGAAAATTCATCAAAGCCTCCGCATCCGCCTCGGCCTCTTCCGGCGTATCAGGATTCAGGGCATCCGCGTCGGACTCGTAGCCGAAATAAGCCACATTCACATCTACCGGCCTGGAAATGCCTGCAATGCTTCCGTTGTTCGTGTACTGCCACATGGCATGAGAACCGCCGTACCCGGATGCGGCTGTTTCCGGGTATGGGACGGAAGGATACTGAGATACCCAGATTTTAAACTGCTGCTCCAGACGGGAGGTTTCCCATTTTGCATCATGCTCCAGTTCGCTTTTTGACGCATAAAACATCGGCGTATATCCCTGATCGTAAATCTCCTTCAAAAATGCGGCCGCGCAGCTTGTCCTCTGGGAAATACTCAGTTCGTACTGCCTGTTCTCCGGGTTTTCAAAGCCTTCGCAGTTGTATGCCACCGGATAGGTTACCGCATACCGGGATATGTAATCGGCCGTCCACCGGGCTTCTTCCTTTGCCTCTTCCTCCGTAACCGCAGTCGAGAAGAAATACGCGCCTATCTGTATCCCGTTGGCCGTGGCCTCCTGCATATTGTACCTTGCATTGGTGTCCTCACGTATCTCGCCCGTCGCCTGGGTCCGATAGCCCACTCTTATCATGGCAAAATCAATCCCGGCATCCGCCGCAGCTTTCCAGTCTATGGTGCCCTGAAACCGCGATACGTCGATGCCTATGGTCACCTTGTCTGTCTCTGACGTATTCCCGGAAAGCAAAAGCTTTGTCACATCGGATTCCGCTCCCGCTTCCTCAGGGTTTCTGTTTGCCTCACTCTGGGGATCTTCTGTTTCTTCCGTATCTTTTGGCTCTTCCTCTTCTTCCGGGACTTCCTCTGCCAACTGTTCTTCCTGCAAAGCCAGTTCGGTGCTCTTCCCTTCCTCCCCGCTGTCCTTTCCGGTAAAAAACAGGAAAAATACGGCAAGAGAAAATGCAAGAACCCATAATGATATAAATATAGCTGCCGGAATCAATCTGTTGTCCGTTGTCTGTCTTCCGTGCTTTTTATGCTTTTTCCCGCTCATAGCCTCTCCTTTGCATAAGTCAGATCCCTGCTGCTTGGTTTGCTGCCCGCAGAAATAAAAGATCCTGCATGTATCAATACTGATATTTTATCACAGGATCTTTCATTTTTCTATGCAAATATGGGTGTAAAACTTAGCGTCTAAAACTTTGTATAGAAAACAATTGAAAAACAATCTGAAAACGAATCCTCTTTCACAGCAGGATACCGCAGGGAAAAGTGCGGCAGCACAGACACACAAGCTTCTTCCGCATCTACTTTCTGTCAGAAATCCCACGAACTTCCCGAAGTGTATGAACAGGCGGCATACAGCTATTTTTATAGCATATATAATAAGTCGTTTTGCCGTCTTTCAGCGGATATTCCGCCGTAGGCCGCTGTAAAAGAATGACTACAGCCTCCGGCGGTATCCCAAGGGGCAGGTGTTCACTCTCTTCCTGTTCATCCGCCACCACCGTTACTTTCACCGGCGGTTCCATATACTCTAAAAACGCCGTCAGAAACATCCCGTAACCGGAAGGGTACTGCTCTGCAGCCGCCGAAAGGAACTTTAGCTGCTTCTCCGCTGCCTGCCGATACGTTTCACTTCCTGTAATCATGGACATTCTGACAAGATTCCAGGCCATCAGGGAATTACCGCTGGGAACCGCACCGTCGTAGGTTTCCTTGGGATGCAGGATAAGCTCCTCGCTGTCATGACCGTACAAATAAAACCCGCCTGCATCATCGGCAAAATCAAGCATCACCCGCTCACACAGGCTGTCCGCCCTGTTAAGATATACCTGCTTCAAAGTGGCTCTGTAAAGGGCAAGCTGTGCAAAAATATATCCTGCATAATCATCCAAAAATCCCCTGGCCCCATGCTCTCCCTTGCAGTAGCTTACATACAAACCGTCCTTTTCCCGCAAATATTTCCGAATAAAAGCATCCGCCTGCTCCGCCGCATAAAGATACCGCTCCTCTTTACTGACAAGGTACAGCTCACACATGGCTCCGATCATAAGTCCGTTCCAGAAAGTAAGAACTTTATCATCCAAATGAAGATCATACCGCTCTTTCCGGTACTGCCGCAGCCGGGGCAGCATCGTTTCAAAGGCTTCCTCATTAAAATCCTGGCCCAGCAGATTGGGAATATTCTTTCCCTCAAAGTTTCCCCTTTTCGTTATCCCATAATGCCTGTTAAATGCCTCTCCGTCCTTTTGCCCAAGCACACGGATCATTTCATCCGGTGTAAACAAATAATACTTTCCCTCCTCCCCCTCACTGTCCGCATCCTGAGCGCTGTAGAAACCGCCTTCGGGACTTACCATCTCCCTTAAGATATAATCCGCCGTTTTTTCCGCTATTTTACGATACAAAATATTTTCAGCCGCCGTATATGCCTTGCAGCAGGCAAGAATCAGCAGCGCATTGTCATACAGCATTTTTTCAAAATGAGGAACAAGAAACATCCTGTCCGTGGAATAACGGCAGAAGCCAAAGCCAATGTGATCAAACATTCCGCCGCGATACATCTGTAAAAGTGTATGCTCTGCCATTTCAAGACAGGAGCCTTTCTTATAACGTTCATAGTAATTAAGCAGAAACAAAAGGTTATGAGGCGTTGGGAACTTCGGCGCCTGGCCAAAGCCGCCGTATTGGGGATCATATCGACTCTCATAGTCCTCTGCGGCCAAATGAATCATCTGTTGAGCCAGAGTTCCTTCTTCCCCAGCTCTTTCTTCCAAATCTTCTTCTCTTAGATGCTCCATAATCCGCTTCGACTGCCGCAAAAGCACATCCCGTTCCTGCGTCCATATTTCGTGAAGCTTCAGAAGAAGCTCCCGCATCCCAATCCTGCCGCCTCCGGCTGTTCTCGGAAAATAGGTTCCTGCAAAAAAGGGCTTCTGATCCCATGTCATAAATATGCTGGTCGGCCATCCCCCGCTTCCTGTAAACGCCTGACATACTGACATATATACACTGTCAATATCCGGCCGTTCCTCCTTATCCACCTTAACAGAGATATAGTATTGGTTCAGCAGTTCCGCAATCTCCCGGTCTTCAAAGCTTTCATGCGCAAGCACGTGGCACCAGTGACAGGCGCTGTAGCCGATGCTCAGAAAGATGGGTTTGTCCTCCGCCCTTGCTTTCTCAAATGCTTCTTTACACCAAGGATACCAGTCAACAGGATTGTCCTTGTGCTGGAGCAGATACGGACTTGTCTCAAATTGTAATCGGTTGCTCAAGTTTACCGCCTCTTTCATTTTTCTGTTAGAATCTGCATTTGTATACTTGATTATACCATGAGGTTTTATTCCTTCCGATCCTCCTGATCGTAGTACGAGAAAAAGCAAGGATTACTGTTCGGTCTGTGGCCGGTAACAAATAAGGAACTGCGCCTGCAGTCCCTTACTCTGCTTTCATATCTACAATAAAGCCAGAAATCTTTGCCGAATTTCTCTTATATGCCGCCTGCGCTTTGGCGCGCTTTACCTTCCGTGCCTCCGGTGTCGCTTCAACCTCCGCACGTGTCTTCTTTCTTTCCTGTAAGAATGTCCTGTCCCTTTTTAACGCCTCTTGAATTGCTATTTCTTTTGCTTTATCTACAGGCGCTTTATCTACAGGCGCTTTATCTGCCGACGCTTCCTCCACCGTGCTCTCCGCTTCGGTCACATTTTCCGCCGGCTCTTTCTCCCCGGCATTTTCCTCCGTATCCTTGATTCCAAGCTCGGCCTCTTTCCACTCCTTAAGCTCCTTCTCTGCCTCCAGCTTTTCTGCTTCCGTAGGAAGCTGGGCATATTCTCCGCTCTCCACAAATTTTTTAATGGTTTCTTCCATAACCATATTTTTCTGAAGCTCCTGCCAGATCAGCCCAAGCTTTGCTCCCTCAGGTATGGCGGGATTGTTCTTTACATTGTTTACGACACTTAAAGAAGCAGCTACGCGGTTTGTCCTTACCCGCTGTACATCTTCCTTCGTCTTACAGTTTTTCAGCTCTTTTTCATAGCTCTTCTGCTCGGCTTCGATGGCTTTCACCTTCTGATAGGTGGGAAGATCATTTTTCTGCAGATAATCCATTTCCTCCTGCGTCAGCTTTTTGCCTGCTGCAAGCTTTGTACGGATCTGAGATAAAAGCTTGGCCGAACCGTCTGCCTGGGATCTGCGGATCTCCTCCGCCTGCCGCGCCGTCGGATCGCTCCATTTGGTGCTTCCGTCCGCAGTAAAGTCATTATCCTCCTTCTTCTTCTGCCACTTCATCTGCATTCCCATATTTTTTGTATAGGTTCCAATTGACTGAATCATTGAAAAATCCAAACGCCGCACCTCCCAATCGCTGCCGGTATTCCCCTCAGTGGACAAGGGAACACACGATCCACTGAGGATAACATCTTATAATTAGAATATCGGAAAAATCCGGCAGCTCTTAACCTTCTTTCAGATTTAGAAAAAATTTATCTTTTATTTTCCATCACTTACCTCATTTCTTTTTTTCCAAAACATTTCACCGCCGCCGTAAGCGCCAACGCAAAAACCAGAATTGCACATGGTAAAAACGGAAACAGGTTAAAACCGGCGCTAACGCCCTTTGCCGTAAAATCATGCCGGGAACAGGAAACCAGATAACCGCTGTAACAATAAGGGTAGACAACCCAAAGCGGCGTATTTGCCGCTAATACTCCGGGGATAACAAGGAGCAGGTTTAAGCCCACGGACAGCAATGGTTTTTCAAATAGCACCGTAATCGCCCACATTGCCGCCGCACCGGGGAGCATTGTAAAAAATAATCCGGCGCACCACTTCAATAAATACATAATCGGCAATGCTTCCGTAATTCCTGTACTGCCCGCTGCAATCAAGCCTGTTATCACAAAAACAACAAGAAAAACAGCCATTTCCATAAATAAGTAAAAGAGAAGTACGCAAAATTTTGCGGCTGACAGGGCATAGCGGCTGACGGGCAAGGCTAACATTTTCAAAATTCCGTTGTTCCCCGTTTCGCGTCCCGCAATCATCACGCATACAACTATCATGCTGAACGGGAGCAGATAATAGGCATAAACCAATGCACTCTGAATAAACATAGCCGCCCATGCGTTTGTATATTCCGGCGAAAAATAATTTTGCAAACTTGCCACGCCGGAAGCCACGACCAGCAGCGGAGCTATAAAAATCAGAGGTATCATTTTGCCTCGCTTTACTTTCATAAACTCGATTTTAAGCAGTTCTAAAAAGCTCATATCCTACACCTCCCTATTCGCAGCGCAGGTATTTTGCAGCCCATAATCCGAAGGAAAGGAAAACGGCTGTCTCAACCAGCGAAAACATCACAACTATCATATCCGGCTGTGCGCTCATGGCAGCAGCGGGTTTCAGCATAATCACAAAGGGATGTATGCAGAACAGAACATGATCCGCCGCAGCCAATGCCATGCCGCTTAAAAATCCCGCAACGCCGATGCCAAGAGGCACCCACATATTGGAGCAGCGGGAAGATATGAAAACCATAAAAGATAATACGGGCATTGACGTTATAAATGAATATCCGGCAAAAGCCAGCATAGCCTCAAATTCAAATGCGCCCTGTGGTAAATCCGTCAGACCTATTTTTGTAAGCGCCAAATTCTGAAAAGCGATTGCAAGAAAGAGCATAATTGTTAATATCAGAAATTTGCAAAAGTACATCACTGGAACACTCATAGGGAGCATATACATTTTTTTAACGGCACTTCCCTTAAATTCCATATTGTAAATCATACAGGCGGCGGCTATAATACCGAACATATTCAGAACCATAATCACGCCGTACATCTGTGTAAGCAGCACGTCCATAGGCGCTAACGGCAGATTTAAGAGAGTATCCTTTTGCACAAGAAAAAAAGCAAAGGCGTATGCCGCCCCCAAAATACCGACCGCAAGCATGAACGGAATAATACCCGTGCGCTTTTCTTTTCTGAGTTCCATTGTAAATGTCCTCATAACTTCGCCCTCCGCTTTCTGGCTGCATTATCCTGCTCAACCATAGACAGAAACATATCTTCCAGATGATCCGCAGCAAATCCCGACTGCAATGCATTCTGCTGCAATTCCTCCAGGCTGCCCTCAAACAGTAGATGACCGTGATTGAGTATTCCTATATCGTCTGCCATCAGTTCGATTTCAGACAGCATATGGGAAGAAATAAGAACCGTGCAATCGTAAAGACCGGGCAGCGATTTAATCAAATTTCGGATTTCATGTATGCCGGAGGGGTCAAGTCCATTTGTAGGTTCATCCAAAATCAAAATAGGCGGTCTGCCAAGCAAAGCTCCGGCAAGTCCCAGCCGCTGCTTCATACCCAGGGAGTATTTTTTTGCAAGCCGCCCGCCAAATTCAGAAAGCCCCACAAGCTCCAGTGCGTCCGTAACGGAACTTTTGGGAAGTCCCAAAATGCGGCGGATAATGTCAAGGTTTTCTTTGCCTGTGAGATTTGCATAAAAAGAGGGCGATTCGATAAAGGAACCTACTTCTCTCAAAATGGAAAGGCGGTCATCGGGAAATTGCTTTCCATCAATTGTAAAACTGCCTTTTGTGGGCGCAGTCAATCCCAAGAGCATTTTCATAGTAGTGGATTTCCCCGCACCGTTGGGCCCCAGAAAGCCGTAAATACTGCCTTTGCGAATATTCAGCGAAACGTTATTAACAGCGACAAAAGATTTGTATTTTTTAGTCAGCTGTTTTGTTGTGATCATGTAATCCATAAAAATATCTCCTTGTATCATGTATTTAGGTTGTTCGAGGGATACCTATAAACCCTTGCATCTGCTTCCTTACATCTCCTTTCATTTCTTACATGATACCGGAACAGCCTTGCGACAACATTCTCTCTGCCTTACATTTACCTTACATTTTCAGAAATCCCCTAAAAAATTCGCAATTATATGGTAAAATAACGAAGAAAATACGGAGCATGCCTGCATGAAGCCGTCAGGAGCCAGCGAAACCAGTGTGCACCGCAAAGTGCTGCCATGCCGTAAGACATAAAATGGAATGATGCACTGTGAAAGGAGCTTGTACAATGAATGAAGATTATCTGCTGAATAAACGTATCCTTCTCGTTGATGATGAACAGGAGCTTTTAGATATGGTTTTGTCCATTTTAACGGAATACGGATTTCAAAATGTCAAAACAGCAAAAAATGTGAAAGAAGCTCTGGAACAGGCTGAAAAATCCCGCCCGGAATTAGCAATACTTGATGTAATGCTTCCGGACGGGAACGGATTTGAGTTAATGGAACACTTAAGGAAAGGCGGCGATTACCCCATTCTCTTTCTTACTGCCCGCGGCGAAGATAATGATAAATTCAAAGGCTTTGGTTTAGGGGCGGATGATTATATCGTAAAACCCTTTTTGCCAAAAGAGCTTTTGTTTCGCGTCATGGCAATTTTACGCAGAAGCTACAAAGACGAAAATCCTCTTGTATGCTTACACGACAGCCAAATTGACTTTTCCCGTGCTGAAATCATAAAAAATAATGAACACATCCCATTGACGGCAAAAGAACATGATTTGCTGTCTGCCTTATACCGCAATGCCGGGCGTATTGTGACGATTGACGCATTGTGCGAAGCAGCATGGGGCGACAATCCCTTTGGATATGAAAATTCACTAATGGCGCATATACGCCGTATCCGGGAAAAAATAGAACAAAATCCCTCGCACCCCGTTTCGCTGGTTACGGTCAAGGGATTGGGTTATAAGTTAATGATAAAGGGGAAATGACATGAAAAGTATTCCAAAACTAATACGCCGCTTTGTGGGAATCATGACCTTAAGCACAATACTTCTTATTACCTTGAATATTACTTTTTTTGCGGCAGTCTTTGTAAGAAATACGTCAGCATTTTCTCCCTGGGATATGGCGGAGCATGCGGCAGCCGCATTGCAGTTGACAGACAGCGGCTATTCCATATCTGACGATGTAACGGCCGAACTAAAAGAAGAAAATGCCTGGGCTTTCCTTATTGACAATGATACGCGGCAGGTTGTATGGCGGACAGATCATCTGCCCGACAATATCCCTATGCAGTATACATTGCCGGATATAGCGGAGCTGACCCGCGGCTATATAGACGGATATCCTACTTTTACGGGAGAAGCCCAAAACGGATTATTGGTATTAGGCTTCCCAAAAGACAGATTTTGGAAGCATACAAGGGCGAGCTGGGACTATCACTTTATTGCAAATTTACCCAAGAACACAATGATTATTTTGGCTGTCAATATTGTCTTAATTTTCCTCATATATGCTGCTGTTGATTCAAAGCTGCTGCGTTCCATCAGGCCAATCACGAATGGAATACAGAATTTGTCAGACGGCAGTCCTGTCCGCATGAAAGAAAAGGGCGTGTTTTCTGAAATAGCTGAAAAAATTAATAAAACATCGGAAATATTACAAATGCAGGCGGAACAGCTGCGAAAAAAAGAAACTGCAAGGGCAAACTGGGTCGCAGGCGTTTCCCATGATATCAGAACACCGCTGTCAATGATTATGGGTTACGCCGGACAGTTGGAAAATTCAGAAAATCTGTCGGAAACGGAGCGCAAAAAAGCCGCTGTCATTGTAAAGCAAAGCAGCCGAATGAAAGACTTGATTAACGACCTCAATCTCGCTTCCAAGCTTGAATATGACATGCAGCCCCTGACAATGAAACAGGAAAATGCAGTAGCGATTGTCCGGCAGGTTATTGTGGATTTTATAAACACAAATATTGATGATAAATTTCCGATTGAATGGAAAACCGCCGATACCCTGTCTGCCTGTTACATTAACGCTGATAAGGATTTGCTGAAACGCGCGGTATCAAACCTTATTCAGAACAGCATAAACCACAATGAAAACGGATGTGTGATTTATGTGTCCGTTGATGAGGATAACAATACTTGTAAGATTCTCATTGAAGATAACGGTGTAGGCGCTTCCGGCGAACAGATTGACAGGTTAAACAATACGCCCCATTATATGATTTGTGATACGAATACCGCCGAACAGCGGCACGGTTTGGGGCTGCTTATTGTAAAGCAGATTATAAAAGGGCATAACGGAGACATTTTAATCGACCACAGCGAATACGGCGGATTCAAAGTCGTATTAATTATACCAAAATAATACAAGCAAAGATTCATTTTCAAACATCTTGTAAAAGCTCTCCCAGGAACCGCACATTTCCGCCATCCGTATTCATCCGATAAAACGGATGGGGGCGCTCCCCGGTATATACCTCTACCACAATCTCATCCCCGCTGATTTCCGGTATCAAAGTCAGATAACAAGGGCGATATTCCCAAACCTCCTGTCCCGCCTCAGGAAGCAGATATTCATATACCAGCTCCCGCTCTGTCCCGTCCGGATTTATCCGGTACAGCCGTATCCCAATCTCCTCCTCGGCTTCCGCAATCTGTTCCTGCCCGTCACATACCTCTTTATAACGGATCATTTCCGATACATACGTAGAATAATAAATTTTATCCTTATAAAAAATCACATGATCGATACCCGATTTTTCTTCCGCTATCACGGACACCGTCTTATCCTGCCAGCCATATCCTGCCAAATAAGTGCTTCCGGACTCTTCCTTTGAAAATGTATAAAGCACCCCCTTTTCATCACAGTCAGCAAACCAGGAAACACTGTCAGGCAGACATACCGACGCTTCCTCCAGCTCTATGCCGTCCGCAATCTCAACCTCCTCCACCGTCCAATCAGCAGCACGCTTTGGCGCAAGTTCCCTCCGCATACCCGCCTGATAAATCGTAAAAGCATCATCCAAGGGAATCTCATAAACCAAATCATACTCCTGCTTATCCTTTTCCATCTCCTCAAAACTGTCACTTCGCCGCTTGCGGATACCGATACCCTTCTCCCAGTCATTTACGGAATACTCTGTGGCACACCCAAAAACAAACCCATATATATTTTCCGAATAAACCAAATACCATTCCCCGCCTTTATAGGCATAAGTAAACTGCTCCTTCCACCTCCAATTGCTTCCACCATCAGCCTGAGTTGTAAAAGAAGCACCCTCCGCCGAAAGCGGCCTGTAGGGATCTCCATTGATCCCGCCCTCGTCGCTGGTCCGAATCAGATTGCAATCCTGAAAATCCAATTCATACCGCCCCTCCCCCTTACTGGCAACAGCAAATAAAATACGCGGCCACCACTCTTCCGAACCAGGATTTGACTTCTCTAATACCCCCACATAATCCGTAATTCCATCCTGATTAAAATCCAACTCCCCGCTGTCCAGCAGCTCCCACCCCTCCGGTACAAAATCCAGGAGCCGCTCTCCCGAAGCCGCCAGCTTCGGAACCTCAGCCGCACCGTCAGATTCCATACCGGACTTTTCCTCCGGTACATCCTGCACCTTTGCCGCAGAAAAATTGCAGCCGCTAAAAAGCGCCAGACACAATCCCCCCAACAAAGCTGCCGTCAAGCTTCTCTTACCCCTCATATTCCCTCCCTGTTTTCCAAATCCACGTAAAGCCGTCCAAAAACTATTTTTATCATTCTAAACCAAGCATGCGTCAAAACAGCATCATCCGGCACGAAAAACCATCCATATGCAAAGCAACAGCCCCGTTCATCCTTTACAAATCCTGTTTTTCTCCAATTCCCACCATCTGAAAACCTTCCCCATGCACTTCATTAGATTCCAACACAACCAAAAAAGCCTGAGGATCTTCTTTCTTCACCGCACGCTGAACCAAAAACATTTCCTTATTGCTGCAAGCACACATAACCACCTGTTTTTTTTCACCGCAATATCCGCCATAAGCACTAAGAATCGTAGTACCCCGCCGACAGCACTCATCAATCACCTGACATATTCTTTTCCCATGTTCCGTTACAATCAACGCCATTTTCCCCGCATTTATTCCATACATAAACTTATCCACAGCCACGGCAAAAATATAATTCACAATCATTCCATAAATAATCCCTTCCACATCACGAAACAAAATCCCCCCTGCAAGAATAATTCCCACATCCGACCAAAACGCAATAATCCCCAGCGAAAGATGAGGTTTCACCGCCTTAACCGACATAATAACAAAATCCGACCCTCCGGTAGACGAGTTTTTCGAATAAATCAATGCATACCCAATCCCTCCAAACACACCGGTACAAAGCGCAGCCAACAACCGATCCCCATCAAAAACAGGAAACAAAGGCGCCACATAATCAATCAAAACAGAAGACAAAACCATACAGCGAATTGAGCTTACAAAAAACTTCCTCCCCAAAAGTCGATAACACAAAATCGCAACAGGAATATTCAATCCAATCGTCAAAAGCCCAATCGGAACATCAAACAAACGATATAAAATCAATGCAATCCCAGAAAATCCGGTCATCGGAAATTTAGCCTGTACCGCAAAATTATAAATCCCGGCCGCAATAAAAATGCTCCCTATTAACTCCCAAAAGAGTTGAAAAGAAAAATTTCTAACACTCCTTAAAGACAAAAATTTCCTCATATTATTCACCCTCCATAATAAAATTAAGACAAAAAAAGAGCAACGGCGTATTATACCAAAATATAATACGCTGCCGCTCTTAAACGAAAGACTATCATACGAAATCAAATCTGTCAACAAAATAGTCCCTAAAATTATCAAGTGAAAATTATCAGGAAAAAATTTCCCCAACCCAATCAGGACATGGCAATCGATATCATTATGCCAAGCCCAAAAACCTTACCGGCGGAGGGGAGGAGGGCCGCCCCGATCAGGGGTGGCGGTACCTGCCCGCAGCCTGCACAGCTTTCCGGCTCCCTCGCAAACCAAAATCCCCCCATATCGCCCCACCCAATCCCCTAAATCCTCTCACAATCACATCCCCTTCCCCCTAACAACCACATGATTTCACCCATTCACTCTACCAACAACCTAATGTCCATCATCCTAAAACACCACCTGCACCAACAACATATAACAAGCAGTCCCTCCCGCTATAGAAACCAGCATCTGCCGCCTCCAACGGTGAAGCCCAACCACAACCCCAATACTCACAATCTCCGGCACCCCCCGGCTCCCCGCAAACAAGCTCACATTTTTAAGACAATAAACCACCAAAAGCCCAAACACAGCCGGCGGAAGCACCTTCCCCAGATACCATACATACCTTGGCGTAGGCTTTCCCGCCGGAAAAATCAAAAACGGTAGAAACCGGGTCAGCACCGTCCCCAGAACCACCATCCCAATCGTAATCATCTGCTCCGTAAACGTCATAACCTCATATCCCAATCCTATCCTTTTTATCAATCCCCGCACTCTCCCCGTCTCTCAAGGGGCTTCCGAAGAAACGTAAGCACCCCAAGAATCACAGCCATAGCCGGAATCAAAAAGCGGTCCGCCCCAAAAGCAACGAGACACAAAAGCGTAACCCCAACCCCCACGAGAGAGCTTACATGCTCCTTCTCCTTCATCCACTGCTCCATAAAAATCACAACAAACATCGCCGTCATCACAAAATCCAGGCCCTCCGTATCAAACCGAATCAGAGAACCGAAGATTCCGCCAAGAGCCGCCCCGAAAAACCAGTAAAAATGATTCAGCAGCGTCACAAAAAACATAAACCAACCCCTGTCAATCCCTTCGGGAATCCCGGCCGTATAATTAATAGAAAAGCTCTCATCACACATGCCGAAAATCAAATAAAAATCCTTCCACCCATTTCCCCGATACTTATCAAGCATAGACAGCCCATAAAATAAATGCCGGGCATTGATCATCAGCGTCATGGCCAGCGCCTGGAGCGGATTAAACGCTCCAAGCAGCAGATTCACGGCCACAAACTCCACGGACCCGGCAAAAATAGTCAAACTCATCAGCATCGGATACCAAAAAGGAAAGCCCGACACGTTCATATAAATTCCATAAGTCATTCCCAGAAACCAGAACCCGGCAAAAATGGGAATCGTATGGGGAAATGCGGCCTTAAATGCTTTTCCTCGCCTTCCTCTCTCTGACATCCCAAAGCCCCCTACATGGAAATCCATCCAAGCACGCTTGCAATGGAGCTTAATAAAATCACCGCAATGCAGACAGGCGCCAAAAACCGCATAAACAGGCTGTACATTCCCTTGCGGCGGAAACGGGAGGACTGCTCCACCTCCTTTGCAATCCGATCAAGCCCCACCACGCGGGTAACCAGAAAGCAGGTAGCCAGAGCCGCCACCGGCATCATCAGGGAATTGGTGAGAAAATCAAAAAAGTCAAGAATGGACATTCCCAGTATTTTCACAAAATCCAGCACACCGAAGCCAAGGGCCGAAGCGGAGCCGAATACCACCATAATTCCCCCCATTAAAAGGGTAGCTTTATGACGGCTCCATCCAAGCTGATCCTCAAAGGTGGACACCCCGGATTCCGCCAGAGAAATCGCACTGGTAAGGGCCGCAAGAAGCACCAGAAGGAAGAACATCACGCCTGCCCCGGTTCCAAAGCCCATACTTGCAAATACCTTGGGAATCGTAATAAACATCAGCGACGGACCTGCCTGCAGCGTCTCCGGTTCCCCGCCGGAAAAAGCAAAGACCGCCGGGATAATCATCAGACCCGCAAGCATGGCAATGGCCGTGTCAAAAATTTCCACCTGATTCGTGGATTTTTCAATATCCACATCCTCCTTAATATAAGAACCGTAGGTATACAGAATCCCCATAGCAATCGACAGGGAATAGAACATCTGTCCCATAGCCGCAACTACCGTCATCCAGGAGAAGTCTTCAAGCTTGGGAACCAGAAAATATTTAACGCCCTCAAAAGCTCCGGGCCGGGTCATGGAATAGCCCGCCACAAATATTGCCAAAATCACAAGCACCGGCATCATTACCTTAGAAACACGCTCCACGCCCTGCTTCACGCCTGCAAAAAGAACTGCAATAACAACCAGACTGAAGAGCAGGAACCAAAGCTCCGCGGAAAAGCCTTCCCCAATAAAGCCGGTAAAATAATTTCCCTCCGCCAGCGCAGCCGTATTTCCTTTCAAGTACTCAAAAAGATACTTTGTCACCCATCCGCCGATAACACTGTAATAAGGCACAATCAGCATGGGAATTACCGCGTTGATCCATCCTCCCAGGCGAAAGGCCAAGCCCTTTCCGAAAGCTCCGAAGGCTCCCACCGGGCTTTTCTTTGTCATGCGCCCAAGGGCTGTCTCCGATACGATCAGCGCATAACCAAAGGTCATCATCAGAATCAGATACACCAGAAGAAAAATGCCTCCTCCGTATTTTGCTGCCAGATAGGGAAAACGCCAGATATTCCCCAGACCTACGGCTGAACCGGCAACTGCCAGAACATAGCCCATTTTTCCCGAAAAGCTGCTTCGGGATCTTCCTACGTGCAGCAGCGCTCCTGTATTTCCACCTTCCCTCATTTTCATCCTCCTTGTAATTTTCTTATATTCATCCTTACCTTTTTATCACTTTGAGCGGTATATTTCTTTTACTCTGTCGTTAAAAAGATAACGCTATGTCTTTCTATTGTATCGAAACCGGTGGAGGAACGCAAGCTTTTTAGCAGGTGAAATTTGGTAAAAGGTAAAATAGCGCAAATCTGTTATCGTTTGGGTATTTACAGCTTTCTTTGTTCTCTAAAATAGCTTATTCCGAGAAATGATACTGCCAATATTAAAATAATGAGAGCGTTTAATTGATTGAATGACTGTTCGATGTGGGTTCTTTTTATATATCCGTCTATTATACGATTGATTCCATATTCTTCCGCAAACATCAGGAAGCATATGAGGGAAAGAGCAAAATATTTTTTTCTGCTCCAGATGTGCGTGAGGATGCCGTAGAGACCCCATATTCCCAAAAGCGCTGCAACTGCAATGCACATTCCCATCGTGCGCAGAAGCGGAACTTGCAAAAAAACGTTTAAAACGGCCAGGTAAGGAAAAATCATCAGGCTTAATGCAAGCAGGCTTTTGCAGATTCGTTTCTTCTGTGCCTGGAAAAGAGGCGTAAGGATTCCCCAGGCAGCTATCAGGGACGCGAGCACAATCCGGGACCAGGATAATTCTCCCGAGACGGCAAAATTGCAGATGAGGCATACAATGGCGGCGAGGAAGAAGCCGGCGCTCGTTCCTATGAACAGTATATCCCATAACTTTTTTACCCTCTGGTCGGCTGATTTGCGGGAATACTTTAATGCTTCATTTATCAGGGTTTCCGTACGTTCCCTATCTTCTGTTTCGTCTGTAATCTCTGTCTCTTCTTTACTCTCTATTCTGCCTGTAGTCTCTATCTTTTCTTTATTTCCTGTTCTGTCCGCAGCTTCTGTCTTTTCTTTATTTCCTGTTCTGTCCGCAGTTTCTGTCTTTTCTTTATTTTCTGTTCTATCCGTAATCTCTGCCTGTTCCTCTTCCATCATTTTGGCTGCAATCGGCGTCTCATTGTCCGGGTCCGTTTCCATTTTTTCGCCGCTGAGAAGCTCTCCTGTGGATACTCCCAGTGCTTTTGCAAGCGGAATCAACAGACTGATATCCGGGCTGCTGACAGCCCGCTCCCATTTGGAAACGGCTTTATCTGTCACTCCCAGCTTTTCTGCCAGGTCCTTTTGGGTTAAATTTCTGACTTTTCTCATTTTTAATATGAAATCAGCCATCTTTTTTTGTTCATATAATTCATGTTCCATACGTTAATCCTTTCCTGCCGTGCTGTGAAGTATTTTTCATGCAGTATGATAAAGAGCTGCCGGGAAATAAGACTGAACACTTATTTCCCGGCAGCCCCATAACCTCAACTCCCTTTCAGTATAAAGGACTTTTTTAGGAAGAACAACCGATTTATAGTTTAGAAGCGCAGTTCTACCGTTGGTTTAGTCGATAAATAAGCTTTCCGCAAAACGGCCGGCTAAGGAAGCAGCTTATTCACCAATTTTTCGCTCCTGGGCAGGAAAAATCCTGCCACCGGCCCTACCAGGCAGGCGCAGACAATCGTGCCGATTCCAAAAGAGCCTCCCAGCAAAAAGCCCACAGCCACGAAACCTACATCCACAATAACACGCACAATGCTGAACTTAAAATGGCTCTTATCACTGATTACAAGCGCCACCAGATCATTCGGACCCGTTCCGGCATCTGATTTGATCACTATCGTCATGCCGAAAGCCAGAATCACACAGCCAGCCGCCAAAACGGGAAGCTTAAACCACAAAGACCGCTCCGCCGCAAACAGAAATCCCAGAAAATATGTAAAAAAGTCAATGATCGGTCCGCCGCAAATCATACAGAGAAGGGTTCCGATTTTAATATAACTCCTGTCCACAAATAAAAGCACCGCAATAATCAGAAAGCATATGGCAATATGCGTATAGCCATGCGTCAGCGCCTCCCATCCGGTCCCTTCGCTCACCGTCCGGAAAATTCCCTGCACCAGTACATTAAAAGGATCTGCCCCCAGATCGGCAAGCAGGAACAAGGTCACGCCCAGATGGGCAATCGTAAGTCCTGCAAGTAAAATCAACACCCTCAGCAGCGTTTCTTTCATTGTTCTTTTCATAAACCACACATTCCTTCCACATCATCTATTTCATTCAAAATTATACTCATTATAACAACAAGCGCCGAAAATAACAACGAAAAACCGCTCTGCCTCATATTCAGCCAATACGCTCCGAACATCCTGTTCCCGATAAAGCCGGCCGGCTCTTCACCCACTTCTCCATAGCCGAGGCCATCAGCGCAATCTGAAAGGTCATGGCATCCTCGAATACCCGGATATCAAGTCCCGTTGCCTTCTGAAGCTTTTCCAGACGATAGACCAAAGTATTCCGGTGCACATGAAGCTGACGGGCAGTCTCCGACATATTCAGTCCGTTTTCAAAAAATTTGTGGATGGTTCCCAATGTTTCCTCATCCAGAAGCTCCTTCGTCTCCTCCCCAAACACCTCCCGGACAAACTGCTCGCACAGTTCGAGGGGCAAATGATAAATAAGACGGCCGATACCAAGTCTCTCATAAGTCATCACCACACGCTCCCCATAAAAGATTCGCCCTACTTCCAGAGCAATTCTGGCCTCCCGGTAGGACTTCACTACCTCCTCCAGGCGATCCGCCGCCATCCCATAGGACACCTTTACCTGGGTCATAGCTTCCGCATTCACCATATCTACCAGAGTTCTGGCGATGTGATCCGGTTCCTCTGCGGCTCCGGTTGTCTCCTTTACAAGAACAATCGTTTTTTCATCAACCGTTGTGATAAAATCACCGGCCGTGTGCCCGAATAAATTGCGCACAGTCTCTAAAGCGGCTTTGTCCTGCTCATATTTCGTTTCAATGAGAAAGACCCTCCGGCTTGCCTCCTGCCGGATATGGAGCTTTCTGGCCCAGTTACAGATATAGGAGGGCTGCAGATTGTCTATGAGCAGCTTTTGGATAAAAGCATTTCTGTCATAGCGGTCCTCATAGGCTGAAATCAGTCTGCCAAGCTGACTTGCCGCCAATCTGCCGATCACGTCCACATCCTGCCCATACCCTCTTACTGCCAGAATATATTCCGTCCTTCCTTTTACCGTAACTTTGAAAAAATGACACCCCGAAACGGTCTGGCTCTCTGCCGGTGACAGGGCAAAGCTCTCCACCAGCTCTTTCCCTGGAAGCTCCCCCTGCTCCATGGCAGACGCTGCTGCCCGGCCGCCCGGCTCAAATACGCACACATCCACCCGGGCAATGGCCCGCACCTCATCTATGACTGCCTGTATCTTCTGTTCTGAAATCATTTTTGCTCCTATCCAATCGGAAAGCTCCTGCGAATTTGTAACAGCTCCTAATGCAGCCGCCTTTTTCCTACGCTTCCTTATTTAAGATACCACAAAGCCGGATATCTGCGCAAGCACAGATCCCCGGCTTTCTTATATCATATTCAGCAAACAGCTGCCTAATTGGTAATTACCTTCTCCGTATCCTTATCAAATACATGAATCTTCTCCGTATCAAAAGCAAACCGAACCTTTGAGCCTACCTTGGCTGTAGTTGTAGCAGCCACCCGGGCAATCATATTGGTTTTCTGAAGCTCGGAGTAGAGATATACCTCAGCGCCCAAGAGCTCATAGACTGTCACTTCCGATTCAATTACATTTTCCGTTTCCTCTGGTCCGGCTTCATGAACATCCTCAGGACGGATTCCCATAATCACCTGTTTTCCTTTATAGCCGTCGGAAAGGAGAGCTCCGCCCTTTTCGCCCGGAAGACTGATCCGCTCATTCCCGATCTTTAAGACTGCCTTGCCGTCCTGCTCTTCACAGACTGCCTCAAAGAAATTCATCTGCGGAGAACCGATAAAGCTTGCCACAAACCGGTTGCATGGCTTGTTATACAGATTCTGGGGCGTATCCACCTGCTGAACAATGCCGTCCCTCATTACGACAATCCGTGTTCCCAGGGTCATTGCCTCTGTCTGGTCATGGGTTACGTAAATAATTGTAGCCCCCAGACGTTCGTGAAGCTTGGCAATCTCCGTACGCATCTGTACACGCAGCTTGGCATCTAGATTGGAAAGAGGCTCATCCATCAAAAACACCTTAGGATTCCGCACAATGGCGCGCCCCATAGCCACACGCTGACGCTGCCCTCCGGAAAGCTGCTTGGGCTTTCTGTCCAGAAGCTTTTCCAAATCAAGAATCTTAGCCGCCTCTCTCACCTGACTTTCAATCTCGGCCTTCGGAACCTTGCGGAGCTTTAAGCTGAAAGCCATATTGTCAAATACATTCATATGAGGATACAGTGCATAGTTCTGGAACACCATGGCAATATCACGATCCTTGGGCTCCACATCGTTTACAACACGATCTCCAATCTTCAATTCCCCGGAGGAAATCTCCTCCAATCCTGCGATCATACGCAGAGTGGTCGATTTTCCGCAGCCGGAGGGACCTACGAAGATGATAAACTCCCTGTCCTCAATCTCCAGATTAAAATCCTTTACCGCCTCATAGCCGTTGGAATATACCTTGCAAATATTCTTTAGGGATAAGCCTGCCATTTTTCTTCCTCCATACCTTCTTTTTTCCTGCTCCATGCCTGGCTTCCTGTTATCCGCCATGAGGCATCGGCCTTAAAGAAAGTATAAAGGACCTCCCGGCTTGGCGCCATATGCGGAGGTCCCAAACTTTTCGGCAATTCTTTGTTAGAAATGCCGCCATTCTGAGGTCATCCCCTGCAATTTCGGCAAATCAACGAATCACCCTTTCTTTTTTCGGCAGATTGTCCTGCTAACACGTACAAAAACCTGTTATTCCTATTCCCGCAAAAGCCACCGCATCCCGTAAGCCGGAAGCTGTACCTCTTTTCCTTCCATACGCTCCCCGGACATCAGATCCACATACATTCCGTCCTCATTAATCCAGGCGGTCCGCTCCTCACCGGCAAAATTAAACAGAGCCGTCAGCTTTTCATCCTCAAAGGTCCTGTTCACACAGAGAACAGCCGCATCGTAAGTATCCGCAGTCCACACAGCCGCCTGATTTAAGAACACCGGATGCATTGCCCGTAAGTTCTCCATCCTGCGGATGCAGTCAAAGATCTCCTTCTGATAGCTGCCCTCCTTTTTCCGAAGCTCCGCCTTCTCCCAGGAAAAGCTTCCTCTGTGAAGGTAGCGGGAATCCTCTGCCTTTTTGGGGTCCTTGTGATACTCATTGTCATTGAGCTGTCCAATCTCATCCCCGCTGTAAATCACCGGGATTCCTGACTGCACAAGCATATATCCGTGAAGCATCTTAATAAAACGCACCGCCCGGGCAGCCGCTTCCTCATTTCCTTCCTCCAAAGCTCCTTCCAATCCGCAAAGAGAAGCCGTAGTTCCGCAAAGGCGGGCGTCCCCGGAGGCGGGGTCGTCATTATACAGCTCCCCTCTTGCATAAGAGCCGGGCCATTTCCCCGTAAGGTAATCATTGAGATACTTCTTATGCGGAACCTCCTCCATATCCTTTTCCTTATTCAGCCAGTCATAATCCAGCCCCCAGCCAATGTCATCATGGCAGCGCAGGTAATTTAAGAACACATACTCCTTGGGCAGCGTATTTACAATATCCATCTGCCGTTTCAAAAGAGCCACATCGCCTGTTGCAACCGTGTGCCAGGTCGTAGCCATCGTAGTTACGTTGTAAAGCATATGGCACTCCGGTTTCTCCACCGTGCCAAAGTAGGGAACCACCTTCACCGGCTCCATCACCACCTCGCCCAGAAGCAGAACGCCGGGACATACAATCTCGCAGATCATCCGCAGCATCCGCACAATGCTGTGTACCTGGGGCAGATTCCGGCAGGTGGTGCCCAGCTCTTTCCAGATATAAGGCACCGCATCAATGCGGATAATATCCACGCCCTGGTTCGTCAGATTCAGCAGACAGTCGGTCATATCGTGAAATACAACCGGATTCCGGTAATTCAAATCCCACTGGTAAGGGTAGAAGGTCGTCATTACAAACTTCTTCTCATCCTCCAGCCAGGTAAAATTCCCCGGCGCCGTGGTGGGAAATACCTGGGGGCACGTCTTTTCATACTGTCCGGGAATCTCAAAGCTGTCAAAAAAGAAATACCGATCCTGAAACTCCTTCTCCCCTGCTCTGGCCCGCTTCGCCCACTCATGTTCCTCCGAGGTATGGTTCATTACAAAATCCAGGCAGACGCTTAAGCCCTTCTTATGGCAGGTCTCCGTAAGCGCCGCCAGATCTTCCATCGTTCCCAAATCCGGCCGCACCTTACCGAAATCCGCAACCGCATAGCCGCCGTCGCTCTTTCCCTCCGGGGAATCCAGAAGGGGCATCAGATGGAGATAATTCACGCCGCACTCCTGAATATAGGGGAGACGCTTTTCCACTCCTTTCAGATTTCCTGCAAAGGCTTCCGTGTACATCATCATGCCCACCATATCATTGCGCTTGTACCAGTCCGGATCGGCCTCCCGGACAGCATCAAGCTTTTTCAAAGAAGCCCGGCGTTCCTCGTATCTGGCCTTCAGGCGGCCGCACAGGTAGGAAAATCCGTCCTCCGGATAAAGTTCACAGTACAGCCACTTCAATTCATCCAGATGCCTTGCAAGTCGTTCTTCAAAATCTACTGCTTTACTCATACTATAGCTCCTATTCCAGTATCATAATATTATTATGTCCAAAGGCAGGCAGCCCCGGCTGCCTGCCTTTGAAACTTATCAAGAAATTGCTATCTCCCGCACGTGCTTAAAACTACTGTTTTAAAGATTATTGTTTTGATTGGTTAATGAGCAATTGCTTTCTCTGTCTCTTTGTCAAATACGTGGATCTTATCCGTATCCAGCACAAAATCAACTACGTCTCCCTCACGGGCCGCCGTGCCGGAGCTTACTCTTGCGGTCATCTGGGTTCCGCACATATCAAAGTACAGATAAACCTCAGCGCCCAAAAGCTCGTAAACATTTACAGTTCCCTTTACTACGGCCTGATTTTTCGCTCTTGTAGTTGCCGGATCGCTTACATCCTCGGGACGGATGCCCATCACAACCTGTTTTCCCTTGTAGCCGCCGTCAATGAGCTTCTTGCCCTTTTCTGCGGTAAGGGGAACACGGTAATCTCCGGCCTTCAGGAATACATTTCCTCCCTCTGCCTCGCAGACAGCATCAATGAAATTCATCTGAGGAGAGCCGATAAAGCCTGCAACAAAGAGATTATCCGGCTCGTTGTATAAGGTCTGGGGGCTTGCAATCTGCTGAACCACGCCGTCCTTCATAACAACGATTCTTGTTCCCAGAGTCATGGCCTCGGTCTGGTCATGAGTTACATAGATAATGGTAGCGCCCAGTCTCTGATGCAGCTTGGAAATCTCAGTACGCATCTGTACACGCAGCTTGGCGTCCAGGTTGGAAAGAGGCTCATCCATCAGGAATACCTTGGGGTTGCGCACAATGGCACGGCCCATCGCAACACGCTGACGCTGTCCGCCGGAGAGCGCTCTCGGCTTCCGGTCCAGAAGCTTCTCCAGATCCAGGATTCTTGCCGCCTCCTGTACCTTTTTGTCAATCTCCTCCTTGGGCGTTTTCTTAATCTTCAGGCCGAATGCCATATTGTCCCTTACGGTCATATGGGGATACAGCGCGTAGCTCTGGAATACCATTGCGATATCACGATCCTTAGGCTCCACATCGTTCATCAGCTGTCCGTCAATCTTGAACTCGCCGGAGGAAATGCTCTCCAGACCTGCCACCATACGCAGAGTTGTGGACTTTCCGCAGCCGGAGGGTCCTACGAAAATGATAAATTCCTTATCCTCGATCTCCAGGTTGAAATCCTTTACAGCCTCATATCCGTTGGGGTATCTCTTGTAAATATTCTTTAATGATAAACTCGCCATTACTCTTACCTCCTATTTTAAGTTCCGTAATCTCCCTCACAATACACCCTCATGAAATCAATTTCCAGCCACAAAAGCATGTGTCTGTAAATCGATTTGTGCATTGTGAGGGAGATTACTGTAATAATTTATTGTTTATTAGAATGATTACATATGTTTCTCTAGTCTGTCTCTAAACACGTTTTACAACCAATTGTCCGGCGCCCGCAGCGCCGATTCCGCTTACTTAAGTTTCCGGTGCAGCCGCATTTCCTCCAGAAATTCCTCATTGGGTTCCAGGTAAATCAGGTCGTTCCCCACCTTAAGGGTATAAACCTTAGCCTTCTCCCATCCCGAGGTAAAGTCCCGTACCTTACAGCCCGCCGCGCTTTTTCGTCCCTCTGTCACATACTCCATGTCTTTGCGCTCGCACCGGTACAGATCCTTTCTCTTTTCCTTGCGGATGATCTTGGAAACCTCAAAGTCTCCGTTCACGTACACATATTCATACTCATACCGCCAGCTGCGAAGAAGCAGCACACCGACTATCACAAAGGCTAAAACTGGCAGAAACAACAGAGGATAAATAATGGTATCCACCACAAGTACCGCCATAGCTGCCAGCATTACCGCCTTTAAGAGACGCTTTCCCCTGGGCATCACATAAGGAATACACCATTCCAGAACAACATCCTTCATTTTAAAAGCTCCTTTCACAAAGCCCTAATATGATACTGCACTGACTCATACTGCAGAAGGTTTCCCGGTACCGGAAGTCCGGCGCTCATAAGAGCCTGGCCGGATAAGCTTCCCTCCATACCGTCCACCCGGTACTGCATCCGCGGATTTAAGCCCTTGGCCTTCACATACCGCTGGGCGTCGTTGGCCTCCTTCTCCGTCAGCACCAGAGAAATCAGAGCTTCGTCCCGGCCCGGCGACACATGCTCCCAGGCCACATACTCCGAAAAGGTATAAGGATTGGTAAGCCGGTAGTAATCACCGCAGACAATCAGCGGATAATTCTTTTTATAAGCCTTAACCTGCTCTCTGCAAATCTGCTTCTCTTCTTTTGTAAGCTTGGTGGAATCCAGCTCATAGCCCAGGATTCCGTCCATCGCCGTAACTCCTCTCGTCTCCAGAGGCACCGTCCGCCCCGTCTGATGGTTGGGACATACGGACACATGGGATTCCATAGCGGAAACAGGATAAACAAAGGTCGTTCCGTACTGAATTTTTAAACGGCACACCGCATCCGTATTGTCGCTGCACCAAATCTGCGGCTGATAGTAAAGCATTCCCGGGTCAAAGCGTCCGCCTCCGCCGCTGCATCCGCAGAAGAGAATCTCCGGATGAGTTAAAATAATGCGGTTCATAATGTCATAAAGCCCCAGGATATAGCGGTGATAAATCTCACCCTGCTTTTCCTTCTCCACAATGGCGGACCAGGCATCCGTGATAAAGCGGTTCATATCCCATTTCACATACTCGATCCGGGCGCTGTCCAAAACACCGTTGATGGATGCCACAATGTAGTTCCTCACATCCTCCCTGGACAAATCAAGCACAAGCTGATATCTGCCTCTGGAGGGCTGTCGTCTCGGCATCTGCAGACACCAGTCCGGATGCTTCCGGTAAAGCTCGCTGTTCTCCGACACCATTTCCGGCTCAATCCACAAGCCGAATTTTAAGCCCATCTTATGAATTTCCTCAGAAAGACCGCTTAAGCCTTGGGGCAGCTTGGCCGTATTCACATCCCAGTCTCCCAGAGCCGCATTGTCATCATTGCGGTTTCCGAACCATCCGTCATCCAGGACAAAAAGCTCCACGCCCATATCCACCGCTTCTTTGGCTATCTTAAGAAGCTTTGCCTCATCAAAGTCGAAGTAGGCCGCCTCCCAGCTATTGATAAGAATGGGCCGCTCCTTCTTAACATAAGGACTTTTGCACAAATTCTCACGGTACACCCTGTGATACAGGTGTGTCAGATGGGTGAGTCCCTCTCCCGAGTAAGCCAGCACCACCTCCGGAGCCGTAAAGCGCTCGCCGGGCTTTAGCTGATAGGAAAAATGCTTGGGATGAATCCCCATCACAATCCGGGTCTGGTCATACTGATCCTTTTCCACCTTGCACATAAAGTTGCCGCTGTAAACAAAGGAAAATCCATAGCAGCGGCCGTCATCCTCACTAGCTCCCCTCTCACAAAGAATCGTAAACGGATTGTGCTGGTGGCTGGAGGCTCCCCGGAAGCTCCCTACATTCTGAATACCGTAGGCCAGGGGATTTCTGCTCCACTCCCGTTCCATTGTATGACGTCCGTCAAAATGAATAAAATCATAGTCGGAATCCATAAAATCCATCGTCAAAGACATAATACGGTTCAGATAAATGGTATCCTCACTCTCATTGAACACCTTGACCGCCCGTGTAATAATATCTTTTTCTTCAAAAACCGAGTAACAAAGCACAACCGTAAGCTGCGTGGCCGGGTCCGTAAGCCAAATCTCCAGGGTGTCCACCCGATCCTTCTCGGTTCCCCACAGGGAGGGGAGGCCAGCCAGGGAATACTTGCCCGCATAAATCTCATGCTTTGCAACCTTTCCCACAAAGGCATAGCTTCCGTCCCCGTTTTTTACTTCAATGCTGCTCAGTCGATAATCGCAGCTTCCATCGCTCGAAAATTCCTGCGGTAGAAAATCCAGTGAGAATGTACGGTCATTTCCCGCCTCGTTCGGATTGGGAGAAAAGCCTCTGTCCTGGAGCTGAATCAAATAGCTTAAGTCCTCATCCTCCAGCCGCTCTCCATAATATAAATGCAAAAGATATCCATAATCGCTTACCTTCATCTGGTAAGTGCTGTTCTTTGTCTGCAACAGAAATGTTTTTTTGCTTTCTATATATCTGACTGACATCTATGTAGTCCTCCACCGTAAGTAAATAATTCTGCCCGGACTTATTATTTTCCTCCTGTCATTGCAACACCCTCGATGAACTGCTTCTGGAAGAACAGATACAGCACCACCATAGGAATCATTGCCAGCAGGGAGCCTGCCATCATAACCGGGAAGTTTGTATTAAACTGTCCTCTTAAGGTAGCAAGACCGGAGGACAAGGTCATCATCTTCAAATCTGTGTTGGCAATCAGGGGCCACATCAGATCTCCGTAAGCGAACACTGCCGTAAATACGGCCAGAGCCGCCATAGAGGAGGTGGTCAGGGGCACCATAACCTTCACAAAGGTCTGCCACTGATTGCAGCCATCCAGATAAGCCGCCTCGGAAATCTCATCCGGGATTCCCATATAAGCCTGACGCAGAAAGAATGTACCGAAAGCGCTTACCAGTCCCGGAAATACCAGGGCGAAAATCGTGTTGGTCAATCCCATCTTTGCCAGCATCTGATACTGAGGCGTAATAAAAATCTGGGAAGGAAGCATCATCTGCACCAGAACCAGGGAGAAGAGGAAATTCTTTCCCTTAAAGTTCAGCTTTGCAAATGCATAGCCCGCCATAGAGCTGAAACCCACCGCACAAACCACACGCCAGAAAATCAGCAGAATGGTGTTCTTGTAAAGGGCTCCGAAGGGAAGGCTGGCCATCGCATCCTTAAAGTTATCAATGATCCACTGTGCCGGGAAGAAATCCGGCGGAATCTGCATACTCTCGGCTACCGTCTTAAAGCTTGTCAGAAGCATCCAGATAAAGGGGAAGATCATAACGATGGACCCAATGATGAAAAACAAATATGTGCCTGCTGTCCGAAGCTTTTGATTTCTCTCTAATGAATTGGATTTCATACTTCTCCACCTCCTATACTTCGTAGTTCACCCATTTCTTCTGTCCCCAGAACTGGAAGGCCGTTACAATACCGATGAGAAGAACGGTCCAGATCACGACTGCGGAGCCATAGCCCTTATTGCCGGCTACAAAGGACTCGCGGTAGAACAGGAACATCAGAGACTGGGCGCTTGTCAGTGCCGGGTTTGACTCCTCTACCATCATGTAAATCAGGTCATATACTTTCAGGGAGGACATCAAACGCATAATCATAACTACGAACAGAGTAGGAGAAACCATAGGCAGCGTAATGTGGAAGAATTGCTGAATCTTGGTTGCTCCGTCAAGGCTTGCCGCCTCATAATAGGACTTGGATATATTCTGCAGTCCCGACAGAAGAAGCACCGCGTCGTAGCCGATGGCGCTCCAGATTGCCACGATAGCACAGGTCACCATAACCACGTTGGGATTGGTAATCCAGTTTACGTTGTTTCCCAGGAGGGTGTTGATGATACCGTACTCGGTGTTGAACATCCACTTCCACACCATAGCAACCGCTGCCGGAGCTACAACCATAGGCAGGAAGAAGATGGCACGGAAAGCCGTTCTTCCTTTAATCTTCGTGTTCAGCATAACCGCAACCACCAGTGCCAGGAATATGCCAAGAGGCACGGTCAGGAGGCAGAAATAAATGGTATTTAAATTCGCCCTCCAGAAATCCGCATTGGTGAACATGGTGATATAGTTGGTCAAACCGTTAAACTCATAAAAGCCAAAGGGCTTTGTCTTTGTAAAGCTCAATTTTAAGGTGTCAATAAACGGGTAAAGATTCAGTACAATCAAGCCGATGATGGTAGGCGCTACCATGATATAGCCCCACATGCCTTCGGTCTTAGCGAACTTGCCCGCCTTGCTGTTATTTGCCATGTATAAGCCTCCCCTCTACTCTGCTTCTGCCGTATCAATGAAAGTCTGGATGTTATTCAGTCCGTCCTCCAGTGTGGATTTTCCGGAGTAAATCCGAAGAAGCTCATCCTGTACCTTCGGCTTCCATACGGAACGGGAAGCATTGTTCACGCTCTGTACGCCGTAGTCAAACATATCTACACATTTCTGTACGTCTAATTTATAGTCAAACTGGTCAAATACCTTCACCCAGGTATCCTCAAGACCGATGTAAGCCGGAATCGCCGCACCGGATTCACCCTGGACGCGCTGTCCCTCCTCGGAGCCGAAGAACTTGAGAACATCCTTTACGATCTCAAGGTTCTTTCCCTTGGCGCCGGTTGCATAGCACAGACCGTTGGAAATCGTGGCTTTTCCGTCGCCCTCTGCCGGATTCGGGCACATGGGCAGTACTGCCACATCCCATTTCCCCTGCATCTCGGGATAATTCTGCATCTCGGAGAGAAGGTTCCAGTTTCCTTCTAAGAACATCGAACCCTGCTCGGAGAAGAAGGCTGTTCCGGGAGAGGTCTCCGCAAAGTAGTTCTGATCCGGGCACCAGTTTTCCTGCTGAAGATTGATGTAAAACTCCATCGCTTCCCGGGTTGCCGGATTGTCAAAGCCGCCCTTTGTCTTATCCTCGGTCAATATGTAGCCGCCATTCTGATATACGAAGTTCCAGTATCCAAGCTGGTCGTCTCCGTAAGCCATATAGCCGTACTTGCCGGTGGTGTCATAAATCTGCTGGGAAGCTGCCGTCAGGTCGTCCCAGGTCCAGGTTTCATCGGGATAAGACACGCCTGCGGCGTCAAACATTTCTTTGTTGTATACCAGGCAGACCGTATCCTTGTCCTTCGGTATTCCGTAATATCTGCCGTCGCTTCCCTGGATATTTGCCAGAGAGATTTCTGAAAAATGATTCTTGTAATAGTCGGGATCTTCGTCATTATAAAGATCCGTCAGATCTGCAATCATGCCGTAGTCCGCATACTTTAAGATCTCATTGGTATGCATCCAGAACACATCCGGCATCTGATTACTGATGGCCGCTGCCTCCAGCTTGGTCCAGTACTCGCTCCAGCTCGTAACCTGTACCTCAATTACCACATCCGGGTTCTTTGCGGTATAAGCGTCGCAAACGGCCTGCATTCCGTCCCTCTGATTAACGTCCCAGATCTGGAATGTCAGATGGGTTTTGCCGTCGGAGGCTTTCCCGCACGCAGCTAATCCAAAAGCCAATACCACGACCAGAAGAGCTGCAAGTAATTTCTTCATGTTCTTCACAAGTTTCCCTCCTTAATATGGACATATTCCACCGGATTTTCGGCTTTTTCCATCAAAATTTGCCTGTATCCGGCTTAGAAATAGTGAATAAAACAATTCCACCCTGGCCAGGTGCTGGAATAAAATTGGGTATATTGAATAATTACACCCTAAATATCGTAAAAATTATAACATTTCCACGGAATCATGGTAAATAGCATAGCTTTTATATTTATATACCAAAATGCTAGATCTGTACAAATATTGTATAATGTGCTAAAATTTTGGCATATGATTGGCATCTGACGCAAAATAAGACTGCCGGCTGTTCCGATTATCACGTATCCGCTGTTCGCGCACAGGCTGCCTGCTCCGGGCAGACAGTGCCCAAAACCTTAATACCTCCAAAAAAAGTCCAAGGCAATGTCTGTTCGGAGCAGACAGCCTGTACGAGACCTGTCCGAACGCGGATATGGCAACAGCGGCTGATTTATTTTGCGTCAGCTCTGTCCGCCCTCAAAATCTACATAAAAATATTGATTCACCCATAAGCAAGTTTAAAAGTTAAAAATGTTTCACAATTGATGCATCACCAAAACGAAAGCACTTTGCACTTAAAAGGAGACGCCATGAGTAATCATTTGTTTAACATCTTTCCCAACGAACGCTACATGGATCTGACGCTCTACCAGTATGGCTGGGAGCAATGTGAGCCGGCTCATTCCTACGGCCCGGCTACACGGAATCACTATTTGTTTCACTACATCATCAAAGGCAAGGGCGTCCTGCATCATACGGACGATCACGGCCAAACCCACATCTACAACTTAAAGCCTCACCAGGGATTTTTGATTTGCCCGGAGCTTGTGAGCACCTATATTGCAGATAAGGAAGATCCCTGGGAATATGCCTGGGCGGAATTTGACGGACTGCGCGTAAAGGAATTTCTGGAGACTGCCGGGCTTACGGAACGCTCTCCCATCTACCGAAGCTCCAACCGGGAGCTGCGGGGCGGGATGAAGGAGGAACTGCTCAATATTGTTCATGGCAAGGAGCACTCCTCCCTCTATCAGATTGGACATCTCTACCTCTTTCTTGACCTGCTGATCCGGTCCTCCTTTAATCGGAAGGAATTTTCGGCGGGAAGGCTCAAGGACTTCTATATTCGGGAGGCTATCAGCTTTATTGAGCAGAATTACAGCCATCCGATTACGGTGGAGGATATTGCTGTGTTTTGTAATTTAAACCGCAGTTATCTGGGTAAGATTTTCCGTGACGAGCTGAATAAGACGCCGCAGCAGTTCCTTATTTACTACCGGATGAACCGGGCGGCGGAGCTGCTCAAGTTCTCCGAGACAACTGTGGGGGAAGTGGGTAAGCTGGTGGGCTATCCCAATCAGCTTCATTTTTCCAGGGCTTTTAAAAATGTGTTTGGTATTCCTCCGACCGAGTGGCGGAGGGAGAATCGGCTGTATCAGCCGTTAAAAGAAGCATAAAACAATCTTACATTTATTATTGAGTAAATAGCACTTGTTATCCGCATCATCTTTAGATCTGCGAATAGCAAGTGCTATTTATTTTAAAATTTATTCTTTTGCCTTTTTCTTCTCAAAAAATGTATCGATTTCCTTCTTGATATCTGCCGGCTTTGAACTTTTGATCAGATAACCGGCCGGTTTTAAGGGCATCACCTTGATCATACTCTCCGGATCCCTCCTGCCCGTAAGAAACATCACCGGAATATCCTCGAAAGCCTTCTCCGAGCGCAGCATCTCCAGGGTCTGCCTTCCGTCACAGACAGGCATCTCGTAATCCAGGAGCACCAAATCCGGCTGATTCAACGTAATGGTCCGAATAGCGGCCACACCAGATTCGGCAACCGCAATCTCGTAGTCCTCCATCAGAAGCTGTCTCATTCCCTCCCGGATGGTCAGAGAATCGTCCACCACCAGAATCTTCGGCTTCCGATTTGTTACCTCCTGCTCCTCCCGTTTCATCAAATACTGCTCCACCTCGGTCATGGCGTTCTCTTCCCCTATGGGCGTTCCTATCCCATCTTCCAGGAGATGCGGCGCAATGACACAATAAGAAAAGTATCCGGCTCCCGTGTTAAATAAAAGGCTGGCCTGAAGCTGCTCGTTTTCAAAGATTTTCCGAAATTCCTCATAGGAAAGAAGGTTCTCTTCCTTCAGCTTATAGCTCTCCGTTGAAGGAAAATGCTCCAGAATACGCCCTACAAACTGCTGTGCCGTATATCTGGTGGCATGGATCAGCTTGCTCTCCAGCTTATTGGTCTGAATTCCCATAGCCTTGCCGACCGTGTTAATAATAAGCTGCTCCTCAAACACCAAAATAATCTCCTGATTCTGATCCTCCTGTCCGGCTCCATAAACCATACGGTAATAAATGCCTCTTCCGAACTTTTCTCCGTTGTAGGCATCACTGATCATCTGAGTCTCCAGATGGAACATGTCAAATACAAGCTGTACGATCACCTTTTTCATTGCCGCAAGCTCCTCGCCCGGCAGAAGGTTCTCCCATTTCCGGATCTTCTTTCCTACTATAGCCATATCCTCGGTCAAAGTGTGTCCAATCAACCAGCCGGCACAAACCCCGAGAAAATGATCCACAGTGTCCTCCGCATAGCCGGACTGTTCCAGCTCCTGCTCCAAAGCCGGAAGCGTATTCTCGCGAAATCCCTTATGTATCCGTCTGTGCTGCTCCAGTCCCTCATACCCAATGGATGTCATATACGCTTCTTCGTCTGCAAAATGCTTCACCGCATGCCCTTTAAAAAACTTAATTCCCTCCTGGCATGCCCATTGATTGTTTTTTTCCTCTTCCTTCATTCTGAAAAGCTTGTTGATAATCTTAAAAAGTCGCTGGTGTTCCTTATCGATGGCTTCCACACCGATAAAAAACTCCTCCTGCCATTCAAACTGGGCGTCCATGAAAAACTTCCTCCTTTGCCATATGGTCGCTTATTTTTTATTAAACCGCAATGAAACCCCTTTTATGGGGGTTTTCTTATATCTATTATACAACATCCTGTGTTTGTAATGCAATGCTTATTGTGCGAAATTTCGGGGAAATGTTTCAAGATTTTGAGTTAAAGAATCTTCCATTTAAAGGATATCGCCCTGTAACCGCAATGCGGTTATTATCGGACAATACCCTTTTTTACATATCTTTATCTTTCATTTAAAATATGCTGCACATCATTCCACTCAATCACCGGTTCATTCTTCTGAACTACGCCAGCAGTCTGTTTCTTTTTGCTTCCTAATTTAATCAGGTTCAAAACTAGTATTCCTGCTCCGATCACAACGCAGATCCCGGCAGCGGCCACGGCAATCATCAGATTGTTCTCAACACCGGAAAAGAAATAACATCCGGCGCCGAGAATAATGCCCAGGATCACACAGACAATCGGCGTACCGAACATATCATTTTGGATTCCGCTGATACCCCAGGTCTGGGGCTTATGGCAATGGGGACATTCGTCCTTAAAAGCTTTGACAAAAATATGCTTCCCCGTGGCATTGCTGTATGCCTCTTTTACGGCGCTCACAAGGTTATTATGGGCCATTTCATTTAATTTGTTCTGCTTTTTATCATCCAAAGTTTTGTAATTGCTGTTAATCTCCGCCTCCATGCCGGAAATTGTGGCCTTTAGAGTACCGCTTTCCTTCATACACTGTTCGCAGCGGAAGGAATAAGATACATCGATGGTCTCTTTCTTTTTGTGTTTGTAATAACTGCCCAATTTTGACTTTCCTCCTCGTGTAAAATAGATTTTTCATCTATTCCTGATTATAGATCCGACTGTTGAAAAGTCAATATTTCTTCAGGGAAATTCAGAAAATATTAAATTTTTCCGTGCTGCTCTTAAGCCATACTCATTTCCGATAAAATATCAAATCCAATGGGAGCAAGGCCCTTGTCAGGCTCGTCCAAAATAAGCATTTCCAAATGACACTCCCCATACCTCTTCATAGATTCTCTGCTTTGTAAGGATTTTTCCTTGATTTTTGGTCAAAAACAGGGAGGAGTTCAAATTCTTTGAGGGCAGTTCAAAGGCTGCAACAGTGTACAAAGGGATACTGATTAATCTTTATGCAGCATAACACACGTTTTAAAAAGGCAAAATATCTGTTTCTATCTCACTGCCTCAAAGGCTCCCTCCAGCGCCGCAATGAGATCCTCCGCCTTCTCAATGCCCACGGACAGGCGGATGGTGTTGGGCTTGATGTCCTGCTCCAAAAGCTCCTCCTTTGTGCACTGGCTGTGGGTGGTGGTCGCCGGATGAATCACCAGGGATTTCACGTCCGCCACATTCGCCAGCAGGGAGAAAATGGCCAGGTTGTCGATAAAGGTCTGGGCCGTCTTTGCATCTCCCTTGATCTCAAAGGTGAAAATGGAGCCGCCTCCCTGTGGCAGATATTTTTTGTACAGCTCATGGGTAGGCTCCGTGGGCAGCGACGGATGGTGCACTGCCTCTACCTGCGGGTGGCTGTTCAGGTAATTTACAATTTGCAGGGCATTGCTCACATGGCGTTCTACGCGAAGAGAGAGGGTTTCCAATCCCTGCAGGAAGAGAAATGCATGGAAGGGGGAAAGGGTCGCTCCCGTATCCCGGAGAATGACCGCACGAATATAGGTTGCAAATGCCGCCGGCCCTGCCGCATCCGTAAAGGCTACCCCGTGATAGCTTGGGTTCGCTTCTGAGATCCAGGGATATGCTCCGGCCGCCTTCCAGTCAAAGGTTCCTCCGTCTATAATTACGCCGCCAATGGCTGTTCCATGTCCGCCGATAAACTTTGTGGCGGAATGTATCACAATGTCTGCCCCATACTCAATAGGACGGATGAGATAAGGCGTCGCAAAGGTGGAATCCACCACCAGGGGAATGTTATGCTTGTGGGCAATCCGGGCCAGCTCCTCCAGATCGATCACATTGGAATTGGGATTGCCCAGAGTCTCTACAAAGATTGCCTTTGTGTTTTCCTGAATAGCCGCCTCGAAGGAACCTTCCACGTAAGGATCTGCGAAGGTGGTCGTCACCTGATTATTCAGCGGAAAGGTATGGGCCAGATAATTGTAGGTGCCGCCGTAAATGGTCTTGGACGCCACAATGTGCTCTCCCGCCCTGGCAAGGGCCTGGAAGGTATAGGCAATGGCCGCCGCTCCTGAAGCAACGGCCAGCGCAGCCGCTCCGCCTTCCAGGGATGCGATTCTTTGCTCAAATATATCCTCTGTGGGGTTGGTCAGCCTTCCGTAGATATTTCCGGCATCCCGCAGGCCGAAGCGATCTGCGGCGTGCTGTGAGTTGTGGAATACGTAGGAGGTGGATGCGTAGATGGGTACGGCTCTTGCGTCTGTGACCGGGTCTGCCTGTTCCTGTCCGATATGTAATTGTCTTGTCTCAAATCCCCAGTTTTTTGAATCTCTGATATCTGTCATTTTTGAATCCTCCTATTTTAAGTCGCTGCGCGACGGCACTAAAGGGTAAAGTCACTTCGACGCACCTGTAATGAGAGGAACTTTCATTCGAAAGGGCACTCATGAAAGTTCCTCTCGTGCGTCTTTGCGACTTTACTAGTCGGCAGAAATTATTTTTTAAAATTACTTGACATTTCTTAGCTGGACTATTAAAAGTCGCTGCGCGACGGCACTAAAGAGTAAAGTCACTTCGACGCACCTGTAATGAGAGAAACTTTCATTCGAAAGGGCACTCATGAAAGTTCCTCTCGTGCGCCTTTGCGGCTTTACCGGTTGATTGATACGCCTAATCCGTAAACAGAGGCGTGGAGTAATACCGGTCTCCGGAATCGGGCAAAAGGGCAACGATCATTTTTCCCCGGTTCTCCGGCCGCTTTGCAAGCTCTATGGCTCCGTGAAGGGCTGCGCCGGAGGAAATTCCCACCAGGATTCCTTCTTTTTTTGCCAGCAGCTTTGCGGCGGCAAATGCGTCCCCGCTCTTTGCCTGAAAGATTTCATCATAGACGGAGGTATTTAGCAGCTCCGGGACAAAGCCTGCTCCGATTCCCTGTATTTTGTGCGGGCCTGCCTTTCCTCCCGATAACACCGGAGAATCGGCCGGCTCAAGAGCTACAATCTTAATATTGGGATTCCGCTCCTTTAAGTACTCTCCTGTTCCGGTTATGGTGCCGCCGGTTCCCACGCCTGCAATAAAAATATCTACTTTTCCGCCGGTGTCCTCCCAAATCTCCGGCCCGGTGGTTGTTCTGTGGGCGGCCGCGTTGGCGGGATTCACAAACTGGCCCGGGATAAAGCTGCCCGGAATTTCACGGGAAAGCTCTTCGGCCTTTTCAATGGCTCCCTTCATCCCCTTTGCGCCTTCTGTCAGCACCAGCTCCGCGCCGTAGGCTTTCAGGATGTTTCTGCGCTCTACGCTCATGGTCTCCGGCATGGTAAGAATCATCCGGTAGCCCTTCACGGCTGCGATTGACGCCAGACCGATTCCGGTGTTGCCGGAGGTAGGCTCAATGATGACGGCTCCTTCCTTTAACAGCCCCCGGCTTTCCGCATCCTCAATCATAGATTTTGCCGCCCGATCTTTTACGCTTCCGGCCGGGTTCAAATATTCCAGCTTTACAAGGACGGCGGCCTGAAGGCCCAGCTCCTTTTCAATATTTACGACCTCTACAAGAGGCGTGCCTCCTATCAGCTCCATTGCTCCTTTATAATATTTTCCCATAGTGCTCCTCCTGCTTTTTAAAATTACTGCTCCTTTGCGGCTCTGCCCTCCGGCAGAAAATAGTTTTCAAAATTACCTGACCTTTCTCAGCCGTATTATTCCAGTTCCGCAATATTTATCCTAATCTGGCATTTCTTGTTTCTGCCGTTGGAGAGAGAATATCACTATTTACATACTAAGTCAATAGGAATATAGGTTTTTGTTGAAAATATTCTTCCGCCAGGTTATAATGAACAAAAGAAACAGGGGGAAAACGCTATGATTTCAACAAAGGCCCGTTATGCATTGAGAGTAATGATCGATCTGGCACAGCACCAGGAAGATGCTTATATTCCGCTGAAGGACATTTCCGCCCGCCAGGAGATTTCCGAAAAATACCTGGAAACCATTCTGCGGCTTCTGGTAAAGGGAAAGCTTGTAAAAGGACTTCGCGGTAAAGGCGGCGGCTATATGCTTACCCGGAAGCCCTCGGACTATTCCATCGGGGAGATCATCGAACTGACCGAAGGCCCCATAGCCTGCGTTTCCTGCCGCCTGCCCGACGCGCAGAGCTGCCCCCGGAAGGAAGACTGTATCACGCTTCCCCTCTGGGAGAAATACGATGCGCTTGTCCATGATTTCTTTTTTCAAATTTCACTGGAAGCTCTGATAAAAGGGAACTTGTAATTTTAAATTCTTCCGCCATCAAAAACTTGAGCGTTTTTTGAGATTTGCCTGTCACAATACAAGTTATAAATTGCAAACGGAGATACCCCATGAAACAAAAACTTCTCATTGTCGACGATGAACCGGGAATTGTAGATATGATGGCAAGCTGCTTTTCTTCACAATATGAGATACTCACCGCCTACGGCGGAAAGGAAGCCCTTGAAAAATTAGCAAATCAACCCGATTTAATTCTGCTCGACATCCAAATGCCCGACATAGACGGACTGACCCTTTGCCGGAAGATACGGGAACTGATTGCCTGCCCCATCCTTTTTCTCACGGCGCGGGTAGAAGCCGCCGACAAAATCATCGGTTTTCAGGCCGGCGCGGACGACTATATCATAAAGCCCTTTGATTTGGACGAATTAGGCGCAAGAATTGCCGCACATCTGCGGCGGGAACAGCGGCGCCGGAACAAATCGGCGGTACGTTTTTTCGGTGAGCTGGCAATTGATTATTCCGCACGCACTGTCACGGCAGCCGGCGAACCGGTCTCCTTATCCAAAAGAGAGTTTGACATCGTAGAGCTGCTTTCCCTAAATGCCGGCCAGGTATTTGACCGGGAACGAATCTACGAAGCCGTGTGGGGAATTGACAGCGGAGGCAGCAGCGATACCATCATGGAGCATATCCGAAAGATCCGGGCAAAGCTGTCCGCTGTTACACTTCACAGTTATATTGATACGGTTTGGGGGTGCGGTTATCGGTGGAATATCTGAAAAATATGGATCTGAAGAAATCATTTCTCGTTCTGTCCGTTTCCTGTGTCCTGCTGGCTCTCCTGCTGCTGGGATTCGTCTTTATACTATGCGATTCCATTTGCAGCGCCTTTCCCACCGGCGGATTGTCAATCTCACTATCCGACGGTTCCTTCACCCGGCTGGAATCCCCCACAGCAGCCCAGCAATGTATCCTGTCAGCGCTGAGCATCCTTCAACTGGTATCCTGCATTGTTCTCCCTGTGAGCGGACTGGCTCTGTCCGGCATCCTGTATTACCGAATCAAACTGAAGCGTCCCATTGCCGCGCTGCAAAACGGAATCACACGGATTCAGAACCGGGACCTTGACTTTCTCATGCCGGTTCATTCGGACGACGAATTAGGCCGGCTCTGCGCCGCCTTTGATACCATGCGGGAAGAACTTCTGAAATCAAATAAAGAGCTATGGCATCAGGCGGAAGAACGCAAAAGGTTAAACGCCGCCTTTTCCCATGATTTGCGCAATCCCATCACGGTCTTAAAGGGAACCGTAAAACTGCTGCGTCAGGGCAGCGCAGACGAACAGGCCCTTGACAGGCTGGAACGCTACACATTGCGGATCGAACAGTACGTCGAAGCCATGAGCAGCATCCAGAGATTGGAACAGATGCCGGTGCGGATCAATGAATGTGCCTGTTCCCTGTTACATTCGGAATTAGAGGAAACGGCAAAACTCCTTGCCGGAGCATTGGATCTGTCTGTTTCCGCTCCCGCCGAAGGCTCCGTGCGGTTAGATCATGGAGCATTTCTAACCGTAGCGGAAAATCTGATTGGAAATGCGGCCCGGTTTGCCAAAAGTAAAATCACCGTTTGTCTGGAACAAAAAGAAAACCTTCTGCTTCTCTCTGTTACGGACGATGGTCCCGGATTTCCTGCGGCCTTCATACAAAACGGCCCGAAGCCTTTCGGAAGATTCACGGTTCCTGCGGAAAAGAAGGAGGCCCTTGCACACTTTGGCATAGGACTGTACAGCAGCCAGCTCCTGTGCCGGAAGCATGGAGGAGCGCTTACACTGGAAAACAAAAAAGGCGGCGGCGCAGCGGCCGCGGCTTCTTTCAAAATAGATCCGAAAGCTTGAGAGATTTTTGAGATCTCTGTTTTACACTCTCCTTATATCACAAATCAAATCCCCGCAGCAAGCTGACAAAGCATCGGCATTGCCCGCGGAAATAAGGAGTGTGTTTTTATGAACATTGAAGCAAAGGAACTCTCAAAAATCTACGGCAGCGGCGAAAACCGTGTTACTGCGCTTAATAATGCCGGCCTGAAAATTGCATCCAACGATTTTATTTCCATTATGGGACCCTCCGGCAGCGGAAAAAGCACCCTGCTCCATCTGCTGTCCGGGCTGGACAGGCCGACGTCCGGCAGCCTGACATACGATGGAAAGGACATATACGGCCTCACTGACAAAGAATTGTCAGCCTTTCGCCGTCAGCGCATCGGCTTCATTTTCCAGCAGTTCAATCTTCTTCCTGTCCTGACCGCAAGGGAAAACATCCTCATGCCGCTGCTGTTAGATAAAAAGCAGCCGGAGGAGGCATATCTGGCGCAGCTTGCGGATTTACTGGGTATCCGTGAGCGTCTTACCCATCTGCCCCATGAGCTTTCCGGCGGCCAGCAGCAGCGCGTAGCCATTGCCCGCGCTCTGATTGCCAAGCCGGATATTATTTTCGCTGACGAGCCAACGGGAAATCTGGACAGCAAAAGCGGCGGCGAAGTTATGGAAATGCTGCAGAACATATGGAAAAACATGAAAAAATCCCTTGTTGTCATCACCCACGACAACCGCATTGCAAAAATGGCAAACCGCCGGTTTCTAATTGTGGACGGCGTTCTCTCGGAGGTGACGGCAGGATGAAATCTTACTTGGCTCTGGCATGGAAAGAACTGAAAGCACAGAAAATCATGGCAATCCTGATTTTGACTGCGGTTATCATGTCTGCGGTTATGACAACGGCAGTGGGCCAGTCTGTCGGAATACTGCGCTCTATGCGTATCGAACAGGCCGCAGGTCTTAATGGAAACCGCTATGCATCCTTTCATCAGCTTAGCAGGGAACAGGCACAAAAGCTGCATGAAGACAGCCGCCTGTATGATGCGGAGGACACAATCTTTGTCGGCAGTACACCGTTAGGCAGCAGCAGCTTATCTTTATATCTTCGGGAATATCACGGCAATGCACTATCTATGTACCCGGCAATCCGGAATCTGAAGGAAGGGCGGCTGCCGGAAAATGCAAATGAAATAGCTCTGCCGGAAGACGCGCTTCAATACCTTGGATTGGAGGCCGCGGTTGGAAATACGGTGTCCCTTGATTTGCACGTATTTCTTATGGACGGGTCGCTGCCGGAGTTTGTATACTCCGCCGACTTTGAATTGACAGGTATTCTGGAAAGCCGCTATATCGGCTATGCGACAGGTACTGTTACGGGAATTGCGGGAGAAGGAGCCGCAAAGAAGCTGCTGCCGGAAGAATATGTGGTTTATTCCACGGATTTTAAGACTTACGACAGGCGGAATTTTCAGAGCATTGTGTATGATCTTGCGGAAAAATTGAATCTAAGTGAACGGTATATCCAGTATAACTGGCTTCTTCTTGACGCTATGGGCATTTCCTATGACGAAGCGGCAGACAGCGAAACCGGCGCCGGATTTTCTTATATGACTGCGGCGTGCATTTTGGTCGGTGTGCTGGTCCTGTCGGCGGCCGGACTGGTGATCTACAACATTTTGAAAATCTCTGTTACAAAGCGCATCAAAGAATACGGAACCCTTCGGGCCATCGGCGGAGAGCGCGGGCAAATCTACCGCCTGGTTTCCCTGCAGCTTTTGATTCTTTGCGGGGCCGGTATTCCCATCGGACTGCTTCTTGGCACATGGTCGGCAAAAGGCGTTTTGATTGCGGCTGTGGGGATTCTCAATCCCGAACTGTTCCTGGCAGACAGCATTTCCGAATTAAACCTGGCGATCAGCGCTGCCGCGGCGGTAAAGCTGCCGATGCTCCTTGCCGGTATTGCAGTTACCCTTCTTTTTGCTCTGCTGGCGGCCTTTCCCGCCGCCCGGTACGCATCCCGTATAGCTCCGGCTGTTGCGATGTCGGGGCAGGCTGTGAAGATCAAGCGCCGGGTAAAAAGGAATCCCAAAATCCGCTGCTTTGAAGCTTACTACGCAAGGCTCAATCTAAAGCGCGGGCGCGGCAGAACCATTGTTACAATTCTGTCTCTGGTTATGAGTATTACCGTATATGTTGCCTTGCAGAGTTTTACCGGACTGCTTGACGCCAGCAGCCCGGTTCAGGATATGTATATCGGCGATTATGCGGTTACGAATGAGACTTCCGGTATTCCGGCAGAAGCCGTAGAAGTCTTAAAAGAAGACAGTTCCATAGAAAGCCTCTCTTCTACCCGGATTTCCGTGTTTATGCCGGGTGACGGGGAGATACCTCCCTTTGAGACGGATCTGTCTTTAGAGAGCCATGAAACCTTACAGCTTGTAAATATTGATGAAGCACAATTACGGCTCCGCGCTCCGAACCTGTCCGATCAGGAAATACGGACCTTCAAGGACGGAACGGGCTGTTTTGTAAAAAATCCCATTGCCTTTTCCTACGGTGATACACCGGTGCGGTATACGGTTCTTGCTGCAGGCGATACAATTCGGTTAGGAGGCAGAACACTTCCGGTCTTGGGGGTGATTGATGCGCCGGTTACCATTAACAATGACGGCTTTTTAAATGGCGTCCAGATCATTGTGAATGATGAATTATATTGCTCGCTTCTTGGAAATGACAGCTATTCGGAAGTTTACCCGACGCTGCCGGATGACGCTGACACTGACGCCTTTGAAAACCGACTGGACAGCTTGTGCGGCGAATATCCGGGGACTCATTGGCTTTCCTATCTCCAGAGCAGCAGCGAGATGGCTGAAAGCTTTGAACAAATCAAAATGCTGTGCTGGGTGCTGATCGTCTTTGTCGGTATCATTGGTATACTGAATATCGTAAACACTGTTTACAGCAATATTCATACCCGTGTGGGTGAGATCGGCATACAGCGGGCTATTGGAATGAGCGCTGCCAGCCTTTATCGGACATTTTTGTGGGAGGGGGCTTACTACGGCATTTTTGCTTCGCTGATTGGCGCTGTGTTGGGTTATATCTGCTGTATTTTTATCGGGGCGGCACAGACAGACGCCTTGCGGCTCGTGGCTGTTCCTGTCCGGTCGATTGCCGAAGCTGCGGTTATTTCCATTGCGGCCTGTCTGCTGGCAACGGCGGTTCCGCTGCGGTCTATTGCGCGGATGAATATTGTGGATTCTATTGAAACGGTTGAATAATTAAGAGGGTGTTGCAAAATCATCAAATTAGATGATTGAGCAATGCCCTCTTTTTTATTCTTTGACGTAAAAGTGGAGCAACCGCCCCGTAAATTCTTTTTCTCATCTATTGTTTAGTTATGAATCCTTTCCTGGATATTGGGATTTGTCTGATACCGCTTTTTGTCTTTGGCGTTTCAGCATGATACCCAATACCCGATATTTGTTCGTCATGCTCCTTTCCATAACGGAAAGAGCCTTGATATGCCTGTATCTATAAACACTCATTTGCTGTTGTCAAGAATTTTGAGTAAGTCATCCGGAATAATGGCAGGTATATCCGACGTGGAAAAGTCGCTTGTGTTTCGGGTTACGATGTAGTCGGCGTGAATCTGTTTTGCACATTCATCCTGCAAGCAGTCCTCAAAGTCGGAAAAATCCTCTCTTTGCAAGGCGTTTTTCCAGTACATCCAATATGATGTTAGTGTCAAATAAAACGAGCATATTTTTCTTCTCTTGCCTCCTCTAATTCTTTTTTGTAATCGAAATCCTCCGGCAATGTTCCCGCAAAAGACATAAGACCTTGAAAACCACGTTGTCTTTCTTCAAGGGTGCTTTTGTGAGAAAATTTTTCGATGACCGCATTTTCAAAAGCATCCGCCTCTTTTTTCACTAATGAGGGGTTTGCGTATTCATGCGCTATCCCCATAAGGGAATCTATACTTTTGTTTGGGGCGGGAATAGTCTCATTACCGTCTGATTGAGAATCAACAAAACGTATATACATATATACCGCCTCTAGTTTGTTTTCCGGCATTTCCTGCAATAATCCTATTGCTTTTTCCAAAGTTGACATAGACGTTCCTCCTTTTAGATTTTTATTGTACCACATTCAAGGCTCGAAAGGAAGTATCATTGTATATTCTGCGCTGTCGTCGCCCGCAAGCCGCTACACTTGCTTTCCGATTTGCCCTATGCTGTGCCGCCGTTATCTTGCGCCGCTGCTCCGGTTATTCCTCTGTCCTAAAGGTGAGGACAGCCATCACCAGTTTTGCTTGCAGCCGTTCCCGAATGTCGTGGTCTACGCCGAAATAGACGTTCCCGCGCTCGTCATACATCTTCCGCATGGAAAGGCGGGCTATGTAGCAATTAGCGGACGCATTATGCAGACTGCCGGAGCAAAGATGCAAAATGCGTCCGAATTTCTAATATATCTCACAAAGCCCCGGAATATCGGGAAAGAGCAGGTGTATGACAAAGACAATCACGCAAAAAAGGATAACAAATATTCCAAAATAGCAGATAAACTTGTAGAATTTTTTCACAAATTCTTTGGCGGTTTCAACATCGGAATACATAGAAGCCACCTTTTCATCCGTCAACTTCCGATCCCGTACATCCTGCACGTCTAAATCCTTTACCAGTTCATCCAGGGACATGCCGAAGTAGTCGCTGAGCATTACAAGCCGCTGAAAGTCCGGGTACGACTGAGCTGCTTCCCATTTCGAGATCGTCTGCCTGGATACCTGCAGCTCCATTCCCAATTCCTCCTGGGATAAACCTTGTTTTTTACGCAGCTCCAAAAGCTTTTCATTAAATTTCATGTTACTACGCCTCCTATTCCAGTTCCGTAATATTCCTCACAATACACCGGTATGAAATCGATTTTCATTCACAGATACATGTGCCTGTAAATCGATTTGTGCATTATGAGGAATATTACTGTTTTCCAGTTCCGTAATATTCCTCACAATACACCGGTATGAAATCGATTTTCATTCACAGATACATGTGCCTGTAAATCGATTTGTGCATTATGAAGAATATTACTGTTTTCCAGTTCCATAAGATCTTTTTGTTGTTCCGATGATTTGAGTATAAGATTTACAGGGCTAAAAAGCTACCAAGAATGGTTGGCAATTTGTCAACAGAGACGAACAGATACCTTTTTAGTCTAAAACAGAAGCCCATTGCTTTTGTTCTTTTCCAAAGAAGAAAAATTGTATGAATCTATTATACCGGAGGATTTTGACATGGACAACCCTCTCTATTATTGATTGACTTAATCGAAAAAAAAGAACATAATAACAATGTTACTAACAATAATATCAAGTAGTATCAGCAACTTCTTGATGAAATGAGGAATAAAAAGCAATGAAACCAATCAAGTCAGCCAATTCACCAATTACATATTTCGTAAGCAGGACCGGGCAAGCCGAATGGATACTATTTATCCACGCCGCTTTCGTCAACCACAATATGTTCAAAGCACAGTTTGAATATTTTGAACATAAATATAACCTTCTGGCCATCGACATCATTGGTCACGGACAGTCAACGGATACTCAAAAAGGTGACGCCATCGATAAAATGTCAAAGTGGATATCTGACATCTTAAAAACGGAAAGCATTGATAAAATACACATAATCGGTATTTCCCTAGGCGCGGTTCTAGCACAGGACTTTGCCAATCGCTATCCGAGTGCGGTAAGCTCACTGGCTTGCTTCGGAGGATATGACATCAATCATTTTGACACAAAAATGAAAACAGCGCCAAGCAAAAACTGATGATGCTGAAAGCGCTCTTTTCAGTGAAATGGTTTGCAAAAGCAAACAAGAAAATTTCCGCATATACTTCACAGGCTCAAAATGAATTTTTTGATATGAATATACACTTTCCCAAAAGGTCCTTTATGTTTCTGGCAACGCTCAATCGTATGGTAAACAAGTATAAACCCGAACAAAGGAATTATCCTTTGCTGATCGGCTGCGGAAAATTTGATATTCCAATGGAATTAGAGGCCATAAAAGCATGGAAAAGCAATGAACCCGATTGCACCGTAGTTCTTTTTGAAAATGCGGGACACTGTGTTAATATGGATGTTCCCCGGGAATTTAATAAAACAATGGAGGAATTTTGGAAAAGTGCAGGCCAGTAAAACTAACAGCGAACAGACCTTCGATAAAATCCGATATATGCAGATGAGTGATAAAAGCTTCTGGTTCAGCCTTGATAAGCATCTTCCGGAAAAGGAGTACGAAAATAAGGTTCGAAGCAGACAGGGCTATGTTTTGATAAAGGAGGGACAGCCAATCGGACTGCTCCGCTTCAATCTGTTCTGGGATCAAATACCTTTTTGCACAATGCTTTTTATCGCTCCCGGCTTTCGGGGACAAAGCTACGGCCGGAAGCTTCTGGAATATTGGGAAAATGATATGAGAACCCAGGGATTCGGTATGGTTCTCACCTCCACGCAGGTTGACGAAGCAGCGCAGCATTTTTACCGGAAATCAGGCTACCGGGACTGCGGCGGCCTTTTGATTGATACCCCGGGGTATGCACAGCCTATGGAGCTGTTCTTAAGTAAAGACATTCTGATTTAAGAACCATTAATTCATGAGTAATAATTGTTCTCCACAAGTTATCAATCATCTTTTATACGCAAAGGGCGGCAGAGAGAAATCTCTGCCGTTGCTCATGCTTAAAAACTGTGAAATACATTTTAACCAGTTGTGCTTTGAAATCGACCGACTATTGAAAATTCATTGAAACTATTGTCCGCACTCTTTATAATGGCGCTATAAAGAAAAAAAGAGGTGATTCCCATGCAGGTCGAAATTAAAATTGACAGTTCCTATACCGACCCTAAAATAATCATACTGACTGCTTCCATGACAGATGAGGTGAGCAGCATTGTTAAAAAACTTTCGGAAAATGTCTCACAAATAATTCCCGGCTATAAAGATGAAAAAATTGAAATATTGGAACCGGCCGATTTGATTCGCATTTACGCAAATTCGGGAAAAGTTTTCGCAGTTACCGGCAAAGGTGAATATACTCTTCAGCTTAGATTATATGAGGCAGAAGAACGATTGCCTTCCAATCAATTCATCCGCATATCAAATTCGGAGATTATCAACTTAAAAAAAGTCAATAATTTTGATTTGAGTTTTACAGGTACAATTTGTGTTAAATTATCAAACGGAATCACAACATATGTATCCAGACGCTATGTTCCAAAGCTAAAAAAGATATTAGGAATATGAGGTGAAGATTATGAAAAAGAAAATCATAATACGCAGTCTTTTCGGATTTCCAATGGGAATTGCAATCGGATATTTCATTACAATCCTGCTTTCTCTTGCTTTGGCCAACGGCTACTACTCGCCTTGTGCACCTGAACTTATATCCGCTATGGGAAATGAAATCAACGCTGTTATTTTACAAACAGTCCTTTGCGGAATATTAGGAACCGGATTTGCGGCAAGCTCCGTAATATGGGAAATAGAGAGCTGGAGCATTGTAAAGCAGATCGGAATTTACTTTTCAATTATTTCGGTAATCATGCTGCCAATCGCTTATTTTGCATTTTGGATGAAACATAGCGTAGTCGGATTTTTAATCTATTTTGAAATTTTTGTTTTCATTTTTGTAATTATATGGATAACGCTGTATATCATAGGCAAGATCAATGTAAGAAAAATGAATGGAAAATTGTTTCAGACAAAGGACAACGGAAATGATTGAAAAAAGGGGAACAAATCGCAAATCGGATAACCGCTAAAAAATGTTTATAGTGTTTCGGAGATTGTAGTATATGAAACATAAAGAAGGACATCTGCGCTAACAGATGCCCAACAGGAGCTGCCGATAGACGGTCAGCCCGAGTAGTCAGTTACAGCTATAGCCGCATTTGGTCAGGCGGCTATAACTATGTCTTATTACTATCCTTACCGATAGAGTAATCGGCATGGGTGTAAAATGCAGCCTTTGTGTAATGGTCTGCTTGTCGAACTACCCCCGCTTCTCCAATGCTATCGTCTCAAACGGCCGCAGCACAACGCTTCCGCCTTCCAGTCGGCATCCCTCATAATTTCCCAAAAGCTTCTCATATCTGCTCCAGGCCGGTTCTGCGGATACGGTAATCTCCCGGTCCGTCAGATTGTTTAGTACAATCAGCTCCTCATCCCGGTAAGCCCGGCTATAAGCCAGTACATCCGAATTATCCTGCATAAGAAACGCAATGCTTCCTTTTGAAATCAAAGCCTTTTCCTTCCGTATCCGAATGAGCGTCTTATAGAAATGAAGAATGGAATCTTCATCCTCCGCCTGCATCCGCGCATTGATTTCCCCATAATTCCCGGCCGGTTCTATCCAGGGTGTTCCTTCGGTGAATCCCCCGTTGGCCTCCCCGGACCACTGCATAGGCGTTCGGCTGTTATCGCGGGAACGCGCAGCCAGAATCTGAAGCGCCTCCTCCTCTGTCTTTCCCTGTCCGAGAAGAATCTCATAATAATTGAGGCTCTCCACATCCCGATACTGCCCGATTTCCCGGAAATGAGGATTGGTCATGCCCAGCTCTTCCCCCTGGTAAATATAGGGCGTTCCCTGCATCAGATGAATACAGGAACCAAGCATCTTGGCTGACTCCTTCCAATAAGGTCCCTCATCCCCAAACCGGGATACAATGCGCGGCTGATCGTGGTTGCACCAGAAAAGAGCATTCCATCCATGTCCGCGCTGCATCCCCGTCTGCCACTCTTCGAAAAGCCGTTTCAGCTCCATCCGGTCCGGTTCCGTCAGGCTCCATTTCTCCCCGTTCTTATAATCTACCTTCAAATGATGGAACTGAAAGCACATGGACAGCTCCTGCTCCTGAGGGTTGGAATAGCGGATGCAGTCTTTTAAATGGGTGGAGGACATTTCTCCCACAGTCATCATTTCCCCGATGCCCGTGTCCCGAACAAGCTCTTTCAGATATTCGTGAATATGGGGACCGTCCGAATAAAACCGCCGTCCGTCTCCCTGAAAATCATTTTCAAAATGCTCCGGCTTGGAGATAAGGTTCACCACATCAAACCGGAAGCCTTTGACGCCTTTTTCCTTCCAGAAGCGGATCACCCCCTTCAATTCCTCCCGCACACGGGGATTCTTCCAGTTCAGATCCGCCTGGGTGACGTCATAAAGGTGCAAATACCATTTCCCAAGAGAGGGAACATATTCCCAGGCCGGACCGCCGAACTTGGACTGCCAGTTGGTAGGAGGCTCTTCCCCGCTCCCCTCCCTGAAAATATAGTAGTCCTGGTATTCCTTATCCCCGGCCAGGGCTTTTTGAAACCACTCATGGAAGGTGGAGGTGTGGTTGAATACCATATCAAGCATCACCTTAAGCCCCCGCCTTTCACTCCGTGAAATCAATTCCTCTATATCCGCCATCGTGCCGAACCGGGGATCGATGGCACAGTAATCCGCCACGTCGTAGCCGTTGTCATTCTGGGGTGAGGGAAATACCGGTGTCAGCCACAGATAGTCCACTCCCAGGCCCTGTAAATAATCTAATTTTTCGATAATCCCCCGCAAATCTCCAAAGCCGTCGCCGTCGGCATCGCGGAAGGATTTTGGATAGATTTGGTATACTGTCTTTTCTCCGAGATCCAACATGGAAGTCTCTCCTCTCTCACTTTTAATGTCTGTCAGCTTCTATCTTTTATTCTGAATTTCCGAATTATGCAAAGGTTGCAAGTATGGTTTCCTTCTCCTTCGCATCCATTCCTGTGCGGAACTGAATATTTTCCGCATTTCCCGGATCTGTGATAATACATACGGTTACATCGGGATGGCCGTATTCTTTGATTTTTTTCCTGCTGAACCGAATCAGGGCGTCTCCTGCCTTCACTCTCTGGCCGGCAGCTACCGCATAGCTGAACCCGTCTCCCTTCATATCTACGGTATCAATGCCGATATGTAACAAAATCTCCATCCCGTTATCCAGTCTCAGGCCGCAGGCATGGCGGGAATCCTCCATCACCACCGTTACCTCCGCGTCTGCCGGTGCATATAAAATCTCGCTTTCGGGAATTACGGCAATGCCTTCGCCCATAACCCCTTCTGAAAATACGCCGTCATTGACCTCTTTTAGAGGAATTACCTTCCCGGATAAAAATGCTTTCAGCTCTCTTATGTCCCCGCTGCCGTCTGCCGCCGCTGCGCCTCTTTCCGACGCTGTCAGCTTTTTCTTTCCTACTGCCATTGTGAGTATCATGGGAACTGCCACCGCAACCGCCATACAGATTGCAAAGCTTCCCATAAATTCGGGCCGGATGGACAGGATACCAGGGAGGCCGCCTACGCCGATGGCATTGGCCGCTGTTCCCGTTGCCACACAGACAATGCCTGCCAGGGCGGAGCCAATCATTCCGCAGACAAAGGGGAAGCCTTTTTTCAGGTTTACACCGAAGATGGCCGGCTCTGTGACGCCTAAGTAGCAGGAAATGCAGGCCGGTACGTTGACCTCCTGGGCCTGGGTATTTTTCTTCTGGAGCAGTATCATTCCCAGTACTGCGGAACCCTGTGCGATGTTGGATAAGGCGATCATGGGCCACAGCATGGTCATTTCATAATCTGCTATCAGCTGAAGGTCTATGGCGTTGCTCATATGATGAAGTCCGGTTATTACAAGGGGCGCATAGACAAAGCCGAAGATTGCTCCGAACAAAACCTTAAAGGAGCCTGTAATTCCGGCGAACACCACGGAGGAGATAACGGAGCCTATCTTCCACCCGATGGGTCCCAGGACAAAATGGGAGGCCATGACTGCCAGCAGTAAGCTTAAGAAGGGAACTACGATCATGGACACTGCCTGGGGCGTTATTCTGCGGAAGAATTTTTCCAGATAGACCAGGGTAAATGCCGCCAGGATAGCCGGAAGCACCTGGGCCTGGTAGCCGATCATATTGACTTCTATGAATCCGAAGTTCCACTTGGGAATGTCGGCCGCCGCTGTTCCCGCTACGGCATAAGCATTTAAAAGCTGCCCGGATACCAGGGTCAGGCCGAGAACGATTCCAAGCATCTGTGTGGTGCCCATCTTTTTTGTCACGGACCAGCAGATGCCTACGGGAAGCATGTGGAATACCGCCTCTCCTATCAGCCACAGGAAGCCGTCGATTCCGGCCCAGAACTGGCTGATCTCGCAGAGGGTCTTGGTACCGTTTTCAAACAGATACATGCTGTCGATGCAGTTGCGGAATCCCAGGATCAGACCGCCGGTGATAATGGCCGGAATCAGCGGTGCAAAGATTTCCGCCAGTGCGGTTACGCTCCGCTGCAGTACGTTCTGATTCTGCTTGGCGGCCTGCTTGACCGCATCCTTGGACACGCCCTCTATGCCTGCTGCCGCTGTGAAGTCGTTGTAAAAATCTGCTACGGTATTGCCGATGATGACCTGGAACTGGCCTGATTGTGTGAAGCTTCCTTTCACTACTTTCATTGCCTCAATTCCGGGGATGTCCGCCTTTGACGGATCTGCCAGTACGAAACGCATTCTGGTCATACAGTGTGATACTGCCGCGATGTTTTCTCTTCCTCCTACCAGGCCGAGAAGCTCTTTTGCATCTTGTGCATACTTACCCATTTCCTGTTCCTCCTATTTGAAGTCGCTGCGCGACGGCACTGAAGGGTAAAGTCGCTTCGGCACACCTATTGTGAGAGTAACTTTCATTCGAAAGGGCACTCATGAAAATTACTCTCGTGCGCCTTTGCGACTTTACCGGTTGAAATTTCCGCTTAACTTGTTTAAACATGTTATACTATGTTTATATCACACTTGTTTAAACATGTCAAGCGCTTTTTCGAAATTTGTTTAAACAAGTTTATGTTTTTTCTTGAACTTTTGGAGCGGCCGTTTTATAATAAGAGACAGGACAAAGTGTAATAAGGAGGCGCTTATGCCGAAAAGTATTTATGAGTCTATTTACAGGGATTTAAAACGAAGAATTGAGGCGGATGAATTTGCCTATCGGGAGCTTCTTCCCTCTGAAAATACCTTGATTCAAACTTACAATTGCTCCAGGAATACGCTTCGCCGTGCTGTCAGCCGGTTGGTGTCGGACGGGTATGTGCAGACAATGCAGGGAAAGGGTGTCCGCAATATTTATCAGCCTGTGGAGCAGACGTCTTTTGCTATTGGGGAGATTGAGAGCTTCCGGGAGTCGGCCCTTCGGAACGGGCAGTCTTACCGCACGCAGGTTTTGCTTTTTATGGAACTGACTGCGGATGAGGCGCTCTCGGCTAAGACGGGATTTCCGGTTGGGGGAGAGATTTATTATCTGCAGAGGCTTCATTTTTTGGATGAGAAGCCATTGATTTTGAATCATAATTATTTTCTGAAGGAGTGTGCGCGGGGGCTTACCAAAGAGATTGCGGAGGGGTCTATTTATGATTATCTGGAAGGGACGCTTCGGATGTCGATTGTGAACAGCAGGCGTATTATGACGGTGGAGAAGATTACGGAGATTGATGAGAAATATTTGGAGCTGAATGTGGAAGATTATAATTGTATGGCGGTGGTTACCAGCTATACTTATAATGGGGATGGGGTGATGTTTGAGTTTACACAGTCGCGGCATCGGCCGGATTATTTTCGGTTTCAGGAGGTTGCGGTGCGTAAAGGGTGAGGACGGACGCAAAATAAGCCGGCAGACTTTTCCATATCCCGTGTTCGGACGGTTCATGCACACCGGTCTGCTCTTGGTGGACAAACGCTTTTTTGTTTTTGTGGGCTTTGCCCCTTTTTTAGTTTGGAGCGTTTGTCCGCCAATATCAGACAGGCGTGCGTGAACAGCCGGACACTGGGATACTGGAAAAGTCTACCGGCTTATTTTGCTGTGAGTTGGGGGTGTGTATTGTTGTTTATGTGGGCTGTTATTATGGTGTAGCTGTGGGCGTTGATTGTTATTTTTATATCATCTATTTCGCAGTACCAATTTTTCCCTTGCCGGTAAATGCGGCATTTTTTATTCGCAACCTTGCTTTTACAATATTCCACAACGTCTATGGTCCCTAATTTTAAGTTTCTTTTTATGCGTTCCACGCCTAACTCGGTTGTGTGGATTTTATCTATATTGTCAAGCAGTACTTTCTTGTCTGTCATCCTCTTACTCTCCTTTTTGCCTTTTTCAATATAAAGCTTAATATTTACATCATAATGCAATAATCGTTTTTAATGCGTTTCAATTTTTAATGCATTTCTATTTTTAATGCATTTCGGCCTTTATTACATTTCAGTTTCTATTGCATTTTAGTCTCTATGCAGCGAAAACTCTTTTCTAAAAAACTATTTTATACCTGCAAAGATTCCGGCTATTAGCAATAATATTCCTAATGCTCTCCCTGCTGTTCTTGCTCTTTGATATCCCAGCAGCGCATTTGTTTCCGGTGTTGTAAAGGGCAGTAAAATAACCGTAATGCCCATAAGGACAATCCCTGTCCCCATTATAGTATTGCTGCCTGCGCAAACACCGCAAAACAGGACCAGAAAGCCAAGCGCCATTCCGCTTATAAAGTATTTCATTTTTCGGCTGTCGCACTCTCCTGCTTTTTTATAGTTCTCTTTACATTTGCTTTTGCAAAATTCCAAACTGTCCTCTATCTGTTTGCCGCAATATTTACATCTTTTCATCACTGTCTTGCTCCGAGTTCAATGCTGTTCTTTCTTGTTTAAATATTATCATTTTCTTTCTGTCTTTACAATCCAAATGAAGACTGCTTCACCATAATGCCGCCTCGGTTTATATCAAAACGTTTTGAGAGTTCAGCCGAAGTTCCTGATTTTCTGATGATAGCAGAAGTGTTCCTGCCCTGGGTGTCGGTATAAGATTTGGTAATGTCAAAGACTCTGAGTTCCTGGATTTTGACGTAATATTCCGCACAATAATCACCTCAACGGATAAATATACCATATACCAAACATATACCAAATATTTATTAAATTCCTTTTCATTTCATCCCCGAATCTGTTATAATGAATCAGGCAAAAATACTCATCATTTGTTTTATTGTTTATGGGTAACTATTCAGAACCACCCTTATTCAAAGATGAAATCAGGATGACCTGAGATTGCATTTCTGATTGCTTCGTAAGCATTGTATCCCTGCTTATGTGCTGTACCAACGTAGGACATGATTTTTAGATAATCTCTAGCACCTTCCTCAGTTCGGAAGCATCCGGATACTTTGGTTTTCACCTTTATCATCCGCAGATCTCGTTCCGCCTGGTTGTT
>CAJTIM010000026.1 GCA_910576325.1 Clostridia bacterium
TTTCCATCTTGTATGTGATAAACTTTTACTGTCCATTTGGACCGCCTCCTATTCTTGAGATTGGCTTGCGACACCTTTCTCATATTAGCATAGGAGGCTTTTTTAAGGTATCCTCTTTGCTACGGCTTACTCTATTCTCCCCAGCATAGCTGGGGGATTAGTGTTTTCATTTAATTAGACATCCCATTTTCGTCTCTGTGACATCATTTCATTATTTTTTATATTATCTTAATATCAGTCATTTATCAAATAACAATTCCTTGATTTTTTTATTACCGGCTATCTTTTTCCCCTTCCATGCAGTTATAGTATATAGAAAGCGCTTTTCAAACACAGCAGACTGTCCGGCAGCCAACTACCTCTACACCATCGCCTCCCATGTATGCCAGGATTACTGCAAATTTCCCCTATTGCCAGCGGCAAATCCCCTATCACACAAAAATAACGCCTTCGGACAAAACGGCTCTTTTCGTCCACAAGACGTTATTATATCAGATTTCCAGCATAATTTTACATGAATCTTGCTTACATCCTATCTCTTAAAAAGCATTTTTCATCCCGGCAGCACCATCATCCATCTCTCCTTTAAGCATCAAAAATGCCCCCAGATTTCCCCTTTTTCCCTTGGATGCCCTGTGACTGAACAGGAGCTTTGGATTGCAGCAGGTACAAAGATCCGTAGTCACAATCTGCGAATTCTTAAGACCCGCCTCCCGAAAAATCAGTTCATTGGCTTTCCAGAGGTTCAGCTGATATTTCCCGTTTGGCTTTTGATAAAAGATTTCCTCCCACTGCGGCGGCATAAATGTCTCCTGAAACTGTTGGATCACATCTTTGCTTACCTCATAGCAGTCCTGGCAGATTGACGGGCCGATAGCCGCAAGTAAATCCTCCGGCCTGGAACCGTACCGCTCTTGCATCACCTCCACGGTGCGCTTTCCAATTCTTTTGACAGTCCCCTTCCATCCCGAGTGAGAAAGGCCGACAGCTTTATGCACAGGATCCACAAGAAACAACGGCACGCAGTCCGCATAAAAAGTTGCCAGGGTAAGCCCGGGAACATTTGTCACCAATCCGTCCACATCCACATAATCCTTGGGACGTACAAAGCCCTTCCCCGCATCCTCCTCCGTTACCACGCGGATATTGGCAGTATGAGTCTGATCCGAAAGCACCAGCCTCCCGCAGTCAAAACCCACGGCTTTGCCCAGACGGGCATAATTCTCCCGCACGCACTCTTCCTCATCCCCTCTGGTAAAGCTCAGATTCATGGAAGAAAATATTCCCCGGCTCACGCCGCCCTGCCGCGTGGAAAATCCGTGGACCACACCCTCTGCCGCGCTGAGCTTCGGAAACACAAGAAAAGGAACGCCCCCGCGCTCCACTACCTCCATCGCTTCCATCCCTTTTTTTCTGATAAATTCCATTGCTTCTTCCTTTCCGCCCTGATCTCCCAAACTCCTCCTACCTGTAAGGGAATGCATCCTTATAGACCTGAACCTTCTCTCCCATAATCGCCGCCACGTCAAAACGGCAGCTGCGGCTCTCGGATATCCCCCTTGACATTCTGTAAAAATCCGCCACGCGGCAAATGGTTTTCTGCTTCGCAGGTGTCACCGCCTCCGCCGGATTGCCGAATTGACTGCTTTTTCTGTATTTTACCTCCAAAAAAACCAGAACCCCCGCTTCCTCCGCAATTAAATCAATCTCTCCCAGCCGGCAGCGGAAATTCCGTTCCAGTATCCGGTAACCCAGATCGCGCAGATGCTCTGCCGCCCGTTCCTCATATGCCGTTCCGATTTTCCGGCGATTGTCCATCCTGCTTCCTTTCCGCTGTCTCAGCTCACGGATACAAAATTTTTAATAAAGGTTCTGCGGTGAATCACACAGGGTCCCAGCTCCTTCAGCGCCGCAATGTGCTTCGCTGCCCCATAGCCCTTGTTGGAGGCAAAGCCATATCCCGGATAAAGACTTTCGTATTCCGCCATCATCCGATCACGCGTCACCTTGGCAATGATGCTTGCCGCCGCAATGGAAATGCTTTTTGCATCTCCCTTAATAATCGGCACTTGGGGTAACTCCACCCCCGGAATTGTCACCGCATCGTTCAGGAGCAGATCCGGACGCACCTTCAGATTGGAAACGGCAAACCGCATAGCCTCATAGGTTGCCTGAAGAATGTTGATTTCATCAATACGCTCCGGGCCTACGGCGCCGATTCCGACAGCCACCGCTTTTTCCATAATCTCATCGTAGAGAAGCTCCCGCTTTTTCTCGGAAAGCTTTTTCGAATCATTGAGATAGAGAATCTCACAGTCCTTTGGCAAAATGACGGCCCCCGCAACAACAGGACCGGCCAGAGGGCCTCGCCCAACCTCGTCAATACCGCAGAGATTACCGCGATCCTGATAGAGGTACTCATATTCCTTCATTGTCTCCAGACGCTCACGCTCCGCCTTTAATTTTTCCTGCCGTTTCTGTTCCCGCAAAAGCTCCGCTTTTGTCATATGCTGTACTCCCATACCCTTTTTCAAAAACTGATTGAGTGTAACTATTGATGCTTAAGAATTCCTGCTTTATGCAAGGGCCAGATCCGAATCCAGGCCCGCCCCACAATGTCTTTTTTATGAATAACGCCTACACTTGGCTCCCGGCTGTCGGAGCTGGCGTTCCGATTATCTCCCAGAACAAAATATTCGTCCTCTCCCAGCCGAATCGGCTCCGCCGCCGTTCCCGGATCCTGAATCACCTCACGCCCGTAGGATTCCATTAAAACCTCTCCGTTGATAAAAATCTCTCCGTCCGCAATCTGCACGGTCTCTCCCGGCAGACCGATAATGCGTTTAATATAGAAGGTATTCTCTTCATATTGATAAGGAAATACAATAATATCATAGCGCACCGGATCCTGAAAGCGGTATGTGAGCTTATCCACAATCAGCTGATCCCCGTGATTCAAAGTATTCTTCATAGAGTCGCCGCTTACGTGGGTCCGCTGCCCCACAAAGGTGATAATCAGAAACGTAATGACCAGAACCACCCCTATGTAGAGAACCATCCCCAGCAGCTCCTGAAACGGGCTTTTCTCCCGTTCCTCATCTCCTTCTCCTATAAAATCATCTTCTATTTCCTTGCCTTTTCTCCCCATCTCTATTCCTCACAATTCATTTTCATTGCTGATTCCAGTTTCGTAATATCTCTTTAAATACGCTGATGCGAAATTGAATTACAGCCCCAGGTGCATATGCCTATCAATTGATTTGTGTAATTTGAAAGGTATTACCGTTTCATTTCTCCCGGGACCTCCAGGGTAAATCTTCCCAGCTTTCCGCTCCGGAACTCCTCGAGAAGGATTCCCACCGCCTTCCCCAAATCAAGCTCCTGTCCCTTCAAAAGACATCCTCTGTTTTTTGCTATCTCCAAGAGCATGGGGAAAGCTTCCTCCGTCTCCAGTATCCCATACCGCTGTGCCAGCACCCCCGGGTATTCCTCTCTCAGAAAATGCAGCAGCTCCAGTGCCAGCTCCTCCGTATTCAGCACCTCGTCCTTAACGGAACCAATCATTGCCAGATGAAGCCCGGCTTCCGGGTCCTCAAATTTGGGCCATAAAATACCCGGTGTGTCCAAAAGCTCTACCTGCTTATTCAGCCGCACCCACTGAGCGCCTCTTGTAACTCCCGGACGGTTGCCCGTCTTGGTACATGCCTTTCCTGCAAAGCTGTTGATAAAGGTAGATTTGCCTACATTGGGAATTCCGGCCACCATGGCCCGAATCGGTCTGTTTAAAATTCCCCGCTTTCGATCCCGCTCAATTTTTTCTCTGCATGCCTCCTGAACGGCTCCCTGTATTGCTTTCAGCCCCGCCCCGCTTCTGGAATTGACCATAACCACCTGAAAGCCCTGTTCCTTAAAGCAGGCTCTCCAAAGCGCTGTCTTTTTTTCATCTGCCAAATCACATTTATTTAACAGAATAATGCGGGCCTTCTGTCTGCCCATCTCATCAATATCAGGATTGCGGCTGCCCCAAGGCACTCTGGCGTCTACCAGCTCCAGGATCAGATCCACCAGCTTGATATTCTCCTGCATCATCCGCTTCGCCTTGGTCATATGGCCCGGATACCACTGAATATTCATAATTTTTCTCCTCTATGGAAGCCACCCGAAGCGTTCCCCCGGCGTAATGTTAAACCAGGCCATTCCCATAATGTCCTTTCTCCTGACATTGCCGATATCCGCGCTTCTGCTGTCCTCGCTGTTGTTCCGGTTGTCTCCCAGAACAAAGTATTCATCCTCCCCAAGCAAAATGGGCGCCTCCGCCACACCGGCATCGTTCATCCCCTCCGTAAGGATCTCTTCATTCAAAAGCTCCCCGTCAATAAAGACCCGTCCGCTCTCGATGGTCACCGTGTCTCCGGGCAATCCCACCACTCTCTTGATGTGATAGTGGGCATTCTCATTGCCGTTTGGCTTAAATACGATTAAATCCCCATAAGTCGGAGCTTTTATACCGTAGATAAAGCGATTTACCAGAACCCGATCTCCGCTGTAGATGGCAGGCTCCATGGACTGGCCCACATTGCTCAGGGCTGCACCGAAAAAATACACCAGAATACAGGCAAAGCCAAAGGCCAGTAAAACCTCGCCTGTCCATACCAAAATCTCCTGGACAATCTTCATATTGATCCGCTTCTTCCGCTTCCGAAAGGTCAAACCTGCCATGGTGTTCTCCTTTATAGAATAAAAGGGGGACCGGCGCAAAATCAAAATGTCTTATTTTGCGGCAGCCCCCCTGCTTGTTACGATTATTTTACCAATTCTTTTACCTTAGCACGCTTGCCCACACGACCTCTTAAGTAAGTCAGCTTCGCACGTCTTACCTTACCGCGGCGCACTACTTCCACCTTCTCCACGTTGGGGGAATGTAAGGGCCAGGTCTTCTCAACGCCTACGCCGTTGGAATTCTTTCTTACGGTAAAGGTCTCTCTGGCTCCGCCTCCCTGCTTTTTCAGGACGATTCCTTCAAATACCTGGATTCTCTCGCGGTTTCCCTCTTTGATCTTACCATATACCTTTACGGTATCTCCCACACGGAACTGGGGCGGCTCTGCCTTAAGCTGAGCGGCTTCGATGCTCTTAATAATCTCGTTCATTTCGTTGCTTCCTCCTTTTTGTTCCGGATGTTCTTACCATAATCATAAGGTTTCAAAGCCGCACCGGAGGCCGGCGCGTATCTGCTTTCTGCCTGTTGGCTTTCCTTCTGCTTTCTATGGCAGCGGACCATCTCTTTTTATCACAACGTATGTTATTTTACCACATAGGGACAGGAAATGCAAGAGATTTTTTTGGTGCAACGGCATAATAGCGTGTAATAGACAAATCGTTCAGGTGAGGCTGCGGAGGACGGAAATTCCTTCCAAAAGATCGGAAATCTTCCTATAATATATCAATCCTTTTGGCTCCTGTTCTTCCTCGTCTATGGGAAGGTAAATGGTCCGAAGCTTGTCTTCCCGTGCGGCAAGCGCTCCCTCCACAGTGCCCGTAAAAACAAGTACCTCTTGTCTTTTCAGCTTTTCTTCCTGTATGATCCGGCGATAACGCTCTATCCCTGTTTCTGCCGCAAAAATCAAGGGCAAGCCCCGCTCCTGAATAAATTCCTGAAATTCATTCCACCAAGGGGATTGAAAATCACCCTCCGGCGCTAATGCTTTATCTATTATAATCGTTTTTAATCGATTTTTAGCCGGCTTTTTTATTTTTTTTGCTATTTCCTGATTTTTTTGATACTCTTCATAGAGATCCGGGCGGTGCAGTTTGGTACGCAGTATCGACTGTTCTCTCCGCCAATCCTCGATTCGATCGTGATTTCCGCTAAGCAGCACCTTAGGAACCGGCTTTCCGTTCCAAACCTCCGGACGGCTGTACTGGGGATACTCAAGGAGATTGTCGTGGAAGGTCTCAAATTCCGCCGACGCCTCATTGCTCAAAACTTTGGGAACCAGGCGGGAAATGGCATCTATCATCACCATAGCCGGAAGCTCTCCCCCTGTGAGCACATAATCGCCAATGGACACATAGTCTGTCACTACTTCCTCCAGTACGCGCTCGTCGATTCCCTCATAATGGCCGCAGAGAAAAATCAAATCCTCTTCCCTTGACAATTCCTCCGCCAGCATCTGATCGAAAACTCTCCCCTGAGGCGTTGTGTAAATAACCCGTGCCTTCTTTCCTTTTATGCTGCCCTGTACTGCCTGGCAGGCCCGAAAAACCGGCTCCGCCTGCATCACCATACCGGCGCCGCCGCCGTAAGGATAATCGTCTGCCTTTCTATGCTTATCTTCCGTATAATCACGGATATCCACAGCCTTCAGACTGATGATTCCCTTTTCCATCGCACGGCCCAGGATGCTTGTGTGAAGCCCCTGCTCAATCATCTCCGGAAATAAGGTCAATACATGATAATTCATTACTCCAACAGTCCTTCCAATATATGCACGGTCATCCGGCCCTCCTCTACGTCCACGTCGAGAATACAGGACCCAATGGCCGGAAGAAGCACTTCCTTTCCCGCTTCTGTCTCTACCACATAGACATCGTTGGCCCCTGTCCGCAGAACGTCGGTCAGTGTTCCCAAACGTCCGCCCTCGTCCGTATAAACCTCCATATCAATGAGATCCGTGATAAAGTTCTCATTCTCCTTAAGAGGAACTGCCTGATCCCGTGTCACCAGCAGATCCTTTCCCCTGTACTGCTCTACTTCATTAATATTCTGAAACTCCCGGAATTTTAAAATGACCTGGTTTTTGAAAAACTTCACACCGGTCACTTCCAGAGGCTTGTATTCTTGTCCGGTATCCAGAAGTACTTCTTTCAGCTCCCGGAAGCGTTCCGGATCGTCTGTGGTGGGAAATACCTTAACTTCGCCTTTTAAGCCATGCGTGGAAGCAATGACGCCTACTCTTAAATATGACTCCATGCTTTTCTCCTTTCCGCCTGTTCTGCTCATTCTGTCTTGTCCCTCTATTTGTGAAAAACAGCGGGTGTTTCCACCCGCCTGTCTGTGTTCCGTGATAAATTCTACTGGAGAATCTCCACTACAACTTTCTTTTCTTCCTTTGATGCTGCTGCTTTAACCACACAGCGGATCGCTTTTGCGATACGGCCTTGTTTGCCGATCACCTTTCCCATATCGGACGGTGCCACGCGAAGCTCAACGAGAATGGTTTTCTCATTCTCCGTCTCTGTCACAGCAACTTCTTCCGGATGCTCTACCAGTGATTTCGCAATCACCTCTACTAATTCTTTCATGTTTTTCCTCCGAATGCGATGCTGCCGCTCTTTTCAGAACAGCAGCTACGCTGTTGCCTTTCCAAAGCTCTGCGGTTTATTTCTCAACACCTGCGGCCTTTAAGATCTTGCCTACTACCTCTGTGGGCTGCGCGCCGTTGTTCAGCCACTTCTTAGCTGCCTCAACGTCTACGTTGAATGTGCTGGGGTCCGTGCTCGGATCGTAGGTTCCGATCTCCTCGATGAATCTGCCGTCTCTCGGGGATCTGGAATCTGCTACGATAATTCTATAGAAAGGAGCTTTCTTCTGACCCATTCTTCTCAATCTGATTTTTACTGCCATTTCTTTTCACCTCCAAAATATAATTCTTCTTTTGTTTTCTTATATGTTAAAAGGGCATTCGAAAACGTCCCCTTTTACCAAAACCTTTGCCGCCCATCATGCCGGGCATCTGCTTCATCATCTTGCGCATCTGGTCAAACTGCTTTACTAGACGGTTGACCTCCGCAATGTCTACTCCTGCACCTCTGGCAATACGATGCTTCCGGGAGGGATTCAAAATCTCCGGGTTGGTGCGCTCTTTTGGCGTCATGGAGAGGATAATGGCCTCAATCTGCGCCATCTTCTTCTCATCAATAGCATCCTCTAAGCCCTTTAACTGGCTTCCCATGCCGGGCATCATGGAGAGAATGCTCGTCAGGCCTCCCATCTTGCGCATCTGGTTCATACTTTCCAGATAATCGTCAAAGCCAAACTGGGCTTTTTTCAGCTTCTGGGTCATGGCCTTGGCCTTTTCCTCGTCCACGGATTCCTGGGCCTTTTCAATCAGGGTCAGTACATCGCCCATGCCTAAGATACGCGAGGCCATACGGTCAGGATAAAACTGCTCCAAATCGCTTAACTTTTCTCCCATACCTACATAGAGGATCGGCTTTCCGGTTACGGCCTTAATGGACAGCGCGGCTCCGCCTCTGGTATCACCGTCTAATTTGGTGAGGATAACCCCGTCTATTCCAATCTTTTCGTCAAAGGTGCTTGCTACATTAACCGCATCTTGGCCGGTCATGGCATCTACGGTCAAAAGCGCCTGGTCTATCTCCAGATTAGCCGCTATCTCCTGGAGCTCTGCCATCATATCCTCATCTACATGGAGACGACCGGCAGTGTCCAGAATCAGTACGTTAAAGCCGTTCTTCCTGGCGTGCTCATAGGCGCCCTTGGCTATGTTCACCGGCTTTTGGTTTTCACCCATTGTAAAAACTTCTACGCCCTGCTTTTCTCCATTTACCTGAAGCTGCTTAATGGCAGCCGGACGGTAGACATCACAAGCCGCAAGTAAAGGTTTTTTGCCCTTGCTTTTGAGCTTCCCAGCAATCTTAGCTGCTGTGGTGGTTTTACCGGCGCCCTGGAGACCCATCATCATAAGAACGGTTACGTCGCCGCCGCCTTTTAGTTTAAGTTCTGTGGTCTCGCTTCCCATGAGGTTAATCATCTCCTCATGAACGATCTTAATGACCATCTGACCTGGCGTCAGACTGTTCATCACATCGGCTCCCACGGCCCGTCCTTCCACAGACTTGATGAACTGCTTTACCACCTTGAAGCTTACATCAGCTTCCAAAAGGGCCATCTTTACTTCCTTTAAAGCTGCCTTTACATCTGCCTCGGTGAGACGGCCTTTCCCCCGCAGGCTCTTGAATACATTTTGCAATTTATCGGATAAACTTTCAAATGCCATCTACAAATTCTCCAATATGTCCTGTAGCTGTCGGATAAGCTGTTCCCTATCCGGCTCTTCGGTATCCCTTAGAGAGCGCTCTATCTCCTCGATTCGGCCCTTAACAGTCAGAAACCGCTCTACCAGATGGAGCTTGGCTTCATATTCCTTAAGTATCCGGTTGCACCGCTTCACCAGATCGTGAACGCCCTGACGGCTGATGCCGCATTCCCCGGCTATCTCGCTGAAAGAGTAATCATTGAGAACTACGTCCTCGTAAATCTGCTTTTGGTGCTCGGTCAGGAGCTCTCCGTAAAAATCGTACAGCAGTGTCTGCTCCAGAATTTTTTCCATGCTTATCACCTGCCTGAATTATCATACAAGAAAACAGGATGAGTGTCAAGTGTTTTTTCTTGACAAAACATTATTTGAAATACTGTGCAAAAAATCACCCATTCAAAAATGGGCTGTCTCCTCCTGACCGCCCATTTCAAATATCCGGTTTCCGGTAACCCTATATTTGCAGCCCCCGGATCTCTTCCACGGTCAGCCAGGGGATATATTCATGAATCTCCTCTCAGCTCTCCTACTATCTGCTTATTTGCTTTGATGCTTACCTCCAATACGGAATCCGCAAGCTCCCTGTCAAATGCTTGTGTAAGGCTGTTTATCCTTTCCAGCAGTACCTTCATATCCTGCTTCTTCACCCCGCCGGATTAGGTTATACTCCTTCTCATAAATAAGATCATTTTTGTTTTCTTTCAGTTCCAGATTCATTGCCGCCACAAAACCGGGATACCATTGTATTTTGGTATCGCTCATTCCTCCGTCCTTTCTATCATTATAGCACATCTTCTTTGTTTTACAACTATTGTCAGACATCGATTTTCCCAACAGATATCTCCATGTAATGTAACGCACTTTTTATCATCTGCATTATCACTACTTTCATTATAGAAGCTCTCTCTGCCCCTTTACAAACTATTCCAAAATACAAAATACGTCATATTATCCACATAAATCTTTCCTGCCAATAAAAGAGCACCCATGCTCCCACGGATGCTCTGTTCCCGGTTCTTTTTTATTTCAAATTCTCCCCATTCGCCTCAATTACTCCCCGATACCATGCAAAGGATTTCTTCCGCACACGCTTCCTGCTGCCAATCCCCCTGTCATCCTTATCCACATAAATAAAACCATATCTCTTAGACATCTCCCCTGTCGTGGCGCTGATTAAATCCACACACCCCCAGGGCGTATATCCTATCAAATCCACCCCATCCTCATCCGCCGCGTCCATCATAGCCCGGATATGTGCCCTGAGATAATCAATCCGGTAGTCATCCTCAATTCTGCCGTTTTCATCCGGCTCATCCCTGGCCCCCAGGCCGTTTTCTACAATAAACAAGGGCTTCTGATAGCGGTCATAGAGCGCATTCAAGGTAATGCGTAGCCCCAGCGGATCAATGGGCCATCCCCACTGGCTGCATTCCAGATAAGGATTCTTAGCCGAGGCAAATACATTTCCTCCCGACGCCTCCCCCTGGCCGTCAGCCCGGACACAACGGCTGTTGTAGTAGGACAGGGAAATAAAATCCACCGTGTATTCCCTTAATATCTTTGTATCCCAGGGTCCCATCTCCAGACGGATGCCCTCCTGCTCCAAAAACTTCTTTGCATAGGCCGGATATGCTCCCCTGGCCTGGACATCAATGAAGAAATAATTTTCCCGATCCCGCTTCATACTCTCCCACACATCCTCCGGCCGGCAGCTATAGGGGTACACGCTTCCTGCCGCCAGCATGCAGCCAACCCGAAACTTCGGATTGATCTCATGGGCCAGCTTTACGGCATAGGCGGAGGCCACAAGCTCATTGTGCGCCGCCTGGTACTTGACCGCAGTCTCATTCTCCCCCCTGGAAAACCGGATGCCGGCGCCCATAAAGGGCAGATGCATCAGCATATTGATTTCATTGAAGGTAATCCAGTACCGCACCTTATCCTTAAAATATCGGAAAACAGCATCGCAATAGTTAAGATAACAATCAATCACCTTCCGGTTCCGCCAGGAGCCATATTTATCCACAAGATTCAGAGGAATATCAAAATGGCAGATCGTCACTACCGGCTCTATACCATTTTTCCTTCCATACCTTTCTTTTCCTCCTGTTTTTGTTCTCTCCGTCACTTAATTTTATACTTAATTAAATAGTTTAATTATGTATATAATGATATTCCATGCCGCTACATTTGTCAATGAGTTTTCGATAGAAATTTTCTTTTCGGCAAAATAGCAAAATTCACCTGTCCGTTTTTGGTAAATAAGCACAAAAAAAGAGACTCCTTTCGGAATCTCTAAGTTTGTAAGACGCTCATTACACTTGTTCTACAAATAATTCTATCACCTGCAAAGCCGCCCCAAGAGCTGCGGCTCCAACCTTGTGATTGCATACTCTGACAAAGCTTCCGTCCTCGGAAAAGGTATTTCGCTTTGATACGGTTTCTCGTATCTCTTCCATGTAAGGCTCCAGACAGCTTCCTACGTATCCTCCCAGAACAACGTCACAGTCCAGAACCATGTGAATATTATTGATTGCAATTGCAAGATATTTTTTATATTCCTCCCAGGCCCGCACCAGATCCTCTTTTTTCTCCTTCAGCCCGGAAAAAAAGCTTTCCAGCTTTTTGTCTGTCAGATCTGACAGGCGCTTTGCCGCACAGTAGGCATCCAGGCAGCCTGCTTTTTTGCAGTAGCAGAGAAGACCGTCCGGCACTATGGTCATATGGCCCACCTCGCCGCAGCGGTATCCCTTTCCCTGCATCAGCCGTCCGTCATGGTACAAGGCCCCTCCTACGGTATTGCTGAGAGACAAATAGAAAAACGGCTCTTTGGCATCGGAGTGAATCCCCTCCGCATAGGCGCCTGCGTTTGCATCATTGAGAAAATAACAGGGGTAGGAAAAGCAGTCTGCTACTTCTGCAAAGGGAAGAGATGTAACGCCCAGGGCATGGGAATTGGCAATCTCCTTATTCTGCAGATCCACAATTCCCGGAAATGAAATACCTATTCCAAGAATACGCTCCCTCTCTTCCCCGCTGGCCTCGATAAATGCCTGCAGCTTTTCACTTACCTCCTGAAAATACTCCCTGCCTGGCCTGTATGGATAGGGTATCCTCTCATATTTCAGAATATCGCCGGCCAGATTGGTAAGGATCATTCCTATATGGTTCTGGGTAATATCAATCCCGGCTGCAAGACGGTATCCCACAACGGCTGACAGCGCCTTTGCCCGTCTGCCTCCGGTGGATTGCAATTCCCCCGTTTCTTTGACAAGACCAAGCTCTATTAGCTCCTTTGTGTTCTGTGTTACGGTGGGAAGACTGAGCTTCAGGGCATAGGAGATATCCGGGTTTGAGATGGTTCCGCATCTGCGGATATAGCGGTAAATGTGATTTCGGTTCTTTCGCTTAACCTCCATATTTGTTATCTTTGTTCGTTCCATAGATTCTCCAATTAGACTTTATTAAAGTGTTTTCTTTACTATAGCACGCTCTTTTTTAAATTGCAAGATAACATCAAAAAGAAGCTGTTGCGGAATCAATCGAGATACTTCAATCCCTCAATTCCACGAATCCCAAGCCCCGGCTCCTGAGACACAGTAATATTCTTTTCCTCAAACACAGATCCGCCCAAAATCGGGTCTTCGCTGCAGAGCACCGGCCCATCCAGGTCAATCTTCGTAATAATATTCTTGGCACAGGCAAGGTGAACCGCCGCATTCACGCTGATCTTAGCCTCCAGCATACAGCCAATCATACACTCCACACCGTAAAGCTCCGCTGCCGTGGCAATCTTAAGCGCGTTGTAAAGTCCTCCGCATTTCATCAGCTTAATATTAATAAGGTCCGCCGCTCCCATCTGCATAATCTTCACCGCATCCTCGGGAGAAAATACGCTCTCGTCCGCCAGAACCGGCACATAGGAACGCTCGGTTACAAACTTTAAGCCCTCAAAATCATGAGCCGGCACCGGCTGCTCCACCAGCTCAATCCCCAGACCCTTTTCCTGCATCTGATTCAGAAGCCGTACCGCCTGCTTTGGGCTCCATGCCTGATTCGCATCTATGCGGATCTGCCGATCCGGTCCGGCCGCCTCACGCACGGCTGTCAGACGGGCCAGATCCAGATCCGGATTCATACCCACCTTCACCTTCAGCGTATCATAACCGCGCTCCACCGCATTTTTCGTATCCTCCGCCATAACCTCCGGATCATTCACACTAATTGTAATATCCGTCACAATTTTTTTACGGCTTCCGCCGAAGAGCTTGTAGACAGGAAGCTTGTAGAGCTGGCCGTACAGATCGTACAGCGCCATATCAACTGCGGCCTTTGCGCTTGTATTCTTTACGATACAGCCGTTTACTGCCTGAATCAGCTCTTCAAAATCATCCACATCCCTGCCAACAATGGTTTTGATCAGGTGATCCTTAAGAGCGCCGATAATAGCCCCCGTAGTATCTCCGGTGATAGCTCCGGTAGGCGGCGCCTCTCCATAACCTACCTGTCCCGAATCCGTGTGAATCTCAACAATAATATCCTCCACACTTGACACGGAACGCAAAGCCGTCTTAAATGGCACCCGCAGAGGCACCGACAAAATTCCCAGTCTCACTTCTGTAATCTTCATAGCTATACTCCTTTTTTATATTATTTTTCCTGTCCCAGCTCCGTACACTCCAAAACCTCTTTGCTGCGCTCAAACTCTCCATACCGAAGCCCCCGCTTGGCCGTCTCCATCTCCCCGAGCTGATTGTCATAAGGGTCTGTCCGCCAGTGCTCTTTCTCTATGGTAAACGGCGCCTGAAAGCCATTGTTCGCCGCCATCCGGTATGCATCCAAATTTCCGAAATAGAACTTCCGGCGCTCCTCATTCTCCGCCCGCACCGCCGCAATACCATAGGACGGGTCCGCATACAGCCACCCGTAAGGCTCCGCATAAAACCGCACCCAATCATGTGCTCCGCAGAAATCCGGCTCCGCCGTAAGACCGCTCTGCCAGCAGGCCGGAATCCCCGCGCACCGGCAAAGCGTTAAAAAGAGCAGGGCAAACACACCGCAGTCCCCCGTAAAATTCCGCGCACAGGATTCCGCAATCTGCTCCAGTCCAAAATAAGCCGGCATAAAGGTGTACTTCATCCGCAGGGTTATAAAATCATAAAACCGGCGCGCCTTTTCCAGAGGTCCGCAGGCTCCCTTTGCAAGCTCCGCCGCCAGCTCCTTAATATAAGGCGTAAACAGAATATGAGGCGCCTCCTCACCCGTAAAAAACTCCGGCTGCGCACAGGTAAGGGAAATCCCTTCCTCCTGCATCCCGTCCACATCGTGATAACGGGCCGTATGCACATAGGAATACTCCACACAGAACTCCCGGTTCTCCTCCAAATACGTCTCCCAGCAAATGGTTCTCTGAAGCGCATCCTCCGGCGCAATCCTTCCGCCCTCCGGAAATACCTTCTCAATCACAATCTCACTCTGCTGTTCACAGGCCGCCGGAACAGGCAGATGGGCACGCACAAACATCCCCGGCCTGAAAATCTCATCCTTCATACGCACGGAAGCCCGAATACGGATACGGTTGCTCATGCTCCCTCTCTCCCGCATCAGACGGGCGCTGCGATCCAGCCGGCCTTCTCCCGCCGATCCCTTTCCTGCACTCTCCACTCCCGGAAGCCGTACCCCGGCCCGAACTCCGAAGGCCGGCTCTGACTTGCACATGCTTTGGAAAAATCGATTAAAAAAGCGCCTCTCCCCATTCACATAAATCCAGCCGATCTTTCCGGCATCCACACGCTCCTCAAATTCCTCCTCCGAGAAATCGGAAATATGCTCCCGAACCACGGCCAGAGCCTCCCCCTTTGTGAAGGGATAATCTTCCGTTCTGCGCAGAATCATTTCCCGCTGCGCCGTAAGGCAGCAGCGCAACGCCTCCGGTACGGTGTCCGTCTTAAGCCGCCTGTCAATCAGCCTTACGGCTCCTTCCAAATCTCCGGCAAGCTTCCGCTGCAGAATATCATCCGGCAGTCCTACATGGAGATAACGAAAGCATTCATTCATATGCATATTTTCCTCCTAACTGAATCGCTGCGCGATGGCACTAAAGGGTAAAGTCACTTCGGCACACCTGTAATGAGAGAAACTTTTATTCGAAAGGGCACTCATAAAAGTTCCTCTCGTGCGCCTTTGCGACTTTACCGGTCGGCAGAAGGCAGAAATATCCGTATAAAACATTGGTTCTCCGCCCACCTTCTCAAGGACGAAGAACCAACGATATCCTATCCTGTCTGAATTTCAGCCGGGAACATGCCGCTTTGTGATAACTGCTGCGCTTTCCCCTTAGCTAAATAAACATCTGCATCAAATACCCCATAGCCAGACCGCAGAAATTGCCGACGGCCGCTCCCAGAACTCCCATCAATACACCAATGCCGGCATAGGAGGGGTTGTAAGCGGATGCCACGATGGGCGCCGAAGCGCTTCCTCCGATATTCGCCAGGGATGCGGTGGAAACCATACAGCAGTCCCAGTGGAACAGCTTGGAAAGAAGATACATAATTCCAATGTGGATAATCATAACCACAAGACCGGCCACGATCCACAGAGGCGCGCTCACCAAGTCCACCAGCGTTGCCGTAGATGCCAGCAGGGAAACAACTGCGTACAAATAAATATTGGACAGCTCTTCCACGGCCGGAAGCTTTCCGAGAGGACTTAAAGCGCAAATCAAACCAAGGATCGTCACAAATACGGTGGTCAGAGTTCCCTTGTCAAACATGGCAAGGCCCACTTCCTTAAGAGCCGTATTGCCGGCCGCACCGACCGTCTGCGCAATGGCGGAAACCATCAAAGACAGACCAATCAGGAAAATCCAGTCGCTTGCCGTTGCTCTCTTCTTCTCCTTCTCAATCTCAGCATTGGCCGCATCCGCAACCTCCTGAAGCTTGGAAGTATCCGCCTTCACGGACTTGTCCCACTTGCCTGCGTAGCGAACCATAATCAGCAGCAGGGCAATCCATACGGAATAGTAAACCGTATCTACTGCCAGTGCACAGCCGTATGCGCCTGCATCAATGGTAAATGCCGCCTCCATAGCCGCCATATTCGCCGAACCGCCGATCCAGGATGCACACAGAGCCGCCATAGCGCCCCAGATAGTTTCGCCGCCTCCCAGCGCGCCCTTGAATACCAGGAACGCAATAAAGAATCCAAGCATAATGGAAACGGCGCCTCCCATAAAGATCGCCACCATCCGTCCGCCCAGCTTGGCCAGCTTCCGGATATCGCAGCGCAGCAGCATAACGAAAATCATCGCATACAAAAGATTGTTCTTCAGCACGCCGAAGGCTGCGGAACACCCTTCCGAATCAAACATTCCGATGGTGCAGAACAGCATATTCAGCACATAGATCCATACAAGCGGCGGAACGTAATTGAACACCTTCCACTTGGTATACTTCTCCGCGGCAAGCAGAATACCTGCCAGGAACATCAAAAACGCTATGTAGGTAAAACCGTTTGTAATCATAACTCCACTCCCTTCATCTTGCAAAATGCACATAAATTTTTGTAAAACAAGCAACACATTGGTATAATTATACAACACAGCAATACCATGTGTCAAGAAGAGATCGAAAAGCTTTCCGGAAACTTACAAAAATTGGCTCCCTGCCAGACAGAGGAGTAATTGCCGCAGAAGTAACAAACAGTCAGAGATTCACCACGTGAATCGGCTTCCCCGCAAGAAAGGCTTCCAGGTTTTCCACCGCCATATTCATCAGCCTCTGGCGGCTCTCCCTAGAGGCCCAGGCAATATGCGGCGTGATCAGACAGTTTTTGGCCTTCAGCAGCGGATTATCTTCCCGGATAGGCTCTGTGGACACCACATCCAAACCCGCCGCGGATACCTTGCCGCAATTCAGGGCATCGGCCAGATCCTGCTCCGCAATCAAAGGCCCTCTTCCCGTATTCAGAAGAATCACCCCATCCTTCATCCGGGAAATGGTTCTGCTGTTAATCATCCCCTCCGTCCCCGGAAAAAGGGGACAATGAAGCGTTATGACATCGGACCTCTCAAAAAGCTCCTCCAGCTCCGCATAACGGCATTTCTCAGTCTCAAGCTCCGGTCTTTTATGAGGTCCGTAGGCCAGCACATCCATGCCGAAGGCATTGGCCAGCCTTCCCACGGCCTGTCCGATACGGCCGAAGCCGATAATTCCCATGGTCTTTCCCGCCAGTTCAATCAAAGGCGTATCCCAGAAACAGAAATCCGCACAGGAGCTCCAGCGCCCCTCATATACCGCCTGGCTGTGATGAGCCGTATGATGGCAAATCTCCAGCAGCAGGGCAAAGGTAAACTGCGCTACCGCGTCCGTTCCGTAGGAAGGAATGTTGCACACCGGGATTCCATGCTCCTTAGCCGCCTGAATATCCGCCACATTATAGCCTGTTGACAAGAGGCCGATGTAGCGTATTCCCGGGCAGGCTTCTATGGTTTCCCGTGTCAGGGGCGTCTTGTTGGTAATCACAATTTCAGCGTCCCCGATGCGCCTTTGTATCTCCTGCTCCTCCCTTACGGGAGTTCTGTCGTAAACCGTCACATCTCCCAGGCGTTCAAATCCGTCCCAGCTTAAATCACCGGGATTCTCCGTATAACCGTCCAGAATTACTATTTTCATGTTCATACCTCTCCTTGTATAAAGTGTGTCCGGCAATGAGACGGCTCCTGCCTCTGTTCCGGCACCATAACAGCTTTCAAAGTGCACCGATATTACTGTCTATCTTTCAGTCCGAATCCAGTATTTATAGTGATCCGCAATGACCGGGCTGACCTTGGAGAGCTCCTTCCTGCGAAGCACGGAAATAATTTCTCTGTGCATCTCATAAAGCTCCTCCAGGCGGTGCATTGCAATGATGTTCTCCGTTGTTTTGATTCGGGAAAGCTTGGTAATCCGATCCACAAAGATTCCGATTCCGTTCAGAATATCATTCTGAGTAAGCCTCATAATGCTCTGGTGAAAGGCCACATCCGCATCAAAAATCCGCTCCGCCGAAGGCTTCTCCCGAAACAGCTCTCTTTTCAGCGCTTCAAGTGCATCCTCCAGCTCTCCCATTTCCTTATCCGTAACCTTTTCGATCACTATGGAAAGCACTCCCGTATCAATGATTCTGCGGGTTTCAATAAGCCCTGCCTGATCACGGCCGCTCAGAATAATCCCATAGACCATTGGATTTAACATCTTGTCATTGTAATTGCTTACCACAAAAGTTCCCTCTGCCCGGCGTACCTCCAGGATTCCGTAGGCAACCAGAATCTTCACCGCCTCGCGCACGGAGTTCCGGCTCATGCCCATCATTTCGCTGAGCTCGCTCTCCGTGGGGATCTTGTCCCCCGGCCTGAATTCCTTTGTAATAATCGCCTCAATGATATTGTCTACCAGCCGATCTACCACGGATTTGGATGATGTCTGCATTTCTTCTGCATTTTTCCGGAATATCATATTCTATCCTTTCCATCTCTTTTCTATTTTCTCTTTTGAAAGGCAAGCCGGACCCGGACGCCTGTCCCTTGTCCGGCTCATATCACATCCACAGCTTTTTCCGCGGTCCTTTTTGGCAGCAGAGCATCTGCTAAAGCAGTAAGTTGGGCAGCCAGGTAACAAGCTGCGGTATAAAGGTAATCAGCAGCAGGGTAAGGAACAGCGGGATATAAAAAGGCGCTACCGCTTTGATCATCCGATCCAGAGAAATCCTGGCCACCTTCGCCGTAGCATACAGGCACATACCCACAGGAGGCGTCAGAAGGCCGACCATCAGATTCAGCACAATGACAACGCCCAGGTGAAGGGGATCGATTCCAAGGGCCGACGTTAAGGGAATCAGAATCGGCGTCAGAATAATCAGAGCCGAATTCGTCTCCATAAAGCAGCCAATAATCAGGAAGAACACATTCAGAAGCAGCAAAATAACAATCTTATTGTCCGTCACCGTGAAAATGGCATCCATAAACACCGTGGGAAGCTTGGTTCTCACCAGCAGATAGCCGTAAAGAGCGGAGGCGCACACCACGATCATAATACTTGCCGTCTCCTTGGCCGTTTCCTCAATAATCGCCAAAACATCCTTAAGCCCCGCCTCCCGATACACCACCACGGTCAGAATAAAGGCGTAGGCGGCGGCAACAACCGCAGCCTCCGTAGGCGTAAATACGCCGGTAAGGATACCTCCAATCAAAATCACCGGGGTAAGCAGCGGGAAAAACGCCTGCCGAAAATCCTTCCAGATTTTTCCCAAAGTCGGAAACTTCGTACGGGGATACTTCCGCTTGACGGCAAAGTAAGCCACCATCATCATCAGGGTAATTCCCATCAGAAGCCCCGGTACAATTCCGCCGATCAGAAGCTTTGCAATGGACACATTCCCTGCCGAAACCGCAAATACAATCAGCGGGATGCTTGGGGGAATAATAGGGCCGATGGTAGAGGATGCCGCCGTAACACCCGCCGCAAAGTCCGTGTCAAAGCCCGCGTCCTCCATGGCCTTAATCTCAATTGTCCCGAGACCGGAGGCATCCGCCACCGCGGAGCCGCTCATACCTGCGAACACAATACTGGCCAGAATATTGGCATGTCCCAGCCCGCCGGGAATCCAGCCAACCAGCGTATTGCAGAACCCGAAAATCTTCTTTGTAATGCTTCCCGTGTTCATAAGCTTTCCTGCCAGCAGAAAAAAGGGAATGGCCAGCAGGGTAAAATTATTTGCGGAAAACGCAAACTTCGTTGCCACAATATCAAAAGGAAAGCCTGTAAGCCCCCGCTCCATCACCAGCACAATACAGGAGGTCAGCCCAATGGCATAGGGCGCACTGAAGCCCATTACAAAAAGTAAAATCAACAATCCTAAGAAAACCGCAAGCATCATACCTGTCCCACCTCCCGTTTCCGATAAATAACTGTCTTCGCATGCTTCAGATGAACAGCCTGGTAAATCATCTCACAGGGAATTCCGATCAGCATGGGAATGTAAAAAAGCTTCAGTGAAATATGGGGAAGGGAGCTCAGGAAACCGGTCTCGGAACTAAGCGCCAAAATACTTCCATAAAATAATATCAAATTAAAGCCAATTTGTAAAACACGAATCACAATTTCCAACCCCAAATGAATCCGAACCGGCAATGCCTCCAGCAGCAGGGTGGTCCTAATCTGAGAATCATCCCGTTCCACCAGAACCACGCCGATAAATACAATCCAGATATAAAACGCCCTTGCCACTTCCTCCGTCCAGGGTACGGATATATGAAGGATAAAGCGGAAAATAACCTGCATAAAGGTCAGAATCACTACCCACAGGGTAACAAGCACCGCACAGGTCTTTACAATGCCGTACAGTACCTTTTCCATACTGCTCCAACTCATCTGTTCAAGCCTCCCTAAAAATTTTTGTATGATGAGAGCTGCCGCAAATACGCTTACGGCAGCTCCGGTTTTGTTTGATCCTATGCTCTTTATTCCGGCAGATACTGCTTTACTGCATCCTGAGCGGCCGGAGAAAGCGTCTCCATACACTTCCGAATCCCGTCCATGGCCGCTGCCTGCCACTCCGCATAATCCACCTCCACAAAGGTATGACCCGCGGCTTCCATCTCCTCCACAATTACATTCTGCCGCTCTTCAAGGCCTGCATTTACCTCTGCCAGGGCTTCCTCGCAGGCTTTATCAAAGGCTTCCTGATATTCCGCCGGAAGGCTGTTGTAAAAATCGGCATTCACGGCCCAGGTGTAATGCGTGTTGATGTGAGCGGTCAGCATGGTATATTCCTGTACCTCCTGAAGCCCTGCGCTGTAATTGGTTTCGATGGGATTTTCCTGCCCGTCCACCACATTGGTCTGGAGTGCCGTATAGAGCTCCGAAAAATTAACGGGCGTTGTGATTGCGCCCAGAGCGCCCCATACCGTCATATAGAATTCCGTTTCGGGAACGCGCAGCTTAAAGCCGGAGAGATCCGAGGGATGGAGAATCTCCTTGCCTGCGGTCAGCATGCGGGGCGCCCGTCTCTGGCGTCCCACAATCAGCATATTTCCGTTATCCAGAACGCTTTGACTCACTTCCTCCTCAATGGATGCCCAGTATGCCTCTACGGACTCAATATCCGGGAACACAAAGGGTATGGAGGTTGCATTGTACTCTCCAAGCATCTGTGCCAGAAATACGTCTCCGAACAGGGCCATCTGAATTTCCCCTGTTTTGATCTGAGTCAGATTTTCCTGCTCCGTTCCCAGGGATGCTCCTGCAAATACGTCTACCGTAATACCGCCGTTGGTAGCAGCCTCCACCTTCTCCTTAAATACCTGGAAGGTCTGATCCTCGATTGCGCCCGCATTTGTATGCAGGGCCGCCGTTATCTTGTACACCTCTGACGGCGCCTCTCCCTCCGCTTCGGGCGCCTGCTCCTCCTGGCTTTCATTCCCGGCCGGGGGCGCTGCCGGAGCCTCCTTTGCTCCGCATGCCGTCAGCCCCATTGTTACGGACAGGCTTAACAAAACCGCCAATACTCTTTTCATTTCTTATCCTCCTTTGATAAAATTTAATTTATATGCATCATATAAATTGCGTAATTATTCGCTGCGAAGAAGTATTTTCACAGCCGGCTCCTTCCTCTGATCCAGAATCTCAAAGGCTTTCCCGGCTTCCTCAAGAGGAAACACATGGGTGATCAGCCTCTCAAAGCACTCCGGTTTTTCCTTCAAAAGCCTTACAGCATCCTCAAAATCTTCCATGGTGTAGTTCATGGAGCCCTGCACCTGCAGCTCCTTGAATACAATCGGGTAGGTATTCAAGGTCATGGGGCATGTTATCATGGCAAAATAGGTGATCGTGCCGCCTCTGCCTGTTATGGACAGCGCCTGCTCCAGAATCTGCGGTCCTCCGGCTGCTATCACCACGTTGGATACGCCCTCCTCCCCAAAGGTTTCCTTTACCCGCTGCTCCAAATCCTCCCTGGCCACATTTACGGTTCTGACTGCCCCCAGTGCCCTGGCCTGCTCCAGATTATAATCCGCAATATCCGTAACCAGCACCCGGGTAAAGCCGTAAGAAGTGGCAATGGCCAGCGTCATCAGACCCAGGGTGCCGCTTCCCAGAATCACCAGATCCCCTGAGGGATGAAGGGCTGCCCGTTTCATCACATGATTTGCCACGGCCAGAGGCTCCGTCAGGGCTCCCAGCTTATCCGGCACTCCCTTAAGGCCGCACACTGCCGATTCCGGCGCGGCAAAGTATTCCCCGAAGGTTCCTCCCCAGCCCGCCGTGCCCGGCAGAATCTTATTTCCGCACAGGTTCACCCGGCCGGACTTACAATGGGCACAGCATCCGCAGCCAATCTGAGGCATCACGGTCACATGCTCTCCCGGTTCCGTCCGGCGAACATCCGCTCCTGCTTTTACAACCTCTCCTGCGATCTCATGGCCCAGCATCACAGGAGGTTTCCGAAAGGCATGCATCCCCCGGTAGGCATGCAGATCCGAACCGCAGATTCCCGTATAGGTCATTCGGATCAATACCTCATCCGGCCGAATCTCAGGAACCGGAATATCCCGAAGCCCAATCTTGAAATTTTCCTCCGCATATACTGCTTTCATATTCTCTCTCCGCTTTTTTCTTTATCTTCCGTCTACAGCTCCGTTCTTCTTTGCTCCATATATTCAAGCGTCTTTTTCCAGGCACTCTCAAAGCTGTTCCGGAAGCGAACTACGGGTGCAAAGCTTTCATATTCCTCCGGCTTAAGCCCTTTTCTCTCATAAGCCCTTCTGAAATCGGGAACCTGCTCCAGAAGCTCCTCAAGCACATCCGGGGACGTCTCCCCATAAAACCGGTCAATTACAATTCCATCCCGCATCAGCAGCTTATCCGCCGTGCCCTCCCAGTTGATGGTTACGGCGGCGTCGGCTCCCACCATCTCCGTAAAGTGATGCAGCCCTCTGGCTCCTCCTGACACAAGTCCCATATGATACTTCCTCTGATCCATGATCCTGCGCCCTTTTTTCGCTACCGCGATGCCCGCCTGCCAGAGGCTGTCCGGATCCGCATGAATTTTCCCCTCTTTTGCCTGGGCCGCCAGCTCCTCGTCAAAAATCCCCGCAATATGGGCCAGGGCTGCCGCCGGAGGGCGCTCCATGGTGCGGTATGCCTTCTCATAGACCTCACATACATCAATAAGCTGTGCGATTGACATTACCTCCGTTGCCAGAACCGCGCACCCTGAATGAAGCAGCTCCTCAATTCCCGCAATTCCGCTTTCCGTAGCCGGAATTTTCACCATAAGGTTGGGAGCTTTTTCCCGATATCGTTTTCCCCACTCCACAATAAATTCCTTTGTCTCATGAAGGGGGCTGGACTGAATTGTCACCCAGCCGTCCCTTCCGTTGGATTCCCGGTAAACAGGCTCAAAGATTCCCGCTATCCCTGCTATCATCTCCAGCTGAAATTTCATCAAAGCCGTTTCATTGTCCGGTTCTTCTCTTAAAATGCGATCCAAAAGGGCTTTTGCTTCCTCTCCCTCCTCTTCATTGTTCAGCATTTTCCAGGGATAAGTAGGATTCTGGGTACAATTCCGTGCGCCTGCTTCGATGGCCAGATGCGCCTGTCCTTTTGTAACATTGTTAATCCAAAATCTGGTGGCTGTCTTTGCCTCCACCCGTTTAAAATAATCCGCCATTGCTTCCTCCTTTGCTCCGGCTCCGCAATTTTTCCGTTTATGCGGAACGCCCCTATGCCAGCGCCTCTTTTACCGCTTCCATAATATCCTCCACGGCCAGTCCATAGGCATCCAGAAGCTCCTTGGCAGCGCCGCTTCTGGCATAACGGTCCGGAAGACCTACCCGGATAACCCTTGCAGGACAATATTTGCAGGCCACTTCACAGACGGCGCTGCCAAGCCCCCCATAAATGTTGTGATCCTCTACCGTAACTCCGCATCCGGTTTCCGAAAGAAGCCTCGTGATTCCCTCCTCATCTATGGGCTTTATGGTAGATACATCCGCCACTACCACACCTACGCCTTGCTGATTCAGCCTTTTCGCCGCCTCAAGAGCCCGATCCATAATATATCCGCTTGCAAAGACAGCCGCATCCGTTCCATAGCGGACTGCCTCCTGAATTTTCCCGAATTCAAATTCCCGGCTTTCATCGAACACCTCCGGCTCTCTGCCGCTTGCCAGACGCAGATACACGGGTCCCTCCTGCTTCAGCATCTCCTTTGCGGCCCGGTACGCCTGTCCCCCGTCCGCCGGCGTCAGAATCTTCACGCCGGGCATGGAACGCAGGATTCCCACGTCCTCATAGAACTGATGGGTCACGCCCTCCCGTTCTCCTCCGAGCATACCGCCGTTTAATCCAATCAGCTTTACGTTGAGTCCCGGATAAGCAATAAAAGTGCGTATCATTTCACAGGCGCGCATGGTGAGAAAGCCTGCATAGGTAATGACAACGGGAATCATCCCCGTAGCTGCCAGCCCTGCCGCCACATCCACCGCATCCTGCTCCGCAATTCCGACCTCAATAAACCGATCCGGATATTTTTCTTTAAAAGGAACCGCTCTTGCGGCCAGCATGGAATCCGGTGAGATCACAACAATCCGTTCATCCTGATCCGCCGCCTCCATAACTGCTTTTACCGCTGCTTCACGTGTACTTTTCATAGTAATCCCTCCAAAGCCTTCCTTGCTGTTTCTACTTCCTCCCCGGTAGGCGTTCTCTTGTGCCATGCATTGTTATCTTCCATATAGGGGATGTTTTTTCCTTTTACGGTCTTCATCTCAATAAAGGAGGGGCGGTCCTTTACCTTCCTTGCCACGTCAATGGCCCCGCGAATCTCGCTGATATTGTGGCCGTCTATGCGCTGTACATGCCAGTGAAAGGCCTCCCACTTTTCATAAACCGGGTAAAGTGAGGTCATCTCCGTGCACCGGCCCCCGGACTGTTCGTTGTTGCAATCGCCGAATACAATCAAATTGCCTGCCTTATGCCAGGCCGCAGCCATAGCCGCCTCCCAGATCACGCCTTCATTCATCTCTCCGTCGCCCACGGCCACATACACATAGCTGTCAATGTCCTGCTGCCGCAGACCAAGCGCCATACCAAGTCCGATAGCCACACCGTTGCCAAGGGAACCGGATACACTGTCAATGCCCGGCGTCTTGTGCATATCCGGATGCCCCTGAAGCATCCCCTCTAGGGAACGCAGCTTCGGCAGCTCCTCAAGACCGAAAAATCCTCTGCGCGCCAAGGCCGCATAGAGAATGGGGCAGGCATGTCCCTTTGATAAAATAAACCGATCCCGTTCCCTCCATCCCGGCTCCTTCGGATTCAGACGCATTTCCTCAAAATACAGTACGGAAACCAAATCCGCCACGGACATACAGGGTCCGGGATGGCCGTCCCCGGCCGCGTGAACCGTCTCCACCACATCCAGCCGCAGGCGGTTCGCCATACGCTTAAGCTCATTGTCTGTCATCTTATTTCTCCTCTCTTCCTTCTCTGCTTTTCCTTATACATAAGGCATTCTCCGCCACATGCTTTCAAAATAGGAATAAGGATCCTCACTGCGGCAAAGAACCTCAACGGCAATCCGCAGCTCCCCGTTCCCGTACAAGCCTTCTATTTGAGGCCATGCCCGGGTTATCTCCTCATACCCCCATTCCGACTCCGGATATTCAAATCCCACATGCTGATCTCCGTAAAAAGGGGATGCACTGTCCCGGATACAGCAATTTGCAAAATGTATATGGCGGCACCAGTCCTTTGTCCGCTTCAGTGCCTCCAAAAAATCCTCCCCTTCCTCCAGGGTATGCGCGCTGTCCATGGTCAGCTCCAGAGGCATTCCCTCCTCCCTGCAGGTCCTTACAAAAGCTGCCGTACGTTCTGTCGGCCCCAGAAGCTGCTTTGCAAACCTCCCGCTGTCACAGGGCTCCAGTGTAAGGCGCATGGAATACCGCTTTTTTTCCATGTAATCATACAGCTCCCAGATGCTCTCCTTCAAAGCCGCCAGTCCTTCCGAAACGCCGGGGCCGGCGGCCCCTGAATTGATCATCAGGACGGAGATACCGTTTGCCGCCGCTTCGTCCATACATGCCTGAAAAAGCGCTACGGCCTTTCTTCTGTTCTCCTTCTCCCGGGAACAGGCATGAAGCCTCTGTTCCTTGGAAGGTATGACGCCGATCAAAATTCCCTCCAGCTGATTTTCTTCCAAAATCTTCCCAATCCCGCTTCGCCCCTGTCCGTCATGGTAAAATTCCAGGGAATCCGCTCCCTGCTCCTTTAAAAATGCAGCCATCCGCCGGAACTCTCCAAGCTCCCGCCTGGATGCAGGAAATACCAGATTGGTGCAAACACTTTTCTTAATATTCATCACTCTTATACGCCTCCCACAGCTCCTCCACGCCCGGATGAAGCCCTGACATCACAGGAATTCCAAGCTTCCGGCCCAATTCCTCCTCCACACATGCCAGAGATCCCTGAACAAGAACGATCGCCTGGGGAAGCTTCTCCTCCCTTTGAATAACCTCCAGACATTTTTCCTGCAATTCCTTTTGTCCTGCCCCAAAAGAGCCCTCCACCAGATATTCCGTAAGCTCCGGTCTCTTTCCTATTTTTTCCGCATACTGCTCCATATAGCGTTTGGATGCTCCCAGCGCCGTATCCAGTGTTCCCAGAAGGCCAAGCTTTTCATACCGCTCCGTCATGCTCTGCAGCATCCGCTCGTCAAAGTGCACCAGCCGGACGCCTCTCTCCTTCAGAAGCGGCCTCGCCTCCTCCGCCGCCTCTCTAAGAGAAGAGCAGATATGAAACAAAAGCTTTGCCTGCTCTCCGGCCGTCTCGTAGAGCATCTGCATCCGCTTCTTCATTCCGGCGGATACATATCCCTTCTCCTTCACATCCGCAATCACATCCGGCGCTTCATAGCGCAGAATCTCAACCTCCTCGCCCCGAAATCGCTTTTCCACCTCTCCCTCTACCATCTCTATCAGCTCATTTGTCGTTCCCGTATATACGATTGCAAGTTTCATTTCTCTTCCTCCAATGTTGAACGTAGGATGTTTGGTTGTATAGATTGTATATCCATATTTGAAATTTGTCAATACTTTTTGTGGTTTTTCCAATCTAAACTTGTTTTCCGTTTCTTTTATTCGGTATTTTGCATGCAAACAGCCAATTTTGCTTCTCCCGACTGTATAAATATAGAAGAAGGAGTAAAAAACTCCCTTTCCGTCAGGTGTCCTTTACTCCTTCTTCCATAAAACTCCGCTTTTTATACTACGCCCTGTGCCAGCATCGCATCCACAACCTTCTCAAATCCGGCAATATTTGCGCCTGCAACATAGTTCTTGGCAAAGCCGTAACGCTCCGCGGCGTCCGCCATATTGTGGCAGATATTAACCATAATGCCCTGAAGCTTTGCGTCCACCTCATCAAAGGTCCAGCTTAAACGCTCGCTGTTCTGGGACATCTCCAGTGCGGAGGTCGCCACACCGCCTGCATTGGCCGCCTTGCCGGGTGCAAACAGAATCCCCTGCTCCTGCAGATACTCGGTAGCCTCCAAAGTCGTAGGCATATTGGCTCCCTCCGCTACTGCGGTAACGCCGTTTGCCACTAACGCCTTGGCATCCTCCAAATGAAGCTCATTCTGAGTTGCACAGGGAAGGGCCAGATCCACCTTAACGCTCCATACGCCCCGGCCCTCATGGTACTCGGAATTCGGACGGTAATTCCTGTACTCGGTCAGTCTCGCCCGCTTAACCTCCTTGATCTCTTTCAGGGCCGCCACATCAATGCCCTCCGGATCGTATACCCAGCCGTTGGAATCACTGCAGGTCAGTACCTTCACGCCAAGCTGCTGTGCCTTCTGAATCGCATAGATCGCCACATTTCCGGAACCGGATACGGCTGCCGTCTTACCGGCAATGTCAATTCCGTTCATTTTCAGCATTTCCTGTGTAAGATAAAGAAGCCCGTAGCCCGTAGCTTCCGTTCTGGCCAGAGAGCCGCCGTAAGACAGGCCCTTCCCGGTCAGCACGCCCTCATAAAGTCCGGTCAGCCTCTTATACTGTCCATACAGATAGCCGATCTCTCTGGCCCCTGTTCCGATATCACCGGCCGGAACATCCGTATTCTCACCGATATATTTACAAAGCTCCGTCATAAAGCTCTGGCAGAAGGCCATTACCTCGCGGTCAGACTTGCCCTTCGGATCAAAGTCAGAACCGCCCTTGCCTCCGCCGATGGGAAGCCCGGTCAGAGAATTCTTAAAAATCTGCTCAAAGCCCAGGAACTTAATAATTCCCAAGTTTACGGAAGGATGCAGACGCAGGCCTCCCTTGTAGGGTCCGATTGCGCTGTTAAACTGTACACGGTATCCCGTATTCACCTGTACCTGACCCTTATCGTCCACCCATGGCACGCGGAACTTAATCTGACGCTCCGGCTCAACCAGGCGCTCCAAAAGCGCTTCTCTGCGGAACTTCTCCTCATTGGCATCCACCACCGGCCTCAAAGAATTCAAAACCTCCTTCACCGCCTGGTGAAACTCCGGCTCACTCGGATTTTTCGCAACCACCGCTTCAATAATCTCATCAACGTATGACATATTTTCTCTCCTCCTTCACTATCTCTCTGATAAATACAAAAAAAGCGTACAAAAATAACGAAGCGCACAACATCACTCATACGCCCTTTTTGACGCCTTTGTCAGTCATTATTATATACTTGTCCGCGCGAAAAATGCAAGTGTTTTTTTCCAAAAAACATTATATTTCTAAACGCTGATTTCATTGAATCACTTTCCTAATCCGTACAATGGTATCTAATCCCCCACTTTACTCTCTCATGCCCGAATAATATAACATATTTCAATAACGGCGGGGGCTATTTCTCTTGAAGATATTTTAGCAGATACATACACATCATCTCTCCGACATCTGCCTCTTTTTCTCCTCAAATTCCTCCTCCGTCATAAGTCCGGAGTTCACCAGGGACCTGTATGACCGCAAAGAAGCCTCCTTCGTCCCGTCCTCTGCCGGAAAGTCTGAACCGCTCTCACGATAATCATCCGTATAGATATTCACCGGCACGGGTGCAGGAACGCGCTCCCCCTGCTCCGCAAAAAACCAGAGTCCAATCATCAGATATCCGCCTGCCTGGACCAAATGCATCAAAACCACCTGCCAATTCCAAACAAAATAATATCCGCCCGTAAATGCATATTTCAGAATAAAACCTAAAAAATGCAGAATTCCCGGCAGGAACCAGAGCTTCCTCATAATTCCGGCCGTCTTGTCCCGCAAAGAGGGCAGAATACTCTCCGCTGCCATGCCAAGGAGAAGAAGAATCCCCACAAGCTCCAAAGGACCGGAAAGCTTCCCGGAAAAAATAACAAAAATGCCGTAGAGAGCAAAAACAGCCAAGGTCACCGTATTCTTCCTTCCAATAAACAAGAAAAGAGACAGGATAAAAAGAACAGCCGCATATATCACATCCTTCGGCATAATCACAGACGTATAATAGTTTATCCAAAGGATCCAATAGCACCGGTAAAAAGCCACAACCAGAAAAAACATACCGGCGGCGGCCGCGCACATTCTACCCTGCCCCGCAGTCTTCCGCTTCATTTCCTTTTCCGTTCCCGCACTGTAATCGGCAATAAACATCACGTGAATCATGGACACAAGAAACAGCATCCACCCATAAAACCACCACAGCGCAAAACTGTGCCCCTTTTTCCTGGCAATTGATGCCGGAATCAGGCCGAGTACGGCTCCAAAACCGACTCCAAACAGCATAGATATGATAGATACCCAATAATACTGCATACATTTCCCCCTCATCTGTATGATATGATTTTTAATTATAACATGAAGGGAAAATTTTTTCCAGTTACTATAATTTCCAGAAACACATTTCAAAAGACCTATTTCAGATAACTTTTCAGCTGCGCAATATTCTTCTCCTCAAAATCCATCAGTTCCTCCGCCAGCTCACAGTATTCCTTTTTCGCCCCCTTATTAGCCTTCACCGCCTTCATCAGATCGGTAATTCCCCGTGTATTCCCCTGAATCATCAGGTCCGCCACATGCTCCGTGCTGGTATTTAAAAGCGTATTGGCCTGAATAGAGGTCCAAAGCATGGCCTTCCCCACCGGTGATTCCTGCTCCGGCTGTTTATTTGCCTCACGGATCTTTTCCGTCACCTTATCCTCAAAGGAAAGAAAACGGACGGCCTGCCGGTTCAGATCCAGTGCCAGATCCTCGTCGTAAACCTTGCTGATAACCGCATTGATTGTCTCCACTCCCATTTTGCTGTTGCGGTAAGCCTCATTGAGCACCGCCAAATCTGCGCTTGTAAGCATAATAAACTCCTTTCCCTTATTTGTCCGCGCCTTTTGGACATAAAGGTATCCTTTACTAAAACCTGTCCATAGGATATGAAGATTTCCTGCTTTTATTCTCTTTTATGGATAAAATATAGGGCTTTTATTCCATTTTTATTTTCTTTTTTCCATTTCTGCCGATATATATAATAGAAAGAATAAGATTCTTTCAAAATCATGCTTTATCGGAGATTCCTTATCCGATAAGCATATCATTCGGTATTTCATACCAGAAAGGAGTTGAGAATATGGCAATCAGTGCAGTATCCGGTTTCGGCAGCAACAATGAATATCAGTCATGGGTAGATCAGGCGAATGAAAACAGGAAAAAGCTGGAGGATCATCTGGGAATCGACACATCCGAGAGCTCTGAGACAAATAAAACCTCTAGCAGCACCGGCACCTCCTCTACGTCAGACAAAAAGGATACGAGCAGTACGACGAGTACTTCTACCTCCGGTACAAGTACCTCCCGTTCTTCCAGTACCTCCACATTCCTGCTGAGCTATAAGCACAACCTGACCTCTCTGGAGTCAGCGTCCGATAAGCTGCGCGTCGGCAGCCGCAACAATGTATTTTCCAAATACGAGACGGCTATGAAGGACCTTCAGCGGGCAAGCACCGACGAGGATAAGGCCGCTGCTCAGGCAGCCGTTGACAAGGCTCAGGAGGATATTATTTCCGCTGTCAAGGATTTTGCCAAAGCCTACAACAGTGCGGTTTCGTTCCTGGAGAGCAATTCCGATCGCAGCTCTACCGTTGCGAGACAGCTGAACTCTCTTAAGAATGCTCTGACCACAGAAGATGCAATGGCCAGAATCGGCTTAAGCTTTGACAAGTCCGGAAACCTTGAGGTTGATGAGGAAAAGCTGAAAAAGACCCTGAACGAGAATTACAATTCCGTAAAGGATATTATGGGCGGCCAGTTCGGACTTGCGGAGCGCGCAGCTTCCAAGGCCAGCTATATCCTGGACCATGCATCGGTGGAAAAGATCGCCGGTGTTGCGGAAAAGGAAAGCAAGGCGAATTCCATCAGCGATCTGGATGATTTTGAGATCTTTTCCAAATTTGCATTGGGCGGCGCATACAACCTTTCCAATTATTACGCGGTAGGCTCCATGCTCAATACCCTTGTATAATTTGCTTTTAAGAGACTTTATTTGGAAATCTCCTTGATGCATTTGAAAAAAGCGGCGAAACCTTTCAACAGGCTCCGCCGCTTTTTTCCGTTTTCATTTATTCCAGGAATTCCGTCTTGCAGTAACATTCCTTATCGTTGTACTTAATCTTGCTCCAGCCATCCCCATAGCTTTCAATCTGTGTTACATGCTCACCCTGGTAAGCCGTTCCCAGATACTCGGCCTCGGTACTTGGCTCCGCACGCAGACGCACGCTCTCCGTAAAGCGAGTCTCCCGGTTCTGGGCAGTCGCTTCACCCGTATCCGCAGGCTCCTCCGGCTGCTCCTCGGGCGTCTCCTCCGGGGTATCTTCCGGTTCGGACGTCTCCTCCGGCACTTCCTCTTCCTGTGCTTCCTCTCCGGCATCGGCTACCTCCGCAGGCTCCTCTTCCTCCTCGGAGGAAAGACGCACATAACGCTCCTCCTGCTTGGCAAGATTCTCGTCCGCCGCCTTGGCAGCTTCATACTTCTCCTTCACTTCGGCGCGAAGGGCCTTTACATCCTCGCCTTCGGCTATCTGACCAACATAGGCTGTCAGCTCTTCGCCGGCTTCCTTCTTCATGATACACAGATTTCCTTCTTCATTGGTATATACATAAAGGGGGGAAAGTCCCGGCGCCGGAGTCTCAATTTGCTGGAACTTCAGCTCGTAATAAACAAAAACAACATAAGATCCTTCTTCCATTCCCTTCTTCGTATAACAGGAAATATTCTGGTATCCTTCCACCAATCCCTGTGAACCCAATATACGGTTCCGCTCATCATCGCTGATCTCATCCACTACGGATGCCATACCCTCCATATCTCCGGCAGACATATAGTCATAATACTGCCGGACTATGGTGTTCACATCCTCATGGGCATCCTTCTCCAGGATATTCGCCTCTACGGCCGTAACGCCTTCCTCACTGCCGGCTGCAGATACAACGGCTCCGGAAGCCTCCTCTCCCGCCTGCGCCGCGGCATTGGCCGCTTCCGCATTGGCAGCCTCCGCCTCCGCAGCTTCCCCCTTCTTTTTCCCGGTCATGGTAATCGCTGCCACAATCACAAGGCAAAGCAAAATCAAACCCACCGCCGTCTGTCTTTTGTACTTCACGATCCAATTTGCAATTTGATTCTTATCTATCATCTTTTCACATCCTCAATTCTAATTTTTGTAAAAAATTCTTTTTTAGTCACACATGCTTAACAAATGTAACATTTTCGTAATAAAGAGATTGTAGCAAACTTATGAAAAAAAGGCAACTGTAAAATGTGACAAATTTGTGAAATCGTAGCAAATCAGCCTCTTTTTTTCTTTATACAACGGATAATTGTCCTGATTCGGACGAGTAAAAATAGATTTGATCGGAAAGTACCTCCGTATTCAGAACCTGTGTCCGGTTAATGTCCCTTACCATCTCCGCCAGCTCCCGCTTATCCGGCACCGCACCCTTCGGAATTAAAATCATCTCGTGGATACTGCTTGGGAGAAGATAGTAGGAGGAATGTATCCGGCCTGCGCAATATTTCAGTATTCCTTCGTACAGGATACAGGCGGCTCCCAGAGATTTCCCGGAATTTGTAAGCACATACATGGGAATTTCCTCCTCCTGCAAAGCGCCCGAACCGTCCGATAGCTCCGAAAGTACCTGTGACATGGATTTTAATTCCGCAGGCAGCAACCGCGGCGTATTGCACTTCGCATCCCGGTACAGCTCGCTGCAGGTGATTTTCCAGTACTCCATATGACTGTTGTGTATCAGCACCGTAGCGCTTCCCACAGGGGTATCCGGCAGATAGCAGTAAAATACGACGGCCAGATTCAAAAACGGTATATGAGGAATCCGTTTCAGCATCTCCTGATTTTTCTCATAATTGATAAGCTTGTAGACAACCGTGGGGCTTACCTTCCGATAATCGGAAAAAAAGTTCTCATCAAAATGCACGGAAAAGCAATTGTCCTCGCAGCACTCCAGGATAGCCTCCTGAATCTGCCTCATGGAACGGCCGCTTAAGTATTCCTGATAATAAGAATCCAGATAAATGGCCGGCGCCGCCCTCTCTCCTTCCCTCCGCACGGTTAATCCTTCCAGAATCACTCCGTTGTTCTTCTCCAGGGGAATCAGGTTCAGCTCCGTGCCGCAGGGAAGCGCCTCCCGCAAAAAACCGGTCACAGAGCCTACAAATTCTTGATAATTCATGTTTTGTTCTTCCTTTCTTTTATAATATTTCTGTCTTTTGGGGATTGATGCGGCGAAACGCCGTATTGAATGAAAGACAAGCTTAGTATACAGGAAATTTTTTACATTTTCAAGTGTTTTTTCCAAATTTTTATAATTTTTTATTTTACCCTCATTCCATAACCAGGCAGCCGCATAATAAGCCCGCAGTTTTTTCCGATATCCTCTGTCTGGCTGTTCACACACAAAAAAGAGCCAAAACCTGCACAAAACAAGCTTCAGCCCCTTCTCTAACACTCCTTATCTCACTCTTTCCGGAAAGCCCACCTTCTTCTGCACCTTCCGCAGCGTCTTATTGGCAAAATACTGAGCCTTCTCCCCATTATTTTTAATAACAGAATCAATATACGCCTTATCCTTATTAAGCTGCGCAACCCGCTCCTGCAGAGGTTTCAGCACAGCCACCACAGCCTCGCCCACCGCAGGCTTAAACTCTCCGTAGCCCCTGCCGTCAAACTCCCGTACCGTTTCGTCCGGAGTCTTTCCGGTGCAGGCGCAGTAAATATCAATGAGATTTTTGATTCCCGGCTGCTCGTCGCGATAAAGGATCCGGCTCTCCGAATCCGTCACCGCGCGCTTGAACTTGCGCATAATGGTATCCGGGTCGTCCATCAGATAAATGCTGGCATTGGGATTCTCATCCGACTTTGACATCTTCTTTTCCGGGTCCTGAAGGCTCATAATCTTCGCCCCCACCTTGCCGATGTATGCCTCCGGAACGGTAAACACATCTCCGTAAATGCCGTTAAACCGCTGCGCAATATCTCTGGTTATCTCCAGATGCTGCATCTGATCCACGCCCACCGGCACCACATCCGCCTGGTACAGCAAAATATCCGCAGCCATCAATACCGGATAGGTAAAAAGTCCCGCATTGATATTGTCCGCATGCTTTGCCGCCTTATCCTTGAACTGGGTCATCCGGTTCAGCTCTCCCATATAGGTAAAGCAGTTGAGAATCCATGCCAGCTCCGCGTGTCCCGATACATGGGACTGATAATAAATGCAGTTCTTCTCCGGGTCCAGTCCCGCCGCAATATACAGGGTCAGAAGCGCACGCGCCCTTCTGCGCAGCTCCGCCGGGTCCTGGCGGATCGTGATAGAGTGAAGATCCACCACACCGTAAAAACATTCATATTCATCACTCAAGGTAAGCCAATTCTTCAAGGCTCCCAGATAATTTCCCAAAGTCAGATTGCCTGTCGCCTGCATTCCGCTGTACAGGACCTTTTTGTCTCCCAGCATTGTTAAGTATCCTCCTACAATTATTATATCTTTAACAAGACACATGCCAGCCGAAAATAAATCATCAGACTGCACGCATCCACAATGGTCGTAATCAGCGGGGCCGCCATAATGGCCGGGTCCAGGTTCATCCGCTTCGCCAGCATCGGCAGCGTACAGCCAATCGTCTTAGCCAGAATCACCGTAAGCACCAGGGACAGCACCACCACCAGATTCACCAAAGGCTGATCCGGATACTGCAAAAGCAGCCGCACAAAATTAGCCGCCGCCAGCACAAGGCCGCACAGAAATCCCACCCGAAGCTCCTTCCAGGCTACCCGCGCCACATCCCGAAGCTCGATATCTCCCACCGCCATACCGCGGATCACCATCGTACTGCTCTGATTGCCGCAGTTTCCGCTGGTATCCATCAGCATCGGAATAAAGCTGATCAGCAGCGGCACCACCTGAAGGGCATTTTCATAAGTCACAAGAATCGCCCCTGTCAAAAGAGAGGTAAACATCAAAAGCAAAAGCCAGGGAATACGGTTCTTGGCCAGCTCCAGCACACTGGTTTTCAGATAGGGCTTCTCCGAGGGCAGCATAGCCGCCATCTTCTCAAAGTCCTCCGTGGCCTCCTGCTCCATAACCTCCACCACATCGTCTACGGTGACAATTCCCACCAGGCGATCCTCATGGTCCACCACCGGCAGACAGAGCAGATCATACTTGTTGAAGGTTTCCACAACCTCCTCCTGGTCCTCCGTAGTAACCGCATAGATGATATTCTCATCCATAATATCCTTGATAATGGTGTGATACGGATTCATCAGCAGATCCTTCACCGTCACAACGCCCTGGAGCTGGCGCTTGCTGTCCGTCACAAAGCAGGTGTAAATCGTCTCCTTATCCACGCCGTTTTCCCGGATATAGGCAAATGCCTGCTCCACGGTCATATTCCGCTTAAGTCCGATGTACTCCGCCGTCATAATGCTTCCGGCGCTGTTCTCCGGATACTGTAAAAACTGATTAATCAAAGCCCGGGTGTCCGGCGCCGCATTCTTAAGCACACGCTTTACCACAATGGCCGGTAGCTCCTCCAGCATATCCACTGCGTCGTCCACATAAAGGTCCTCGATGATTTTTCCCAGCTCATAGTCCGTAATACTGTTGATAATATGCTCCTGGTCCTCAACCTCCAGGAAGGAAAACACATCCGCCGCCAGCTCTTTCGGCAGCATCCGGTACACCAGTACCTTCTTTTCCAGCTCCTGCTCCTCAATGAACTCCGCAATATCCACCTCATTCATCTCGGCCATTGTCTCCCGAAGTTTACGGAACTGCCGGTTTTCCAAAAGCTCCGCTAAAAGCTCCCAGTCAAAATTTCCCATTGCCATGTCAATCTCCTCCATTCCCGTCGATGGACATGGCAAAACCATTCACACACCCTTCCGCACAAATACGGCCGGGTCCCGTGAATGTCCGTCTGCTCTTCCCTATTCCACAGTATTGCAGTCTTCCTTCGCACTTATTGGACCGCTGCGCCTGACTAAGCACACTTATCAGACTGTGAATATCCAATAGAACACACTCCCTGAACTGACGATGTTCAAGAAGATATACAAAAACATGAAGAGCCCATATCCATCCATATTCTGTTCTGTCTTAAGCTACACCATCGACTTCGCCCGTCCACGGACTCTTCACATCCTTCTTCTGCATAAATTAGGTTTAAAAACCTGCATGACTTATCATAGCACTTTTTTATGGTTATCGTCAACCGTAGGTTCCGATTCATTCACATTTTGATTCACCAAAGGGATTTATGGCAAAGTGGATAAATAAATTCCTTCCATGCTTTCCATTTTTCTGCTCAGTGCCATATAAAAAATACGGTTTGCAACAATATCCGCCGCCCTGATAAGTGTCACTTTATTCGAATCACAAAATAGCAGCTCTATTCCCTTCATATTTTCAAAAACCGGAGGAAAGAATTTATCATATCTCAAATTATAAGTTCCCAACTTAAACTCTTGTTCAAGTCCCTCTCTCAACTCATATCTCCCATTCGTTGCCGTATTATGTTCATCGTTATAGATATGTACGGTTTCAATTTCATCAGCTCTAATCTTTTCTTCTTTGATTAGTCTCTGTAAAGTCTTTTTTAAACCAACCTTATAAGCATAATCCAAATACCGCTGCTTATCCTTTTTACTCAAAAAGATCCTGTCCAATACGTTCTTTTGGTTAATTACAATTCCAAAACGAATAACCTGATTCAAAGAACGATACAATTTCCCCTTCTCTTTGTTGCTTATTCTGCAAGCCTTTAATTCTACGGTCTGCGAATACCTTCCACAGCGTATGGCCTTTTCCGCTGTAAGATATTTTCTGTTGCAATCATCCTTTTCCCTTTTCCCTAAAAATATCAGCCCTCCATATACAAATATCTCATTATGGGCTTTATCAAAAACTCCTGACTCATCCGAATAGATATATAAATCCATATTATTTCTAAGAAAAACAAAAAACCGCCTTTCGGCGGCCCCGTGACCGGTGCCAGAATATGACACTTAAACGCAAATTCGGTTACACGAGTATACAGCGTATTTCTACCTGCAACTATAGTATATGCAATTTTACAAGTTTAGTCAACACTAATATTATAAGAATAACTTTTATTTTTTAATCTGCGCATAGTTAGACTTTCTGTTTCCATGCAAATGTGGTAAACTCTTTTCAGGATTCAAAACATAAAAATTTTTCATTCTTAATATGAAAGGACAATCATTATGAAAAAAATCACAAGCTTTACCATTGATCACAACAAGCTGCAGCCCGGCGTCTATGTCTCCCGCAAGGACCCGGTTGGAGACAGCATAATTACCACCTTTGATCTGCGCATGACCAGCCCCAACGAGGAACCGGTGATGAATACGGCGGAGGTACATACCATTGAACATCTGGGCGCCACCTTCCTGCGGAATCACAGAGAATTTGCTTCCAGGACCATTTACTTCGGACCAATGGGCTGCCGGACCGGCTTCTATCTGCTTCTGGCCGGAGATTATGAGTCAAAAGACATTATTCCTCTGATGGTGGAAATGTGGGAGTTTATCCGGGATTTCTCCGGGGAAGTGCCGGGAGCCTGCGCCAGGGACTGCGGAAATTATCTGGATATGAACCTGCCTATGGCGAACTGGCTGGCAAAGAGATATCTGGATGAGGTATTATACGGAATCAGAGAAGAACGGCTGGTTTATCCGGAATAGATTTAAAATCTGGCAAAATAACAGCAGCCCGTATTGGAAATATGTATCAAAATTTCCGATACGGACTGTCGGAGAATACACCGGAAGCATGCTTGCAATACTTCCGGTGGCCCCATATTCCAAACGCCGCGGATACATCGGAAAACAGTTTATGATTCCGCAATCCGGGCCGCTCCGCTCTCAACAGCAGCCTTCGCTACTGCCGCCGCTACCGCCTTCCCCACTCTGGGATCAAATGCCGCCGGAATAATATAATCCTCCGAAAGCTCTTCCTCTGAAATAAGCCCCGCCAGAGCCTCAGCAGCCGCCAGCTTCATCTGATCGTTGATATCACTGGCCCTCACATCAAAAGCCCCGCGGAAAATACCCGGAAATGCCAGAACATTATTAATCTGATTGGGATAATCACTCCGGCCCGTCGCAATGACTCTGGCCCCGCCTGCCTTTGCATCTTCGGGGTAAATCTCCGGCGTCGGATTGGCACAGGCAAAAATAACGGCGTCCCTGGCCATCGTCTTCACCATATCTGTCGTCAGACAGCCCGGCGCACTCACGCCGATAAAGACATCAGCACCCTGCAGCAAATCTGCCAGGCTTCCTTTTTCCTTACCGGGATTCGTAATCCTGGCCATCTCTTCTTTGACAGGATTCATCCCCTTTTCCCGCCCTTCATAAATCGCTCCGGTGCGATCACAGAGAATGATATTTGAAACGCCTGCAAGCAGCAGTAATCTTGCGATGGAAATTGCCGCCGCACCGGCTCCGTTGATAACCAGCTTGATTTCCTCTTTTTTCTTTCCAATCAGGCGAAGGGCATTTGTTAAGCCTGCCAGCGTAATGACAGCCGTCCCGTGCTGATCGTCATGGAAAATAGGAATATTGCACTTTTCTTTTAATTTCTTCTCAATCTCAAAGCAGCGCGGCGCCGAAATATCCTCCAGGTTGACGCCGCCGAAGCTTCCGGAAATCAAATAAATCGTATTTACAATATCGTCCACCTCTTTGCTTTTTATGCAAAGCGGGAATGCGTCTACATTGCCAAATTCTTTAAAAAGAACACATTTGCCTTCCATTACCGGCATGCCTGCTTCCGGTCCGATATCTCCAAGCCCCAGAACCGCCGTTCCGTCCGTAACAACCAGGCAGCTGTTCCACCGATTGGTATATACAAACGACTTGCTGACGTCCTTTTGAATCTCCAGACAAGGCTGAGCCACCCCCGGCGTATAAGCCAGCGCCAGATCCTCCTTTGTCTTTACCGGTACTCTGGATTTCATTTCAATCTTGCCTTTCCACTCCTCATGAAGCGCCAGACTTTTCTCCGCAATGGTCATTGGTTCTTTCATTTTTAGAAACTCTCCTCTCTCTTCCTGTCTGCTCGTCAAACTGACACCATGCCACAAGTTATATTATCCGTACAACCAGACAATTTACTGACATTTTATTCCTCTTGTCCAAGTTCAATTTCAGCAAGAATAAGCTAAGGCCCTTTTTTAGATTCCTGGCCTACAGTTCTGTTTACACTGTTCTTTCGGCTTTCAATTTCTTTACTTCATCAAGAGAACGTCCAGAAATACTTGCAATTTCTTCCAAAGCATATTTTCCAGCTGCCAGCATACGAAGTGCACCCTCTTTTAAAGATTCAATCCTCATATCTTCCATAATTTTACACATCTCGCTCACTCCTTTCGGGTTCTCTTTTAGATACCTCTAAATTCCTGACCAGAATGGAGATTTTCTATATCCATTACACTTGAATGATACCTTGCCCTGTGTGGGTCTGCGCCTTTGTCTTGCCTCTGGACTTCCAGATCGTATTTTTTCCCAACTGAATCCGTTCCATATGCGTCCAAGCAGATAGAACGTGCCCCAGCCAGCCTTTTCATATCCTTCTGTGTTTCACAATCAGTAATAATTAAATCCGATTTATCAGTGATAATGCATAACACAAATTCAGCCAATGGAATGTTATCCTTGAAAAAACAACGCATAAAGTCATCATCGATTGGCCTTAACAAACGCAAACGTTGCAAATCTTCCTGATGTTGCTTATCCGTTACTGTCAATCTTCCCACTTGCTTTCCCTTCCGTTTTCGTATCTCCATACTACCATAAACCTCCTGATTTTACAAGCTGGGAGCCAGCGCATTTCTAAATCCCGGCCTGGGGAGCCCGGAAGCGCTTTTATCCTTCAAAACGACAGCCGCTTTCCTGTAACTCCCACGAACAAGACCGCCAATTCAAAGGCCAAACGCAACAATCCTTACAGCGGCAGATACGGAGGTGACAGACCATGATCCCTTTTACCACCTTTTACGGCATGAGAATGAATCCCTTTGACAGCCAGCAACACGTGTATAATTGTATGGACAATTTTTAGGAATAATCTGATGGGATGGCGGAAAACACAGGAATAATTTGCGGGAATAGGATAAAAAATTTAGATTTAATTTGATGTTTGGATTAGCCACAATTTGACGTTCTACATTTCCATCTGCATCTGTTCCTCTCTTTCTTAACCTAAAATTTCATCCTATCTTTCAAATGCGGCAGCTTGGCCGCCCTGTCCCGCATATCTCTTTTTGATCCCCCCTTCCCTGATTTGCATGGTTCTCTCACTACAGTTCGGACCATACCTTTTCACATGTGGTTGAGACACACTGAGCGCCAGCAGAAAGTGCATTGATAATATCCTCTTTGTCACTGATTAAACCTCCTGCTATAATGGGCACCGGTATGTCTTTGTACACTTTTTTAATGATTTTTGGAATCACTCCCGGCATCAGTTCTACCAAATCCGGATCACATGTAAAAACCTGCTTTCTGATATTATCCAGCGCCAGGGAATCAATCACAAAAATCCTTAAAACCGTAAGAAGACCTTTCACCCTCGCACGCTTTACAAGCTGTGGGCGGGTACTGATAATTCCGTCGGCTCTTGTAAATTTCTTTACAAAATCCACCGCAATCTCCTTTCCTGCAAGGCCCGTTGTCAAGTCCAGATGTACAAAAGCATAGCGATCCTTTTCTTTAACCCTGTCAACCAGCTCATGGATATTGCAGATATCGCCAAAAAGCAGGAAAAATATGCTGCACTCCGTCTTTAACGCCTCTTCCAATTGTTCTTCATTTTTTACGGCGGCTATAATAGGCATCCTTTCAAAAGCATCCAAACATTCCTTCATACAATCCCCCCTGAATTCAAATCAAATCCCCCTCGCGGCAGTACCCGATAAAACAGGCCGTATCCGTCTGTCTCGCTGCCCACGGGAATAAAAAATGCAGAAAGACGAAATAACTCCTTATCTCATCTTTCTGCACCTCAATTCTCCCGTGCCAAAATATATTTTATTTATTTTCAACAGTATACCCTACAATATATGGTTTTGCAATATACAATTCACACAAATTTAGGTCTCTCTATTTGTCTAATATGCCCCTACATACTCTCTCCCCTGCACGCTCTAATACCCGACCGCAAACATCAGAATCGGAATCGTAAATACACAGAGAACCGTTGTCAAAATAATGGCGGCGCTTCCGTTGGTTCCGTCAATTCCCTTCCGCATGCCCATCATAACGGCAACATTGCCAACCGGCATTCCCAGCATCACCATGCTGACGGAAATCAAAGGCATATCCTTTGTCACCAGCTTTAAAAGAGGAAGCAGAAGAAGCGGAATGACCAATAGCTTCACAACGGAAAACACATAAAGACGGGGCTGGCAGAAAATTCTTTTCAAATCCGACTGAGCCAGGGTAAATCCGATGACAATCAGGGCCATAGGCGACGTAACATTCCCAAGATAGGTTGACGCTGTTTTTATAAAATCCGGAAGCTGAATTTCAAATATAATAATTATCATCGCGGCTATGCTGAAAACAGTCCCCGGATTCAGCATTTCCTTTAAGGAAGAAACAGAAAGCCTGCGGCTTAACACGGCCGTTCCGTAGGAATAAAGTATCACATTATAGATAAGAATAAATTCCGTCACATAAACGATGTATTCCTCTCCGATAATACCGGACACAACAGGAATTCCGATGAATCCCAAATTCGAAAAAACAAACATCAACTGAAAGATCTTACGCTGCTCCGGTTCCCGTTCAAAAACAGGCGACAAAATCATGCCAACCGGAATAAAAACCGCAAACATCCCAACGGCAATCAATCCGACTGTCTTCATATCTCCCGGCGAAATAAGCCCCACGGAATTGGCCGCACCGGATAAAATCAGCAGCGGATTGAACAAATTCACAAGAAGCCCCGACATCTGGTAGTTCGTATGCTCGTCCAGCATACCCTGCCTGGTAATAAAATACCCCACGCCAATCATAATCAAAAGCGCAAGCATTTGAAAAAATACCGTAAAAATTGTCATCTCCATCTCTTCCTTCATTTGTCTTTTACTCCGAAGGCCATTATACTATAGAAGACGGCCTGCCGTAAACAAAATAATTCTGTCCCCGCTCCCTTTGCAGGCTTATCGCCCGTTAATTTTTTCCAAAATCCGCCGATATTTTTAATAAGAACACTGAGTCGCCGTTCATAATCGGAACACTTTAAAGGCGTACCGCAGCCATGCTCCTTTGAAACAGAAAGATTTCATTCGGTAACAGACAGGGGGGAAACATACATGAATTTTTTTACGGTCCAATCCTTAAACAATTACACAAAAAACATGGAAATGCAGATGAAATGGCAGAAGAAAAAAGCAACCGGCGACTTCAAGGCCGACGGCGCCATGACCATTGCTGACTCCGTAAAGCAGCAGGCGGAAGAGATCCGCAGGGCCAACAAGGACGGCACCACCAAAATGTCCGCCCAGATTGAGCTGAAGCTCAACTCCGGCCAAAAGCTGACCGCCGAGGAAATGGCCTACCTAAGAGATCATGACCCGCAGGCCTACCAGCGCGTCAAAGCTATGGAATCGGAGCAGAAAAATTACGAGCAGGAACTGAAGCGCTGCAAAACCAAGGAAGAGGTCCAGCGTGTCCGCATGGCCCACGCCGCCACCTCCTTAAGCAACGTAAACGAGATCAAAAACAACCCCAACATCCCGGAGAGCAAAAAGCTTGAACTGGTCTGGAACGAGCACCGCAAAAACATGGCTCTCCAACAGTCCACCCAGGACTTCATAGAGAGCGGCAAATATGCCAAGCTCCCCACCGAGGCCGAAAAGCAAAAAGCCGAAAAAGAGTTGGAGGAAGCAAAGAAGGCAGAACTGGGCATCGAAGATCCCACCAAGACCGACAAACCAAAGGAAGAAAACGAAGCCCCTTCGGAAGACATTCCAAAGGAAAAAGAAGTGGAAACCGAAAAAGCCAAAGCCGCCCTGACCCACAGAGAAATGACCCGTCAGGAAGCCGAATCCACCCCCGAGGCTTTAAAAGTAAAACGGGCGAAAGCCCGCGCCGCCTACCGCGAAGCCCAAACCGCAACCCCAGACATCCCCATGCCCTCCCAAACTAAAAAAGCTTGATATTACTTCCGGGCTTTTCCAATATCCAATGTCCGTTCGGAACAGACAGCCTGTACACGAACCGTCCGAACAACGGATATGGAAAAGCCTGTCTCCTTATTCTGCTGCTGTCCTGCCTGTCCCTCCATACTGCCTTAGGATCTCATGAAACTGACTCCCGCATCTCTCCAATTCTCCCAGAACAACATCAATTTTATCCTCTTCCAAAAACCAATTATCCCTGCTAATCCCCCTGGTAACCGCCGGACAAACAAAAAACTCCGTATCCGGATACAAAACCTCATAATACAAAAGCGCCCTCCGTGCATGGCAAGCCTGCGGACAAAGAATCGCCCGCTCAACGGTAAGCCCCATAGCATCTGTCACTTTCCGGGAAAAAATCGCATTTTCATAAGTAAAAGTTGCCTCTCTCTCCTCAAGAACCGCTTCCCCGGGAACCCCGTTCTCTATCAGAATGTCCCGCAAGAACTCCCACTCCGTCTCATACCCCGGAATCATACACCGCCCTACCGGCTTACTGAACCTCCCCGAAGGCAGCACCCGCGGCGCATACCCCTCCTGATACAGCTTCGCCGCCTTCACCGCCAAAGCTCCCTGATCCCCTCCGGGAATAAAAATAATATCTGCTTTCTCCGGTTTATGCTCCACAAAAATAAAATCCGTCATATCATCAATGAATTTCATGCTCATCCTCTCCAAGCAGCCTTTTTGCCAGTACTACGGCCTCCGCCGCATTCTGACTGTAGCCGTCCGCTCCAATCTCCTTTGCAAACTCCTCCGTCACCGGCGCCCCGCCCACCATAATCTTAATCCGTTCCCGAAAAGCCTGTCCGTTCAGAGCATGTACCGACTCCCGCATGGCCGGCAGCGTAGTTGTGAGCAGAGCCGACAGCCCCACCAGAACCGCGTCCGGATGCCGGGCAACGGAATCAATCAGCTTTTGGGCAGAGACGTCAATCCCCAGATCCACCACCTCAAAGCCCGCATTTTCCAGCATCATGCCTACCAGATTCTTTCCAATGTCATGGAGATCTCCTGCCACCGTCCCAATCAATACTTTTCCCAAGAGCCTGTTGTTATCCGATATAAGGTACGGCTTCAATACCTCCACACCCTTTTTCATGGCGCGGGCCGCAAGAATCATCTCCGGCACAAAGATTTCACCCAGGCGGTACTTCTCCCCTACATTTCCCAATGCATCAATCATGCCGCGGTTCAGAATCTCATTGGGCGCTTCTCCGCTTCGCAGCGCTTCTTGTATCAGTGACGTCACCAGCTTTACATTTCCTTCTTCAACTGCCAGTGCAAGTTCTTCTATTGCAGCCATCATTCACCTTCCTGTTTCCATGTTTTCTTTCTTATCATTATAAAAAGAGCCCGGAATAAAGTCAACAACGCGCAGTTTTCTATTCCAAAACAGGTGAAAGGATGTTATAATGTACCTGTATGAAAAGAGCGGCGGATATACGCCGTGAGATTTATGTATTATTGAGGGGAGAACCGCATGAATAAACAAGTGATAACCGACCAGAGTCCAATTGAATACATCCTGTCCGTGCTTTACGGCCTGGAGCATGGCTCCGATCAGAGAGACTCCCCCTCATTTTGCGATACTGCCGATCTCAAAACCGCTCAGGAGCTCAAAAAGTTTATAGACGAGATCCCCGGGGGCTTCTTTATTTATCATGCGGATGGGGATGAGAAAATTATCTATGCCAACAAAGCCATGCTTCGGCTTTTTGCCTGTGATACACTTAAGGAATTTCAGGAACTAACGGGCAACACCTTCCCCGGCCTGGTGCATCCGGATGATCTGGAGGCCGTGGAATGCAGCATCCGCGATCAAATCAGCCAAAGTCAGTATGATTTGGATTATGTGGAGTACCGTATCATCCGAAAGGACGGTCAGATTCGCTGGGTAGAGGATTACGGTCATTTCATCCGCAGTCAGTTTGCCGGTGACATCTTCTACGTCTTTGTGGGCGATGCCACGGAAAAAAGAGAAATGCAGTCCGAGGAAGAGCTGCGCAGGCTTGCCGTTATCGAGGGACTCAGCAGCGAGTATGAGGCCATTCTTTATGTGGATCTGGATATGGACAAGCTTCTTCCCTACCGCTTAAGCTCCCGCATTGAATTTCAGTTCGGTTCCGGCCCCCAATGCTATTCCTTCCATGAATTCTGCACAGAATATGTAAAAACCTGGGTGTATTCGGAGGATCAGGCTTTAATTACCCTTGCTCTCGATCCCCACTGGATTCGGAAAAATGTAGCTTCCCAGGATACTTATTATGTAAACTACAGAATTCAAACTCCGGAGGCTGTCCAGTGCTTTCAGCTCCGCATTGCCCATGCAGGGCATCAAGAGTCCTGCTCCCAGGTTGTCATTGGTTCCCGAAGGGTAGACGACGAGATTCAGCATGAGATGGAACAAAAAAAGCTCTTAGAGGATACTCTGAACCATGCCAAACGGGCCAACATTGCCAAGAATACCTTTCTTTCCAATATGTCCCATGACATGCGCACTCCTTTAAACGCCATCACCGGCTTCACGGCTCTTGCCAAAAACCACATGGGGGAACCGGAAAAGCTTGCCGAATATCTTCAGAAGATTCAGGACTCGGGCGACCAGCTCCTGTCTCTTATCAATGATATTCTGGAGATTTCCAGAATCGAATCGGGCACCCTGCAGACAGAGGATGTTCCCTGCTGCCTGTCCGACCTCATTTCGGACTTTCTGAAGTCCTTAGAGTCTCAGACAGAAAAAAAGCATCTGTCCCTGACCATGGATTTGTCCGGTGCGGAGCACACCCGCGTATACAGCGATCCCGGCAAGCTCAAGCAGATACTTGCCTGCCTCACAAGCAATGCCATAAAATATACGCCGGACGGCGGCCGCATTAACATCTCCGTATCCGAGCGCAAAGCACCCTCGAACAATTATGCCTCCTATGAAATCTCCGTGGAAGATAACGGAATCGGAATCGCCCCGGAATATCTGGAGCATATTTTCGAACCCTTTGAGCGGGTCAAGAGCACTACCTTCAGCGGCATCCACGGAACGGGCCTGGGCCTCACCATTGCCCGGCGCCTGGTAGAGCTGATGGACGGCACCATTACCGTAGAGAGCACTCCCGAGAAGGGAAGCCGCTTCGCCTTTTTCCTCACCCTGCGGATTCATAGCTCCAATGCCCTGGAAAAAGAAGATGCGGCGGAAGCCCTCCTGGAACGGTTAAAGGGACAGAAAATTCTTCTGGTGGACGACAACGATCTGAATCTGGAACTGGAATCCGAGCTGCTTGAGGATCTCGGCTTTTCGGTGGATACCGCTATGGACGGCCGCATTGCCCTGGATCTGCTGCTGCAGGCCGACCCGGGAACTTATGCCCTGATACTGATGGATATCCAAATGCCCATTATGAACGGCTATGAGACCACACAGGTGATCAGGAGCTTAAATGATCCCCTCCTGCACAGCATCCCCATCATTGCCCTGTCCGCCAACGCCTTTGAGGAGGACAGGCGAATGTCCAGAAAAAGCGGCATGAACGCCCATTTGTCCAAGCCGCTCAATACGGATCAGCTTCTGGAATTTCTGGCGGAAATTATTTAATCCTGGTTTACCGTCTAAGGGGAGGGCTATTCGCCCTCCCCTGTAATAAGCTCCGGCTCAATCACCAGATGCTTCTCCACCTGCTCCCCGTCCAGGATGCGGATGGCCGTTTCGCAGGCCAGGCTTCCTATCTCCGGACAGCGGATGGTTGCATTGAGTATCCCCCGCTCTACCAAATCAAGACCTCCGAAATTCCCCGCAAAGCCGTCCACTCCCAGAAAGCAGATTCCGCTGACCCGATACTGCTTCTGAGCCAGATAGGCCCCGTAGGCCATCTCATCGTTAAAGGCAAAGACAATATCTGCCGTCTGCCTTGACACCAGATAATCCTTCATGCGGTTTTCCGCCTTATCCCGAAGCCATTCTCCATTGAGATAGTGAATATTTTCTTCCGGAAGCGCCCCTTCCACCGCATCCTGAAAGCCCTCCAGCCTTCGGGCGGAAATGGGAGAACCGGCGGAGCCTTCAATCACAATCACCTCATTTCCCGGCTCATACCGCTCCTCCAGGATATAAGCGCCGGCAATCCTTCCAATCTCATAATCATTAAACTCAATAAAGGTCGTATAACTCTCCGTTCCTGGGTCCACTCCCATCACAACCACCGGAAGCTCCCTGCAAAGCTCTTCCAGCTTTTCCTTCAGAGATTCGGAATCATTGGGGGCCACAATCAGCAGATCCACGCCGCATTCCATAAGCTGATCGATATCCTGAAGCTGCTTCCTGCTGCTTCCTGCCGCATCCTTAAAAATTATATTTACCCGGCTGTCCAACTGCCGTTCCTCGGTCATGCTGTCGATAGTCTGGCTTAGCCACGGCTCCATCACATTCGAAAGACTGACCCCTATGAGGTATTCATATTCATTTTCCTGTATAATCTCCTTCTCACGGCAGCCTGTCAAAAGACAGAGCAGCAGCCCCAAAGCCAGCGGCAGGAACCTTTTTTTCATAAATGCTTCTCCCTTCGTCTGAACGCATTTTCCTTTCAGACAATGTTTTTTCGGTGCTCCGACGGCGATATCCCCATAATATTCTTAAAGGCCGTAGAGAAATAATGCTGACTCTTATACCCCACCATATCCGCAATCTCATTGATCGGCCGGCTGGTGCCCCGCATCAGTACAATAGCTTCATTGATCCGAAGGCTGGTAAGAAAATCCTTAAAGGACATGCCAAGCTCCTGCTTCATCAGACGGCTTAAATAGGCCGGGCTGATACCGATGGAGCGGGCCACCAGATTCAGATCCATATCCGGGTCCCGAAAATGCTCAAAAAGATACTTTTTCGCCTCCGTCACCGCCGGACGACATTCCAGGGACTTTTGGACCTCCCTTAGCGCCTCGCCATAATTCTTTGAGAAAAGCGCCTCTTCGCATCTTTGAACCACGATGGTGCATGTTCCGCCCAGGATCTGCTCCAGACTTCCCTCCAGATGCCGCCGCAGCTCTCCAAGCTTTTCCTCCCTCTCATGAAAAATGCCGGCCACATTCTGATACCGGTCCGTAAAAAGATAGACCGGATCACATTTTCCCAAAAGCTCCCCCAGAATATTTTTAAGGGCAAACTGATACACGTCATCGGAGATATGGCTGTCCCCCATGCGCAGGCTTAAGGAGCGGTTATTCTGGGTCGATACGAGGACCAGAGCCGCATCCTCCCCCATATGCACGGACAGCAGCTCCTTCTGCCCCTCTCGCTCCGTATCCGTAAGCCTCCCCTCAAGCCAATCATTGAAAAACACCCCCTGAAGGTACTCTCTGTGCTGATCCAGCTGGTAGTTTGCCAAATCAATAAAGCGCTGCCTGGATCGCTCCCGGCTTAACTCCTCCGTAAGCCGCAGAATGGCTTCGTAAAGCTCCTGCTCCTCAATGGGCTTCAGAATATAGCTGCGCACCCCCAGAGCCATCGCCTCCTTGGCATAGGAAAATTCATTGTAGCCGGATACGATGATGGTCCGGCACTCCGGCCGCACGCTGCGGATCTGCTCCAAAAGCTGCAGCCCGTTCAGCTTCGGCATACAGATATCCACCAGCGCAATATCCGGCTGCTCCTCCCCCGCTATGCGGAGCGCCTCCAGCCCGTTTTTCGCCTCACCGCAGACCTTTAGGGGAAGATCAAAGCTTTCCACCAGCTCCCTGAGACCCTGGCGTATCTTCGGCTCGTCATCCGCAATCACGATTTTCCACATCGTCTTTTTCCTCCGTATTTCTGTCACGCCGGCCCTTCAGCGGAAGCCGTATCTCAGCGATAGTTCCGCCTCCTGTCCCCGGCCGGTAGAAAAGACCGTAAGCCTCCCCATAGGAAAAGCGAATCCGGTCGTGAACATTGCGCACCCCAAAGGCTCTTATCTCCTCGGGACGCTCCTCCATCCGCAGGATTTTGTTAAGCCTTCCGCACTCTTTTGCACTCATTCCCGCCCCGTCGTCCATCACAAGAATCAGCAGGATATCCGGCTCCTCTTTTTCTATCCGGATACGGATATTTCCCCGCTCCTGATCCGATTCCTTGATTCCGTGATAGAGGGCATTTTCCACCAGAGGCTGAATGATAAGCCTGGGTACTTCGCAGCCCAAAAGCTCCTCCGGGCAGAAAGGCTCGTATTCAAACAAATCCTCATACCGGAACTTCTGTACATCCAGATAGCTGCGCACCAGAGACATTTCCTCCCGCAAAGTTATGTATTCCTTGCCGCTGCTCAGACAGATGCGGAAAAAGTTGGAGAGGGCGCGGACCGTCTCCACAATGTCCTTCGCCTGATACCGCTTCGCCATCCACTGTATACTGTCCAGGGTATTGTAGAGGAAATGGGGCTTTATCTGCTCCCGGAGAATCTTCATCTCCGCCTCCCGCTTCTGCTTCTGTTCCGCATAGACCAGGCGGAGCAGCTCATTGATCTTATCCACCATAGCGTTAAAGGCATCTCCAAGCTGGCCGATTTCCCCCTGATAATGGTTGTCGAACCGCACCGTCAGATCTCCTGTCTGTGCCCGCTTCATGAGACGGGAGAGGTTGGAAATAGGCGTGGTAATGGTTTTTGAAAAGAGTGCCGACCATACAAGAGCCACCCCGCAGCAGAGAACGGCCAGCAGAACGGACACCCGCTGAACCCGGGAAACGCCCTCTATAGTTTTTCCCATATCGTAAAGTCCTACGGTGGTCAGCCTGGTATATTCCGACTGGTTGTAGATGATCCGGTACTGGTCCTCCTGAATCCTGCACTTGAAGCTTCCGCTCTGAGCCTCTAAGAACCAGGCCGGGTTGATGCGGTAGACCACCTTATTCTCCGGGGTATAGAGAATGTTTCCCTTGCTGTCCATAATAAATACAAAGCCCGTCTGCCCCAGGGTGATATCCCCCACCAGGCTCTGGATGCTTCGCTTATCCAAATCAATCAGAGCCACTCCTATAAGCTCCTGGCTCTTTGTCCCATAGATGGCCTGGGCCACGGAAACATAGCTGTCGGAGCTGTAATTCCTCCAATCCTGAAGATTCCGCCCGATGGAGGTGCTGATCACGACCGGACGCCCCTCCGCCCGGACCGCATCCTGATACCATTTCTCTTCGCTTAAATCCTGCTTCTGAATCCGGTAGGAATCGTTGGACAGATAGTGCCCCAGACTGCTGGCCAATACGATATTCAGATAATCCCGGTGAACGGCGGAGTATTCCAGCAAGAGATTGCGGACCTCTGTCTCAAGTTCCACCCGCTTTCCCTGTTCCCGCTCCTCATCCACTACAAGATATCCCTGAACCGCCCGGCTTTCCCCTAAGAGCTTCAGAGTTTTCTCAATGTCCTCCAGCTTCAGATCCACGGACTTCTGCACCTGATTCTGCATCTCTGCCGTGCTGGCATAGGCATGTTCCTCAATGGAGTCTATATAAATCCTGCTGCCCGTCATGGTAAGCACAAGGGTTACGGACAGAACTGCCATAAAGGTAAAGACCAGAAACGAGCGCCTGAGATTTTTTGTGAATAACAATTCCTGTAGGTTTTTCATAAACACCCGCCTTCACGTCAGAGTATAGTAGTTATACTAAAAAATTTACGGCATCCCGTCAAGTATTATGTGAACTAAAAAAGCACAAAGGGAAAGGGAGCATCAAAGCCGCAGTCCGAAAACGGCCCACCTGCTGTACACAGATGGGCCGCTTCCCTTGCAGGCAGTTTTTATGCCGTAGCAATATTTTTATTCGCCGCCGTATTTCTTTAACAGATCGGGAGCTGTCTCCGGAGTGATAATCTCGGATTCCAGAGTGATTTCCTTCTCAAGCTCCTTCCCCTCAACCAGAAGCTGATATGCGCTCTCAATTGCCTCTGCGCCGCCGGTGGGGTATACCATAGACAGGCTTAATCTGCCTTCCATTACGCTGCGGATGCCGCCGTCGGGTGTGGGAAGTCCGTCAACGCCGATGAAGATGATATCCTGCTCGCGTCCTGCGTTCTTGGCCGCAATGTAAGCGCCCTCTGCCATCGGATCGTTCAGGCAGTAGAACAGGTCGATCTCGGTATTGGTCTGCAGCATTTCCTCCGCAACGGTGATAGCCTTCTCACGCAGCCAGTCCGCATTGTTGGCCGCTACGATCTCTACCTTGGGATTTGCCTTGATTCCCTCGCGGAAGCCGTTGTCTCTGTCGATACCGCCGGAAGTTCCCTCAAGACCCTTGATCTCGCAAACCTTTCCTCCGTCGGGAAGAAGTGTGTTTGCCACATACTCGCCTACCTGTTTTCCGATTGCCACGTTATCTGCGCCGATAAACTGTGTATATCCGTCTCCGTCAATCTTTCTGTCCAGAAGGATAACCGGGATTCCTGCCTCATATGCTGCGGTAACCGCATTGGTCAGAGGAGTCGCCTCGTTGGGGGAGGTGATAATCAGATCCACGCCCATCTGTACAAAGTTCTCGATGTCAGCGATCTGCTTGGAGTTATCCTGTGCTGCGTCTGCGTAGATAATCTCGAACTCGGGATGTGCTTCCGCCGCCGCCGCAATCTGATCATTCATAGCTACACGCCAGGGCTCGCCTAAGTTACACTGTGACATACCAATCACATATTTGTCCTTTGCGCCTCCCTCTGCTCCTGCGTCCGCTGCCGGCTCCTCATCTTCTGCCGGCGCCGGTTCTTCCGCCTGCTCCTCGGTACCGGAAGGCTCTGCTGCCGCCGGTTCTTCCGCCTTGCTGCCGCAGCCGGCTAAAAGGGCTGCCAGCATTGCCGTACACAGTACCACACTTAAAATTCTCTTTTTCATACTTTCCTCTTTCTTCGATAGCTTTTTATTTTTTAATCTGCAAGGGGCTGCTATCGATCAACCCCCGCAGATTGCGCACTGTAATGATATAACTGTTACTCCTTCCGCTCCGCCTGCATAAATACGGCGATGATGATAAGGAAGCCCTTTACCATCAGCTGCAGATTGGAGTTTACGCCTTTCAATCCGAGTACATTGTCTAACATACCCAGAATCAGCGCTCCGATCAGGGTCCCGAGCATGGTTCCCTTGCCGCCTGCCAGACTGGTTCCGCCGATGGCACAGGCCGCTACTGCGTTCAGCTCGTAGCCGGAGCCTTCGTTCGGTCCGCCCTGGCTTATCTGAGCCGCGTGAATCATGGCTGCCACGGATGCCAGCATAGAACACAGCATAAAGGTAAACAGCTTGATCCGATCTACATTGATGCCTGCCAGATAGGATGCCTGACGGTTGCCGCCGATGGCGTAGAGCTGACGGCCGAACCGCGTCCTTGTCATAATAAAATGGAAAATCAGAAGCAGTATCAGGAAAATAATGGCCGGTACGGGTATCAGCCCGTTGATACGCATCTGGAGTACCTCAAACTGTGGCGGCGCAAGTCCTTCTCCCTTGCCGTAGGTCAGGGGAATCCCGACGCCGTTTGCCCAAAATCTTGCAAGTCCTCTTGCAATATTCATACTGGCCAGAGTAACGATAAACGCCTGGAGCTTCAGCTTCGTAATGCAGATGCCGTTAAAGAAGCCGAAGGCCGCTCCGATAAGCAGGCTTGCCAGAACTGCCGGTACAAAACCCAGGCCGTTCCACACCATCAGAGCCGCGCAGCCGGTGGATACCAGACCCACCACGGAGCCTACGGAAAGATCAATATCGCCCAAAATCAGAATCATGGTCATACCGATAGCGATAATGCCGTTTTCCGACACGGCACGAAGCACATTCATCAGGTTTCTGGCATCCAGAAACACATTTTTTCCATCCTGCACACAGATTACGCTTGCCACAATAAATATGAGGATCAGCGCAATTACACTTTGCATTTTCTTTATTAATACCTTTGTCTGGTCTGTTTTCATCTCTGCCTCTCCCTATCATTCAAGTTCCGCAGCGCCCATGCCGCACAGGCACCGCCGTTTACACAACTTATTTTGTAGCGCTGTGAAGCAGCTTCTCCTGGGTAGCCTCCGCCTGCAGAAATTCGCCTGTCAGCTCTCCCTCACAGAAGGTCACAATCCTGTCGGAAATCCCGATGACCTCCGGCAGCTCCGAGGACACGACGATAATCGCCATCCCCGCCTTGGCCAAGTTATTGATAAGCTGGTAAATCTCCGCCTTGGCGCCCACGTCAATGCCTCTGGTGGGTTCATCAAGAAGAAGCAGCTTCGGCTTGGTCAAAAGCCAGCGGGCCAGAATCACCTTCTGCTGATTTCCTCCCGACAGGGCGCTTGCCAGGGTCCTGCTTCCCGGAGCCTTTACCTTGAGGGCCTCTATCTGCTCTTCCCAGGCCCTTCCCTCATCCTTTAGATCCATCACGAAGTATTTGCTGAACTGACGGAGAAGAGGAAGGGAAATATTTTCTCCGATGGAACGCTGCAATACCAGTCCGCTGCCCTTGCGATCCTCTGTGGCAAAGGAGATTCCCGCACGTATGGCGTCTCCCGGCTTTCGTATGCTTACGGGCTTTCCTTCTATATAAATCTCCCCTGTGACTTCCCTTGCGTGAACCCCTGCCACGCACTCAAAGAACTCGGTTCTTCCGGCTCCTGCCAGTCCTGCGATTCCCAGGACTTCCCCGTGATGCACCTTCAGGGATATATTCTTAAGGGAGCGGCGGAAGCTTCCCGGCGCCGGCGTGTAGGTGAGATCCTTTACTTCAAAGGCCACATCTCCCTTTTCCGTGGGGTCCTTGGGATACTGCTCGCTCACGTCACGGCCTACCATCATGCGGATGATCTCGTCGGTATCTGTCTCGGACGCATTGACCGTGCCGATGTATGCGCCGTCCCTCATAACGGTCAGGCGGTCGGCAATCTTGAAGATCTCCTCCATACGGTGGGTAATGTAGATAATGCCCCGCCCCTCGCTTCGAAGCCGGCGGATGATGGTAAAGAGCTTTTCCGCCTCCTTTTCGCTGATGGCGGAGGTCGGCTCATCCATAACAAGAATCCGGGCGTCTAAGGAGAGGGCCTTGGCTATCTCCACAAGCTGCTGCTCTCCGATACGCAGATCCTTTACTTTCTGGGTGGGCTTTACGTCAAGCTCCAGCATATCCAGGTACTTCTGTGTCTCTGTGATCATGCTCTCAAAGTCCACAACCGGCAGCTTCTTTTTGAACCAGCGGCCCAGAAAGATGTTCTCGGCCACGTTCAGCTCCGGTACTACCTGCAGCTCCTGGTGGATCTTGGCAATGCCGTGCTTTTTGGCGGTCACCGGGTCCGTGACGCTGACTTTCTGGCCTTCCACATAGATCTCGCCCTCCTGGGGAAGCAAGGAACCGCTCAGGATGTTCATCAACGTGGATTTCCCGGCTCCGTTCTCGCCCATCAGGGCGAGTACTTCTCCCTCATGCAGATCTATGGAAACGTCCTTCAGGGCCCGGACCGCTCCAAAGCTTTTGCTGATATGCTTCATTTCCAAAAGAACCTTCCCCATCTTTTCACCTTCTTTTGTCTTTTTTTCATTATGTTTATTATAGAGATCAATTTTTCTTCTGTATTTATAATTTTCGTAGAAATAATTATAAAAACATGACTTTTTGTTTAAAATTACCCACTTTCCGCAATTATACTTCTCTATTATAGTTTAGAACGTCAAAAAGGAAGAGGATATTCCTCTTCCTTTTTGGGATACTGTACAATTTGCTGTTTTATTTCCGTTCAGTCATATCCTGAAGGAGCCTCCTTCATGTATGGTATAAAGTAATCCTATTCACAAAATGTAAACGAAATATTATGATATTCCACATTGCAGTCCTGCGCAAACACACCGATTCGGTACGGCATCTCCTGATAGGTCCGGTAAGAAAATGCCACTTGCTCTCCTACAAATATTTCGATCATGGTATCTGTCAGCACACACTTAACCGGAATGATATCACCATCCTGAAATGGAAATGTCTTTTCACAGACACGCGGTCCGTCCACTTCGGCCGGAATAATGGGTTTTCCGGACAGAGTAGACCAGAACGGATCCAACGGCGCAGGAAGTTTATTTAAGGATACCATCTGAGTTGCACGGTTAAAAGCTAACAAATATCCATTATCTATATCTTCATCCGTATTGATCGTCAGTCCGAAATAATCCGCACAGTCCGAAGCCTTGATATTACACTCCAGCATCAGGTTCTTCTGCTCCACATCGAAGAATCCATACGACAAAGTGCCGATTGAAGAAACCTCCAGTGCCTTATCCCCATATTCCCGGATCGTTCCAAGCCTTTTTGTAAAAGAGTATGACAGCTTCTTTTTCCGGAAATATGCACAAATCTCCTCCGGCATTACAATTTTCAGATTGCCGTCCTCCATAGGAATCACCTGGTGAGGAACAGCATAGTCGCCGCCCGTCTGCCACAGCTCGTTATCGGACTTCTTTTCCCGTTCCGGCGTCCAGGCAAAGTAAATTCTTCTTCCCCGATCATCCAGAAGAGATTTCGCCGCATAGAATCTGCGGTTATCAATACCATCAAATTTTGGAGTTCTCCACGGCCCATACGGTGATTTTGATACGCGGTAAATGGTCTGTGCCCGTTCCGAGAATCTGGAATATACCAGATACCAGTAGTCTCCCATCTTATACATTTCCGGACATTCCGGACAGTTGGTATGCCAGGGCTCGTAAATAACTCCCCTGTGCTCAAAATGCTCCAAATCCGCAGAGGTATACAATACTACCACACCTCTTCGATTGGAAGGACCTTCATTTTTTCTGGCCGCAATCAGCATCCAATAACATTCTTCCTCATCATTATAAAAAATGTAGGCATCCCGCCAGTCGATGCTCTCATAATATTTTGTATCCGGAACAATCAGGGGACTTTTGGGATCCTTGGTAAAGGTAATGCAGTCGTCGCTTACCGCGTGGCAGATAGTCTGCGGAAATTCCGAATCAATGTGATATCCCGTATAAAAAATATGATACTTCCCATCCGCATAAATCACAGACCCCGTCCAGCATCCGTCCTGATCCAGCTCTGTCCCGTCTCCGGGAAGCAGTACCGGCGGAAGCTCCTCCCAGTCAGTCAAATTTCTCGAAATCACGTGCTGCCAGGTGTTCCGGACGCGCTCCGGATAACGAACTGTATTTTCCGGAACCGACAGAAAAAACAAGTGATACACACCATCATGATAAAACGGAATGGAATCTCCGCATGAAAGGCCGTTTGATAATCTTCTGAATATTGCCATAAACTTCTCCTTTTTATACATTATTTCACTTAAGACCGAAACTTAGTCTTCTTCATTTAATTTTATATTTGTCACCTCTAAGGTTCCGTCTTCTACAAATAATCCAAACTTGTGGAAAGGCTGTCCATAGGGATCATAGATCCGGAAGGAAAGGGCCAGCTCATCATTTACAAAGCATTCCACAAAGGAGCCATCCACAAAGGCCTTCACATCAATCTCTTTTCCTCTCTCAATATGAATGGGACGTTCAATGGTTCTGGGTCCGTCCACCTCCATAGGCGCATCCTTTACCTTCGGGTTCAGGGTTTCCCAGAAGGGATCCAGTGCACAGGGATAACGGGTGATGCTTACGCGGGAGCGGGTGGGCTCAAAAATCAGTTCCCAGGAAGGAGAAAGTCCCTCCGTACTCTTAAGAAGCAGGCCAAATGCGCCATAACCATCCTCTAATGTCAGCTTTGCATGGAACATCAGGGCATCTCTGCTCTCTTCTTTAAAAAATCCATAAGAAAAGGTCGCCGTAGATTCTACCCTTACAAAGTCCTCTCCCTGTTCCCATGTTCCCATAACCGGGGAGAATTCTTTTGCCACAGGCTTATGGAAAGAATCTACAATCTCATGAGGCACACAGACCGCCAGGGAGCCGTCTTCCCGCTGCAGCAGCTCATGAGGTATTGCCATGTCGCCGGCATATGTCCACTTTCCTTCATTATTGAGCCCTTCCCGCTCATAGATATTTCCCCATTGGAAGCGGCGCTTTCCGTCTGTCAGAGATTTTGCCGCATAGAAGCGTCTTCCGTCGAAGCCCGGCAGGCTTGGTGTACGCCAGGGTCCATGACAGCTTTTTGAAATCCTATATGTAGTTTTTGCATTTTGATCAAAGTGAGAATAGCACAGATACCACCAGTCCCCCATCTTAAACATCTCCGGGCATTCCGGACAAATCATATACCAGGGGGCATACAAGATATGATCTTCGCTCCAGTTCCACAGATCCTCAGAGGTCCGGTAGGTAATCACTCCTTTTCTGTGGAAAGGGCCGCCGCTTTCGTATCTCGCTGCAAGCACCATCCAGTAAATTTCTTCATCCTCATTCCAAAACACATAAGAATCCCGATAATCAATCTGTTCCAGATAAGAAGCCGGACGAAGAATCGGAAAGTCCGAGCGCTTTGTATAACGATAACCATCCTCGCTTGTCGCCAGGCAAATCTTCTGAGGATTCCCGGCATCATGGTCAAAGGCACAGTAAAACAGATAGAACACGCCATCATCGCGCTTGCGGACCAGACTTCCGGTCCAACAGCCATCCTCGTCTACTTCTCCCGGATTGCCCGGATAAAGAGCCGGCTCATGTACTGTCCAGTTTACCAGATCCGTACTGCTGATATGCCGCTGTGTATCCTTGCTGCGGATCTCCGGTGTAATATATCCCAATGAATCCCAGGGGGGACTTAAATGGATTACGTGATAGACTCCATCAACAAAGAGCGGAATCGGATCGCTGCAGGGCGCAGCATTTTCACCGGAACGGCGATAGATTTTTGACATAGTAACTTCCTCCTTTTTATATAAATTTAAAATGCAACCATTTAAAAATGATTCATATGATAGAACAGTTCCCTGTTTTTTTCATAAAGCTGTGCATATACCTCTTGATAAAACGCCTCATACCGCTTCGTATGCTCCCGGTCGGGCTCAATCACAATATCCTCCTTTTGTATCATAGCATCACATGCTTCATCCAGATTTTGAAAGATCTTACTTCCTGCCGCCGCCGTAATAGCCGCTCCCAGGCACGCCTGCTCCGAAATACCGGAAATATAAATCTCCCTTCCATAAATATCCGCCTGAATCTGAGCCCAGGTTCTGCCCTTTACGCCTCCTCCCGCACAGATTAACCTGTCGGCCCTTCCATACAGCTGATTCATTTTTTCAATGCCTGTTTTCATAGCAAAGGTTACGCCCTCCATAATCGCCCTTGCAAAATGTTCACGCCCGTGGGACATGCTGATACCGGAAAATATTCCTCTGGTCTCCGAATCCATATAGGGGGTCCGCTCTCCGCCCATACAGGGAAGAAATACAAGCCCGTCGCAGCATGGACTTATCTGTTCCGCAAACCGGCTCAAATCCTCATAGGAGGAATCCTTGGCAAAATTTCTCCGAAACCAGTTCAGGGTGGAACCGGCATGCAGAACGGCAGCCATTCCATACCAGGAGTGCATATTGACATGACGGAAAAAATGTGTATTCCACTTGGGATTTTTTACCGGCTGCTCACTCACTGTCAGAACCTGCCCGCTTGTTCCTATGGTTGCCATCATCGTTCCCGGTTTATACACACCATTTCCCAGAGAATGCATAGCCTGATCCGCTCCCCCGTAAACCACCAGAGTCTTTTCCGACAGTCCGGTTGCTTCGGCCGCATTCGCGCATAGAGTCCCTGCCACATCAAAAGAGCTATGTATCTTATCCGGAACCAGTCCCGAATCCAGATGGAGTATTTGAAATATATCTTCTGACCATTGCTCACGGTTCATGTCATATAAAAGCGTTCCCGATGCATCCGTATGCTCCACTCCCAAGCTGCCGGTAAGCTTATATCTGATATAATCCTTTGGACAGATTACCAATTTCACCTGCCGGAAGAGCTCCGGTTCATTTTTCCGCATCCAGCAAAGCGTTAATAATTGAAAACCAGGAAAAAGCGGATTTAGAACAATATCGGAAATGGTCTCTGTTCCATATTGTTTCTGCAGCTCCAAAACCGTATCTTTTGCCCGCACATCGCAGTGAAGAATCGCCTTTCGGACAGCCTTTCCTGACGCATCCAGGGGAATCGTCCCATGCATTTGCCCGGAAAATCCGATTGCCAGAATCTCTTCCGCTTTTATCTGTGAATCTGCCAGACATTTCTTTATCGTGGAAATGACTGCCTGCCACCAAATCTCAGGTTCCTGTTCCGCGAATCCCGGTTTCTGCGCTTCCGGATGATAGGGCTTTGTTATAAGGGATACCAGCCTGCCCGTCTCGCTGAAAATTGCTGCCTTGGTACTTGAAGTTCCAATATCTATACCCATGAAATACATCTATTTCACTCTTTCCGCCCTTTTTATTTCTTTTCTAAAATTTCAGGCCTTTCTTTTTAAAGAAATCAATAAATACGGCCAGCAGCACTACAATGCCTTGTACAATATACTGCCAGGAAGAATCAATTCCCATAAGATTCATACCGTTATTCAAGACGCCTACAATCACACAGCCAATCACCGTACCTGTCAAGGTTCCAATACCGCCGCTCATACTTGTGCCGCCTAAAACAACTGCAGTAATGGCGTCCATCTCCGCGCCTTCACCCAGTGAGTATTGCCCGGTAAAGGTTCTGGACGCTGTCAGAATTCCTGCCATGCCTGCAAAAATACCGGATAAGAGAAATACAAACAGGGTAACTCTCGGCGCATTGATACCGGAATAGACTGCTGCCTGACGGTTGCCTCCTACCGCATATATATGGCGTCCAAACTGTGTCCGGCTTAAAATCAATCCCGTAACAGCAACAATGACAATAATGAAGATTACATGTATCGGAACGCCGAACACATAACCGGTTCCCACAAAGCTGAAAATCGGATCGCTGATGGTAATGGTCTTGTTTGCCGTGTAAACACGTGCGATTCCCCGTCCGATGTTCATCGTGGCCAATGTGACTATAAAAGGCGGAATTGTTGTTTTGGAAATAATGATTCCGTTTATTAAGCCAATCATGCCCCCGGCCAGAACTGCAAAAAGTATTGCAGGAATCGCAGGAATTCCCATACGGGTAATAAATCCTGCGCACAGGCAGCCGGAAACAGCTATCACAGAGCCTACCGACAGATCTATCCCGCCAAGGATAATAACCATCGTCATGCCGCAGGCCAAAAATACGTTTACCGAGATTTGCCGGAGCACATTAAACAGGTTTCTGGATGTAAAAAAAGCATCCGTAATACAGGTCAGCACTATACAGAGTACAAGCAGCGATCCCAATACGCCTATGTGCGGTTTGATATCATTCCACACATTTGCAAGAAAATAATTCCGGTTCTTTTTCTCCGATATTTCACTTTTCTTTCCCATAATTTTCCTCCTGCAAATCTGGCTCTTTTGTTGCCAGCATCATAATTTTTTCCTGATCTAATTCATCTCTTTCGAGGATTCCTGTACTGATGCCGTGGCTCATCACTACGACTCTGTCACTCATATTAATAAGCTCCGGAAGCTCGGAAGAAATCATAATAATGGCCAGACCCTGTGCCGCCAGATGATTCATAATCTCATAAATCTCTGCTTTTGCCATTACATCCACGCCCCGGGTCGGCTCATCCAGAATCAGCAGCTTATCTGCTGCCAAAAGCCATCTGCCGATAATAACCTTCTGTTGGTTCCCGCCGCTTAAGCCTGAAATCATCTGCTCCATGGAGGCTACCTTGGTTTCCATTTTATCAATATATTCCTGCGTTATCTGACGTTCCCCGGCTCTGTTATAGTGCAGGCACCGAATAAACTTTTCCAGAACTCCGATGGTCATATTAAAGCGCACACTCTGATCCGGAAACAGTCCCAGCTTTTTCCGATCCTCAGACACAAGTCCAATTCCGGCTCTCATCGCTTCCCGGGGTGTTTTAAAATTAACTTCTTCTCCGAAGAACCTTACACTGCCCCTTACCCGCTTTGTCAAGCCGAAAATATTCTGCAGCGCTTCTGTCCTTCCTGCCCCTACCAGTCCCGCAAACCCCAGAATCTCTCCTCTGCGCAGATCGAAGCTTACATTTTTCACCATATTCCCATCGCTTAAATCCTTTACCTCCAAAATCACTTCATCTCTGACCGTATCTGTCTTCGTATAATAGCCGGACAGCTCACGTCCTACCATCAGGGAAACCAGTTGTTCTCTTGTCGTGTCCTCAGCCTTTACCGTTGCAATATATTTTCCATCGCGTAATATCGTTACACGATCTGCTATCTCATCCAATTCTGACATTCTGTGGGAAATGTAAATAATTCCAATTCCCTGCTTTTTCAAATTGCGTACCGTATCAAAAAGTTTGTCTACTTCTTTATTCGACAAAGAAGAAGTAGGCTCATCCATAACAATAATTCTGGCTCCAAAGGAAACCGCCCGGACAATCTCCACCATCTGCTGCTGTGCAATGGTAAGCGCTCCTAACAAGGTATCTGCCGAAACATCCAATCCAAAATCATCTAAGAGCTTCTGTGCTTCTTTTTCCTGTCTCCTCAAGTGAACAGTCCCCAGGCTTCCCGTCTTTTCCTGCCCGAGGAAAATATTTTCAGCAACCGACAGATGGGGAACCATCATTAATTCCTGGTGAATAATGCTGATGCCGTATTTTCTTGCATCCTCAACCGTCCGTATCTCTGCCTCTCTGCCATTGATCCATATCTGTCCTTTATCCTTTATATAAATTCCGCCCAGGACTTTTATCAGTGTAGACTTTCCCGCTCCATTCTCGCCCAGAAGGGCATGCACTTCCCCTTCCGCCACCTCCAGCTGAACATCCTCAAGGGCTTTGACTCCTGGGAATTCTTTACAAACGTCCTTCATCCGCAATAAAATGCTCAAACTTTTTTCCTCCCCATTTTTCTGTCTCCGCTAGTATGCTGACTTTTTATAAAAGGGGCCGTCGGTCCGGACAGCCCCCGCAGTTCTTTACTGCCAATCTGCATCAATATAATCCGATACATTATTCTGGTTAATCAGAATCGGCTCAATGGATACATTCTTTTCAAATTCCTCGCCGCGTAAAATCTTATATGCCACCTCTGCGCTCTGTTTTCCCATATTGATAACAGACTGCGCGGAGGTTGCTTTAAAGATTCCATTCTCCGCCACCTTTTCTTTCCCTTCCGGAGAGCCGTTTACACCATAAACAGCTACTTCCTCGTTGGCTGCCGATACTGCCGCATAAGCGCCAAGGGCGCTGTCATCATTTATTCCGAAAAATGCTACCAAATTGGAATTTGCCTGAAGAATATCTTCCGCCTGGGAAAGAGCTGTCTCTGTGTTTCCCTGTCCGTCAAGCTGCGCTGCAACATGAAAGCCTTTTCCCTCTATGGCATCTAAAAATCCTTTTGCTCTGTCTACCGCTGCCGTATTGGCCGGATAATCCAGGACCGCAATATCTCCGCCCTCCGGGAAATCTGCCACAAGCTGCTCTCCTGCCAGCTGCCCGGCCTTGTAATTATCTGTGCCCACAAATGCATCCACCATGGACAAATCAGCCACCTCGGAATCAAAGTTTACAACCTTGATTCCCGCCTCCTGAAGCTGCTGAAGAACAGGCTGGGTTGCTTCTGCATCTACCGGATTGTAGAACACCAAATCAACACCCTGGGCAATAAAGTCTTCTACAACACTTGCCTGATAGGTTGCGTCCGCCTTACCCTCCGAATGAATAACTGTGTCCCCGTTGGCCAGAATCATCTCTTCAAGAGGTTCGTATACCGCATCAAAGAAGGAACAGGACACCCACTCCGTAAAACCAAATACATAATGTTCTTCTCCGTCTGCTGATGCTTCTTCCGGCGCCTCTGCAGTCTCAGGTGTATTCGGTGTTTCCGGCTCCTTGTTTCCGCATCCGGCCATCACTCCTGCTGCTAAAGATACGCCAAGCAATAATCCCAATACTTTCTTTTTCATTTGTTTCCTCCTTAATTTGTAATAGTTTTATTAATTCAATCTGCTCCTTTTGACAGGTCTCAGATATTGAATTCGATTTATTCATTAATTGATTTAAGTATAATTGTTCATATTTATTTTGTCAATATATTATTTAACTATTTTAACTAATAAAATCATTTTTTGTGTATTTTACAAGAAATTAATTTGTACTTTTTGTGCAATATGCCCACTCTATTTTGTTAATCATTGATATCCGCGGAACCCCTTAAGCTATTTTTGTTTAATTTATGTATGTAACATATTATTTTCAGAAAAGAAATTATGATACACAGTTTTACCCTCATCGGACAAAGGGATACTGAGGGTAATAAAAAAGAAACCTCCCCGTCACACCTGAGAGATTTCTCCATATTTTTCTTTTACTCAAACTTCCCACATTAAAAATGGTATTTGCTCCTTGAAAAATCAATACTTTAGCTCACAAAATAGCGCTCAGGCAGCCGCTGAACCGCACTCCAATGCTTTTTGCATGTACTTTGGCAGCCGCTGAATAAAGCTGGCGGTGA
>CAJTIM010000027.1 GCA_910576325.1 Clostridia bacterium
CCAGAGATTATCTGAAAATCATGTCCTACGTTGGTACGGCGCATAAGCAGGGATACAATGCTTACGAAGCAATCAAAAATGCAATTTCAGGCCACCCTGATTTCATCTTTGAATAGTGTTGGCTCTGAATAGTTACACATTATTAACACCTACCTTATAGATACTTGTCAAACGAAAGTTTAAAGCCAAATTACCATTTAATTTATAGTGTACTAATTCGTGCTGAAAAAAGCCAGGGATTTTGTCTCCTCGGCTTATACAATAATACTGTCATATAAGATTTATTACGCATCTCTTTTTTTAATAGAATAATTTTGTATAATCTGTCTGTGTATCCGCAATATGATAAATATAAATTACCATACCAACCTGCTTATAAATAGCCGCATGTTTTTTACATATAACCATCCGATATCCTTGTTGGTTCAGCCAGTCATCGGGTGTTAAAGAGCCTGAATCCGGAAATTTTTCTAATCGTTCTATTACATCCAATATATGCTCACTTACTTTTAAGGCTGTTTCCACACCAAATTGTATCAGATACCAGTCCTCAATACGCTTTAAATCTTCCCATGCAGTAGGGAGAATTTCCACCCTATATACCATCCGCCCTCTCCCTTAACCGCCTTCTTGCTTCTGAAACGCTTATTGTTTCAGCACCGTCCAAGCGTTCCTGCTCTGCCTGAAGTATCTTTGCACGAAGCTGCAGAACCTGCTCCCGTTTTTCAAAAGCCTCAATGCTCATAAGAACCAAATCACCCTCACCATTTTTCGTAATATAAATTGGCTCTTTTGTTTGTTTTGCCATATTGGAAATTGTTGAATAATCATTCCTTAAAGCTGCTGATGCTTTTATAATCACGCATACCACCTCATATCATTATTTTGATATAATTATAGCTTTGTTTCTTTATAGTGTAAAGCATTTTCTGTATTACTAGCATCTTCTAAATCAAATTTTATATTCTCAATATTTCCCCGTCCTTATGACCTCCTGGATATCCTCCTCAATTTCCTTTCAAATTTTCCACCATTAACATAGTACCGCATTACTTAATGGCAATATAGTGTCAAGTTTGCTTAATTTCTGGCTTCACGGTTCAAAACAGGCCCGTTCCAATCACTTTTGCTGTTTTCACAGCCGTTTTTACTTAGGACTAAATCAGTGGAACCCCTTGATTTTACTGGCTTCTTACTAACTTGGCACAATAATACCATACTCCCCCACCACCGGATTCGGATACTCCGAAAACGCCGGCAAAGCCCGCGCTCCTTTCTGCAGATATGCCTTTACCTTCTCCCCATACAAAAACGGATCATTCCCATCCGTAATCCCCCATTCCATCAGCAGCGCCGCCGCCCCCGTCACAAAAGGCGTGGCAAAGGAAGTCCCCGTCGCTTCCCCATAACCACCCCCAGGCACCGTAGTCATAATATCCACCCCCGGCGCCACCAGATCCGGCTTTCTAAGGCTTTCTCCCCCATCCGTCCCCCGCCCGGAAAAATCCGCATACGTCAGCGTCCGGCTATTGTAAGCTCCCACCGCAATAATCTTCCTGGCCGTCGAAGGAATCGTAAGGGTCCCCACAGGCGTCGGATACAGAAAACGTGTCGCCCCATTTACCGCCGCACTGCTCGGCAGCCACAAATGATACTCCCCGTCCCGTACCTGCCCCGGAATTAGGGTAAAGGTCCAAATCCCCGAATCAATATAATCTCCCTTTGGAAGAAACTCAATATAAATCTCTTGCGAGGAGCTGTAGGGCGTAGGCTCCCCATAGTACAAAAGAATCTCCGTATTCTCCATAGTAAACCGCTGAGGCCCCAGAATACTCTGTATAGGACCTGCGCGCCTTCCCCCCGGACTGGTCAGCATAATATCCGCCTCATCCAGATAGGACTTCCAAATCTGCACACTCAAAGCCGCCTCATACTCCCCAACGGCTAACGGAATCTCTATAGGCTTTCCTTCCTCCATTCGCCCGCTTGTATGTCCGGCCGCATAGCCCTCATTTCCCGTACCAATGCTGATGACAGACTTCCAGATATTCGCCATATCCGAAATATAGGTTTCCAAAAGAGACGTCCCGTTATGTGCGCCATAGGTATTGCCAAAGCTGATATTCACCGCCACCGGAAGTGCAAATTCCATAGCCTTACGCAGGCAATAATCAAGTCCCTGCATCAGCTCCGTTGTCCTTGGAAATGCCTCTGCTCTCGGAACTCCAAGCTTCACCACCAGAATTGAACTGCGGCTTGCCACTCCCCGGTAACGCCCGTTACTGGCCCTTCCGTTTCCGGCCGCAATCCCCAGGACCCGGGTTCCGTGGCCGCTTGTATCCACACTAGGTACAAGCCCCCTTCCCCTTCCTTCATCATATTCTCTCAAAGCCTCATCAATCTGAGCCTTTGTGTACTCCGTTCCAATGAGATATCCCTCCGGCGGATTCCCGGGAATCGTCTGATCCCACAAAGCCAGAATCCGGCTGCTTCCGTCCTCGTTGCGAAAATCCGGGTGCGTGTAGTCCACCCCCTTTTCTGTCAAGTGCCTGAGAGCAATTTTTTTATCTTTTTTTCAATTTTTTACCGCTTTTACGTTCCAAACAGCTTCCTGCCGTTCCATGAGTGCCAAAAACACTTACTTTTGTATCAAATAACTGCAAATTCCGGCTCACAGAATGGATCAGCTTTCCTATCTTCTTTCCAGAAAATTTCTATGCGTTGTTCATCATAGATCTCAATCTTCTCTATATAGCGTCCTATCATCTCTTTTGTCAGCTCTGCGAACTGGCCTGCAGCACCCGGCTTTTCCATATCTGCTTTCATATGATTACAGTTTTCTTCCATAGTTTCAAGGTTTTCATTCAGGCTTTTCAGTTCTTTTTCTATGGACAATTGCATCGATTTTTCTGGCTGAAAGCTGTCTGCCCTGCCTGCAGCATAATTCTGATAAGCTTCAAAATTCTGCTGTTTCAGCTTCTCTATTCTAGCTTCCAAATCCTTTCTTTTCTCTTTTAATTCCTTAATTTCCTGCTTAAGCCTCTTTGTCCTCTCCATATGAAGCCGCTTTAATTCCCCGTCCGCAGACAGCTTATCCTGCATCATAAAGAGGACATACTGTTCCATAAACATGGCATTTACCTTTATGACACATTGCTCCATTGTATCTGCATAGCGATAGCCGCAAGTGAAATATGGGTTTAATCCTCTCCTATATGCCAGATTCCTTTTACAACAGCCGCACACTAATTTCCCGACAAGCGGATGCGTTGAACGATACTGCGGCGTTACTTTCTTTCCTCTCCCCTCCTGTACCTTGTCAAACACTTCTTTGTCGATGATTGGTTCGTGGTGGCTGTATGTAATCATCCATTCTTCACGGGGTTTTATATGGTTCTTGCCCCCGACGGTATCTCTGTAATACTTTTTCTGCACAATATTTCCGATATATATTTCATTCCTTAATACGGCGCATATGGTACTGGTATTCCACAGAAATCTTCCTGCCTTGGGAATCCTGCTTGTCTGTCCCTTTTCAATTTTAAATTCAATCGGAGTCTTTACATGTGCTTCATTCAACATCCTTGTTATCTCTATGGATGTATGTCCCTGCACGGCTAAAGAGAAAATCTGTCTGACAACCTCCGCTTCATCTTCTGCAATCAGCAGAGCGTGTCTGTCCTTCGGATCTTTTTCATAACCAAAGGGACTGTTACCGCTTACATACTCTCCTTTCTCTTTTCTTATGGCAAGAGACGAACGCACTTTTCCGGACAGATCCTTGCTGTACAGATCATAAAGCAGGTTCTTAAAATTTACATCAATATCAGCAATGCTTCCCTTATAATTACTACTGTCGTAATTATCATTTATGGAAATGAAACGGACTCCAAGGAAAGGAAATATCTGCTCAAGATAAGCCCCCAGCTCAATATAATCTCTTGCGAATCTTGAAAAGTCTTTCACGATAACACAATTTATCATGCCGTTTCGAATCTCTTCCAGCATTGCCTGCATACCGGGACGTTCAAAATTTGTCCCCGTATAACCGTCATCACAAAACTCAAACAGTTCATAATCTTCAAAATGCTCCGCAGCATATTGATTCAAAAGGATTCTCTGCATGGTAATGCTGCTGCTTTCGGATGATGCTTCTGCTTTGCACTTGTCATCCTCTTTAGATAATCGGATATAAATTGCAATCCGGTACTTTTTCATATTAAATGCCCCCCTTTCCCGGCAGAACATCTTTTCTTTTGAAAGCAAAGATTACCCTGACTCTGTGATCCGGATAAACCTCTATTCTTTGAATCAGGGTACGGACCACCTCTGCAGTCAGCTCGCTCTTTTCATTTCCTTTTACCAGGGTCCTCAGAAAATGATTCTTTTTGGCGGTCTCGAAATCAATTGTCCTGAGCCGCTCTGCGGCAGCGGCACTTTTCTGTCTAAGAGCCAACATCCTCTTATCATTTTCTTCTTTTGCACTTTTAAAGCACTCCTCATCCATCTCTCCCATCCGGTATTTGAGGTACTGTTCGCTTCCAAGCCTCCGAATCCCTTCCAGCTTCTTTTCATAGTCAAGTATCTGCCTATTCCATTCCTTTTTCAATGCTTCCGCTTCCCGGTTACTGCTCTCAACAAGCTCCTTTGGACGCATTGCAGACAGGGAAAACTCCTGACTGATTGCTTTTTTTACGATATCAGTCAGCGCATACAAAGTAATATTTTTCCCGGCACATTTCAGATGGTCCACCCTGCTGTGCCTTGGACAGTTATAACTGTATACTCTTACTCTGCCCCTTTTTAATTCCTTTATGGCTATGCTTCTTCCCATTTTTGAACCGCAGTCCCCACAGTAAAGCACATCCGCAAAGATGTCCTCGTCCAAAGGAACCGCTTTTGAAAATCCATCCTTATTGCAGTACATTGACATCTTTTCAAACCTGTCCGCAGCCTCAAAGAAAACATTTTCACTGACAATCGGCTCATGGGTGTGTTCTTTCACAGACCAGTCCCCAGAATCAAAATCATGCCTGCCGCGCATCATATAATCTTTTCCGCTGGTACTCCCCTGAACAAGACAGCCCATGTATACCGGATTTGTCAAAACCGCTTTGACCGACCTCTTTGGCCACTCCAAAGATTTCTCTTTATCTTGAAAGTAAATCTGCCCTGTCCTATGATATTCCGACGGCCTGACAATCCCATTTTCATAGAGCCATACAACAATCTCTGCCATATTTCTGCCGGAAAGAAATAAATCATATATCTTTTTTACAATATCCGATGTAATCTCCTCCACAAGAAGACATCTCTTGCCGTCTATCCGCTTAATCCTGTATCCATAGGGCGGAACACCGCCCATATAACTGCCCTGCTCCCACTGCGCTTTTCTGCTGGATTTTACCTTTAGGGCAATGTCTTTTGCGTACATTTCATTGATCAGATTTTTAAGGTTTACGCTTAATGTCTCATCCTGTCCGGATATGTTCATGCTGTCAAAATTATCGGTAACGGCAATAAAGCGTACACCCATAAATGGGAATATTTTTTCAATATAATTTCCGGTTTCAATATGGTTCCTGCCAAACCTGGACAAATCCTTTACAACGATGCAGTCTATCCTCCGCATCCTCACATCACGCATCATGCGTTCAAAGCCTTCCCGATTAAAGTTTGTTCCGGTCTTGCCGAGATCTACGTAGCTGTCATATAAAATCATGTCTCCCTGCTGGCCTATAAACTCCTTTGCAATTTCCACCTGTGTTTCAATGGATTCATTTTTTCTTTCATCCGAATCCACGGAAAGCCTTGCATAAATTCCGACGGAATACATTTTTGACGACTGCCTTTTTACCCTTGTATCCAAAGCCGGCGGATTCTTTTTTGACGTTCTTGCCATTCAGACCGCCTCCTTTTCCTTCTGCTGTTCTGTCAAGACATAATCCTCCAGCATAAGCATTTTGGAAAACAGTTCTTTATATCTTAATTCCAGATATACACGCTTATCTTCATATACAAGGATACGCTTTACAAAGGAAATAAGCGTTGTCCTGTCAAGGGCCGTAATCTGCATTACGTTTTTCATCCGTTCCAGATTGATTCCTGCCGTAATTCCCGACTGGAAAAGCTTCTTTATGGTCTCCTCCTGACTGCTGATGGACTTCTGAAGCTCCCGGTAACGCTTCTCATAAATTTCTCTGAAATTTTTAAAATCCTCCTCTGTGATAATTCCTTTCTTCAAGTCCTCGTAAAGCGCTGCCCGAAGATTCAGGTATTTGTCCTGTTCACCGTGCAGTTTTTGTATTTCCTTATCAAAAGCCGCCACTTCTTCAAAATGAATCTCCATCTGCTCTATTTTCTCAAGAACCCTGCTCTTATCCAAAAAAAGCGCCACCTGTTGTCTTAGTCCCGTCAATACAAGGAAGTTTAAATCTTCTTCGGAAATGGCATGTCTGGAGCAGCTGCCGCCGTTATTTTGGGTGGAACAGATAAAGGCAACGGTTTCTCTCCCCTTATATCTGTTTATGCGCCGTGTCATCGGCTCCATACAATCGCCGCAGAGCAACAGGCCGGCATAAATATGCGCTTTCTTTTCTCCGCTTACCGCACGGGTATCAACCTTTAGCAAATCCTGGACAATCTCAAAATCTTCATTCGAAATAATTGCTTCGTGGGCTTTTGGCACCCTTACTCATTCGTCAGTATCCTCTTTATGGCAACGGACGACCATCTGGCTTTGGCTTCGGTTACAAAACTCGTCTGAAATTTTTCACCGCGTAATTTCTTGTATTCCATCGGTGAGAGGATTCCCATTTCATCCAGCCGTTTTGCGATGGCAAGATTACTGTATCCCTCTATTTTCCATGCAAAAATCTTTTTCACAATGTCAGCGGCATAGTCATCCGGAACAAGCTGATTCCTGTTATCCTCACTCTTTTTATACCCGAAAACTGTGAAGGATCCAATAAACTCTCCCTTTTCTCTCTTGATTTTCTGATGGCTCCGCACTTTTCCGGATATGTCCCTGGAATAAGAATCATTGACAAAGTTTTTGACGGGCACTACTAAGGATGTTTCATTATAATCCGCTGTCAATGAATCAAAATGGTCTGTCAATGCAATAAAGCGCACGGAAAAAGCCGGAAAGGTCTTTTGAATCAACCGCCCGGCTTCTATATAATCTCGTCCCAGTCTGGACAAATCCTTTACTATCACACAGTCTACATGACCGGCTTCTATGTCTTTCATCATCCGCTTAAATTCCGGCCTGTCAAAAGCTGACGTTAGATAACGATACTTTTGAAAACACTGGAAAATCAAGGTTTTTCGAGCGACGGACAAGCAGGGTATTGTACTAAAAACTGAATACGACGCAGAAGCGGCGTTTCTTACTCTCTACATGGGAGAACAGGAACGCCGCTTTTTTCATGCCCTTTGTTACGCAGTAGGGGCAGAAAAAGCCTTGCTACAAGCGGTTTTGCGGGTGTGTATCTGGCGCGGCAAGGGATTTATACCTTATTCCCCGAAACCGCGCTTCTACTGCGTAACAAATCCAAAGCAAAGGAGCTATGAACTATGGCAGTTTTCAGAGTGGAACGGAACAAGGGCTACACCGTAATGAGCAACCACCACCTACGCAACAAGGAGCTTTCCCTAAAGGCAAAGGGGCTGTTGTCGCAAATGCTGTCACTCCCCGAAGATTGGGACTACACCTTGAAAGGCTTATCCCTTATCAACCGGGAGAAGATAGACGCTATCCGCGAAGCCATTAAGGAACTTGAACGCGCCGGGTATATCGTCCGTTCAAGGGAGCGCGACGAGAAAGGACGCTTGCGGGGCGCGGACTATGTGATATTCGAGCAGCCGCAGCCGCCTACGCCGGATTTACCAACATTGGAAAATCCAACATTGGAAAATCCAACGCAGGAAAAACCAACATTGGAAAAACCTACGTTGGAAAATCCAACGCAATTAAATAAAGATATACAAAGAACTGACTTACCAAAAAAAGAAAAAATAATTACTGATGAACAAAGTACCCATTCCATTCCTATCCTTTCCCCTAACCCCTCTCCTTGCAGAGAAGCGGCTACGCCGCCGGAACGGAAAGGAACGGAAGCGGCAGCACAGAGCGCAGTTGATATATACCGGGAAATCATCAAGGACAATATCGACTACGACATTCTCAAACAGGACATGAAGTTTGACACAGACAGGCTTGACGAGATTGTAGACCTCATGCTTGAAACCGTATGCACCGCCAGAAAGCGGGTACGGATTGCGGGGGACGACTACCCGGCAGAGCTTGTGAAATCTAAGTTTATGAAACTGGACGGCGAGCATATCCGCTTTGTGCTTGACTGTATGCGGGAGAACACAACGAAAATCCGCAACATCAAGCAATATCTGAAAGCAGCCCTTTTCAATGCCCCGTCCACAATCGGCAATTATTACACTTCCCTTGTCGCCCATGACATGGCAAGCGGCGCACTGTCACCGAAGAAGCCGCAGTACGGCGACCCGGACTATTATTCATGCAACGAGGGCGAAAGCCTGTAACCACCCACAACCACAAAAGGAGGATTTTATTATGGCACAGAAAATGACAGGAGCATTGGTATTTGACGAGCGCACCGACCGTTACGACATCCGCTTTGACTTAAACAGCTACTATGGCGGGCTGCATTGTGGAGAATGTTTTGACGTATTCGTGCGGGGCAAGTGGAAGCCTACCCGGATTGAGTACGGCGACAACTGGTATCTTGTGGGTATCAGAGCCGAGGACTTGAACGGGCTGCGGGTGCGTATCTGACCGCCGCCCCGTAAAGAAACGCGAAAGGAGGACGCGAGGAATTGCAGGACGAAGTAAACGAAAAGACCATAGCCCTTTACATCAAGACCGGGAAGCTGACCGCCCAGACGCTTCAAAAGGCAATGAAAGCCATACTGTCAAAGGGCAAAAAGCAGCTTGCAAAACCGCCACAGGGCAAGCAGAGCTTAAAGCAGCTTATGAAGCAGAACGCGGGCGTTTCCAACATTGAGATTACCGAGGGCAATATCAAAGCCTTTGAGAGTACGGCAAAAAAGTACGGTATCGACTTTGCGCTGAAAAAGGACGCAACGGAAAACCCGCCCCGCTATCTTGTTTTCTTTAAGGGGCGGGACGCGGACGTACTGACCGCAGCCTTTAAGGAATTTTCCGCAAAGAAGCTGACACAGGAGAAAAATCCCTCAATCCGAAAGCTGCTCTCTACGCTCAAAGAAGCCGCACAGGGCAGAAATGCGGAACGGGCAAAGGTCAAGAACAAGGACAGGGAGGTATCGCTATGAAGCCGGAAATCAAGAAGCTGCTTATCCTAAACGCGCCCTATCTGCTCTTTGTCTGGCTCTTTGATAAAGCGGGCGCGGCTGTCCGGCTCTCCCCCGGCGCGGACGCGAGCGCAAAGCTGCTACATCTTGGGGACGGTTTTACCGCCGCCTTTTCCAGTATCGCGCCGAGCTTCCACCCGGCAGATTTACTTGTCGGCATTGCGGGGGCGGTCATTGTCCGGCTGATTATCTACACCAAAGGCAAAAACGCGAAGAAATACCGCCGCGGGACAGAATACGGTTCGGCGCGTTGGGGAACCGCCGACGATATAAAGCCGTACACAGACCCGGTATTTGAGAACAATATCCCCTTAACGCAGACGGAACGGCTCACTATGAACAGCCGCCCGAAGCAGCCGAAATACGCAAGAAACAAAAATATCCTTGTAATCGGCGGTTCCGGCAGCGGCAAGACCCGGTTCTTTGTGAAACCGTCGCTTATGCAGTGCAGCTCAAAAGATTTTCCAACGTCGTATATCGTCACTGACCCAAAAGGAACATTGATTTTGGAAACCGGGAAAATGTTACAGCGGTACAAATACCGTATCAAAGTGCTAAATACGATTAACTCCAAAAAATCCATGAAATACAATCCCTTTGCCTATCTGCGGAGCGAAAAGGACATTTTGAAGTTAGTCAATACCATTATCGCCAACACAAAAGGCGACGGGGAGAAATCCGGCGAGGATTTTTGGGTGAAAGCGGAAAAGCTCTACTACACCGCGCTAATCGGCTATATCTGGTATGAAGCCCCGGAGGACGAGAAAAACTTCACGACGCTGCTTGAAATGATAAATGCGTCGGAAGCCCGCGAGGACGACGAGGATTTCCAGAACCCGGTTGACCTCATGTTTGAACGTCTGGAAGAAAAAGACCCGGAGCATTTTGCGGTCAAGCAGTACCGCAAATACAAACTTGCGGCGGGCAAAACGGCGAAGTCGATTTTGATTAGCTGCGGCGCGAGGTTATCCCCATTCGACATTAAGGAACTGCGGGAGCTTATGGAAACCGACGAAATGGAGCTTGACACCATAGGCGACAGAAAGACCGCCCTTTTCGTCATTATCAGCGACACCGACGATACTTTTAACTTTGTCGTGAGTATTCTCTACACACAGTTATTCAACCTTTTATGCGACAAGGCAGATGATGAATACGGCGGGCGGCTTCCCGTCCATGTACGGTGCTTACTTGATGAATTTGCGAATATCGGGCAGATACCAAAGTTTGAAAAGCTCATTGCAACGATACGGAGCCGGGAAATATCCGCGTCAATCATCTTGCAGAGCCAGTCACAGCTAAAAGCAATCTACAAGGACAACGCCGATACCATAGTCGGCAACTGCGACACCACCCTTTTCTTGGGCGGCAAGGAAAAAACGACGCTCAAAGAAATATCGGAGATTTTAGGCAAGGAAACGATAGACAGCTTCAACACTTCCGAAACAAGGGGGCGGGAGCTTTCGCATGGGCTGAACTATCAGAAATTGGGAAAGCAGCTTATGACGGAAGATGAAATCGCAGTCATGGACGGAGGGAAATGTATCTTGCAGCTACGAGGGGTGCGCCCGTTCTTTTCGGACAAATTCGACATAACGAAGCACCCGAAATACAAGTACCTGTCCGACGCAGACCCGAAGAACGCCTTTGACATGGAAAAGCACCTTAAACGCCGCCCCGCCATTGTCAAGCCCGACGAGGTTTTTGACTATTACGAGATTGACGCAGCAGACTTACAGGAGGACGCAGACCATGAGGAAACGTAGCGCAGAGGAAAAACAAAAGCAGCTTGAACGGTTTTTAATGAATGTTGCGGAAGCCGCCGACGCTGCATTATGGGAGTATTGGCGGGAAAAGGAAGCGGAACACCGCCGCTTTGCAACGGAGTATGTCACGCGCCGGGGGCTTATCCCGCAACAATGACAGCATGGCAGACCGCCGGGGGACAGGGGAAGCTACACTTCCCCTACGCTGCCTTGCGGCAGCTACCCCTTTGTGAACTTGTGGGAAGCGAACACCTTGCTGCGCAAGCTATTCACTTCCCGAAAGTCTGAAAAAAACGTCCGGCAGCACAGCGGGACACAGAAAGGAGCGATTGAAGCAATCACATCTATCCATACCGGCTACATGATACGCGCCCCCACTTTCCGGCGCAGTACACAGCGGCAGGAGCCGCCCCCCTTACAACTGAATACCGCCGCGCCGCAGGACTTACGCAGCGCGGGGACAGCCGCCTTTACCAGAGGGCGGTTTTTTTATGCGGCGGCGACCATACGCTGACCGCCTTTTGTCCGCTTGCCGGACAGCCGCAGACGCGGCAGAAAGGATATATTTATGGCATTTTTCAATAGCGCAGTAGACGTTTTGCAGACCCTTGTTGTAGCACTTGGAGCCGGGCTTGGTATCTGGGGCGTAATCAATCTGATGGAGGGCTACGGCAATGACAATCCGGGCGCGAAGAGCCAGGGCATGAAGCAGCTTATGGCGGGCGGCGGCGTTGCCCTTATCGGCATGACCCTTGTACCGCTGCTTTCCGGCTTGTTCGGTTAAGAAGCGCGGGTAAAGGCTTATGCAGAGCATACTTGACGCGATTAACGAATGGATAAAGGAAATCCTCATAGGAGCCATAAACGGTAATCTGTCAACTATGTTCGGGGACGTAAACGAGAAAGTCGGCACTATCGCCGCAGAGGTAGGGCAGACCCCGCAAGGGTGGAACGCAAATATATTCTCCATGATACAGACGCTTAGTGAGAATGTAATCGTACCCATTGCGGGGCTTGTCATTACCTACGTCCTATGCTATGAGCTTATCAGCATGGTAACGGAAAAGAACAATATGCACGACGTTGACACTTCCATGTTCTTCAAGTGGGTGTTCAAGGCGTTTGTGGCAGTCTACCTTGTGACGCACACCTTTGACATCACTATGGCGGTGTTCGATATGGCGCAGCACGTTGTTTCCGGCGCGGCGGGGGTAATCGGCGGCAGCACAGAGATTGATGTTGCCGCCGCCCTTGCTTCCATGCAGAGCGGGCTTGACGCTATGGAAATCCCCGAACTGCTCTTACTTGTCATGGAAACAAGCCTTGTGAGCTTGTGCATGAAAATCATGTCCGTACTGATAACCGTTATCCTCTACGGGCGCATGATAGAGATTTACCTTTACTGTTCGGTATCGCCTATCCCGTTTGCAACTATGACGAACCGGGAATGGGGGCAGATAGGAAACAACTACCTAAAATCCCTGTTCGCTATCGGTTTTCAAGGCTTCCTCATAATGATATGCGTCGGCATTTACGCGGTTCTGGTAAACAACATGATAATAGCGGACAATCTGCACAGCGCGATATTCTCCCTTGCAGCCTACACCGTTATCCTCTGTTTCTCCCTGTTCAAATCCGGCGCACTGGCGAAGTCGATTTTTTCCGCGCATTAGCGGCGTGTCAAGGGCAGGGTGGAGATTTTCAAAGCGAAGCGGCGAAAATACGACCCGACCTTGACGCGGATAACCCCCCATATAATACGGGCGGGCAAAGGGCATAGATTGACCTTTGCCTTGATTACCCTTATGGAAAATTACAGCAACACCAAACCCAGAGAAAGGAGGTTTTTTCTTGGCGTATGTACCCGTACCCAAAGACTTATCCAAAGTCAAGACAAAAGTAGCGTTCAACCTTACCAAACGGCAGATTGTATGTTTTGCGGCGGCTCTCCTGTTCGGCTTGCCGCTTTTCTTTCTGCTCAAAGACAGCACAGGCACAAGCCTTGCGTCTATGGCTATGATTGCTGTCATGCTGCCCTGTTTCCTGTTCGCCATGTATGAAAAGCATGGACAGCCCCTTGAAGTAGTGGTGAAGAACATCATTCAGACGAAATTCATAGCCCCCAAAGAACGACCATACAGGACAGACAACTTTTATTCCGTCTTAGAACGGCAGAGAAAACTTGAAAAGGAGGTATCAGCGATTGCAAAAGGAAACACGAAGAAACAGCGCGGCGGGAAGCGCAAAGCCTAACCCGCCCCGCAAGCTCACCCGCGCCGAGAAAAAGCAGATTGCGGAAATCATCAGACAGGCAAAGGGCGACGGGAAAGCGCACACCGCGCAGCAGACAATCCCATATATCCAGATGTACCCGGACGGTATCTGCAAGGTTACGGAGCGCAAATACTCAAAGACCGTCGCCTTTGAAGATATTAACTATCAGCTTGCACAGGCAGACGACAAGACCGCTATTTTTGAGAACTGGTGCGACTTCCTCAACTACTTTGACGCTTCCGTTTCGGTGCAGCTCTCTTTCATCAATCAGGGGACGCATCGGGGCGAAGCGGAAAAGGCGGTCAATATCCCGGCACAGGAGGACGCTTTCAACTCTATCCGCACAGAATACCGGGATATGCTGAAAAACCAGCTTGCAAAGGGCAACAACGGGCTTGTCAAAGCAAAATATATCACCTTTGCCATTGAAGCCGACAGTCTGGGCGCGGCGAAATCCCGCCTTGCCCGTATCGAAACGGACGTACTCAACAACTTTAAGCTCTTGGGCGTGTCTGCCCGCCCCATGACAGGCTATGAACGCCTTAAAATGCTGCATGGCATTTTCCACCCGGAGGGCGGGCAGTTTGCCTTTGATTTTTCATGGCTTGCCCCGTCCGGGCTTTCCACAAAGGACTTTATCGCCCCGTCCTCTTTCCGTTTTGGCGAGGGGCGGTATTTCCGCATGGGGCGCAAAATCGGCGCGGTTTCATTCCTTGAAATCCTTGCGCCGGAATTAAACGACCGTATCTTATCGGATATTCTGGACTTGGAAACGGGCGTTATCGTCAATCTGCATATCCACAGTATCGACCAGACCGAAGCCATAAAGACAATCAAGCGGAAAATCACCGACCTTGACAAAATGAAAATCGAGGAACAGAAAAAAGCGGTACGCAGCGGCTATGACATGGATATTATCCCGTCCGACCTTGCCACTTTCGGCAGCGAAGCGAAAAATCTCTTACAGGACTTGCAGAGCCGGAATGAAAGAATGTTCCTCTTGACATTCCTTGTGGTGAACATGGCAGACACAAAAAGGAAACTGGAAAATGACGTGTTCGCGGCGGCGGGCATTGCACAGAAGAACAACTGCGCCTTAACCCGCCTTGACTACCAACAGGAAGCGGGGCTTATGTCCTCTGTACCGCTTGGGGAGAACCTTATCCCCATTCAAAGAGGGCTTACCACGTCAAGCACCGCTATCTTTATCCCCTTTATCACACAGGAGCTTTTCCAGACGGGCGCGGCTTTATACTACGGCTTAAACGCCCTGTCTAACAACATGATACTCTGCGACCGCAAGCAGCTAAAGAACCCCAACGGCTTAATCTTGGGTACGCCGGGAAGCGGGAAATCCTTTGCAGCCAAACGGGAAATGACAAACGCTTTCCTCATTACAGACGACGACATTATTATCTGTGACCCGGAAGCAGAGTATTTTTCCCTTGTGCAGCGGCTTGACGGGCAAGTGATACGGTTATCGCCTACGGGCAAGGGCATTGACGGGAAGCCCCAGTATGTGAACCCTATGGATATTAACCTCAACTATTCCGAGGACGACAGCCCCCTTGCGCTGAAATCCGACTTTATCCTCTCCCTCTGCGAGCTTGTCATAGGCGGTAAGGAGGGCTTGCAGCCCGTCGATAAGACCGTCATTGACCGCGCTGTTAGGAACGTGTACCGCCCTTTCCTTGCAGACCCCGACCCGGAGAAAATGCCGATTTTGGGCGACCTCTACGACGAGCTTTTGAAGCAGCCGGAGCCGGAAGCGGCGCGTATCGCGGCGGCATTGGAGCTTTATGTTTCCGGGAGCCTTAACGTCTTTAACCACAGGACGAATGTAGAGCTTTCAAACCGCCTTGTCTGCTTTGACATCAAGCAGCTTGGGAAGCAGCTCAAAAAGTTAGGTATGCTCATTGTGCAGGACCAGGTATGGAACCGCGTCACCGTCAACCGGGCAGAAAGGAAATCCACCCGGTATTTTATGGACGAATTTCATCTTCTCTTGAAAGAGGAACAGACCGCCGCCTATTCCGTTGAAATCTGGAAGCGTTTCAGAAAATGGGGCGGCATACCCACAGCAATCACGCAGAACGTCAAAGATTTGCTTGCTTCCCGCGAAGTGGAGAATATCTTTGAAAACTCTGATTTTGTCCTCATGCTCAATCAGGCGGCGGGCGACCGGGCTATCCTTGCAAAGCAGCTCAACATCTCCCCGCAGCAGATGAAGTATGTCACCCACACCGAAGCGGGCGAGGGGCTTATCTTCTACGGAAACGTGGTGCTGCCCTTTGTTGACCGCTTCCCGAAAGACACCGAGCTTTACCGGGTAATGACGACGAAGCCGGAGGAAGTGGGCGAAGCATGATAAAAAACGAATGTTGACTTACAATAAATAGTTATATTTTGACAATAGAAGCCTATAATTTACAATAAATGTCTATAATGGCGGTTTTGGTGTGAATTTTACAATAATTATTCATACTGGCGCACTGGTATTTACAATAAAAAGTTATACTGGTGCAAAGCCGCTGAATGGATTAGCAGTAAGAATGGTTTTTAATGTCTGTTGCGGTATTGCTATTGCGTGGAATGTTCTATGCGATGGCGTTTTTTATTGGTAATTTCAGTGTTTGTATAACTATTTATTGTCAAAATGGAGAAAGGAGTATGACTTATTATTGTCAGGAAACAACGAAAAAAATATAAAACCACTGACACATTTAAGCCTGTTTACCGGGATAGGCGGCATAGACATAGCCGCCGAAGCCGCAGGCTTCACAACCGTCTGCCAGTGCGAATGGGCGGATTACCCAACCGCAGTATTGGAAAAGCACTGGCCGGACGTTCCACGTTTCAGAGATATACACACTCTGACAAAGGAGGCTTTCTATGAACGGACAGGAAAAAAAGAACTCACGCTGCTCTCCGGCGGCTTCCCATGCCAGCCCTTTTCCAGTATCGGGCCAAAAAAGGGGTTTGAGGACACCCGTTACCTCTGGCCGGAAATGTGCCGCGTCATTAACGAACTCCGGCCCCATTATGTGCTTGGCGAAAATGTTGCTAACTTCATCAATATGGGGTTCCACAAAACGCTCATTGACCTGGCAAAAGCGGGATATGCTGTTTGGACATTCGTACTTCCTGCTTGTGCCGTCGGCGCATGGCATGAACGCAAGCGAACTTTTATCGTGGGGATTGATGTTTCCTACTCCCCTTGCCGCCGACACAGGCTCAAGGACAAGGACGGAACGGATAAGCATATCCCCAAACGGGGCGTTCCGCCGGAAGAAACGGGACGGGAGGTACTGGTCGGCGGGGCTTTCGGAAACAATCTATTTTCTGACGCCGGTAACAGACCCGTCCCTGCGCTTCAACCCGGAATGGGTGGAATGGCTGATGGGCTTCCCACAGGGGTGGACGGAAATATCCTCTGGTGCATAGAGCCTACGGATATTCCCCGGCTGTCCCCGAACACAAAGGACAGGTCAAAACGCCTAAAAACGCTTGGGAACGCCGTAGTGCCGGCACAGGTTTACCCAATCTTAAAATATATCGCGGACATGGAAAACGGGAAATGTTCGGAATGGTGCGTCTGGGAAAAGGAGGTGGCAGACCATGAAACAGTATAAATCCAGTGACAAGACCATGCTGAAAATGACCCGCGAGGGAGCCGTCGAGGTAAACGCCGCCACAGGCAAGAAAAAGCGTATCAGCAACCGCATAAGGGACGCGGATTTTGCAAAGACCGAAGCCCCGCCGCAGCCGGAACAGGCAGCGCAGACCATACCGGGCGGCGCAGTTTCCGCGCCCGCAGCCGACGCGCCGACGCTTCCCCATGCGCCGGGAGCAGAACGGGAACAGGACACCGCAGCAGTCGAGCGCGTCTTTGAGCATATCGACGGGGCGCACACCAGAAAGGCGAGCAAGAAGGCAGCGCGGAAAGCACAGGCAGAAGCCGAAGCCCGCGCCCACACTTCCCGCTTGCAGTTTACCGACGAGGAACGGGCAACGCCAGAGCTTGAAAGGTATATCCGAAAATCGGACAAAGCAGCCGACCGTCTGGACGCGGCAAAGGCGGCTATCCCCAAAGAAAAGAAACTTGTGCGGGAGCGCACCTTTGACGAAGCAGCCGGGAAAGGCAAGACCCGCCTACATTTTGAGGAACGGGAAAAGCCCATAGGAAAAGAAAAACCCCACAACAACCCGCTATCCCGCCCCGCACAGGAAGCGGGTATTTTCGTCCACAACAAGATACATTCCGTTGAAAAGGACAATTCCGGCGTTGAGGGGGCGCACAAATCCGAAGAACTGGCAGAGCGCGGCGCAAAGTACGGGGCGCGGAAAGTCAAGGAGGGCTACCGCAGCCACAAGCTCAAACCCTACCGGGCGGCGGCAAAGGCAGAGAAAGCGGCGTTCAAGGCGAATGTGGATTTCCAGTACCACAAAGCCCTGCATGACAATCCGCAGATTGCGGGCAATCCCCTTTCCCGCTTCATGCAGAAGCAGCAAATCAAGCGGCAGTATGCAAAGGCGGCAAGGAAAAACGGCGCAAGAACGGCGCAGAAAGCCGCAGAGAACACCCGCAAGGCGGCAAAAAAGACCGCCGAGGAAACAAAAAAGGCAATCGCCTTTGTAGGGCGGCACCCGGCGGGCGTATGTATCGCCGTTGCTGTGCTGCTCTTATTCATCATGGTATCGGCGGGGCTTTCCTCTTGCGGCTCCATGTTCTCCGGCTTGATGAACGGCATACTTGGGACTTCCTACACGTCGGAGGACAGCGACCTTGTGGCGACGGAAAATAATTACGCCGCAAAGGAAGCCGAGCTTCAGCAGCAGATTGACAATATCGAAAGCACCCACCCCGGCTATGATGAATACCGCTATGACCTTGACAGTATCGGGCATAACCCCCATGAGTTAGCGTCCTACCTCACCGCACTTTTACAGACCTACACCCCGCAGAGCGCACAGGCAGAATTAAACCGCGTCTTTGCCATGCAGTACACTTTGACGCTGACGGAAGAAACGGAAATCCGTTACCGCACAGAAACAAGCACAGACCCGGAAACAGGGGAAACGACCACCGAGGAAGTACCCTACGAGTACCATATCCTTAACGTGAAGCTGACAAACAAGCCCATTTCCGAGATTGCGGAGGAACTTCTAACGCCGGAGCAGCTTGAAATGTACCGCGTCTATCTGGAAACAAGCGGCAACAAACCGCTGATTTTCGGCGGCGGTTCCCCCGATATGGGCGCGTCCGAGGATTTAAGCGGCGTACAGCTTGTAAACGGCACACGCCCCGGCAACACCGCCGTTGTAGACCTTGCGAAGCGGCAAGTCGGCAACGTGGGCGGACGACCTTATTGGAGCTGGTACGGCTTTAACAGCCGCGTGGAATGGTGCGCCTGTTTCGTATCATGGTGCTACAATCAAGCCGGAAAAAGCGAGCCGCGCTTTGCCGGGTGCCAGTCACAGGGCGTACCCTGGTTCCAGTCACGCGGGCAATGGGGCGCGAGGGGCTATGAGAATATCGCCCCCGGCGACGCTATCTTTTTTGACTGGGACGGGGACGGGAGCGCAGACCATGTAGGGCTTGTTATCGGGACGGACGGGGAGCGCGTCTATACCGTCGAGGGCAATTCCGGCGACGCCTGCAAGATAAAGAGCTACCCCGTCAATTATTCCTGTATCAAAGGATATGGGCTGATGAACTGGAACTAAAAACAAACATAACACTGAAAATCTGAAAGGAGAAATTTATTGATGGCTATGAACAAGATTGAACGTATCGACAAGGAGATTGCAAAGACCCGCGAGAAAATCACCGAGTACCAGAATAAGCTGCGGGGGCTTGAAGCGCAGAAAACCGAAGCGGAAAACCTGCAAATCGTACAGCTTGTGCGCTCCATGCGCCTTTCCCCGCATGAGCTTTCCGCTATGCTTTCCGGGGGCGGTATTCCGGGCATGGAAGCCGCGCCGGGCTACCCCGCAGAACCCGCAGACCATGACACCGAAGAAATGGAGGACACCGAGAATGAATAAGAAAATCCTTAGAGCCTTGACCGCACTTTGCGCCGCCCTTGTACTTATGGGCGGCTTTTCCGTCACCGCCTTTGCACAGACCCCGGAGGGAGAGGACGCTACCGACGACAGCGGCGTTGTCTATGAAGAACCCGAAAAGGAAGAACCCCTTACCCCGGACGGGAACGCGACCCTTGTAGACGATTTCGGCGGCAACAAGCAGCTTATCACCGTAACGACCAAAAACGGCAATTACTTTTATATCCTCATTGACCGGGACGACGAGGGCGAGGACACCGTACATTTCCTTAATCAAGTGGACGAAGCCGACCTCTTAGCACTTATGGAGGACGGAAGCACCGAAGCAGCCCCGCCCGCCGTTTGCAGTTGCACCGAGAAATGCGAAGCCGGAAAGGTAAATGTGAGCTGCCCCGTCTGCAAGGACAACATGACCGCTTGCAGCGGCAAGGAAGCGGAGCCGGAAACCGAAGAACCGCCGGAGCAGCCCAAAGAAAAAGGCAATGCGGGCGGGCTTGTGCTTTTCCTTGTCGTGGCACTTCTTGGCGGCGGGGGCGCGTTCTATTATTTTAAGTTTATGAAGCCGAAGCAGAGCGTCAAGGGCGGCACCGACCTTGAAGATTTCGATTTTGACGACTACGACGAGGACGAGCCGGAGCCGGACGAGGGGGACGGGCTTTCTGATGAAGAACAGGAGGACGAGGAAGCATGACCCTGTTTACCGACAATCCCTTTGAAAAGATGATGATACAAAGACCGGGCGGGCGGCGTGACAATGCGCCGCCCGTTCCAAAATCCCCGGCGTGTGTGCGCTGCCCTTATAAGGCGCAATCCCCCTGTATCGGCTATTGTCTGAAACAGGCACAGGAGAAAAAGGCAAGCGAGCCGGAACGCTGAAAGGAGGATTTTTTTCATGGCACTTACACTTGTGATTGCAGAAAAGCCGAGCGTGGCGCAGACTATCGCCGCCGCGCTTGGCGTTAAGGAAAAGAAAGACGGATATATCGAGGGCGGCGGCTGCCTCATTTCATGGTGCGTCGGGCATTTGGTACAGCTTGCGGAAGCCGCCGCCTACGGGGAACAGTACAGGAAATGGCAGCTTGACAGCTTACCCATTCTGCCGGAGGAATGGCAGTACGCCGTTGACCCGGACAAGGGGAAGCAATTCAAAACCCTAAAAGAGCTTATGCACCGCGCCGACGTTTCCGAAGTGGTAAATGCGTGTGACGCGGGGCGCGAGGGAGAATTGATTTTCCGCTTTGTCTACGAAGCGGCGGGCTGCAAGAAGCCCATGCGCCGCTTGTGGATTTCCTCAATGGAGGACGGGGCAATCAAGGCGGGCTTTGCTTCCCTCAAAGACGGGCGGGACTATGACGCGCTCTTTGCGTCTGCCCTCTGCCGCGCAAAGGCTGACTGGCTTATCGGCATTAACGCCACCCGGCTTTTCTCCTGCCTGTATGGAAAGACCTTGAACGTGGGGCGCGTCCAGACCCCGACCTTAAAAATGCTCACCGACCGGGACGCGGCTATCTCCCATTTCCAGAAAGAAAAATATTATCATGTTCGCCTTGATTTATCCGGCGCGGAAGCGGCAAGCGGGAAGATTTCCGATAAGGCAGAAGCCGACGCGCTGAAAGGGGCTTGCGAAGTGGGAAAGGCGATATGCGTTTCCCTTACCAGAGAGAAGAAAACCGCAGCCCCGCCGAAGCTCTTTGACCTTACCTCTTTGCAGCGGGAAACGAACCGCATTTTCGGCTACACCGCAAAACAGACCCTTGACCTTGCACAATCCCTTTATGAAAAGCGGCTCCTTACTTATCCGAGGACGGACAGCAGCTTTCTTACTGACGACATGGGCGGCACCGCAGCGGGCATTATCGCGCTGCTTTGCGAAAAGCTCCCCTTTATGGCGGGTGCGGACTTCACGCCGGAGGTTGCAAAGGTATTAGACAGCAAGAAAGTATCAGACCACCACGCAATCATTCCCACTATGGAGCTTGCAAAGGCTGACCCGGACGCGCTGCCGAAAAGCGAGAAAAATATCCTTACCCTTGCGGGGGCGCGTCTGCTCTCTGCCACCGCCGAGCCGCATATCTTTGAAGCGGTTACGGCGGTTTTCTCATGCGCTGATACAGAGTTTACGGCGCGGGGAAAGACGGTGCTTTCTGACGGGTGGAAAGAGATTGAACACAGATACCGGGCGACGCTGAAAGATAAACCCGACCCGGAGGACGGGGAAAATGAGGGTGTGACGCTGCCGGAGCTTTCCGAGGAACAGGGCTTTCCTAACCCCGCCGCAAAAGTAACGGAGCATACCACAACGCCGCCGAAGCCCCACAGCGAAGCGTCGCTTCTCTCTGCTATGGAGCGAGCCGGGAACGGGGACACCGACCCGGACGCGGAACGCCGGGGGCTTGGCACTCCCGCCACCCGCGCCGCCGTCATTGAAAAACTGGTAAAGGGCGGCTTTGCGGAGCGCAAGGGCAAGCAGCTTATCCCCACGCAGAACGGAGCCGCCCTTATATCAGTGCTGCCGGATATGCTCACTTCCCCGCAGCTTACCGCAGAATGGGAAAACAATCTGACGCAGATAGCAAAGGGAGCCGCAGACCCCGGCGAATTTTTGTCCGGCATTGAAGCTATGGCGCGGGAGCTTGTGCAGACACACGCTGCAGCACTGGACGGGAAAAAGGATTTGTTCCGGGAGGAAAAGCCCTCTGTCGGCAAATGTCCCCGGTGCGGTTCCCCTGTCTATGAGGGGAAGAAAAACTATTATTGCAGCAATAAGGAATGTATCTTTACCATGTGGAAGAATGACCGCTTTTTCGAGGAACGCAAGACCGCCTTTACCCCGAAGATTGCCGCCGCGCTCCTTAAATCCGGCAAGGCGAATGTGAAGAAGCTCTACTCCCCGAAAACAGGCAAGACCTACGACGGAACTATCGTTTTAGCCGATACTGGCGGGAAATACGTCAACTACCGTATCGAAGTGCAGAAGAACTAAAAACTTGAATAGCAAGCATAGGAAGCGGGTACCCACTTCCGTAAATCCCCGTTTCGACGCTGCCGCGCCGGACGGGGATTTTGCTTGTTGGGAAGTTTCCCAAACCCTCTAAAAATCTTCAAAAAAATTTGGCAGAAATGCGGGCGTACCCGTAGTAGACCATGCAGCCAAAAAATGCAGCTTATGACGCTGCCGCAGAGAAAGGAGGTTTTTCACTATGGCAAGTTTACGGGACACCGTAAAGGACTATCAAGACGAGCTTAGGGACGGTATCGCATGGGTGGCGTTCTGGAAACAGGGGCGTTCATGGAACGCGGAATATTTTCATCTTGATATGGACGATACGCTCTACCCGGAGGACAGGAGCCGGTTAGAGGAAATCAAAAGCACCGACCCCGCCGCCGTTATCCTAAACGGCTACTATTGCGGGCATTTAGGCGAGGACATGAGCCTTGACGAGCTGACCGCCGGAGTGCGCTACCACTACGAAAACAGCATGAACGACATTGACGGTTTTATCGGGGCGCATGACGACAGGCTTCCCCCGGAGGTTATCGAGGAAGCGAGGGCAGCCGCCCATGAAGCGGGGCTTCCCTTTTCCGAAAAGCCCTACCGGGACGGAGAGGATTTTGACCCCTATGTATTTGACGGTAGACAGAGCTACGAAGATTACGAGCTTATGCACCGCATGATGAACGAAGAAAGGAGCAGACAAATGGCAGAACCGATTTTAAGCGGCTATCTTTCCAATCTTGGGAAGTACACCGAGGGCAGACCCGCGGGCGAATGGGTGACATTCCCCACGACTGCCGAACATCTGAAAGAAGTCTTTGACCGTATCGGGATTGACTTCAAGCACTATGAGGAATGGCATTTCACAGAATTTCAATCCCCTATCCCCGGCTTGACGGAGCATTTAAGCGAGTATTCCCACCCCGACGAGCTGAACTATTTAGGGAAGCTCTTGGAAATGCAGTTTGACGACGACCGGGAGAAATTCATTGCAGCCATTGAATACGGCGACCATGCCGACAGCTTACAGGACATCATCAACCTTGCACAAAACCTTGACTGCTACTGGCTTTATCCGTCCGTCCACAATGAAGAAGAATATGGGCGTTATCTGGTTGATGAACTGGAAGAACCGGAACTTCCCGAAGAAGCGAAAAAGTATTTCATGTATGAGGAATACGGACGGGACGCTTCCATTAACGACGACGGTATGTTTACCGAAAAGGGCTATATCTACAACAACCGCAACACCTTTACAGAATGGTACGACGGGCGCGACGTGCCGGAGGAATACCGGGTAACGCCGCAGCCCCCGCAGCCGGAAAGACCCGACCCGGAAAAGGTAGAAATGGACGCAGCCGCGCCGGGGCAGAGAACCGCGCAGACCGCAGAGCAGCCACAGGAGCCGCGCCCGGTTATCCCTATCGTGCTGACGAGCGAGAAGCCCGCCGAAAAGCTCAAAGAGATTACCGACCGTCTGGAACAGGGCATTACGGAACTCTTTGACAGCGAGCGTTACAAGGAATATCTGAAAGTCATGTCAAAATTCCATAATTACAGCTTCCGAAACACCGTCCTTATCGCCATGCAGAAGCCGGACGCTTCCCTTGTGGCGGGCTTTTCCGCTTGGAAGAACAACTTTGAGCGAAACGTGATGAAAGGGCAAAAGGGAATTAAAATCATTGCCCCGTCGCCCTATAAAATCAAACAGGAAATGCAGAAAATCGACCCGCACACGCAGAAGCCCGTTATTGGCAAGGACGGGAAGCCCGTCACCGAGGAAAAGGAAATCACCATACCCGCCTACAAGGTGGTATCAGTCTTTGACGTTTCTCAGACTGAGGGAAAGGAGCTGCCGGATATTGCCGTTGACGAGCTGACGGGCGACGTTGACCGCTACAAGGACTTTTTCGCAGCCCTTGAAAAGACTTCCCCCGTTCCTATTGCCTTTGAGAATATCGGGGGCGGCTCTCATGGCTACTACCACTTGGAGGACAAGCGCATTGCTATCAACGAGGGCATGAGCGAATTGCAGACCTTAAAGACCGCCATTCACGAAATCGCCCATGCGAAGCTGCACGACATTGACCTCAACGCGCCAAAGGACGAGCAGCCCCGCGTTGACCGCCGCACCCGCGAAGTCGAAGCGGAAAGCGTCGCCTATACCGTCTGCCAACATTACGGGCTTGACACGTCGGACTACTCTTTCGGCTACGTCGCCGGGTGGAGCAGCGGGCGGGAGCTTTCCGAGCTGAAAAGCTCCCTTGAAACGATACGCAGCGCAGCCGCCGAGATTATCAATTCCATAGACGAAAATTTAGCGGAGCTGCAAAAGGCACAGGATAAGGAGCAGACCGCCGGACAGGAGCAGCCCACCAGAGAGGAACAGGAAGCCGCGCCGCAGCCGGAAGCCCCGGCAAAGGCAGATACAGCCGGGAAAGAGAAGCCGGAAGCAGCCGCACCGGGAAAATCCGGCGCACAGGAAAAAGCGGGCGCAGCCCCGAAAGAAGCCTTTACCCCGGAAACGATTTATAAAGTGCGCCGGAACCCTTACAGCGACAGCCGGGAAAACAGCTACCTCTTGCAAGCCTATGTGACACAGGAGAACGGGCGGGCGAAAATGGGCGACGTGCTTTATACGGGTACGCCGGAGAAATGCCGCGAGCTTATGGGGCAGCTCAAAAGCGGCGAGCTGACCGAGGGCGACGTAAAGCAGCTTTACGCAAAGGCACAGGAAACGGCGCAGACCGCCGGACAGGACAAAGACACCTTTTCCATTTACCAGATAAAAGGCGGGGACGAAACAAGGGATTTCCGCTTTGAGCCTTACGACCGCCTGCAGGCGGCGGGGAATGTGGTTGACAGCGCGAACTATGAGCTTGTCTATTCCGCGCCCCTTGCGCCGGAAACTTCCCTTGAAGATATTTACACCCGTTTCAATATCGACCACCCCAAAGATTTTAAGGGACACAGCCTTTCCGTTTCCGACGTGGTAGTGCTTCATCAGGACGGACAGGACGCGGCGCATTTCGTTGACAGCGCGGGCTTCCGGCAAGTGCCGGAGTTTTTACAGGAGCAGAAACAGCTTACCCCGGACGGCTTGGAAACGGGCGAAACCGTCAAAACACCGAGGGGGACTTTCCATGTAACCGCCATGAGCCGGGAGCAGATGGAAGCTGCCGGATATGGATTGCACCACCAGTCGGACGACGGAAAATATCTGATTATGGGGAACGGGACGCGGGCGTTTGCCGTTGCCGCAGAACAGGCGCAGCGGGACAATCCCTTGAAAACCGCCGAGCAGGCCACAGAGCAGAACGGGAACATGATTGACGGTATCATCAACAACACCCCTACCGTTGACGAACTGGAAGCAAAGGTTAAAGCGGGCGAGCAGATTTCCCTTGTTGACCTGGCTAATGCGGTCAAAGCCGACAAGGAGCGCGGCAAGGGAGCGAAGCCGGAAAAGAAGCCCTCTATCCGGGCGCAGCTTAGAGCCGACAAGGAAAAGGCGCAGAAGAAAAACGCAAAGCAGAAGTCGCAGGACTTGGAAAGGAGCTGACCCATGCCGGAACAGAGTAAATTTGAAAACGTGGATTTGTTCGCTTCCCTTGAAGCGATTATGAAGCAGAACACAGGCTTTTACCAGAGCGACTTGGACATTGACAAAGAGATTATCGCAAAGGCGGCGGTAAGCCCCAAAAAAGAGGACAAAACCCTTTTGTGGTTCTGCCGCCCGTCCGGGACGCACTGTTTCCGGGAGCGCGACGTTTTCCTCAAAGATACCGCGCCCCACAACACTTGGCGTTTTTACATGGAGCAGACAAGCGACCGCGTTCTTGCCTATGCAATCGAGCTGACGGAAAAGGAGCGCGGGAAAATCAAGGGCAATCTGTACGAACTGGACTACACTAAACATTATGAGCGCGTCAAGGAAAAGGAACTGCCCGCCGATACGGTGAAGCTGATTTATGAGCGAGGGGAAAGGGAGATACCCGCCGGACGGTTCTTCAACGGCAACCCAGACCCGCAGCTTGGGAAGTTTGAACGCTTTGAAGCCCTACCCAACGACCCGGACGCGCTGCAAGCTCTTTTACAGGAAGAACGGCGCAGCCGGGAGCAGCTTTCGCCGGGGGATTTCAAGGCGCATATCGCCGCTTTGCGGGACGGGCTGATTGAAACGGAAGCGCGGCGCATTGTGCGGGAAATGAAGCGGCATTACGAGCCGAACAGCCCGAACAAGACCCATTTCATGGCAGAGCTTTCCCCGGCGTTCATGCGGCTTGCAGCCACAAAGGACACTGACCGCCTTTTCTCCATGCTGCCCTACAAGACCCTTTCCTTTTCCAAAATCGAGGGCAGACATGGGACGTATGCGCTGATTGACAAAGGGGAGAACCGGGACAGGGAGATAAGGAAGCCCCGCCCCTCTATCCGGGCGCAGCTTAAAACAGACAAGGCAAAGACCGCCCCGAAAAAAGCGGCGGCGAAGAATAAAAATCACGATTTGGAGGTGTGAACATGACAAAACTGACCGTAGAAGAAACAAACCTTTTGAGCATTTACAAGACCGGGAGCCGACAGGGGCTTATCGTCGCCATGAACGCCGCGCTGCCCTTTATGGAGGGGGAAATGCGGGACTTTGCCGCCCGTACCCTTGCCAAAGTGGGGCGCATGACCGAAGCGGAGTTTGCGGGGCTTGCCCTTTACCCCGCCGACGAGGTATGAGCGACATTAAGCGGCTTACGCCGCCCCAAAGCCGGAAAGTCAATACCCTTGTGCGCCGGACGTGCTGTAACTGCGATAATGGAAATTGTATCTTGCTGGATGACGGGGACGAGTGCGTATGCCCGCAGCTTATTTCTTATTCCCTGCTCTGTAAATGGTTCCGTATCGCTGTACTGCCCGCAGATAAGGAGCTGTACGCCGAGCTTTATCATACGGAGAATATACGCCGTTGTAGTGTGTGCGGTGCGCCCTTTGCTTCCAGCTCCAACCGGGCTATTTATTGCCCGGACTGCCGAAAGCGTATCACCCGCAGACAGACCGCCGAGCGCATGAGGAAAATGCGGGCGAATGTGACGCGATAGGGGCAAAAAAGCCTTGATTTATGCGGCTTTCCGGGCAGGAAAATAAGGCGGCAAGGGATTTATACCTTTAACCCCGGAAATGCGGTTCTATTGCGTAACAATCCAATCTCTGCACCCATGAGAAAACCGGGGCGCGGTGGCTGTCTGATAGCTGCCGCGTCCCGGCTTTTCTTTTGCCCTACAAACTGGAATTTACGTTGCTGTTACTTTTTCAAAAAATCACTAAATTCTTTCAATTCCTTTTTTGTATCTTCGGAAAGCCTGTTATATTCTGTATCATGAATCGCCCCCTCTAACGTATATAAATGTACCAGACAAACATTTGGATATTTCTGCTTTAACCTAAGAAATGCGTCTTTTGCACCTACCTCAATTAGTTTCTCGGAAGATTCAATACCAACAGATATTAGCTTTTTTTCCATTTCTTTACCAATATTCATCATAGCTGTTAATTCTGACATATTTATTTTCAACTCTCCTTGTTCTACTCATTTTTTAAACTGGAAGTTTCTTCTCTATTAGCGGTTATATTTTGCTCCTGCATAAACCAGCAACGCCAATCCCACAACAAATCCCAATGAAAAAGCGATAAAACTTAATGCTGAATCTGTTATACCGATTATTATAGCAGTCACCAAAAGACCAATTCCAATAAAAATAACACCCCAACCTGATATTTTACAAAAAACCTTTTTATCACTTGGAGACACTTTGTCATAATGATAACTATGAAGCAAAGTGATTTTTTCCTTTTTCCACATCAAGCAACCAAGATATATAAAAACAAGTGCAAGTACACCTATTCCAATCGCAACACCTATCGTTTCCGTCATAACAAGCTCCTCCAAAATTCCGATTTATCTATTTCTGAATTGCCAGTTCCTATTATATGATTTTGAAACTCAAAAAGCAATAGTGCCTATAACATAATTCCGTAGACCGCCAAGCGTATGAGGAAAATGCGGGCGAATGTGACGCGATAGGGGCGAAATAAGCCTTGATTTATGCGGCTTTCCGGGCGGGAAAATAAGGCGGCAAGGGATTTATACCTTTCCCCTCAAAAATGCCGTTCTATTGCATAACAAACTAATCTCTGCACCCATGAGAAAACCGGGGCGCGGTGGTTACTAAAAATCTGCCGCGTCCCGGCTTTTCTTTTGTTCTACAAATTCAAATTATGCAGTCATTTACTTGTTTAATATAGCATAAACAAAAGTGTCTTTCCAAATTGGATTGTTATTATCATCTTTCCAAAAATAAACATTTTGTTTATAATGTGCTTCTCTTTCAAAACCTAATCTTTCAAGTAGTTTCCATGAATTCAAATTACATGGGTCACATTCAGCAAAAATTCTATGTATCCCTTCAGAAAATGCCTTCTTTATTAAAGCCGTACAACTTTCCTTAGCATATCCTTGTCCCCAATATTGTTTATTAAATACATACCCAATTTCAAGAGATTCAAATTCTCTTTTTCCGAGATACACATTTCCAATCATTTTACCATTAGATTTTAATTCAACTGCAATCATTTCCTCGGTTGAAATTCTCCAATCAAGATTTCCTTCCACCTCACTAATATTCATTGGTTTATATGGTTCATGTTTTACCACTTCTTCATCAGATAAATATTCATACAAATCTTGTAAATCCTCTTTACAATATCTTCTTAAAATCAATCTATCCGTTTCTGTAATAACTTTCTTTTCTGCCATCATATTTACCTCACTAAATTCCCGATTTGTCTAACACTGAATTGATAGTTCCTATTATATGATTTCAAAGCTCAAATTGCAATAGTTATGCCAAATTGTTATACCGAATTATCCCCGTTCTGTTCTCCGCTCCCGTTCCGGTTGCTTCGCTGTCTGCAAAATGCTGTCAATGTTCTGCTTGATAATGTCATATTCCCGGACTTTCTTTTTTAGTTTCCCATAGTCGGCGTAAAGGACTTCTTTCTGCGCTTGGAGGGCTTCATACTCCGCTTGCAGCGCGGCGAGGTTCGGGAGCTTTGCAATGCCCGCAGCTTTCAGCGACCTTGCGGCGGCTTCATGTAGAATAATCGCCTGTTCCTGTCCGGCGCGGTACTTCTCCCTGTTCCTTGCCTTGTGGTATGCGTCATAGACGGGCTTTGTCTTTTGGTAGGTGGAAACATTCTTGATAAGCACCGCCATGTCCGCAAGCCGCTTTTCCGCGTTCTTCAATGCGTCTGCCGCCTGTCCGCTTTCCGCTGACATTTCCTCAATCCGGCTGACTAAATCCGCGTACTGTTCAATCTTGTGTTCCGTCAAGAAATTCATGGTTTTAGCTGCCTGTTTCAGATTGTGGATTTTCGCCCACTGTTCATAGCCCTTACTCTGCGCCGCCTTGATACTGTTCTCAATGTCGATAAGCAGCGACACGCCGCGCTGTTCTCTGGGAGCTTTCGCCGCTTTTGTCCGTCTGCCCGCTATCCGTTCCCTTATGGCTTCCTCTGTATAGTCTGCGCCGAGGGTTTTAAGGCGGGTGAAGCGTTCCTGTCCGGGGGCGCGGCATGACACATATTTCCCCGGCTTTATCTCATAGCCCGCCGCCTGTAATCGCGTTAGCAATTCCTCAAAACTGGAAACTTGGGGGATAAGCGCGTCAAGGTTGGTTTTCAGCTTGCCTTTCCAACTTGTACCCGTCTTTTCTGCTTGATATTCCGCATAGCTCTTTCCCTTGCTGCCCTTGCCGGGGACGACGACGGACAAGCCATTCTCCCGGCACAGCTTGTCGCTCATGTTCCGTATGCCGTAATAGCTCCTTTTGTTGGAATTGTATTTATGGTGGTCTACAAAATTCACCGCGCAAAAAATGATATGGTTATGGACGTGTCCTTTGTCAATGTGCGTCGTGAGTACATATTCATGCTGCCCCTTTGTTACCGCGTCGGCAAGCTGCTTTCCGATTTCATGGGCTTTCTGATAATCGACTTCCCCCGGCTCAAAGGACTGTATCAGATGAAAGGCTAAATTGTTCCCCTTTTGGAGTGCTTGGGACAATGTATATTCAAACTCAATATCTGCCGTTTCATAGGAGCAGCCGAAAGAGGACACAAGCATTTTTCCGTCCGTCTTGTCAGGGTTTTCGATATAGTCAAGGGCTTTGCTTAGAGTGCTTTTAATAGGCTTAATCTTTGTAACCGCCATATCTCCGCAAGCACCCCCTTTATTTCCTCTATATCCTCTTGGTATGCGTTTCCCGTCGCGTTTACGCGGCGTGCTATCTGGTTGACGTTGACACCGATTTTCTGTATCTCTGCGGTCATTGCCTTAATGTCGCTGTGGTCTATCTGAATGATATACCCGTCAATGGCAATCTTCCGCAGATATGCCGCCATGTTCCGGGTGGGTACGAGCTTCATTTTTTCCAGTATTAAATCCCGTTCCGCTTCCGTCACTCTGAATTTGATTTGCACCGTCCTTTTGCGTCCGTCCATGTGTTCACTCCTTTCCGTTTTTTAGAGGGTTTGGGACACTTCCCAACAAGCCATTTTCAACCGACGCGCCGCAGCGCAGGAGGGGGAAAATACGGAAGTGGGTACCCGCTTCCTATGCTTGCTACGAATGTTTTTATCCCTTATGCCCTTATCCCTTACTACGGAGAAAAAGCGATTTTGCCAAACTTACGCAAAAGAAAAACGCTGCAATCTCAAAAAAAGATTACAACGCTCTCTAAATCCTGTTCAGTTTTAAGCCGGACATTCCTATTCGCCCTCTTTTTCGACTTCGGAAATCTCTTTTGCCGTTGCGGTCACAATCCGTATGCCTGTATCGCTCATACCGTCAAGGAGCGCGTCAAGCTGCCGCCGCTTTGTGTCCTTTGCGGCGGGCGTGTCTAACAGGAATTGGTCTACGGATATATGGTAACGCTGTATCAGCTCAAAGAATATCTGTAAACTTGGGTGCTGCCCCTTGTTCTCAATGTTCGCAAGATAACGTGGCGAGATAAACATTTCGTCGCTTACTTTCTTGCGGCTCTCCTTACGCCCCGTCCGCGCCGCCTTTATCGTTGCACCAAAAGCCTTGAAGTCATATTTCGGTACTGGTCTTTTTGCCATAATTATTCACCCTATTACATTTTACTGTTCACTTTTGCTTTTGGATATGTCTACACAGTTCTATTAGTTAGTCAAAATAATTCATAATTAGGCACTTGCTATTATTCGGCTGTCCGCGTATAATTATATACTGATACAGTTTGAGGAAAGGACGGGAGAATATATGGAATATATGTCTGCTCCACAGGCAGCGGAGAAATGGGGCATTTCAGAAAGGCGGGTACAGATACTTTGCAGCGAGAAGCGCATACCCGGCGTTTCAAAACTTGGGTATATGTGGCTGATACCCAAAGACGCGGAAAAGCCTATTGATGGAAGAACGAAACAGGGAAAGGAGTTACAACATGAATAATGTATTGATTATAGATGATGATAAAGAGCTTTGCGCTCTTATGACAAAATGCGTAGAACAGGAAAATTTATCAGCCATAGTCGCATATAACGGCATTAAAGGGCTGCGTCTGATAGATGAAAGTAAAGATAGCTGTTCCCTTATTATTCTGGATGTAATGTTACCAGATATAGACGGGTTTCAAATTCTCAAAAAAATCAGAGATACAAGCAATATCCCGGTACTTATGCTTACCGCAAAAAGCAACGAAGAAGATAAGGTTTTCGGGCTGCGGCTTGGAGCTGACGACTATTTGACAAAGCCATTCAGCATTAACGAGCTTATGGCACGTGTCAATTCCCTTATCCGACGATACACTACCTTAAATCCCTTTACGGCAGATACAGATAATATACTTCTGAAAGATATGGTAATTGACAAATTAAACCGTACAGTTTCGGTCAAAGATATTCCTGTTTCGCTTACAGGGAAAGAATTTGATTTGCTGCTCTTTCTTGCTTCCAACAAAGGGCGGGTATTTACCAAAAAGCAAATTTATTCACAGGTATGGGAGGATGAATATGCTTTTGACGATAGTAATATTATGTCTTTTATCAGCAAATTAAGGAAAAAGATTGAGCCAGACCCCGACCACCCTTTTTACATTTTAACTGTCCGGGGTGTCGGCTATCGTTTTAATAAGGAGGCTTAACATGGACATAAATTTTTATCTTTTCATAGTGTTAGCTCTCATGCTGCTTATCATTGTGTACCTCGTTTCTGCCTTGCGGCGCGTGCGAACACAGCTTGCGCTGATAAAAGACGCCTTAGAGGACATAAAGGGCGGAAATTTGAACAGACGTATTTTAGCAGATGAAAACGATATGACAAAAAAAATTTGCTATGGTATTAACGAAATAGCCGTAAACAGCCAGACACAGCTTATACGTCAAAGGCAATCTGAACAGGCATATAAACGGCTGATGACAAGCCTTTCACATGATGTAAAAACTCCGCTTGCTTCCCTTGTGGGTTATTTGGAAGCGGTTGAAAACAAAATAGTCACTGGGGAGGAAAAAGACGAATATATCCATGTCGCACATGAAAAAGCGCAATATATGAAATCCTTTGTGGAAAATCTGTTTGAGTGGGTAAAACTGGATTCCGGGGAGCAGATTTTTCATTTTGAAAAAATAGATTTGAATGAACTATCCCGCAACATTATAGCGGACTGGGTTCTTGTCTTAGAAAACAATCATTTTGAATATGAATTTATCATACCCGAAACAGAGTATTTTATCCGTATAGACGTAAACGCATATACCCGCGTCCTTAATAACCTTTTGCAAAACATTATCATTCACAGTGAGGGTGACAAAATGGAATTGCACATTTACGAGGATATGCGGCAAGCTAAAATTATAATCTGGGATAATGGAAAGGGGATAACTTCCGACAATCTCCCACATATCTTTGAAAGAATGTACCAGTGCGACCAGTCGCGGTCTGCGAAAGGAAACGGATTAGGTCTGGCAATTACAAAGGAACTTATCAGCGTCCACAAAGGAACCATCACCGCCGAAAGCAATTCCGGCAATGGAACTAAATTTACCATATTACTTCCGAAAGCCCTGTAAAAAATGCGGGGCTTTTTTATAAAACATGAAAAAAGCAAGGTATCGGCAAGGTTATGGCAAGGTTACAGATTTATAATAGGGAGTACAAAAGGAGGAAACATCTATGAATGATTTCGTAATTGAAACAAAGCAGCTAACAAAAATCTATGGAGAACAAACGGCTGTTAGCAAAGTTAATCTCCATGTAAAAAAAGGACGGATTTATGGTCTGTTAGGGCGTAACGGAGCCGGAAAAACAACAATTATGAAAATGGTTTTAGGACTGGCTTCTATTACTTCCGGTGAAGTGGATGTATTTGGTAAAAATATCAAAGGACGGGAAAAACGGGTATATCCCCGTATTGGGGCAATTATCGAGACGCCGGGTTTTTATCCAAACCTAACCGGAACAGAAAATCTGGAAATTTTTGCAAAGCTACGTGGCACAGCCGCCCCTCATGCAGTAAAAAACGCACTGGAAATAGTTGGATTGCCCTATAAGGATAAAAAGCTATTCAGTAAATATTCCCTCGGCATGAAACAGCGGCTTGGGATTGCAAACGCTATCCTGCATGACCCGGAATTATTGATTTTGGACGAACCGACAAACGGGCTTGACCCTATCGGAATTGCAGAAGTAAGGGATTTTATCAAAGAGTTAAGTGCGGCACAGGGTAAAACTATTCTTATATCCAGCCATATTCTTTCTGAAATCTCACTGTTGGCCGACGATATTGGAATTATTGATAATGGCGTTCTTTTGGAAGAAGGCGGCATGAGGGAACTGGAAGAGAAAAACCGTAAATATATCCTGTTACAAGTGTCCGATATTCCAAAGGCGACATTGATTTTAGAACGTAAATTCCATTTGACCGATTATTCTGTTCAAGACGACCATACGTTACGGCTTTATGACGCTTCCCTTGATATGGGCGAAGTCAACAAGGTACTTGTCATGCAGGATATTACCGTTATGAGTTCTCTGCTTTGCAATGATACATTAGAGGACTATTTCAAAAAAATTACAGGAGGGGAAGGCATTGCTTAAATTGATTGAAACCGAACTGCTGAAACTTCGCCGAAGAAAACTTTTATTGATAATGCTGCTCGCAGCACTTATCATGCCTTTTTTCGCAATGCTGCTGTTTCGTTACAAAGGAGAAACAGGAATAGACCCGTTAGAGTTTTATCGGTGGTCTGCATTTGGTTATACGCTTTTTATTATTTTGCCAGTCGTATTAGGGATATTTTGTGTAATGCTTATCTATGAAGAAAAGCAGCATGATGTAGCAAAGCAACTTTGGATAGTACCGATAAGCAGAATGAGTTATTTTTTCAGTAAGTTTTTTGTAGTTTTACTCTATTCAGTCGTCTTTATGCTGATAGCTGCAATAGCTTCTGTGGCGTTTGGTATGCTTCCCGGATATATCGGATTTGACGGGAATAGTATTTTGTACTTGTTTGAGAGATGTTTAGAAGTAGGAGTGCTTACGGCTTTGGCAATATTGCCTATTCTATCAATCGCAACAATGACAAAGGGGTATATTCTCCCGTCCTGTATCACATTGATATATGCCCTCTTAGGATTTTTCTTGATGAACACGAACATATATCTACACCCAGTTTGTTCAACAGCGGCTATCATTATGCGAAAGGGCGATATTCCGGGACTGGTTTTTTCACAGACGATAAATGTTCCATTTGCATTGCTTTGTATTGCTGCTTGGGATATTATCTTTATTCTGCTTGCTAATATTGCTTTGAAAAGAAAGTGAGGTGTGTCCAATGCTGAAATTGCTTTGGGCGGAATGTCAAAAACTCCGTCGCTCAAGTATCGCCTTACTTACCATATTTGCAACCTTATTAGCCGCCGTTGTTGTTTTTATCGGTGGAAACAGTATGGATTTAGAGGGACAGTATATTGATAGTGCGGGGTGGTACATGACAATGGTTCAGCCTTGGGCTACCTTGCTTCTTATCCCTGCTGTTATCGCTCTGTTGGGAAGTTATATGGTTTGCCGGGAGGAACAAGACGACACAATGAAAACTTTAAGGCTAATTCCTGTCAATGAAGTAAAATTGACTATCGCAAAGCTGATTGTTACTTTTATTTTCAGTATATTTGTCTATGTGCTGCTTTTTATAATAACTTTTTTGACAGAAGCATATTTACATTTTTCCAATTTGTCGGCAGAAATGGTTTTAGATTTTTTGAAAACATACTTTTTAGAGGGAATAGGCGTATTTTTAGCTGTTTCTCCTATCATTGCATTAGTAACATATACAAAGAAAAGCTATTGGTTAGCACTAATCTTAACAGAAATGTACTCCTTTGCAGGACTGTTTATGAGTATGTCCGGCACTTTAAGAGCTTTCTATCCTATTACGGCGGTAATGGGTGTTGCGGGTTACTATGAAACTACCACCGAGAAATTGATTGCCAGTATCACAATTCTATTGCTATGCGGCTGTCTTTCAATTTTGTTACTGATAGGGTTAAATCACAAAGAAAGGGAAAATATATGACGAAAAAATTATATCGAGTTAGAAAAGGAAAAATAATTGCCGGTGTTTGCGGCGGTCTGGCAAAGTATTTTGATGTAAGTCCCAAAGTTGTACGCTGGCTTTTTGTCCTTATGTTTTTTGCTTTTTCAAGTGGATTGATGGTATATATCATTCTGATGATTTTCATGCGAAAAGAACCGAAAGCACATTAACGCTTATGCTACTATCTACCAATTTGTGAAGTAAACTGCAAAGGCAAATAAAATGTTTTAGAAATAGAATTGCGGCAAAAGTGAAACGTCGCAAAAAAGCACATCATTGATGAAAAGCGAATACTGACTAATCTGCCGCACGACGGCAAAAGAAAAAAAGCCGTCGTACAGCAGAGGTATTTTCGCACGTCTATTCATAAACGGCGGCTTTTGAGAAATCAAAGCCGCCGTTTCTTTTTTTATCTTCTCAAGAAATGACGCGGTATCACTGCTAAAAGCGGCGGCTAAAAGGAGGTAGCCGCCATGAAGCACAATACATATCGACAAAATCCGACAATCATTGACTTGTCAAAAAAAGCCCGCCCACCACCGGGGGAAACTACGCTTACCTATATGAACTGTCTAATCATCTAAATACTGCTTACAATACCTATGCGCCCGTCCGGGCTTTTCGGACGGGCGCATTTTGTACGCTCAAAAAATTTTTGAAGAAATTTCAAAAAATCTTCGGCGTTTTTGAAAAACGCCGTATTGCCCCGCGAAAAGGGGGAAGCACCACCAACTTTCCAACGAGAAAGGAGGTGAGAATGTGGAACCTAATAGCAGGGAGTTTTACAAACAGTGTGCTTTTCAGAAGTTTTGTAATACGGTACTGCACAATGAAGCGTGCGACACCCATAGAGAGCTTCGCAGACACAAGGCAAAGGAAGTGACCTTTTCTGACATGACCTTAGACGAAGCGCGGCAGCTTCATACGTTTGACGAATATTTCAAACGGGAAACTGTCGAAACCGTCTTTGAGAAAGCCGGGAAGAAAATCACGCCAAAGCTGCTTCTTGAAGCAATCCGTACTTTGCCGGAAGAAAAGCGCAAAGCCGTATTGCTGTATTACTTCGAGGGAATGAACGATACCGAGATTGCGGAGCTGTTCAATACGTCGAGAAGCACGATACAGTACAGGCGGACAAGCTCTTTTGAGAAATTAAGAAAATATCTGGAGGAAAATGCTGATGAATGGGACGAATGGTAACGAACCCGGCTACCCGGAAAATGCCCTTGTTCCCTATCCTGTCATTGTGGCAGCGACAAAGGGCGACCCGGACGCCATGAAGATTGTCTTGCAGCATTTCAGCGGCTACATAGCCCGCCTCTCCATGCGAAAGTTGTACGATGAGCGCGGGAACGTCTATTTCGGCGTAGACCACGACATTCGGGAACGGCTGCAAGCAAAACTGATGATGGCTGTCCTCACCTTTAGGACAGAGGAATAACCGCAACGGCGGCGGGACGCTTTCTCTCACCCCCTTTTCCGTTCCGCTGTTGACGTGGGCAGCACAGCCATTTTTGAACCTTGAAAAAGAAAGCGGCGCAAGATAACGGCGGCGCAGCATAGGGCAAATCGGATACGTTCCTTTTGCGTCGAGCCATACGGCGGGTGCGCCATGACGCTATCCGGGTGAGGTTATCCCCACCCGGACAGCCGAGCGACCAACACCGCGCCGGAAAGCAAGTGTAGCGGCTTGCGGGCGACGACACGCAGAATATACAATGATACTTCCTTACAGCCACAGTCCGAGCGTTAAGAGCGTCGCAGGCAATGGGTAGGGCTGCATGAGAACCATGCCGGGGTGAAATTCCCATGAGGTTATGCTAATAACCGTCCGATTAAAGCCTTTGTTTTCTTGAATAGTGGACTTGCTGCTATTCATAGACTGTATTATATGTTTGCGAAAGAAAGGGGGATTTTCTTTGACGCAAAACCAAACGCCCGTTACCACAACGGAGCATAAAATCGGAAAAGTTACTTACCTTGTATGTTCGTCCGCAAGTGAACACGCGACGGACACACTGGATAAAAAGATAAAAAAGCTCATTCGCAAAGACATGGAGCTGAACCCCGCAAACGCCCGGAAATAGGGCGTTTCTTCACATTTTATACATGACACAGGCAGCGGTATGTGGTATAATATAGACAGTACAAATACCATGCTTGTCTGTCGTCGGAAAGGAGGACAAAATGTTACAGACAGACAAGATTACCGCTTTATATTGCAGATTGAGCCAGGAAGATATGCAAGCCGGGGAAAGCGAGAGCATACAGAACCAAAAGCTGATTTTACAAAAGTATGCTGACGAACACCACTTTTTCAACACGCGCTTTTTCGTAGACGACGGATTTTCCGGCGTGAGCTTTGAGCGTGAGGGGCTTCAAGCCATGCTACATGAGGTTGAAGCCGGGAACGTGGCGACCGTCATAACAAAAGACCTTTCCCGTCTGGGACGTAATTATCTGAAAACCGGGGAGCTGATAGAGATTGTCTTTCCCGAATATGAAGTGCGCTACATTGCTATTAACGACGGTGTAGACACAGCAAGGGAAGATAACGAGTTTACCCCTCTGCGGAACTGGTTCAAGAACACGAGGCATTTGGGAGGGGTAAACTGCTAATTTCTCTCCAATTCGACAAATCAGTGTGCAACAATCAAATATCGCTGCTGTTACAGAATGTTTCCGTCTGGCTGCTGATGCGGTCAGGCGCTTTTTTTGCCCGATCACACCAGCCCAACAAAGCGGTAGTAAATTTTAATGTCCTGGTGTCTTTGACCGTCTATGACGGTTCGTTCTCCAACTTCAATGCGTTCAATCAGTTCCTCAATGATTTCCCGGTTCAGTTCCTGCAAGTCCAGATACTGCCGGATGGTTCCGGCCCACTGGTGGATATTGGCGATGTCCTGCTGGGCTTTCCGTTCCCCGGCTAACAGACTGTCCAGGCGTTCCGATTTCTGGATGCGTTCCTGCTCGTTCTTTTGAATCAGAACCGAGAAGGAATCGCCGCTGATTGCCCCGCTTACCTTATCTTCATAAAGTTTTGCGGTGATCTGTTCCAGCTCCTCCAAACGCCGCCGCAAACGGCTGATTTCCTGTCGGCAGTCCTCCTGCTGTGCGGCGCTTGCGGATTGTATGTGCTGTTTCAGCTTATCCAGTACAGCGGCTTCATCGGCTGCTACCGCTTTTCCATGCGCCCGGATTTCACTCAGCACCAGGTATTTCAGGCTGATCTCAAAAATCCGGTGCCAGGAGCAGATGCTGTGTCCGGTAGTGGCAAACCGGGAGCAGAAATAAGAAGTATAGTGCTTGACAGTGCCATTTTTCCGGCGCTGTGTTTCGCGGGCGGCAACCAGAGGATGCCCACAGTCCGCGCAGACCAGCTTTCCGGTAAACAGAGATGCTTGGGGCGGCGTATTGTTAGCGGAAATCTGTTTCGCCGCCTGATTGATTTTCTGGACAGCCTCCCACAGCTCCGGCCCGATAATTGCCTCATGCGCGCCCTCATGGGAAATCCATTCCGATTCCGGTTTCCTTATCATGGTCTTATCCTTATAGGAACGGGAACCGGTGCAGTTCTGTGTGAGCGTACCGGCATAAACATCATCGTTCAGAAGGCTTCGGACGGTTGCGTAAGCCCACAGCCGGGAATACTTGCAGCTGCCATTTCCGTAATGGACCGCCCAGTACCAGCGGGGAGGGAGAATCCCTTTCTCATTCAGGGCGGCAGCGATTTTCCCATAGGCCATGCCGGACTGACGCATCTGGAATATCTGCCGCACAACAGCGGCGGATTCCCCGTCAATGACCAGTTTGTGTCTGTCCTCCTCGCTCTTGCGGTATCCGTAGGGAGCGTAGGCGGCAAGATACTGGCCACTTTTCTTCTTTGCATGAAGCACCGACTTGACCTTGCTGGACAGGTCCTTGAGATGGTAGTCATTCATCAGACTGCGGAAGTGCAGCATATCGGTGTTGTCCCCCTCGCTGTCCAGGCAGTCCAGAACCGACACGAACCGGCATCCGAGGGAAGGGAAAATGATGTCCGTATAACGGCCCACCTCCACAAAATCCCTGCCTAAACGGGAAAGGTCCTTTACCAGAATCAGGTTAATCAGGCCATGCCTTGCGTCCTCCAGCATTTCCAAAAATCCGGGCCGCTGGAAGTTGCCCCCGCTGTACCCATCGTCCTGATAGGTCTTGACCTCGATCCAGCCGTTGAGCATGACGAATTTGGAGAGGATTTCATATTGGTTCTCAATGCTCACCGATTCATCGCTGGGAATATAGCCCTTCGCTTTTGCGGAATTGGAGGCGTCATCCACACTCAGGCGGCAATAGATACCGACTTTATATTGCTTCGCCATAATCCCGCCCCCTTTCCTGTGCCAGCGCCCCGTCCACATTCCCGACATAGCGGTAGTACACCTTGACCTCACAAATCCGCTGCCCGTTGACCTTCTGGGTATCGCCAACCTCGATCCGGTCGACCAGTTCAAAGAGAATGGTTTCGTCCAGTTCCGAGATTTCCGTATAGCGCCGAATAATTTCCAGCCAGCGGTCGGTATCCACCTGGTTTTCCAGGTGCGCCCGGACTTTCCTTTCCAGTTCCGGGACTGCCTCCGCCTTTTCTGCCCGTTCCGCTTCATATTTCTGCATCAGGGTCTGAAATACCGTCTGCGGGATGGAGCCGGTGCATTTGTCCTCGTAGAGATTCTGCATCAGACGCTCCAAATCGGAAATACGGGCTAAGAAGGATTTTAATTCCTGCTCATAGGAGAAAAGCCGGGTGTGGGATTCTTTCTCCTTCAGCCGGAGAATCTCGCCCATCAGCCGGTCCGGGTCATATTCCGCAAAGCGGGCCTTTTCCCGGATGTCCTCCAATACCAGCTGGGTCAGCACCGTTTCATAGATGGTGTGGATGGTACACGCGCCCCTTCCGCTGCGGGAGTAGTTGCCGCAGATGAAAGAACTGTACCGTCCCGGCCTGCCATCCTTATAGGTGAACTTTTCGATATGGTTCCGCATTTTGAAACCGCAGTCGGCACAGTACACAAGGCCGGTGAAGATGCTCTTGCAGCCATCGGACGGAGTGCTTTTCCGCACCTTCTTTTTGCCGATACTGGCTACGGTGTCCCACAATTCCCGCGAAATAATAGCCTCGTGGGTCCCCTCCACCCGAATCCACTCGTCCTCCGATTTATTGACGAGCTTGCGGGATTTATAGGAGAGTGTGCCGCTTTTGCCCTGTACCATATTCCCGATGTAGACCTCGTTGCGGACCATGTTTTTAACCGTCTGGTCGGCCCACTTGTGGTTGACCCTGCGGGGGTCGCTCTGGCCCTTGCGCTGGTAGTACAGCACACCGGGCGGCTGAATCCCTTCTTCATTGAGCGCCACCGCGATGGCGTGAAATCCCATGCCTGATGCCCGCATTTCAAAGATACGGCGCACAACCGGCGCGGTTTCCTCGTCAATCACCAGATGATGCTTATCCAGCGGGTCGCGCCGGTAGCCATAGGCGGGGTAGGTTCCCATGAATTTTCCGTTTTCAGCACAGGCTCTCTTGACCGCCTTGACCTTCTTGCTGGTGTCCCGGCTGTAAAATTCATTAAATAAGTTCAAAAAGCACATGACATCGGTGCTTCCGTTGTTGCTCATGGTGTCAATGCCGTTGTTCAGCGCGATGAATCGGCACCCAAGAGAGGGGAACAGGTAATCCGTATATTGCCCAAATTCGATGTAGTTGCGGCCAAAACGGGAAAGGTCCTTTACCAGAATCACATTGATCCGCTTTGCCTTTGCGTCCTCGATTAACCGCCTGACGCCTGGACGGTTGAAGTTCGTGCCGGAGTATCCGTCGTCGATATAGACATCGACCTCATTCCAGCCGCGCTGCCTGACATAGTTTTGAAGCAGCAGCTTCTGGTTCTCAATGCTGACCGATTCTCCATCACGTTCATCGTCGTTGCTTAACCGGCAGTAGATGCCCACGTTGTATGTTGTATCCATCATCTTTCTTTTACCTCCCGACCATCTCAGAATCCATACCTCGTGCGGCAAAATGGCTCCGCAGGTTTTACCCTGCATGAATATCTTACCGGAGAATCCACCGCCGCGCAATGATACGGCAGGCCGCGAGGCTTTCTGTTATTTGGAACCGCTGGCAGCTGGAATGGCTTCCGACATGGCGCGTCTGACTGCCAGCTGTTCCAGCGTCTTTCCCAGGTCCTTTTCTCCCGAAAAAAAGCTGGTGACGCGATAAATGGTTTTCCCGATCCGCACCTCTTTGTAGGAGCTTGTCGGGGTTGTCTGTTTGGTCATAAAGACGCACCTCCGTTCAAAAATTGTTTTTACTCTATGGTTAAAAAGCAGCCGTATCGAAAGATAAGGGCGGCGGTTGCCGCTGGATACCGTCCGGTACGGCTGCTGCAATTCTGTTTGGATGGTTCGTCATATTTGCCACGCCCCCTGACGATGGGGACATAACAGGCCGCTCCCGGCAGAGCTGTCATAACTCCGCAGCGCCGTTTTTCTCGCGCGCCGCAGGGTTCCCCCCAAGTCTTTGGCGGGCCGTGAGGAAGTATCTTTAAGCCCCCGCACCATCATCGCGCCCGGAACGCCATCTCCGGGTTTAAGGCTGGACGTAGATCGCTCGGATTGCCTGTCTGTCATCACCTCCTGCAAGCAACCGTCCTGGCGGCGCGCCTTTTCCGCTTCGATACGGGTTATGTACCTGTTATGCCGTATACTCAGTTGTCAAGCTGCAATGAGGGGCAAGAGGACTTGTCCCTTCAATGTGTAGGCATTGGGAAAGGCGATTTGTTAAGCCTTTTTCAAAAAAATCTTGATTTTATTTATTCGCTGTGTGATTGCGCTCCGGGAACAGTTCCACAGCCTTGCGACATCGGCCTGCCGGTATCCGTCCACAATGAGCAGGGTCAGCAGTTCCAGATCGTCCTCCGGCAATTTGCAGAGCCGCCGGTACAGCAGTTCATCCTCCAGGGAGGACAGCCAGCCAAACCGCCGGGAATCCACATCGCCGGTGTCCCAGGTGCAGGACAGGGATTCAAATTTCCGAAACAGGCAGGACTGCTCGCTCTCGTCCTCACACTGTTCGCTGGGAAGGGCCTGTACGCGGTTCTGATAGGTCCGCTGGCTGCAAAACCAGGACCAGTCATATTCCTTCATCGCCGCGATCTGCCTATCGTCCATACCGGCTGCGCGGTATTCCTGTTCCAGCCGGGTCCATTCTGCATCAAACTTCCTTTTCTCATATCCATAGTGAAAGCCCATAGTTTTCCTCCATTTCGATTCAAGCGTGGTTGACGGGTGAATCGAATGGAGGTGGGGACCGGCAGCGGTACACATCGGGAGGTTTCCCTAAAAATCGACAATAAGAAACGCCAGCTTCTCGCAATGAGAAACTGGCGCAACAAAAAACACCATGATTATGCTGATTTATATGGATTGATAATACTGATAGATAACTATAATATCCCGGAGGAGGGCCTATGCTTTTTTTAATTGATATATGTCATAGCTATTACAAATGAATATTGCAGACATGGCGGTATCCTCCTATACACCGCCCATGCTGATTGCTGAGGGTCATCTGGAGGTCTGCTTTTTAGCAAAAAGAAACGGCGGCCTTGATCTACTCAAAACCGCCGTATCCGTCAGTGATACAGGAAAGCGCAAGAAATCCTCTGCCCGTCAGCGGTTTTTTTCTTTTCCCCGCTGTGGAGGCAGATGTTTGGATATGTAGGCTCGTTTCATTCCACAAAGAACAGAACCCGCCGGGCCAGCTCCGGGATATTTACCGGGGCGGTTATATAGTCGTTCACGCCCTCATGCCGGTATTCATATTCCGTGGCAAGGTCGTTGTTCTCGGTGAGGATAAAGAACGGAAGAAGCCGGACAGGGGGATTCTTCATTTGGAACATCCCTGCCACCCGCCGCAGCGTATGAAACAGCTCCATTGCTGTGCCATCCGGCAGTTCCAGATCGCACAAGATCAGGTCTATTTCCTTATCCTCAAAAATCCGGCGCTTGGCCTCCCCAATCGAGGAAACCAGAATCAGGTCAAGGAGCATAGCAGCCTGCAACGCCCCGGCGCTGGTATCTTCCGCATGGACAAAGAGCAGCTTATGAAAAGTTGAATCTGGTTCGCCGGATAACTGCCGGTAGGCGTATTCCACCAGCTTATCTTGCAGCAGCAGTCCTTTCATTTTGTCCATGCACAGCGTCGCGCCCCGGCGCATAGCCTCTTGTTCGTAGTCGTCCTTGTCATGGCAGGACGCCAGAATAAAAGGCAGCTCCTTATCTGCGGCCCGCACCTCGTTCAGAAAGTCCATGCCGGAACCATCCGGCAGATCGAGATTACAGCAGACCACCAGCGGCATTTCCTCTTGGATGGCGGCCCGCGCTTCTTTCAGTGTACAAGCCGTTTTCACCGGGTAGCCCCGGTGCTGTAAGTATTTTTGCAGACACCATGTATAGGTGTCGCTGTCGTCGATCAGCAGTATCTTTTTCATGTGTCCTCACCCCCAATATTGATTTACCACAAGCATAAACTACAAATGTTACACAAATGTCCGAGGTGCCTTTGATTTCGACAAAAAAACAGGCTGAATTGTTACAACGCTCGGACATTTCAAAAATTTTTTTGAGAAAAGGCGAAAAAGGCGGAGCAGCACACGCCGCCCCGCCGATCCCATACTATTATTCCATCGCCCGCATTTGTTCAATCAGAGATTGTTTTTTCTGTCTGCGGACTGTCCATACAGACAAAATCAGCTCCATTCCGAACAATACCAGAATGAACAGACCCATTTCCAAAACCGGGAATTTGTAAGGCACTACTTTTCCGGCAAAAGCTCCTACACTAAATTTGCTGCAAGCAAAGATGGAAGCCGGAAGCCCAACGATCAGCGTCGCCAATGTTGCAAAGAATGCATAGCACAGCCCCTCGCAGATATTCATTTTACATAGCTGCTTTTGGGTCAGTCCGATGGAACGCAAAACACTGTTTTCCTGTTTTCTGGACATTTGATTAGAGAGGGTCGTGTTAATTAGGTTGATAACGCCAAAGAGGAATACCAGCCATGAAAGTACCTCCATACTGCCAAATACAAAAGAATTTATATTTTTTTCATACTCAATTACAGTGTTAATATCATCTAATGCAATATCCGTATGAGCGGATATAATATTTTTTAATTCATCCCTCACATGATCCGCTTTTTGGGGATCACTTACAATGCTCCATGAATAATCGAAAGAGGTGATTTCCGGGTGCAGTTCATGGAACAATGCTTCCGGTGCAAATTCCAATACACCGTCAAAGTGATGTGTTCCATGTCCATTATCCAGATTATTGTTAAACACCCCGGATATAGTAACCGGAATGGTTGATTTCCCGGAGATAAGTTCAGCTGTTTCTCCGACACCTATATGTTCACGGTTACTTGTTGCCGAATCAATTAGGATGCTGTGTGTATCCGTCGGCATAGTGCCCTCTATCAATGAAGCTTCAACCTTAGAATAATTTTGATCAGTCAGTATATCACACATACCACCATATTCAATTCCGTTGACGTTATAATTTATATGAAGGCTTTGCCTTTTTGCAATCACATCGGTTACACCGTCAATAGACAAAATTTCCTGTTTGAGTTCCTCATTCAGTGGATTTCCTGCTGCCATGACTTCTTGTTCTGACAACTTTGAATCCAGATAAACCTTATAGTCACCATCCGGGAACTCTTGTCTTGCAAGCGCCTCTGGGGAGCGCAGCAAAACAATGGAGGATACCACAAGCAGGATAATTCCACCCAAACTCAATGAGGCTACAATAGCAACGGTCTTTTTGCGGTCACGCTTAAAATTCGCAATTCCCATTGAAACAGGATTGAGCTTGATATTCTTTTTCCGGCTGCGGATGTCCTTTTGCGCCGGGGTAAAACGGACGGCTTCAATGGGGGAAATTCCTGCCGCTATTTTCACCGGCTTACGGATGGAAACAGATACCATGATCCAACTGCTTATGAGTGTCAAAATAATCGTTGCCACATAGGAAACAGCATTAAATCCCTTGGGAAACAAAAGAAAACCGCCGCATACACCCAGTACTGTACCAATCAAAATTCCGATACTGCCGAGTTTGCGTCCCTCCCGCTTTACAATCCGCTTGATTTGCTTTGGCGTTGCGCCAATCGTCCGAAGCTGCCCGTAGCTCCTGATTTTGTCATTGATGGAGATACGGAAGATACTCTGGATCACAATATAGCCGCCGATCAGCACAATGGCAATCACGCCAGCCATCAGTGCAAAATTAAAGGACTTAGAAACATAAGTAAAATACCTGTTGTTCATGCGGAGATTAGGAAGCTGATATTCCTCTGTAATCTCCCTGCAATAAGAGGTTATCAGTTCTTCGCCCAACTGGTCGCTGTTTTTGAAATGGACATAGGCGCGATAGCCAGTCGGGTCAAACCCTTTCCATTCTGTCAGGGCAGCGTTGGAAAGAATGATAGCGCAGGTATTCGCTTCTTTTTCATTTACGCTGTCCATAATGCCGGTAACGACATAATCACCATGAAAACTCTCGGTGTCTAAGGTCACAGTGTCCCCGATCTTGGCATTGTTTCCATAGGTGGAAAGAAAGTATTCGCTTACGACAACTTCATTTGCCTTTTCAGGAACCCGGCCCTCTAACAACTCCATCTGTGCCTTGGTAATCTCCATCATTTGCGCGTCACAATACACATAGGACGCATGATAGCCCTGTTCCGAAAGTTCCTCACCCAGCATATAGTAGCCGCCTACGCGCTCAAACTCTGGCACTCCTTTCAGGGTTTCAATGTCGTTTTCCTCTACGCCCATCCAAACCGCCTCATAAGTATCGACAACCTGATTGCGCTGCATTTGTGTCAGGGAAGTGGACACAATTCCCGTAAAGCAGATTAGAAACGCCGCCAGCGCAACGGCAATCACCACCATCAGATTCCGGCGCTTCTCGCTTTGCAAACTTTTCTTTGCCAGTTTCTTTGTAATGGCGCTGGTATCATTTTCAAAAGGCCATGTCATATCTTGCCACCTCCTTATTCCACGATCTTGCCGTCCTCAATGCGGACAATCCGATCTGCAAGGCGGGCAATGTCGTTGTTGTGGGTAATCATCACTACGGTTTGCCGAAACTCTGCGCTGGTGCGCTTGATAAGCCCCAGCACCTCGGCGCTGGTCTTACTGTCAAGGTTGCCGGTCGGCTCGTCGGCCAGCACAATGGCCGGTTTGGTAATCAGGGCGCGGGCAATCGCCACACGCTGCTGCTGTCCGCCGGAAAGATTGTTTGGCATATTTTTCAGTTTATCTTCCAGCCCCAGCAGGTGAACGATCTCGTCCAAAAACTTCTGATCCACCGTGTCCCCGTCCAGCTCCACCGGCAGGACGATATTCTCATACACATTCAGGATGGGAACAAGGTTATAGTTCTGGAAGATAAAGCCGATGTTGCGGCGACGGAAGATGGTAAGCTGTTCGTCGTTCTTCTTTGCCAGTTCTTCGCCCCGGACAGTCACGGTTCCGCTGGTGGGGGTGTCCAGCCCGCCCATCATGTGAAGCAGGGTGGACTTGCCGCTGCCGGAAGTTCCCACAACGGCCACAAACGCGCCCTCGTTCACAGAGAAGTTCACGCCATCAAGGGCGCGGGTAATGTTCGGCTCTGTGCCGTAATACTTTTTCAGATCAATCGTCTGTAAAATGCTCATACTCAAAACCCCTTTCAAGGCTTTCTGCCTGTTGATAAGGTTATTGTAAAACCCAAATGTCCGCGAAATGTTACAGCGGCCAAAAAATTTCATTGAAAATCTGGGTGAAATGTTACAATACTCGGACATTTCAAAAAAATTTTCGGCGGGCAGCCGGGAATGGCCGTCCGCCGCATTCTATTATACTGAACTTGAAAGACAGCAGCAGTTCAAGGCAAGCTGCCTTCCAACCCCTTTTTGAAAACAATACGGTTTTTCTGTGCCCCAAAACAATATTGTAACAAGCCGATAACTTTGTTTTTCCATTTCCTCTATTTTTGTGTTGATTCTCTTAATTACATTTTTAACGGTAATTTTTTCTAATGATTCTGTACGATACATCATATTTTTACGTCCTTATACGGGCCTAATTAAGTCATGCTCAAGCAATGTTTCAAATGTATTAACGGAGCCGCCATGCTCTACTATTTTGCCGTTTATTACTTTGTCAATATTAACACCAGTAAATACCAGTTTTTTATGTGTCGGCTTTATTCCCATCCATTCCCCTTCATGTGTACCTTCCATAAGAATTTCAGATATTACATAATCGCCATCAGAAAATTGCCGTAATATTTTTATCGTATAATCCGGGTAAGTCTTTTTTATAGCAACAAGATGTTCTCTCATACCTTCTAATCCAAATGGTATTTTTTCATTACCAATATTAAGGAGGCAGTCTTTCGATATATACTGGTAGAGTTCTTGCAACGAGTTTTTTGATACAACCAATTCATAGAAATTCTTTACAATTTGTTTGTTTTCCATCTATATCCTAATCCTCCATTTTTGAATTGCAGTGCATCTTCTGTAAAAATATTATCAATTCAAACCACAGTTGGATTGCTTTTTCTCGTTTATTCATAATACAGACACCTCGCTCATTTACTTTCATTTTGTAGGCAACATAATGGAAAATTCCGAACCTCTGCCTGGCTCCGAAACCACTTTGATATAGCCGCCCTGCCGCGTTATGATCTCGCGGGCCAGATAAAGGCCAATGCCAACCCCCTGTTGTTCGTGTACTTCTTCCTCACGATAGAAGCGCCGGAAGATGGCGGCCTGATTGCTTTCCGAAATGCCCTTGCCGGTGTCGGCCACTTTGATCTCCACATACATTTCCCACAGTACCACCGACACAGCGATTTCCCCGCCTGCCGGGGTGTACTTCACCGCATTGTCCAGCAAGTTAAAGAGGGCTTCGGATGTCCACTTACTGTCATGGGAAACGGTCAAATCCTCCGGGCAGTCTACGGACACGGCGATTTCCTTTTTCTCGGCCGCATACACGATCCCACTCATGGCCTGTGCCACGGTATCAAAGAGGCGTCCCGGTTTCTTATCCAACTGGATCACGCCCGTTTCCAGCCGGGAGGTTTTCACAAGAGCTTGAAAGAGAAAGTCCAGCTTATCCGTCTGGCTGCGGATTCCCCGGATAAAGTCTGTGCGCTCTGCCTCTGTCATGGGCTTTTCCAGCAGGGTGTCCGTCGCCATTTTCAGATTGCTTACCGGCGTTTTTACCTGATGGGAAATATCCGATACAAGGGTCTGTAACTCCTGCCGTTCCTCGTCCACCTTGCGACGGTTCTCCTGCATGATCTGGTAAAGTCTTGCCAGCCGGTGTCCGATTCTGGCAAGCTGGGTTTCGCTGTCCTCCGGGCGCTTTGGCGCTTCATTCCCAGCAATCATGTGGTCTAAGGTTTGGCACAGGTCTGTGGTAAACTGCGACAGCCGTTTTCCAAACGCCTGCGTCAGTACAAAAATCCCCACAAGGGCGCACAGCAGCAGCGCCCCGCCCGTTAGCAGCACCGCCGTCTGTTTTGTTACAAGAGACATGGCTATGGTGATCCCGGACATGGAGAGGACAAGTCCTATTGCAACCCGGTCAAACAGCCGCTTTACCGAAAGGTTTTGAAACTTCATTTTGCCTCGCCTCCCGTCCATTGATAGCCCATACCGTAAACAGTCTTGATGTAGGGGGCGCCGCCGCCGGATTCGATCTTGCTGCGAATCCGGCTGATGGAGGTTGTCAGGGTGTGTTCGTCCACAAACCTTTCGTCTATATCCCACAGCTTTTCCAAAAGCTGCCCACGGGTCAGCACTTGCCGGGGATTTTTACGGAACAGGTTCAGCATTTTATACTCCATCGGGGATAGGGTCAGGGGCTTGCCGTTTAGGGAAGCCGTCTGCTCCGAGAAGTCCAGAAACAGCCGCCCGTCGTCGTAAATGTCCTTGGCCGGTTTGTGGTGTTCCAGCATGGCAAACATGGCTTTGATTTTCCGCTGCAAGGCCCCGATCACAAAGGGCTTTGTGATGTAGTCCACCGCGCCCACCTCATAGCCCCGTATCTGGTCGCTCTCCTGATCGTTGGCGGTCAGGAAAATCACGATGGTGTCCGGGTGCTGGGGCTTTATCAGTTTGCACAGCTCAAAACCGTTCCCGTCTGGCAGGTTGATGTCCAGCAGCACTAAGTCAAATTCCCGCTGGCGGATGGCGTTGGCTGCGGTTCTGGCGTTTAGGGCAGCGGTCACGCCGTAGCCGTCTGCGGTCAGGTTATAGTCTAACATCTTATTCAAAAAACTGTCGTCCTCGACAATTAAAATCTGCTTCATATCCTCACTTCCTTTGCTTTTTGCAGATAGTATAACAGGCAAATGTCCGCGAAATGTTACAGCGGACGGATTTTTTCAAAAAAATATCCACCTCTATTATAATTTGATTTGGTTAGTGATACAAGGATAGCGTTTATATCTCACTAAAAAAACAGCATAATCATACCTGTTAGTCGGCATAATAAGGTTATTCCTTTGTGTAAATCGGCACGATAGAATATATTCGAGGTGAATGATTATGCCGATTGATGATTTAACCGCTTTAGGGCAAAAAATGCGGGAAGCCCGAAAAGGAAAAAGCCTGACACAGCAGGAGCTTTCTGATTTGAGCCATGTATCTGTCAAGCAGATTGCCAAGATTGAAAAAGGGCAGATGAATCCGTCCTTTTTGATTTTGAAGGCACTGGCAAAGGTACTGCCGATTTCTCTGGATTCTTTAATCAATCCGGATGTTTCCCCGGAAGATGAGGGAGCCGGTCAGATGAAGATGCTGTATTGCAGCTGCCCGTCAGAAATGCGTGAAACCCTCTTGCACCATACGCAGGAAACCATGAAAGAACTAACCGAACTATCCGAGAAATTTGAAACGAATTGAGCCGGTGAGTGAATTTAACAAATTCCTCACCGGCTTTGTTCTTTTTCGAGAAAAAGAAGGTTATCCCGTTCCGGGATAACCGTGGTTATAGGAAAATTATTTTTATCGGAAATCTTGACAGAAATGCCTTATTTAAAAGGATTTTCAGCCAAAATTTTCCGATAAAAAAAGCTGTTTGACTATGCACCCATCAAATATACTATAGTGC
>CAJTIM010000028.1 GCA_910576325.1 Clostridia bacterium
TAAAATCGGTAATCCACAAAGATGGAAATAACTGATTAAGCACCGGTTGGTTATCCACCAACAAGAGACAAGTTGAGTGAAAACAAATTTTTTATTTTCTCTGTTTTTCACAAAAAGTCACATGGACTCTATCAGGGGTTCTGAATAGTTACAAAAATATAATTTTTGGAAGTTCGCATCTTTTTTTACATGATGCGGGCTTCCTTTTTTTGTATGATATGGCTGTAACAGGAAAGAAAAGCATAAAACAAATTACAGGTGTGTCGAGGCGGCTTTACCCTTTAGCGCTGTCGCGCAGCGACTTTTAATAGGAGGTGTGCATATGTTCGTGTTACAAAATGAGCTTGGGAGATATCCCTTAAAGGTATGGCTTAACAGTGAAAAAGATTTGGAGGCGACCTGTCTGGAGCAGGCTCAGCATTTGATGCAGCTTCCTTTCCTGCATAAGTGGGTCTGTCTGATGCCGGATACCCACGCAGGCATGGGAATGCCAATAGGCGGCGTGATTGCTGCAAAGGATGTGATCATTCCCAACGCGGTAGGCGTGGACATCGGCTGCGGCATGGCTTATGTGGGGACCAACATCCCGGTAAAGGTGCTTAAGGAAACCATGACCGGAAACGGTAATCTGATCCAGGGAATGGTAGGAGATATCCTGCGGAATATTCCCGTAGGCTTTGCCCATCACAAAACGCCTATGCCCTGCTATACAATGGATCTGGCTTTGGAAGAGCTGTCCAGATATGAGAAGGAACAGGAGCTGCTTGGGCAGCTTGATGCAGGGTATTTTCAGATTGGAACCCTGGGCGGCGGAAATCATTTTATTGAGCTTCAGGAGGATGATAAAGGATTCCTGTCCGTGATGATTCACTCCGGAAGCCGTCATTTTGGGAAGTCTGTCTGTGATTATTTTCATCAGAAGGCGCGGGAGTTGAATAAGCGTTGGTACAGCCAGGTGCCCGACGAATATCGCCTAGCCTTTCTGCCCGTGGATACGGAGGAAGGATGCGCGTATCTGAATTGGATGAACCTGTCTATGGCATTTGCCAGAGAAAACAGGGAGAAAATGATGCTTGCAGTGAAGGCTGTTCTGAAAAAATGGATTGGGAAGCATACGGATCTGACTTTGGAATACCAGGATGAAATTAACTGCCACCATAATTATGCGGCACTGGAAAATCATTATGGTGAAAATGTGTGGGTACACCGGAAGGGCGCCGTTCGCGCAAGAAATGGGGAGCTTACGGTAATTCCGGGCGCTATGGGGTCCTACAGCTATGTGGTGATGGGACTTGGAAATCCCGAGAGCTTCTGTTCTTCCTCCCACGGAGCAGGAAGAGCCTACTCTCGAAAAGGGGCTATGGCGGCTTTTACCTGTGAAGAGGTCATGGTGGATCTGAAGGATCAGGGTGTGATTCTTGGGAAAAAGAATAAACGGGATGTGGCGGAGGAAAGCCGGTTTGCTTATAAGGATATTGATGTGGTGATGGCAAATCAGAGTGATTTGGTGACGCCGGTGAAGAGGCTGCGGACGATTGGGGTGGTGAAAGGGTGAGGATATTGAGGGGAGCGATATGGCTGGATGGGGGTTCGTGAGGAGCCGGGAGGCTGTGCAGGCTGCGGGCAGGAACCTCCACCCCTGATCGGGGCGGCCCTCCTCCCCTCCGCCGGAAAAGTTTGCCGGTCTTTACGGAAAGTATTGAGATGTAAGTGAGTAGTTTTTTTGGTGGTATCTTCCGGCAGGTGCCGGTTTGATATAGAGGATCCATTTTCCTGCATGGGTGATGCATGATTTGCATACGGTGCTTTTGGCTGCAGGCTTTGGCCTGGGCGGTGCGGCGGCTTTTTAAGTCGATGGCATTCCGGAATGGACGCTGGGAACACGATGTGTCAGAGGTTCGAATCCTCTCCCATATGAGAAATGGGTAGCTAAGTGGGTATAGCAATCGTAACTTTATTGCAACTGTCAATTGCAAAACAAAGCAGTGGGAGAACGTGATTTCGCTTTTCCCGGGGGAACTGTGGCTTTTTGGGAGCAAGTCTTTTTGCCTTTTGGGGCATGGATGGCTTATTCCGGGGGCGTAAGGGATTTGGAGGTTTTCATTTCGCTTATGGAACAGGATTTTCCGGCCGCGGGAAGGCAGTATGGCTTCGGATACCGAAAGGAAACGACAGGGACAGCCTGAACCGTATATGGGTTCGGGTCCTCCGTGAAGAATCCTTTCTCAAGGGGCCGTCCCCATTTCGGCGGTGGGAAAAGCGGTCGCACTTCCAGATAACAAATTGGTTGATGGAAATTGATTTCATACAGGTGTGTTGTGAGGGATATTACGGAACTGGAATAGGAGATATAGATGAAGTATTTGATTAAGGAACAGGAATGTGGATATTTGTTGAAGAATGGGATTTTGCAGGGCTTGCTGTTTGCCGGAAAGCACTCTATTTATTCTTTTCTTGGATATGAGCTTCGGATTGTATCTATGGTGGGAAAGGTGGATACCAAGAAGTTTCCGGCGGAGCTTTTGATGCGTCAGCCGGAGTTTGCAAAGCGCGTGGTTCGGGTGCGTATTCCCGATCATTGTATTGGTATTCATATGGCGGACGGTATTTTCAAGCAGGTTTTGATGGATGGGGAAGCCCTCTACTGGAATGTGTTTGAGGAAAATGAGATTCGTCTGGTGGATGTCACCGGCGTTCAGATGACGGAGGATCAGGTGCCCGGAATGTATCGTCATCTGATTCCTGCCCGGCTTTATAAGAAGGTGGTGATTGGGGAGGGTGAGACGGGGCTTTTGTACATAGACGGGCATTTTGACAGGGAGCTTTCCTGCGGAACGTATTTTTACTGGAATTATGCTCATGAGGTGTCATGTAAGGTGTTCAATCTGAAGGTGCAGCAGCTTGATATTTCCGGTCAGGAGATTTTGACGGCGGATAAGGTGGGGATTCGGTTAAACATTTTGTGCAGCTACCGCATTACGAATCCGCTGGAGCTGGTAAAGAGGCTGGAGGGAGCTTCGAAGCTGCTGTACACCAGAGTGCAGCTTGCGGCCAGGGAGTATGTGGGGCAGTTTCGCCTGGATGAGCTTTTGGCTGACAAGGAGGCGATTGGAAATGTGCTGAAGGAAAGGCTTTTGGAGGTGCAGGGGGACTACTGTGTGGAGGTTCTGGATGTGGGAATTAAGGATATTATTCTGCCGGGGGAGATTCGGGATATTATGAATACGGTTCTGGTAGCGGAGAAGAAGGCCCAGGCCAATGTGATTATGCGCCGGGAGGAGGTGGCTTCCACCAGGAGCCTTCTGAATACGGCGAAGCTGATGGAGGAAAATCCTGTTTTGTACCGCTTAAAGGAGTTTGAGTATTTGGAGAGGATTTGCGATAAGGTAGGGTCTATCTCGGTGAATGGAGGTGGGAATCTTTTGGAACAGCTTGCGGGGATGGTGGTGCCGGCCGGGAAATGATATAAAAATTTTGAAAAGGAAGTATCTGCCGGAAGGGGGCTGTGGGGAAATAAGACGTGGGATATCAGAACAGTCTGGCATCTTATTTCTCCACAGCCTTTTTCGGCATTTTTTGTTTTTGATTTGCAAGAAAAGTATTTAATGAGTGTTAGAAAAATGAATGATAGAATAACGATTTCTTCTTATATGGAAGCTATGCAAGAGAACAGTCAAAGTATCTAAAATGTAAGTATGAAACAGATGGATGTGTCTGTGATTTCATGTGGTCAAAAAAGTAATTACAAAAACGAGTAATAGCTTCAACGGTGTTCCCCCTGGAAAACCTCAAGAATCTTTTCCGCCAGCTCCATATGGGGTTTCTCGGGGTTTTTCTGGAAGATATTTACGTGATTCAGATCGCCGCTGCGATCCGTAAAAGCAGGAAACAGGAATCCGCAGGCAGGCTCTCCCGGTTCATATCGGCCCGCAAGGGAGCAAATCACACAGATAATATATTCAAACACCTCTTCAGATTCCCACAGCCGTTCTTTATCGGAGGTTTTTGCCGGAATGTCGTATCGATCATGGAAAACTATAATGGCATATTCGGAATCGCTTTTGTAGTGCTCCATAACAATGTCATAAAATGCATCCATAAGCGCATCGTTTTTCAGGCCGCAATCTTTCATTGCCATAAGAAGCTGCCATATACTGCCTGGATTCATATGCTCTGGCTTAAACTCATATTTATTCAGATTCTTATTTGTATCGGAAAAAGGAACCGTCTTTGCCAGATTCAGATTCTTTGCCCTTTCAGCCTCGGAAAGCTTCAAAAAATTCGTATTAAAACTCCCGTCAAAATCTCCCTTCCGATCCACATAACATCCGGCAATCCTTGTGATGGAGGTGCGCTTGGGCGTCATTCTCCTTGTTAATTCCAACATATCCTCTCTGTTAATCATAGTATTATCAATCCTTTAAAAATTTCCTTCTGAATTTGTTTTGTGTTCCTTTGTACGCTGAGGATATTGTTTCTTCCCGGTGCAGCGAGAGAGACAGAGAATCTGCATTTACCTTTGGAAGCTCCCTCAAACGTTTTCAGCTTTTGCGATGCCGATAGGCGGCTGTTAAGCGATTTCCGGATACGGCCTGTACCGTTCCAAGCTGTGAGGCACCCGAATTACTTGCTCCGGGATTTCCGGAAATAAAGATCGGCACGATGCAGATAGGGCAGGAACCGTCCTCTTTGATTCTGGAACCGCACATAGAGCAGTATTTATCCTCAAGCTCTGTCTCAGATAACGATCCGGCTTCATCTAACGAGCCGATCCGAGGCTGAGATTTTGCCGGGGAAGAAGCTTTTGCAGACAAATCGCTTTTTCTGACAGAATCACGGAGGAAAGATGTAAAAGAACCGGAAGCCTTTGGGACGGAACCGGAAGAAGTTTTCATCGGACTGTAGGATAATAGATTTAAGGCAGCGATTTCAGTCATATCTTTAAAATCTCCTTTATCTTATGTTTACTTTAAAATATGAATTTAGTATAGGACACATTTTTTTTACTGTCAATGAAGAATACCCCATCACTCCACACAAGAATAAAACAATTCATGCTGCCGCTTTACCCTCCGGCGAACTTCATTCAGAAACTTCTCCGGTCCCAGAATCCGGATCACCGGCCCGAAGGAAAGAAGATCAATAAGAAGCTCCGTTTCATCCGCCGGATCGTAGTAGATAGAACACAGCCAGGTATCACTCTCCGGTTCATAGACCGTCTGCTTTTCATAATTGGCAAACCGCAGCATGCACCGCTCCAGGGCATTGCGCTCATTGCGGATGCGGATCCGCACCGGCTCCCCGGCTTGCCGCTGAAAACGGCTGATATCCCAGTCAAAGTCCCTGGGAACAGGATTTTTGGAAATATGGCAGGCAAGCATACGGGCCACATTCATAACATGAAACTGCTTGGGCCGGCAATGGGACAGGGATACGCAGAGCAGACGGAACTTATCATCCTTTGGGGAATACTGAAAACGGCAGGGCAGGACTTCGAGGGTCAGAGGATTCCCCTTGCGGCTTTCATAAGCGACAAACAGAGGACGGCGCTCCGTCATAGCCTTCAATATGGTGCGGAAAATATTCTGATAAATGGGATCTTCATAAGGGTCCCCATCCCCATAGCGGTCAAAATAGTGAAAATCCGCCGGATCATACAAGGCCGGAACATCCTCCAAAGCCTTCTCAAGCTCCTCCAAAGCCTCTTCCGAAAAAAAGAGACGGAATCTTGGGTCCAAGAGCAGAGCCTTTAACCAGGACTTTTGAAGCTTTGTCAAAGGAAGCTTTAAAAAATCCTCCGTTTTTTCCGTCTGATCCAGTCCGAGTGCACAGGAAAAACACCCGTCCGCCTCCCTGTGAAGAAGAGGACTCCAGGCCCCGTCTAGGAGCTTGGGAAGAATAGAGAGAGCGCTTTCCGCAGAAGAGACGCTTAAAATATCCGCTTCCATGTCCTTCCGGGTCAGAGGCTTTGTTCCTGCATCCAATAAAATTTTTCGTATGGCCTGAAAATAAGAGCCGTAGATTTCTTCAAATAGTTCCATTTTTAACCCACTTCCGAGTACATCTCATACATTTCCTCCAAATCCCGCGTCACCTTCCGAAGCGCCGCATCATTGGAGCACTGCAGATCCAGGATTCTTCCGGTAAATGATTTTACCCAGGAAAGCATTTCATTTGCATCAAAAAATACGCCTGTATACAAAAATACATGTTCCCGAACCTTCAGAACTTCGCCGCCCCGCCCTTCCCGGTGGAGCCGGTTAATGATGTGTCTCTCCCGTTTTTCATCAATATACAGCTTCATACACAGAGTTTCCATGCGGCTGTGCCCTCCGAAGGAAACACCCCAGCAGAAGGCCAGATTTTTCTCTAATTTCTCCCGCAAAAGCTCATATTCCGAACAAAGCTCCAAAGGCTTTACCTTGGAAATACAGTCCAGGCGCAGACAGTTAAAACGCCGCTTTGGGAAAAAGTAAAGGCATACATAACGCCGCCCGGTCTGGGTACTGACAAAGATCCTCAGCGGAAGCCCCGTTATCTGCGTCCGGTTTCCCGAACGGACACTATGGTTTTCAAACGTAATGGTGCGATGCTCCTTTATGGCATCCAAAATCTTTAAAAGCGCCTGATCCTCCAAGGTATGTACCAGAAAATAGTGCTTCCAGCAGAAGAGATCGTTGTGAAGAAACTCCCGATCCAGAAGGGTGCTGCCCACAATGCCGAAGGGCATGGCTTCGGAGCAGAATTTTACCGCCTGCATCAAGTCCTTATAGAGCGGAGTGTTTTCCAGGGCCATAGGGGGAGTGAGGCGGTAGGCAAAGGCTTTCCCGTTCTTTTGCGCTTCAAGAATCCCAAGGCGTTCGTATTCCCGGCATTTGTTCCGCACGGTCTGGAGATCCGGAACAGTCTCGAGACGCTCCGCCAGAAGATCGCAGAGAGCGGAAACGGTGAGTGCATTCTTATTTCCCAGAAGATCCGGAAGAAAAAAATGGAGCAGCAGATCATTGTCCGTAAAGCTTTTGGACTTCCAGGCGGCGTAGAGGGGATTGGTGGAAAGCTGTTTGCTGTCCATATGGACGGACACCTGTTTTCCACGGGAGGTGTAATCCATATGGATATATCCGGCCAGGTAGCTCTCGATCCGGCGGCGTTCATTGTCGTAGGTGCGGCCGCTTTTTTCCCCGAACTCACTGCGGACCTTAAAGCCGTAGAGGAAAAATTGCCGCATATAATCCCGGATGCGTTCAAAATTTTTGATAAGCTCTTGATAGTCGGACATGGTACGGCCTTTCTGGTAATCTCTAAAAATAAATGTGATAACTAAGTCAATTATACTATTACATCAAAACAGGGGCAATCAAAAAACAAAAAAAGAATATCAAAAATCAGAAACATGAGTTATAATAGAACTGGTTTCACAGAAAAAGATATTTTCTGCTGGCCGGTAAAGCCGCAAAGGCGCACGAGAGAAACTTTTATGAGTGCCCTTTCGAATAAAAGTTTCTCTCATTGCAGGTGCGCCGAAGTGACTTTACCCTTTAGTGCCGTCGCGCAGCGACTAAGTAAAGTCGCAAAGGCGCACGAGAGAAACTTTTATGAGTGTCCTTTCGAATAAAAGTTTCTCTCATTGCAGGTGCGCCGAAGTGACTTTACCCTTTAGTGCCGTCGCGCAGCGACTTTTATAGGAGGAATACCATGTATAAAATGAAAAAACAATACCTTTTACCAGGCATTTTAGCGGCAATGCTTTTATGCGGCTGTACCGGAAAGGACGCTGCAAAGAATCCAGAGCCGGAAGCAAAGACAGAAGAAAGCGTTGCTCCCGAAAATGAGGAGAATACAGCATCGGAAGCCGTGGCCTTTGAGGGGCAGGATCTGGATGGAAACACCATTTCTCAGGACATATGCGCCGAGTCAAAGCTAACCATGATCAATGTCTGGGCCACCTACTGCAACCCCTGTTTGAAGGAGATGCCGGAGCTGGGAGAACTGGCACAGGAATACGAAAAGGCGGATTTTCAGCTGATTGGCATTGTAAGCGATGTTGTGGAGGGTCAGGATGAGGATGCTGAGGAAGCCGCCGCATATGCGGCTGAATTGGTGGAGAAGACAGGGGCGTCTTATCCCCACATGCTTTTGAACGAATCACTGTATCTTGGGCTGCTTGCGGATGTTTCCGCCGTACCCACCACATTTTTCCTCAATGAAAAGGGCGAGATTTTGGATGTGGTTGTAGGCGCTATGGACAAAACCCATTGGAAGGAGAAAATAGATGGGCTTCTTAAAGATCTGTAAACAAAAAGCCTGGCTTCTGGGAACGGCTCTTGGAATCGTATTTCTGGGACTGGGAGCGGCCGGGGGACAGTTGGAAATTGTCTGGAAAAAGGCGGTTATGATCTGTCTGGAATGTATTGGAATCGGGTGACATGATGAGAAAAAATTTGCGGCTTAAGGTACAGATTTTATTTACCATCCTTACTAACGGGTACGCCTATGGCTTCCTGAACGGAAAGATTTATCAGGGAACGCTTAAATACGCCTGTGTTCCCGGCTTAAACTGCTATTCCTGTCCGGGAGCCGTCGGGTCCTGTCCCATAGGAGCGCTCCAGGCGGTGCTGAATCAGCAAAATCTTCAGATTCCCTTCGGCGTTCTGGGATTTCTTTTCGTGTTCGGAAGTATTCTGGGACGCTTTGTCTGCGGCTGGCTCTGTCCCTTTGGACTGGTACAGGATGTGCTTCACCGGATTCCCCTGTTCAGGAAGAGGAAGCGCCTGCCCTATCACTCCGTGCTCAAATACGGAAAATATGCGACCCTTATTTTCCTGGTATGCATCGGCTCATTATTTCTCTTCGGCGGCTTTGCAAAGGTTCCGGCCTTCTGCAAATATCTGTGCCCTTCGGGAACGCTGTTCGGAGCCTTGCCTCTGCTTAGCGGGAATCATCTTCTCCGCAGTCAGGCAGGAGGGCTGTTTTTCTGGAAGCTTGGGATTCTGCTGGCGCTTTTGATTCTTTCCGTGAAGATTTACCGGCCTTTTTGCCAGTATCTTTGTCCTCTGGGGGCCATATACGGATGGTTCAACCGGTTCAGCCTAGTGCGGATTCACTGGGAGGAGGAGCGGTGTATTTCCTGCCATGCCTGTGAGAGCGCCTGTCCGGTGGAGCTTTCCCTTAAGGAAATATCACGTTCCCCGGAGTGTATCCGCTGCGGCAGGTGCGTCCGGGCATGCCCTGTGGAGTGTCTCCATTTTGGGAACCGGAAGTCCGTACCGGAAAAAGAGAAAAAATGACGGGCAATTTTTGAAAGCTTAGAAAATACAATTTGCTGAAAAAGAGGTTTTATTATGACATGGGATTATTGGATGGATTTACAGGTCTGGAAGGAGCGCAGTACGGCTCTGCGGAAAATAAAGGGGACGCAGGCCAGGAAAATTGATTTGTTTCAGAAGTTTTTTATATTCGGTTTTTTTTGCCTTGCTGTTTTTATTGTCTCTTTCCGTAAAGGAAAATTTGATCCGTTATATGGTCTCTTTCTTTTTGTAATATATGTTCCGGTGCTCCTCTTGGCCATCTATTTGAACCGTTCGGGAAGGAGAAAAGCCGTTAAAGCCCAGCTTCCGGCGTATCACTGCGTTACAGTCAAGAATGGGATACTGACAGAAGAGCTTACGACCCGGGAGGGAACCATAACCAGGGGTGAGAAACCTCTGACAGAGCTGATTGAGGCAGTTCCTTTTCGCGGCGGTCTGTATCTTCGCTTTAACGGGCCGGTTTTTCTGTTTTTTCCTCAGGCGGCCTTCCGGCAGACGACGCCTCAGCAGAGTGCCGCTTTTATCCGGGCTTCGGCCGCTTCCGCCAGGAATATGATACCGGAATCGGCTGCTCCGTTTCCGGAGGATGCGCAGGATCATCCTGCTTACGGCACGCTGTATTTTGAGCTTCCAAAATCCCATGTATATGATTTGTACCGAAGCTGCAACCTGCATATATTCCGGCATCCAAAGCAGCTTTTTTACAACTTTTTTTCAAGAACAGGAGGACTGCTGCTTTTATTGGGGGTTCTGGTTTTGCTGCTTATTGTTCTTAATCCGGGATACATATTCTCCGTATTTTTGGGTATTTGCCTGTTCTCTGCGGTTTACTATGCGCTCTTGATTCTTGTATTTCTGATAGGGTGCGGGCAGTTGGAGAAAAAAGATAGGCTTTCTGCTTTGTGCGGCCCTCAGCAGATTTCATTTTACGAGGATCGCCTGCATTTAAAAAGACAGCAAAACTCGCAGCAGATCTTTTACCGGGAGCTTAGAAATCTCTATGAGGCCAGGGATGCCTATTATCTGCTGTATAAGAAAACGTCTCAGATTCTGATGATTCCCAAATGGGCTTTTACAACGCCGGAGGAGGAAACTATGTTTGTAAGAACACTTCGGAAGAATATTTTGCATGTAAGTAAAAGATGATGAACGGTTGTGCGCATTGATTACATTACATGCTGAAATCTTGTATTTCGGTTTGAAATTCGTTATACTGGGAAATGGTTAGATTAGGTATATGGAAATACGGCTATGAGGAGTGAAGTGTGATGGTGATTTATTTGATTCGTCATGGAGAGACGGATTGGAATACAAAGCGGCTTTTGCAGGGAGCTACGGATATTCCTTTGAATCAGAACGGAATTGAGGTGGCGCAGCTTACGGCGGAAGGACTGCGGGAGGTAGCGTTTGATTTGATTTTTACCAGTCCTTTGAAACGGGCCAGAGAGACGGCAGAGATTATCAGAGGGGAACGCAAGATTCCGATTATTCCCGACGAGCGTCTGCGGGAAATTTCTTTTGGGCCTTATGAGGGCCTTTGCTGCCAAAAGGACGGATGGAATATCCCCGATCCGGATTTTGGAAATTTTTTTATGAATCCGGGAGAATATGTGCCGCCGGAAGGGGGCGAATCTATCCGGCATCTTTGTGAGCGGACGACGGAATTTCTGCAGGAATTGATTCATCATCCGGACTATCAGGATAAAACGATTCTGCTGTCCGGGCACGGAGCTGTGGTGAAGGGGCTTTTGAGCAGTGTCACCATTACGGATCTGAAGGATTTTTGGAGCGGGGGCGTACATAAGAACTGCGGCGTTTCGATTCTGGATGTGGATGCGGGGAAGATTACTTTAAGGCAGGAGAATGTGATTTATTATGACGAAGCGAGAAGCAGCAACTATTTTGAATAAGAGAAAATGTATGGTCGCGACGCCTGTAGGGGAGCTGGAGCTTGTGGAGGACGGGCAGGGAATCTGCGGTCTTTCCTTTGGGGCCTCTTCAGAGAATGAGGATGTTTTGGAGGAGGAGACAGTGCTTTTATCGGAGGCGAAGCGGCAGCTTCTGGAATATTTTGCAGGGGAGCGCAAAAAGTTTGAGCTTCCTCTTTCTATGCATGGTACAAAGTTTCAGATGCGTGACTGGGAGGAGCTTCTTGCGATTCCTTACGGAGAGACCAGGAGCTATGGGGAAATTGCAAGGGCCATTGGCTGCCCGAAGGGGAGCAGGGCCGTGGGGATGGCGAACAGAAATAATCCCATCGCAATTATTGTGCCCTGCCACCGGGTGATTGGATCGAACGGAAGCCTTACCGGATATGCAGGGAAGAATAAGGCGCTGGATATTAAGGAGTATTTGCTGAAGCTGGAAGGCGTGAAATTGGAAGGCGCGAAGCTGTAATAACGGCGGCAGAGCTTTTGCGTGACCGGCAATTGATTTTATATGGATATACAAAGAGAGATATTACGGAACCGGAACAGGAGTGAATCGAATGAGTGTGACAATGGATAATGAAGCGGTGCGCAGGCGCCTGCTGGAGCTTGCGGACAGCAAATATCAGAGCTTCCAGAGCGGACTTGTTCCGGGAGTTGACAATCTTTTGGGAGTGCGGGTGCCGGATCTCCGCAAACTGGCAAAGGAGATTGCAAAGGGAGACTGGGAAGCATTTCTTGGGAAAAATGATCGGGAATGGTATGAAAATGATATGCTGCAGGGGCTTGTCATTGCCTGTGCGAAAATGGACTTTGAACGCCGTTTGGATTTGACCCGCGAATTTATTCCCCGCATCAGCAACTGGGCGGTATGTGACGTGTTCTGCGGTTCCTTAAAGGAGGCAAAGAAGCACAGGGACGAAGTCTGGGAGTTCCTTCAGCCGTTTCTTAAGTCCAAGGAGGAATATGAGATCCGCTTCGGCGTTGTGATGCTTTTAAGCCATTTTGTGGAGGAAGCTTATCTTGAGAGGGCTTTTGCGGCCTTTGACGCCATTGTCAGTGATGCCTATTATGTGCGTATGGCCGTGGCATGGGCCGTATCCGTCTATTTTGTGCATTTTCCGAATGAGGGTATGGCTTATCTGAAGCATAATCAGCTGGACGACCGGACGCACAATAAGGCCATTCAGAAGATTACGGAATCTTATCGGGTGGAAAAGGAGATGAAGGATGTACTGCGGGGGATGAAGCGCAAAATTTAAGAATTCTTAAGAAAAGAATCATCCTTTTTCAAAATTATTCCGCTACAATCAAAGCATTGATACACCAGACAGCAAGAAGGAGCATAACAAATGGAAAAGATTTTGATTGTAGAGGATGACAAAGCCCTAAGCAACGGCATCGCTTTAGCGCTGAAAGCAGAGGGCTATTTATTTTTACAGACCTATGACTTGGCCGAAGCAAGGAAAATTCTGGACAAAGAGGAGATTTCTCTTGTGATTCTGGACCTGAATCTGCCGGATGGCAGCGGACTTACGCTTCTTACGGAGGTTAAGCAAAAGCAGGAGACGCCGGTGGTCATACTCACGGCAAACGATCTGGAAACGGACATTGTTACCGGTCTGGAGCTTGGAGCCGACGACTATATCACCAAGCCTTTCAGTCTTATGGTGCTGCGCGCCCGCATCAATACTCAGATGCGGAAGATGCGCCGGGGAGGACTGCAGGTATATCAGTCGGGGAAATTTTATTTTTCCTTCTCCAGTATGGAATTTATCAAAGGAAATCAGAAGATCGAGCTTAGCAAAACCGAGCAGCGGCTTTTAAAGCTGCTGGTTGAGAACCGGGGACTGACCCTCTCAAGGGGCGAGCTTGTGGATCGCGTCTGGACCGACGGCGCCCAGTATGTGGATGAAAATGCATTGTCCGTCACGATTAAGCGCCTCCGGGATAAGCTTGAGGACAATTCTTCCGCCCCCAGGTATATCAAAACCGTCTACGGAATCGGCTATACCTGGTCGGACGAGCGGCTTGGAGGTATTCAAAAAGGCACACATGGATAACTATATGATTCTCTGTATTGCATTTGGAGTCACAGCCATTGTCCTGGCAGTCTGCATGGCCCTGGAGAGAAGGCAGATACACAGGCACCTGAACCACCTGGATCGGATACTGGAGACGGCCATAGACGGAAGCTTTGAGGAGCGGCATTTTGACGAAAGCCGTCTTTCCTCCTTTGAGGCAAGGTTTTATCAGTATCTAAGCCGCCAGGCGGGAAAGGAGCGGGAGCTTACCCGGGAGAAGAAGAAGATTCATGGGCTGATTGCAGATATTTCCCATCAGACCAAGACGCCCATAGCCAATCTGATCCTGTATGCGGATCTCCTTTCGGAGCAGGTGCCGGAGGAATCAAGGGAGCTTTCTTGGCAGATTACCGTACAGGCGGAAAAGCTTCAGTTTCTTATCACATCGCTTATCAAGGGTTCCCGTTTGGAGCAGGGAATCATTCACCCCGCGCCGAAAAAATGTTCCGTTGGCGAGCTTATTGTCCGAACTGCAAAGGAGGGCGCTTATCTGGCTGAGAAAAAGGGGATACGCCTTACCTGGCAGATTGAGGAGGGAACGGATCTGGCTTGGTTTGACCCCAAGTGGACAGGGGAAGCTTTGTGGAATCTTCTGGACAATGCCATCAAATATACCTTTGAGGGGGATACCGTTCTGATACAGGGGCGCGCCTATGAGCTTTTTTACCGGATTGATGTTGTGGATCACGGAAGAGGAATTTCGGAGGAGGAGATCCCAAAGGTCTTTCAGAGATTTTATCGCTCTCCCAAGAGCCGGGAGGAAGAGGGCGTGGGGCTTGGCCTTTATCTGACAAGGGAAATTATCCAGGCCCAGGGAGGTTATATGAAGGTAACATCGGGGAAGGAAACTGTGTTTTCCATCTTTCTTCTCCGAAGGGAGGAAGCGTTTCATACGGAACTTGATCATGGAGCCAAGGCGGAATAACAAAAATATCTGCCGAGGCTCTTTTTTTCTGAAATCTGCAACTTTTCCCGCGCAGGAACGGTCTATTATACGAAAGGGTAAAAAAGCTTTTTTACAAAATCATCCGGAAACGGATATGGAATAAGAGGTAAGAAATGCAGCAGGATTATTTTGAGGAAATTGTAGAATACATTCTGGAAAATCAGAACAGGCTTTACCGCCTGGCCTACTCCAATGTTCAAAATGAGCAGGATGCTATGGATGTAGTGCAGAATACCATCTGCAAAGCTCTGGAACATGCAGGCGAGCTTCGCGATATCCGCGCGGTAAGAACCTGGGTTTACCGGATTCTGATGAACGAGAGCATGACGTTTCTCAGGAAAAACAGAAGGGAGCTGTTGCTGGAAGAACCTTTGGATGAGGAGGCGTTTGTCTGTGATCCGGAGTATGCGGACAGGGACGAACTGTTTGAGCGAATCAAGGGACTGCCTGCAACCGTGCAGAATATTATCCGGCTTCGGTTTTATGAAGAGCTGTCATTGCAGGAAATAGCGGAAGCGATGGGGCTTAATCTGAATACGGTGAAGGCGAAGCTTTACCGGGGTCTTAAGGCCCTGCGTGTGGAAATGGAGGGAATGAAGGTTTGAAAGAGTTGGAGAAGAGCAAAGAAACTTATGAGAGCATTGTGATTCCGAAGGAGTTGGAGGGAAAAGTGCAGGAGGCCATTGAAGCTTCCCGCCGGAAGAGAGAAAAGCGTCTTGCAAAAAACAGGCGCAGAAAGCTTTACAGATGGGCCGCGGGAATAGCGGCGGCCTTTACGGTGGCAACGACCATTGGGCTGAATACGAGTGAGGCATTTGCGATGGAGGTGCAGAAAATCCCGGTTATCGGGGAGCTTGCGCGGATTCTTACCATTCGCTCTTATGAAAAAACGGAGGGAGACACTCAGATTGCCGCTGAAATTCCCGGTGTGGATTTGGGTGAGGACGGACAAAAGCTGTCGGAGGAGGTCAACGCTCAGATTGAAAAAATGACGGCGCAGTATGAGAGTGAGGCTGTGGAAAGAGCGGAAGAGTATAAGAAAGCGTTTCTGGAAACAGGCGGAACGGAAGAGGAATGGGCGGAGCATGATATTCGTATTCGTGTGTGGTATGAGATTAAAAATCAGACGGAGGATGTGTTGTCTTTCGTGGTAAAGGGTACGGAGAGCTGGACGAGCACTTATGCGGAAACACGGTATTACAATCTGGATTTGGAGAGCAATGAGTTTTTGACGCTGGAGAGCTTTCTGGGGAAGGATTATGTGGAGAAGGCAAATGAAAGTATCCGCGGACAGATAGAGGAGCGGATGAAAAAGGGAGAGGCTTTCTTTGCTCCGGAGGAAGGCGGCTTTGAGACGATTGAGGCGGAACCTGATTTTTATGTGAATGAGAAGGGGAATCCGGTGATTGTATTTGAAAAATATGCGATTGCGCCGGGAGCTATGGGGGAAGTGGAGTTTGAGATTGCTTTGTAAGGAAAGGATGATGGAAATGAAAAGAAGAGGATTTGTTTTGGTTTTGGCGATGGTTATGGTGATGGGGGCTTCGGCTTGTAAGGGAGAAGAGATCAAGGAAGAGGATAATTTTTCGGCTGTGGGGCAGGAGGATCTACAAAACGATCAGAAAGAGGCAGAAGATGAGAAGGGGGATGCGGAGGAGCCTCAAGCGGGTGTGGGATCGGATGATGAGTTGGAAGATGGAGTGGACGGGAGTGATGCGGAAGTGGGGGAACCTGATAGTAATTTGGATAATTTTGATGCGGATATGGGGGAGGTTTCGGATTTTGCGGCTTTGATTAAGGAGGCTGTGGGAGAGAAGGATTTGGAGAAGCTTGCGGATTTGATCGGATTTCCGGTTTATGTCGGACTGGATGGAGTGGACGTAGTGGAGACGAGGGAAGCGTTTTTGGAGCTTGATCCGGATGAGGTGTTTTCGGAAGAGATGGTGCGTTCGATTGAGAAAGCGGATGCTGGGGATTTGGCGGCTAGTATGGCTGGGTTTACTTTGATGGATTATGATACGGAAGGGAGCGCTGGTATTACTTTTGGAATGGTGGATGGGGGGCTTTTTGTTACTGGGATTAATTATGGGTATTGAGGGACGGACGATTTAATTGCCAGGAGCCAGCCCGGCCCGGCGGATTTTCCATATCTGTGTTCGGACGGTTCACGTACAGGCTGTCTGCTCTGGTCATACATTACCTTTGAGGTTTTTTAGGTCTTTTGGTTTTTTGGTAATGTATGCCCATATCAGACAGCCTGTACGCGAACAGCCGGACACCTGATATCGGAAAATCCGCCGGGCTGGGCTGGCTCCTGGCAATTAAATCTGGGGATGTGGAAATTAGCGGGGGGGATAGGAAGCTTATTTATGAATTATGAATTTGAAATGTTGGTTTTTGAATAGGAGGGGCATATTAACTGGTTTTTTTTGAAGTTGGTTTAGTTGACTTAATTTGGCTTAAATTTTTTTAAAGCTGAGTGTCATATATATTTGACAAAATGTCGTGTGGGTGGTAAGATAAATTTAAGAAGGGAACGTATTAATTGGGTAGATGAATAACAGTTTGAAAGTAAGAGAATGAAGCAGGGGATGGATAAGTTGTAAAGATTTTGTTTTTGGATGGGTTTGAGGTGAAAATGTTTTTTTGATAGGGGGCGGCGGATTGTGGCTAAGAATCTGAAGCTGAAGGCGGCGAGAGCGGAGCTTGATTATTCTCAGGAGGATCTGGCGAAACTGGTGGGGGTGTCGCGGCAGACGATTAATATGATTGAACGGGGAGATTATAATCCTACTTTGAATCTTTGCTTAAGTATCTGCCATGCTTTGGGAAAAACCTTGGATGAAATTTTTTGGAAGGATATTGCGGAACTGGAATAGTCTGGCTAGGAAACGCCGAATGTTTCTGCTGGCCGGTAAAGTCGCAAAGGAGCACGAGAGGAACTTTTATGAGTGTCCTTTCGAATAAAAGTTTCACTCATTACAGGTGTGCCGAAGTGACTTAACCCTTTAGTGCCGTCGCGCAGCGACTTTTATAGTCCAGCTAAGAAATGTCAAGTTTTTTGTAAAAAATTTCTGCTGGACGGTAAAGCTGCAAAGGCGCACGAGAGGAACTTTTATGAGTGCTTTTTCGAATAAAAGTTTCTCTCATTACAGGTGTGTCGAAGTAGCTTTACCCTTTAGTGCCGTCGCGCAGCGACTTAAAATAGGAGGGATAGCGATGAAGAAGGAATGGATCTTATGGAATGTTCTTCAAAATCCGGAGAATATCACGGCAGACGAGCGGATGGAGCAGATTGAGTGGAAGAATTATTACTGGTCCTATAAGGCATTGCTGCAGATATTTTTTTTATTTATTGTGTTATGGCCGGGCATTATGACTTTGTTTCAGAGCTATCTGGGAGAAAGCTTTAGCTTTGATGTTTTGCTCAGGCTTGCTATACTTCAGATTATAGTGATTATAGAGAGCGGCCGCTTTCTGTACAGCTGTTATTTCGGCAATCAGGAATTTTATGATCGGAGCAAAGGCAGAACGTCGTATCTTGTAATTGGTTTGCAGATAGCGGCCATTTCCTGGATTATGCTTTGGATAGAACGCGGGTTCCGTCATCCGCTGCCTTGGATTATGATGGTCGTTGGGCTGCTCATTTATTGGGGGTTGTGTCATCTGGCTTATTTGCACCATGCTATGCTGATGGACGAAACAACGGAAGAGGCAGGGCATAAGAGTGAGAGATGGATTCCCGGGGTATGCGGAGTTACTTTAGCTGCTTATTTCTTAGTGGTGAATGTCCTTATGTGTACTGCCATAACAGGGGGGAGAAGTATGTCTCATCTGACGGAGGAAGAACAGTGCATGATAAACACCGTGCAGCTTGGAATCAGTAATTACTATGCTTTGTCAAGCTACCGGATGGACTATACTTTCAAAACCGATACACAGCCGGAAGCTCCTGTTTATGATGAGAATAACAGCTATGATCTGTCCCATGTCTACTGTCTGGCAAATGACGGAGAACTTTACAACCAGATCTTAAATCCCGGAAACGATAAAAGCATTTACCGGGAATACCACAGAGAAGCTGAAAATCACTTTTCATGGGAAATGGCCTATGAAGGACGCTGGATCTCCGACATCGAATGGGCCGAGCTTTGGACAGAAAACCAGGAAGAACCGGAATTTTGGATCAATGAACCCTACACCGGCCTGCCGGATATTGATCCAAAGTCCGTAACTTCCGTTACAAAAGAATATCAAAATCAAAACACCTGCTATACGATTACCTACAACCAGGATTACGACACGGTAGGTACAACCTTAAAAGATAATGAGGATCTAAAAAACTTTTCGGCCACAGACTGCTACACCCTCAATGAATACAATACCCTTATCCAATACGAGCGCACCGAAACCGGCATAACAAAAGCGACCGAAGAACCGCGCACCCTGCAGCGCACCATCACCATTCTGGGCGTAGACAGAGAACAAATTCAATCCGAAATACGGACCCTAACAAGCCGATACACCCCCTAACCCCTATTTAATGCTTCACTCCCTGCCGGCAAAAATCATGAAGCTAACTCCGAAAAGCTTATGAAAGTTTCAGACAAGAATCACCCCAAAAAAGAATTTGCAATTTTAACACCCCCAAAACAATTAGGCGCAGGAAGAAAACCAGGGAGAAGGGCCGGGCGGGGAGGATTTTCACTTATCCGGTGTCCACCTTTTCGACACATATGTATGAGCTGAGCGGACTTTGCCAAAAAACATCCAACACTCAGATAACAAAAAGGGCAAAGTCCGATCAGAGCATACATATGTAACGAGAAACACGTGGACACAGGATATGGAAAATTCTCCCCGCTCGGTCCTTCTCCCGTCCGTCCCCAACCTCCCCGCATTTAAAAAAATTACAAATCTAACAACTCCGTTATATTTCCGAAAGAAAAGAGAAATCCTCCCATGCTATACTCATTACATAAAGCCGGATGCACAAAATACGCAGCCGCTTCATCTGCACCCACCCCTGCATAAATACGCATCTCTACACGCAGGAACCGCACCCGGCTCAAAAGAGTACTCCCGGAAACACATCTGCCAAGAAAAAATTTCCGGGAGCGCCAAAAAAGAAACGGAGGACACAACCCAATGACAATCCTGGAAACAAGAGACCTGAAAAAATACTACAATTCCGGCGAAACCACCGTAAAAGCCTTAGACGGCGTAAACCTGAAGATAGAAGCCGGCACCTTCACCGCCATCGTCGGCACTTCCGGCAGCGGAAAATCCACACTGCTCCACATGCTCGGCGGCCTGGACCGCCCCACGGAGGGCAAAGTACTGGTAGACAAAAAAGACATATTTACATTCAAGGAAGAAGCCCTCACCATCTTCCGCCGAAGAAAAATCGGCTTCGTATTCCAAAGCTACAACCTGGTCCCGGTCCTCAATGTAAAGGAAAACATCCTGCTCCCCATCGAGCTTGACGGCGGCCGCCCGGATCAAGCCTACATCCAAAAAATCATAACCCTCCTGGGCCTGGAAGAAAAGCTTCAAAACCTTCCTGGCAACCTCTCCGGCGGTCAGCAGCAGAGAGTGGCCATCGCCCGCGCCCTGGCAGGCAAGCCGGCAATCATTCTGGCCGACGAGCCAACCGGCAACCTGGATTCCCGGACCAGTCAGGACGTCATGAGCCTGCTGAAAGTGACAAGCGAGCGTTTCCGCCAGACCATCGTTATGATCACCCACAACGAGGAGATTGCCCAGACCGCCGACCGTATCATCCGCATCGAGGACGGCCGTATCGCAAAGGATGGTGAATAACATGCTGCGCGTAAGAAATCAAAAAACCATCCGCCGCCTGGCAAACAGAAGCTTTTCGGCCAACCGGACACGAAACATCATGGCAGTCATTGCCGTCACCTTAACCACCCTGTTGTTCAGCGCCCTCTTTACCACGGCCATTTCCGTCAAATACTCCACGGAACAGACCACCATGCGCCAGGTGGGAGGTTATGCCCACTGCGGATTCAAGGATCTGACAGCCGAACAGAAGGACACCTTGAAAACCCACCCTTTAATTGAAAAATACGGCACAAACAAGGTACTGACCTCCTTAGAGGAAGGCGTCTTCGAGAAAAACCGCGTGGAAGTCCGTTATATAGACGAGATCGGCGCCGACATGTTTTTCTGCAGCCCCACAACCGGCAGTCTTCCGGGGACAGAGCGGGAGCTGGCCACAGACACTTGGGTACTGGATCAACTGGGCGTTCCCCATAAAATAGGAGAGCAGATCACCGTACCTTTCGTCTTTCACGGAGAAACCAGAGAAGAAACCTTCACCCTAAGCGGCTTCTGGGAGCGGGACAGCGCCGCAATGGTCAGTGAAATGTGGCTGTCCGAGGAATTTGTAGATCAAATGCTGTCCGAATACACCCCGGACGAGCGGATGGTTGCTATGGGCGCAGGCAAATGGAACCTGGACATCTGCTTTGCCAACAGCAGGAATATCCCTGGAAATCTGGAAACAATCGCCAGGGACAACGGCTATGAGATTGAAGATGCAATGGCTGAAAATTACCTGCGCACCGGTGTCAACTGGGCTTATCTGAGCACCCACAGCAACCAGGGAGAAGAGCTTTTAAGCATCGCCGCCGTGGTATTTCTCACACTGATGATCATACTGACCGGATATCTTATCATTTACAACATCTTCCAGATCTCCGTGTCCAGTGATATTCGTTTCTACGGCCTGTTGAAAACCATCGGCACCACCGGACGCCAGATCCGCGCCATGATAAGGCTCCAGGCCCTGAAGCTGTGCATCCTGGGACTGCCCCTGGGACTTCTTGCAGGCTACCTGGCCGGCAATCAGATTTCAGCCATTGTTATGAAAAATATGAGCGAGCAGCAGGTCTACCTGACCTTAAATCCGTGGATATTCGCAGGTGCGGCCCTGTTTTCCCTGCTGACCGTGCTCTTAAGCTGCCATAAGCCCGGCCGGATAGCAGGAGCCGTCTCCCCGGTAGAATCCCTGCGCTATACGGAAAGCGCCTCCGGCAAGAAAAAGAGTAAAAAAGACAGACACGGTCCCAAGGTATTGCAGATGGCTTTAGCCAACCTTGGAAGAAACCGGAAAAAGACGGTCCTCGTAATCTTGTCTTTGTCCTTAAGCGTGGTGCTGCTCTACGGTGTAAGCGCATTTTCCGCAGGCTTTGACATGGATAAATTCGTTGCAAAATTTATGACAGTCGACTATTTGGTCGGTCACAAGGATCTTTTTAAGAATAGATTCGGAAGCGAAAACCAGGAACTGAAGGAGGAATTTCTGGCTTCTGTCAACAACATAGAGGGAATCCGGGAATCCGGATTGATTTACTATAATACGGGAAATACCACAGCTTCTATGACGAAAGCTCAGTACCTGCGGTTCTTAGATCCCATGCAGATGCAGACCCTGGGGGATGAATTTCATGCACTTGGGGATGAGGATCTCACCAATCCCCCCATCGGTATCTACGGACTGGACGAGATGCCTTTCCAATATCTCAAGTTTGTCGACGGGGAAGTGGATTATGAGGAATTAAAAAAAGGAAATGTAATCATTCAGCTTGTTCATCAGGACGATTACGGAAATCCATACCTTGAAAGAGCGCCCTATTCCGTGGGGGATGAAGTCACCTTTACCTATGCGGATGAGTATGAATACATTGGCGACGACATGGATGCCGAGCTTGTCATCCACAAAAGCCACGAGAAAACCTATACCATCGGCGCCACAGCCGTTCTGCCGGGACCTCTGACCGTTCGGAGATTCGGCGGCGCAAATTTCGCCGTTGCCCCGGAGATCTTGAAGAAGGAGGCGGGGGAAAAAGCTGTCCGTATGAGCTGCCTTGTGAATATGGAGGAAGGCATGGAGGATCAGATGGAGACATTTTTGGAAAGATATATGGAAAATGCGGACTCCGATTTGGATTTTGAATCCAAAAAGGGCTACAGCGACCAGTTCCAATCCTTCCGCCGGATGTTTCTTCTGATTGGATCAGCGGCCAGTCTGGTTGTGGCTTTGGTAGGCGTCTTAAACTTTATCAACGCCATTGTAACGGGAATCCGCGCCCGGCGCCGGGAGATGGCCGTGCTTCAAAGCATCGGCATGACCGGACGGCAGCTCAAGGAAATGCTGATACTGGAGGGCTGCGCCTATGGAATATCAGCCATTCTGCTGTCGCTGATCTTAAGCCTTCTCATGCAAAGCCTGGTGCTTGGACAGCTGGAGCATATTTTGTGGTTCTTCACGGCAAAATGGATTTGGAGTCCCATACTGGGGATGCTTCTGGTGTTCCTGGTTCTGGGAGCTGTCATTCCCGCTGCGGCCTACAGGACCGTGGAGCGGCAGAGCGTGGTGGAGCGGCTTCGGGAGGTTGAGTAAGGTAAATTTATAGGAAGGAATGACCATAAAAGTACTTTCCTTAATTTATTTGAGTGTGATATACTTTATTTTAGGAAATATGTAAAACATATGGAATGAACAGAAGCTGTCAGAAAGAAAAATAAAAACGGCGATTTTCTGTGCTCAATCGGAGCATGCTTTTTGACAAGATTGGGAACGAACTCTGTGGAGGTGGAAATTATGCTGTATCATTATACGGACTTTGCTGCTTTTGACGGCATTATCCGGTGCGCGGAATTGAGGCTGAATAATATTCTGAATATGAATGATGCTTCTGAAATGCGGTTTTTTATGAACGGGATATGCCGGGCTGTTATGGAAAGATTACAGGCAGGGGGAGAGGAAGAGAAAAGCCGTGTGATAGAAAATTTTTTCCGGGGGGAGCTGGAACAAGAATTTCGTTATTCGGCGTATGCCGCCTGCTTTTCCAAATACCGGGATGACGCAGCCCAGTGGGAACGGTACGGGCATCTGGGGCAGGGTGTCTGCATTGCCTTTCACGAAAATCTCATGCAGAAAATGACAGGAGGGGCCGTATCTTTGCAGACAGTGTATTATCAGAAGGATATGCGGGAACACCGGTTAGTGGAAGAATTTTACCGGCTGATGACGGGGAAAAAGGAATTTGCAGAAATAAAGCAGGAGCTGCGTGAGCTGATGAATGATGCATGGATACAGTCGGCAGCCTTCAAGCATCCCTCTTTTGCAAGGGAGAAAGAGCGAAGGCTGGTGATATCACCGTTTATACTGAATGAATTTGCTGTGGAGCCGCGATATCATGTGTCGGCAGGGAGGATTAAGAAATATTATCCCCTTGACTTGAACAGAATGTGCGGAAGACTGGGACTCCATATGTCGGAACTGTTTGGAGAGATCATTATTGGCCCCACATCCTCCCAGTCCATACCCATCCTCCAGGATTATCTGGTTGACTGCGGACTGAATACATTAAAGAACAAGATCAGCATGTCCGACTGCCCGCTTCGGAAGCCGACCTCTTAGCATTCATAGTTGCTAGTAGTCCGTATCGGAAATCCTTATGCATATTTCCGATACGCACTACTAGGAGTGGCGGAATAAGAGAATTTTCGGAAAAATGTATAATTTTAAAATATAAACAGATAAAAACAAAAAAATTTTCCGTCTTCCTTTTTCTTTCAAAAGATGTTAAGATAGGGCATAGGAGATTGTCCCGGCGCACGACAGCCATTCTTCCGTTATGCCAGACGGCAGAGCTTGGGCGCGGGTACGGCCTCCGGCGAAAGCCAAAAAAGAAAAAGGAGAGAAACATATGAAAAAGAAAATTCTGGCAGTTTTATTGACCGCTGCTATGGTAGCTACCATGACAGCATGCGGGGGAGGCTCTTCGGATAAGGAGACGGAAGCTCCGGCAGAAAACAGCGAGCAGGCAGGCGATGACGCGGAAGCACCGGCAGAGAATGCAGACGCAGAAGCTCCGGCAGGCAACGGCGCTGACTTTAAGATCGGCCTTATCACAGACGTAGGCGGCGTAAACGACGGTTCCTTCAACCAGTCCGCATGGGAAGGTCTTCAGAGAGCCATGGATGAGCTCGGTGTAGAGGCCAGCTATCTGGAGTCCTCAACAGACTCAGATTACGTTCCCAACATTGAGGCATTCATTGATGAAGAGTGCGATCTCATCATCTGTGTAGGCTACATGCTTGCAGACGCTACCAGAACCGCAGCAGAGGCGAACCCGGACGTGAAGTTTGCAATCATTGACGATGCGACCATCGAGCTTGACAATGTAAGCTGTCTGATGTTCAAGCAGGAGCAGGCTTCCTACCTGGTAGGCTATGTGGCCGGTCTGATGACAGAGACCAACAACATCGGTTTTGTAATCGGTATGGCAAACGACAACATGAACCTCTTTGGCTACGGCTATTGTGCAGGCGCACTGGATGCCAATCCGGATGTGAAGATTCAGCAGTTTAATGCCGATTCTTTCGCAGATCCCGCAGGCGGAAAGAGCAATGCCAATACCGCGATTACCAACGGCGCAGATATCATCTTCCATGCTGCAGGCGCAACCGGACAGGGTGTTATCGAGGCTTGCCGCGAGGCTGACGGCGTATACGCTATCGGCGTAGACAGCGATCAGTCCAGTCTTGCACCGGAGACAATCATCACTTCCGCAATGAAGAGAGTAGACAACGCAGTATTTGATTCCGTACAGGCTCTCATCAACGGAACCCTTGAGGGCGGCGTACATACCTATGACCTGTCAGCAGGCGGCGTAGATATCGCACCCACACGGGATCTTCTGACCGACGACGTGATCAAGGCAGTAGAGGATGTTAAGGCCAAGATCATCAGCGGTGAGGTTGTAGTTCCCTCCACACAGGCTGAGTTCGAGGCTGCTCACGGTGATGTATACGAGTTAGACTAAGATTTCGTATAAAAGCTGAAAAAGTAAATAAAGCTGTATAAAATGACAGGGCGCCGGGATTGCGTCTGTTCTCCGAACAGATGCGCTCCCGGCGCTTTTGGCAGCCTTTATTTCTTCGGCAGCAGCAGGATGCAAAGCTTCCGAATTTCAGAAGCAGAGGACTTTGATATCTATAAGATTTTTTAGTTAAAACTGCCACCTGGCCTTTGCAAAGAGGGGCTTCCTATGGTATAAAAGAAATATAAAAACAAGTGCGGAATCAGAAGCAGCAGATTGCCGTCCTTAGGGACAGAAATCTGTGAATCCCAAGCAGCAAAACGATATGATATTATGGAGAGAGACAGGAGGATCTATATTTATGAGAGACATTTCCATGGAACGGGTAAACAAGACACGGGAAAAGATACTGGAGATCATCGAAAGTCCCGTACTGACCCATGAACAGAAGCTGACCAATCTGGCGAACCAGGCGGATTCCCTAATGGAAGTTTTGGATCTGCCGGAGGGCTTAGACGAGCTTCTGAATACAGGCATCGACAAACAGTGCATCTGTGATCTTTGCGAGGGCCACGCCCCGGTGCGTCCCCGTTACATAGCGCCGGACTACGCCAAATTTATGAAAGAGGGCTGCAAGTTCCTGCAGCTTCCCGCCCCCGCGGATCTCTACGAGGCGCTGAACAGCCTGCTTATCTTCTACAAGCATGTGCCAAGTGTCACCAACTACCCCGTATACGTGGGGCAGCTTGACGAGCTTTTAGAGCCTTTCATAGACACCGTGGACGAGGCTCAGGCCAAGAAGCTTCTCCGCATGTTTATGATCCACATTGACCGCACCGTTCTGGACTCCTTCTCTCACGCCAACATCGGTCCTAAGGCTACAAAGGCAGGAAGGCTTCTCCTGGAGGTAGAGACAGAGCTGGAGCATGCCGTGCCCAATCTGACCATGAAATACGAGGAAGGCGTAACAGATGACGCATTTGCACTGAAAGCCATCGAATGTGCCCTGCACAGTGCAAAGCCCAGCTTCGCCAACCACACCATGTTTAAGAGCGAGCTGACAGAAAAATACGTCATTGCAAGCTGCTACAACGGCCTGCCCTTAGGCGGCGGCGCCTACACCCTCTGCCGTCTGATCCTGGGCAACATTGCCAAGCGCGCCAAAGATATCCGGGATTTCAAAGAGCGGGAGCTTCCTTACGTTCTTGACATTATGGCAAGATACATGGATGCCCGTGTCCGTTTCGAGGTAGAAGAGAGCGGCTTCTTCGAAAATCATTTCCTGGTAAAAGAAGGTTTTGTAGCAAGAGACCGCTTCACCGCAATGTTCGGCATGGTGGGCCTGGCGGAATGTGTCAACATCCTCCTGGAAAAGGAAGGAAAGACGGGACGTTTCGGCCATGACGAGGCCGCCAACGATCTGGGCGTGGAGATTATGAACATCATCGACCAATTCAACAAGAACCACGAAGCGCCCTACTGCGAAGTAACCGGAGGTCATTACCTTCTACACGCCCAGGTAGGCTTGGCGGAAGATGAGCATGTCACCCCCGGAACCCGGATTCCCATCGGCGAGGAACCTCAGGAGCTTATCGAACATCTGAAGGTACTGAACCGCTTCCACAAATATTTCCCATCGGGAACCGGCGACATCTTCCCAATCGACCTGACCGTACACAAAAACCCGGAATTTGTCCTGGACATCATCAAGGGCTCCTTTAAGCAGGACCTGCGCTACCTGTCCTTCTACTCCAGCGACAGCGACGTAATCCGCGTAACGGGCTACCTGGTAAAACGCTCCGAAATGGAAAAACTGGACAGCGGCCTGGCCGTTCTCCAGAACACCACCGGCCTGGGCCTGGGAGCCTCCAAAAACGGCCACATCCTGGAAAGAAAGATTCGCTAAAGACACCCATATCATCAAAGAATTTACCCCATCCGCCGTCAGTGCTGCTGACGGCGGATGCCTTTATATTCCCTGTTAACTCCAATTATCCTTCCTCCCGCCCTGATGAATTATGAATTTTTTTATCAAATTTGCCAAATGTCCTTTTTTAATTTGTGGAAATATGATATAAATGATATAAAGAGCTCTGAAAAAAGACGAAAAATGACGAACAAATCACCAAACAAAAGGTGATGTTCAGATTTCATAAGAAACGGAGGACATTTTATGAATTATTCGGAAGACGCAAGCAAGCAATATCACATCCAGGTAGGTGAAGGAGACGTAGGAAAGTACGTCATCCTCCCCGGAGATCCCAAACGCTGCGCCAAAATCGCAAAATACTTCGACAATGCAAAGCTGATGGCCGACAGCCGTGAATACGTTACCTACACCGGCTATCTGGACGGCGTAAAGGTCAGCGTTACCTCCACCGGAATCGGCGGCCCCTCCGCCTCCATAGCCATGGAAGAGCTGGTAAAATCCGGCGCCGACACCTTCATCCGCGTAGGCACCTGCGGAGGGATGCAGCTGGATGTTAAAAGCGGCGATCTCGTCATAGCCACCGGAGCCATCCGCATGGAGGGAACCAGCAAGGAATACGCTCCCATCGAATTTCCGGCCGTAGCGGACATTGACATCGTAAATGCACTGAGAGCCTCCGCCAGGGAGATGAAAGCCGATTACCACACAGGCGTCGTACAGTGCAAGGATGCTTTCTACGGACAGCACTCCCCGGAGACCATGCCCGTAAGCTACGAACTCCTGAATAAATGGGAAGCATGGAAGCGCTTAGGCTGTCTGGCCTCGGAGATGGAGTCCGCCGCCCTGTTTATCGTGGCAAGCACCCTTCATGTCCGCGTAGGCTCCATCTTCCTGGCGGTAGCCAACCAGGAGCGCGAAAAAGAGGGACTGGAAAATCCTGTGGTCCATGATACCGACATGGCCATCCGCACTGCAGTAGAAGCCCTGCGGAAGCTCATCAAAGAAGATATGGGAAAGGAAAAATAAGTCATGCGGAAATGTAAGCGTGTATTTGTAGTTGTAATCGATTCCCTGGGCGTGGGGGAAATGACAGATTCCAAAGAATACGGCGATGTGGGTGTCAACACCCTGGAGCATATCTCTGAATCCGTGGACACCTTTGACATCCCCAACCTAAGAAGGCTTGGCATAGCCAACCTCTGCACCTTAAAGCAGGTGGCGCCGGCAAAAGAGCCTCTGGCCTACTATACAAAAATGAATGAAAAAAGCCGCAGCAAGGACACCATGACCGGCCACTGGGAGATTATGGGTCTGGAGGGAAAACAGCCCTTCAAGACCTTTACCGAAACCGGCTTTCCGCCGGAGCTTATCCGGGAACTGGAGGAACGGACCGGCCATAAGATCATCGGCAATAAGAGCGCCAGCGGAACCGAGATTCTGGAAGAACTGGCGGAGGAAGAGATTGCCACCGGCCATATGATCGTCTATACCTCCGCAGATTCCGTTCTGCAGATCTGCGGCAACGAGGAAACCTTTGATCTTAAGGAGCTGTACCGCTGCTGCGAGATAGCCCGTGAGATTACCATGAAGGACGAGTGGAAGGTGGGCCGCATCATAGCAAGGCCTTATGTGGGAAAGAAGCGCGGCGAATTCAAGCGTACCAGCAACCGCCACGACTATGCCCTGAAGCCCTTTGGAAAAACAGCCCTAGATGCCTTAAAGGATGCCGGCCTGGACGTAATCTCCATCGGCAAGATCAAGGATATCTTTGACGGCGAGGGCATCACAAGAGCCTTAAAGTCCAAAAGCTCCGTCCACGGCATGGAGCAAACCATCGACGTGGCAAAGGAAGAATTCCACGGCTTATGCTTTGTGAACCTGGTGGATTTTGACGCCCTGTGGGGCCATAGAAGAGATCCCAGGGGCTATGCACAGGAGATTGAAAAGTTTGACAGGAATCTTGGCGTCCTCCTGGAACTTTTGAAAGAGGACGATCTTCTGATTATCACGGCGGATCACGGCAACGATCCCACCTACACGGGAACGGATCATACCAGAGAAAAGGTTCCCTTCCTGGCTTATTCCCCTTCCATGGAGGGACACGGAGCTTTGCCGGAGACAGATACCTTCGGAGCCATCGGCGCAACCATAGCCGACAATTTCGGAATTGCCATGCCGGAGGGAACCATCGGGACTTCCCTTCTTGAGAAGCTGAAATAACCGAAGAGGTGCACCCTTATGAGCGAGGCGCTTAAGCTGATCCGACAACTGAACAAGCAGGACCGGGATTATCTGGAAGCCTACTTTGCCGGTGCACCTTTCTGGCTGATGGAGGCTTTTCAGATCATCCGTTTTCCGGGAAACAAAACCTTTATCACAGAGGGCGATCCGGCCGTTGAAATCTACATACTGCTGAAAGGAAGCGTTGTGGCGGAAGAACACCGGGTCAAGGATATGACTTACGGCTTTATCCGGTTTGTTCCCATTGAAGTCTTCGGGGTGATGGAACTGATGTTTGAGATGAACGAGTACCAGACCACCCTGGTAACTGCCGCGGACTGCCTGTTTTTAAAGACAAGCCGGGATGCGTTTCGAAAATGGTTTGAGCATGATTTCTGTGCCTACCGGATGGAGTGCAAAAAGGTAGGTCATTACCTTTTAGAGCAGGCCAGAAAAGAGCGGCTCTACGTGCTGCTCCAGGGGGTGGAGCGCATTTACCTAGTTCTCTACAAAATGTACCAGACCTACGCCAGAGGCGGAAGCTGTCTTTTGTATATGAGCAGGAAGGACTTTATGGAGACGGCCGGTATCTCGGAGCGTACCGTGACCCGCACCTTAAAGGGCCTGGAGGAAAAGGGCTGCATTACAAGAGAGGGCTGGAAGATCCGCATTTCCGAAAAGCAGTACGAGATGATCCGGGAGCTGTTGGAGGACAAATTGTATGCTTTTGAATAAGCGGGAAAGAAAGAACAAAGGAGACAGTACAGCATGAAAGCAGTAATCAACCGGATTATCCCCTTCAGCAGCGTGGACGGCCCCGGAAACCGCACGACCATTTTTCTCCAGGGCTGCAACATAGACTGCAAATACTGCCACAACCCGGAGACAAGAGGCATGTGCAGACAATGCGGTCTCTGTGCGGAGCAATGTCCGGCAGGCGCGCTGTCCATAGAGGAAGGGAAGGTTCGCTTCGACCCTTCGGCATGCGTCCAGTGCGATACCTGTATCCATATCTGTCCTCATGACAGCTCTCCCCGGACGGAGGAGCTGACGCCGGAGGAGGTCTACGAACGGGTAAAGCGCCAGATTCCTTTTATCCGGGGCATTTCCGTGTCCGGCGGCGAGTGCATGCTTCATCCTGATTTCCTTACGGAGCTGTTTCGCCTGGCAAGGAAGGACGGGCTTACCACCCTGATCGACAGCAACGGAACCATTCCTTTCTGCGGTTATCCCCAGCTGATGGAGGTGACGGACGGAGTGATGCTGGACATCAAGGCATTTGACAGCGAAGAACACCAGGCTGTCACGGGAGCCTCCAACGAGACGGTGCTTTCCAATGCGGTGTGGCTTGCCGAGCAGAAAAAGCTGTATGAAGTGAGAACTGTAATCGCTCCCGATCTTTATGATACGGAGCGCAGTATACGCAGAACAGGAGAATTTCTTGCCCCCTATCTGGCAGTCCATCCATTTCGCATAAAGGTGATTGCCTACAGACCCATGGGCGTACGCAGGGAATATGCCGACGGCCGGGTGCCGAGTCTGGAATACCTGGAGAAAATGGCGGATATCTTAAGAAGCTGCGGATTTCAAGACATTATTATTATTTAAAGGAGGTAGAGGGAGTGGGAAAAGTGAGCCATATGGATGAGAGCAGGGTTGTCATCCAGATGAAAGACATTGTGAAAAAGTTCGGCGATTTCACAGCCAACGACCACATCAATCTCACCGTGCACAAAGGAGAGGTGCATGCCATTTTAGGAGAAAACGGCGCGGGCAAGAGTACGATGATGAATGTACTCTGCGGACTGTACAAGCCCACAAGCGGACAGATCTTTATCAATGAGAAGGAGGTCCATTTTTCAAGTCCCAAGGATGCCATTGACATCGGAATCGGAATGGTGCACCAGCACTTTATGCTGATTCCGCCGTTTACCGTTGCGGACAACATCATTCTGGGAGTGGAGCCGACCAAGGGCCTGGTGGTGGATCACACTACAGCCAGGGAAAAGGTTCTGGAGCTCTCAGAGCGGTACGCAATGAAGGTAGACCCGGATGCTAAGGTGGAGGATATCTCCGTAGGCATGCAGCAGAGAGTGGAGATCTTAAAGGTGCTTTACCGGGGCGCGGACACCCTGATTCTGGACGAGCCGACGGCCTCCCTTACGCCTCAGGAGATCGAGGGACTGATGGAGATTATTGAAAATTTGACCGCCGACGGCAAGAGCGTGATCCTGATCACCCATAAGCTGAAGGAGATTACGGCCTGCTCTGACACCTGCACCATCATCCGTCAGGGAAAATACATCCGCACCGTCAAGGTGGATGAGGTCAATGAAAATGAACTGGCAGCCATGATGGTGGGCCGGGACGTAAGCTTTAAGGTAGACAAAAAAGAAATGGAGCCGGGCGAGGTGGTGCTGGAGGTAAAGAATCTCCATGCAAAGGATTACCGCGAGGTGGAGATCTTAAAAGGCCTTAACCTGAACGTGCGGCGAGGGGAGATCGTAGGTCTTGCAGGCGTGGACGGCAACGGACAGACGGAGCTTGTGGAGGTTCTGACAGGCTTGCGGAAGGCTGACAGCGGCGAAGCCACCCTTCTGGGAAAGGATGTATTCAACAAAACGCCCAAGGAGACCTTTGACAGCGGCATTTCCAGTATTCCGGCGGACCGTCAGAAGCACGGGCTGATTCTGGAATTCTCCAATGAAGATAATCTGATTCTCCAGCATTTTGAGGAAGATCCCTATGCCAGGAAGCATATGCTGAACCGCAAGGCTGTTCGGGATCATGCCCTGGAGCTGATTGAGAAGTTTGACGTAAGGCCGAGAGGCTGCGAGGGTGCGCCGGCCGGAACGCTGTCAGGCGGCAATCAGCAGAAGGTAATCATTGCCAGAGAGGTGACGAACGACAAGGAGCTTCTGATTGCGGTGAACCCCACCAGAGGACTTGATGTGGGAGCCATTGAGTTTGTACATAAATACCTGGTGGAACAGCGCAATAAGAACAGGGCGGTTCTTCTGGTATCTTTTGAGCTGGACGAGATTATGAGCCTGTCGGATCGGATTGAGGTTATCTTTGACGGCCAGATTACAGGAAGTGTTTCCGGAAAGGATGCGGATGAGAAGGAGCTTGGATTTATGATGGCGGGAGGTAAGAAGCATGAATAAGAAGAAGAGTATCCTGGAAATGAATGTATTCTATACCTTGATTGCCATTGCAGCGGGCTTTATCATCGGAGCTGTTTTTCTGCTGATTGCGGGAATCAGTCCTGCGGTGGCTTATGGGAAGCTGTTAAACAGTATCTTCGGCAAGCCCAAATATCTGTTCTGGACTTTGATATATGCCAGTCCCCTGATTTTTACGGGTCTGAGCGTGGCCTTTTCCTTCCGTACCGGTGTGTTTAATATCGGAGCAGAGGGGCAGTTTGTGATGGGAACTCTGACGGCCTGCGTTCTTGGAATCCTGGTGGATCTTCCGGCAGTGATTCATGTGCCGCTCTGTATCATTGCAGCGGCGGCAGCCGGCATGATCTGGTCTCTGATCGTAGGTGTCTTAAAGGTAAAACGGGGAATCCATGAGGTTCTTTCGTTTATCATGTTTAACTGGATCGCCTTTTATCTGTCTAACTATGTGGTAAATCTGTCGGTTATCCACAAGGAGGGCGGCGGCGAGGCTTCCAAGGATGTACTGGAGTCCTCCAGGCTTTTGTTTCCGGAGGGTCTGCGTAAGGCTCTTGACTGCAGCGCGGCTAACTGGGGCATTATTATGGCGATTGTGGCCGCTGTGATTATCTGGGTGGTTATCGAAAAGACGACCCTGGGTTATCAATTAAAAGCAGTAGGCTTTAACAGCAACGCTGCTCTGTATGCGGGAATCAATGCGGACCGTTCCGTACTGACGGCTCTGGGAATCTCCGGCGCACTGGCAGGGCTTGGCGGCGCGGTGCAGATTCTTGGTATGTCCGGGCGTTTAAGCCAGTTTGCCGGACAGGAGGGCTTTGGCTTTGAGGGCATTACGGTGGCGCTTATCGGTTCTTCAAGTCCCATCGGCTGTATTTTCTCAGGACTGTTTTACGGCGCTATGAAATACGGCGGTTCCAAGCTCAGTATGGTGAAAGCGCCCTCGGAGGTTGTAGACATTATTATGGGATGTGTCATTTTGTTTATCGCCATTTCCCAGATCTTCCGGGTGCTGTTTGCACGCTTTGGCAAAAAGGAGGGAAAGTAGTATGGATGTGATTATTAAAGATCTCGGGTTACTTATCAATGCAACCTTAATTGCCACTCCGCCGCTTTTGCTGGCGGCTTTAGGCTCCTGCTTTTCCGAGCGCAGCGGCGTTGTCAATATCGGAATCGAGGGCATGATGACCATCGGCGCATTTACGGGGGCGGTGATGGGACTGACCACCGGAAACGGGTGGCTTGCCTTTTTGTGCGCCGGTCTTGCCGGGGCGTTGTTCGGACTGATTCACGCGGTGGCCTGCATTTCCTTCCATGCGGATCAGACCATTGCCGGAACAGCTATCAATTTCCTTGGACCCGGCCTTGCGGTATTCTTATGTAAGGCAATGTACAACAATTCCTCAGATACGCCGGCGATGGACCCGGGCAGTAAGCTTCCCAAGCTGTTCCAGGGGGTATTTCCGGCAGGCTCTTTCTGGAGCAATGTGCTGAATGTGTACTCAATGGCTTATCTGGTGTTTATTCTTGCCTTTGTCTGCTGGTTTGTGTTCTATAAGACAAAGTTCGGCGCGCATCTGCGGGCGGTGGGAGAGCATCCTGAGGCTTGCGAATCTCTGGGTATTGATGTGTACAAGGTTCGTTATACCTGTGTGATCCTGTCGGGCTTTATGGCAGGGCTTGGCGGAGCCTTTGTGACGCTGGCTACGATCAACCAGTTCCGCCCCAGTGTGATTGTGGGACAGGGCTTTATTGCGATTGCTGCGGTTATTTTCGGAAAGTTTTCTCCGGGAGGCGCGACAAAGGCATGTCTGCTTTTTGGCTTGTGCAGCGGTATTAAGACACTGGCCGGACAGAGCAATATGATTTCGCCCAACCTGATTTCCATGATTCCCTACATTGTGACCATTCTGGCACTGGTGCTGTTTGTGGGAAAGGCTCATACGCCGGCGGCAAACGGAAAGATTTTTGTGAAGTCAAAGTAGCGGGTGTCTCATGGAACAGCGTAAGATTACAGGAAAAAGCATTCTCGCTGCGGCCTTCGGGGTTCTCCTTGTGGGCGTGGGGGTTGCTTTTAATAACTGTGCCGGATTTGGAAATGATCCGGTGGGGATTGTTTACGACGGAATCCGCAGCGTCAGCGGTATGAACCAGGCGCAGCTTGGGATGGCCTCCAATGTGGTTAATATTGTGCTTCTGGTGTTTCTCTTTTTTGTGGGGAGGCGCTATGTGAGTGTCGGTACTTTTGTGTACCTTGTGCCCTATGGCTTTTGCGTGGATCTGGGGAATTATCTTTACCGCCTGCTTGGGGCTTCGGAGGATTTCCTGGTACGGACGGCTTTTAGTGTGATGGGGTGTGTGCTTTTATCCCTGGGTGTGGCGATCTATATTACGGTGGATATTGGGGTGGACCCTTTTACCGGGGTGGTTCTGGTGCTGCGGGATGTGTTGAAGAAGGAATACCGGTATGTGAAGATTGGGTTTGATGTTACGATGGTGATCCTGGGAACGCTTCTGGGCGGAAGGCTTGGGGTGGTTACGGTGGTTACTGCTCTGGCTGTGGGACCGGTGATTCAGTTTTTTACTAAGATTTTGAAAAAGTATTGGTTGAAAATGATGTGACAATTGTGGAAATGGGTGTCTGTGAATCAGGGCGGTTTGAAGTTTTTTTCCGGGTTGTTAATGGTGAGAGAGGAGAGAAGAATATGTCTAAAATACCAACTCCCCACAATGGGGGAAAAGAAGGGGATTTTGCTAAGACGGTTTTGATGCCGGGAGATCCTTTGAGGGCGAAGTATATTGCGGAAACTTATCTGGAGAATCCCAGGCTGGTGACTACGGTTCGGAATATGTTCGGCTACACGGGAACGTATCACGGGAAGGAGATTTCCGTAATGGGGGCCGGGATGGGTATGCCCTCCATCGGAATTTATTCTTATGAGCTTTTTAATTTTTATGGTGTGGAGAATATTGTCCGCATCGGGTCGGCGGGGGCGCTGCAGGATCATGTGAAGGTGATGGACGTGGTTGTGGGTATGGGGGCTTGTACGGATTCGAATTATGCTTATCAGTTCGGCCTTCCGGGAACTTTTGCGCCTACTGCGGATTATGGGCTTATGAGTAAGGCGATTGCTGTGGCCGAGAAGCAGGGGACGCATGTGGTTGTGGGAAATGTGCTGTCTTCGGATGTGTTTTATAATGCGAAGAGTGATGCGAATGATCTGTGGAGGAGTATGGGGGTGCTGGCTGTGGAGATGGAGGCGGCGGCTCTTTATATGAATGCGGCGAAGGCTGGGAAGAAGGCGCTTTGTCTTTTGACGATTTCGGATCATATTTATACAGGGGAGGCTTTGAGCGCTGAGGAACGGCAGGTTGGTTTTGGGAAGATGATGGAGATTGCGTTGGAACTTGGGTGATTGAGGGCGGACGGGTCAGCCGCAATAGAAGGCCTCAGGCTTTTCCATATCTGTGTTCGGACGGTTCGCGTACACGCTGTCTGCTCTGTACGTACATTACCTTGTTGTGTGTTTATGACGTTTGGTTTTGGGGTAATGTACGTCCATATCAGACAGTGTGTTCGCAAACAGCCGGACACCTGATATCGGAAAAGCCTGAGGCCTTCTATTGCGGCTGACCCTGACTTTGGGTGTGGAATAGTTCGTGTGCTTCTTGGGGGATAGCTCCGTATGTTTTAGAGTAGGTAGTTATTGGTTTTGTCTGCTACTTGCAGGGAGGCTAATTGATAGGTGGCAAAGCCTTCGGCTACGAGGGGTTCTTGCTTGCATAGTGCTTCGGCTTCTTCGTAGGTTGCGGTTTTGAAGATGACCATGCCGGCGACTCCAGGGTAGCCTTTGAAAGGGCCGCACAGTTCCAGCTTTCCTTCGGTGTCTAATTTGCGTAAGTTTTCGACGTGTCTTGTGATTACGGCTTTTGTAACTTTGTTAAAGGTTTTTCCTTTTTTGATTGTCATGACGTATAACCATTTTTCCATGTTGTTTCCTCCGGTTTTGATTTTTTGTGTTGGCTTTTATTTGTGTGGCTCCGGTGCTTGGTTAAGCAGCAAATGACTAGTGTGGTTATTGATTTGCCGGCAGATTTGGGTGTTGCTGGATTTTTGGATGAGTATGCATTAGGTGTAGAGCTTCATAATCTCGGCTGCGTGTTCTTTCAGTGTGGTACGGGCTGTTTCGGGTTCGAGGATTTCTACGTATTTGCCAAAGGATAGCAGATAGTGAATGGTCCAGTGATTCAGCTCAAAAGGTACGGCGGCATAATAATTTCCGTCTTGGTCCAATGAGAGTTGTTCTTCTTGAAATTCGTCGTAGAGGCGGTGGGCGATTTTGGGTGAAAATTTTAGCTTTAACAGGGGGAGCGGGGGTTCTTCTTTGCACTCTGGTGTAAGGGAGTAGTTTGGGGGCAGTTCCCGATCAAATTGCTCCGGCATGACCTGGAGGCGCCTGATTCTGGACAGGCGGAAGATTCTGATTTCCTGCTTGTACCGGCAGTGGCCTGCAATATACCAGGCGTGTGATTTGAACATCAGCCGCAGGGGTTCGATGGTTCGTTCCGATTGCTTTAGCTCTGTGTTGCGGTATAGGAAAGTGATGACGTGTTTGTTCAGGATGGCGTATTGCAGATCGGAGAGTTTTATTTTTTCCTTTTCATTGCTTCCCCAATGGGTAAAGTCAATATCGAGCCAGTTGGATTTTAGTGCATTTTGGAAAATGGCGCTGATTTTGCTTAGGGCCATTTCCGCGCTTGGGTATTTGGCGGCCTGCAGTATTTGCAGTCCCTGGTAAATGCTTTGCTGTTCCTCCTTGGATAAAATGGATTTGTCGATGGTGTATCCGTCTATGAGGGAGATGCCTCCGCCGGTTCCTTTTGTGGTTGTGACTGGGATTCCGGCAATGCTTAAGGTGTTGATGTCCCGGTAGATTGTTCTTGCGGATACTTGAAAGTGATTGGACAACTCCTTTGCTGTTACTTGTTTGTGGCTGGCGATGTAAAATACCATTTGAACCAGACGGTCTATCTGCATGGCGGCCGCTCCTTATGCTGTGAGTTTACTATAGCACATCAAATATGACATATAGCTGTCATATTTGGTGATTATTTTTTTAATATAGCGTATTTTATGAGGATTTTCAATCCTATATCGTATGCTTTATTGGGCGAAGTCCGTCTGTCTTTAAGGGGGATGTTTTTACATCAGCTCATTTTGTAAAAATTTTTTGATGTAAGGTGTGCTTTCTTCGGTTATAGATAACAGGAATGCCATGTATCTGCATTTTTGATAGTGTTCTTTATCCATGATAAAGTCATATCCCATAGCGCATTTCGGATTGCAGTCATTGGGATTGATGAGCCGCTTGCAGACGGAGGCTTTTGTAATTTCTTTTTTCATCTTTGCCGGAAGGGTATCTAAAAAATCCGCGTACTCGTTAAGACGCTGCGGGAAGATTCTGATTTTTATTCCTGTTTTTCTGCAAACGAAAGTGGCTAATGTCTTTTTGGTATCCTGGAAAAGATAGGAGACTGTAAATCCGCTTTTGGCTGTTTTGATTTCACGTTTGCAGTTGCCGTTTAGAAGAAGGTTGTTGATATCTTCTGTAAGATTTCTGTCTGTACCTGTGATTTCTAAAAATTCATTATAGTTTTTATCTGTCATGGGGTAACCTCATACCTTTCTGATTGGCAGCCAAACTTCATATTGCATATGGTTGGGGTCTGGGCTTAGATAGACTTCGATATCGGGGGCGTCAGCAAATTCGAAGCCGGATGTCGGAAGCCATTCCGTTACGATGCGCTGTTCTAATTCTTGAATTGATATTCCTGTGCCGTTTCCGCTGAAAATAGCCCATGTACAGGCGGGAACTATGGATTCCTCTAAGGAATGATCGATATCGGCAGAAGAAGCTACGGCTATGAAATAACGCCACTCCTCTTTGGCATTGCAGACGCTTACACCTAAGACGCCCATAGGATTCAGATTCATCAGAGGTGTAAGCTTTTCAAAGGTGCCGTTGATAGCTGCATTTTGCCACATCTGCGGTACGGCTGTGAAATTATTTTCTATTTCCTTGTCCAAGGGGTGAGATATGCCTACGATGCGGAAGGCCGCTTTTTCTTCGATGCGGTAATTTAATTCCTTTACGCCTTTTATGGTTATTTTGAAACTGATGGGAGGAAAAGATTTTATAGGCGTTCCCGTTTTTTTCGCCGCAGAGGGAGCTATGCCGTGCACGCTTTGAAATGCTCTGTTGAATGCGGTGGGGGAGGAGTAACCATATTTCATGCTGATATCAATGATTTTTTCGTCTCCGCTTTGCAAATCAACGGCGGCTAAAGACATGCGCCTCCGGCGGATATATTCCGAAAGCGGGATGCCTGCCATGTATGCGAACATTCTTTGATAGTGGTATGGGGAGCAGCAAGCGATGTGTGCAAGCTGTTCATAGCTTATTTCTTCCGTAAGATGTTCTTCGATGTAAATAATTGTTTTATTTAGCCGTTCTATCCATTCCATTTTTCTTACTCCTTTTTTGTATTGATTATACTTATCCGGGGTGCTTCCGGCCTCTCTTTTTATGCACGGAAAAGAGAGTATTAGAAAATTGTTTAAAATTATTTGGATTGCTGAATGTGAAAGAGAGTATGAATTTTCTTTGGTTCGAAAGTATGTTTGGATAATTATATCATGGAATATCTTCTAAATGAAGAGATATTTTTCTCAAAAATGCCCGTTAAAATGAAAAAGTAATTCTATATTCTTAATTCATAGTGAAATTTCCTCTTGTGCTTTATGATTGTGTAAAGTTTCAGTGGGGAATAAACCTACTAATTATGCAGAAATTTCAGTAAGATTATACATGCGGCAATTCAGGCGGCCGCAGCGAAATCCGTTCTCCGTCATTTCCATATCCTGTGTTTTGACAGCTCACTTACACAGAATATGGGAAAAATCGGAGAACGGATTTTATTATGTATCCATTGAACCGTTATTGCATCAGATATTTTACGGATATTTTGCAAAAATAATTGTTGACAAATAAAAAAGATGGGTTTATTATAAATAAAAATTGCATATTCGGTGTATAAAATGTGTTGACAAGGAAGAGTACCGATTACGAGACTTACAGAGAGCCGCGGGCTGGTGTGACACGGCAGTTGGATTTTCGGGAAAATCCCCTTTGAACAGTTTGACTGAAGAAATATGGGTTTTGCGTAGGTCAAAACGGCAGACAACCGTTATCCTGTCCCTCATTTACAAATGGCCGGCCGGCCAATGAGATTGAGCGGCTGTTTTATAACAGCAAGAAGAGTGGTACCGCAGAAGCTTACGGCTTTTGTCTCTTTGGAGATAAAAGCTTTTTTTATGCCCGCGGGTACATAGAAGACAGGCTCTTTTGCAATTTTTTAATATCCCTGCGGTCATTCCTGCTGTCCATTGACAGCAGCTGACATTGATATAATTTATTCTAATTTAAGGAGGAAGATTCGTTATGAAAAAAAGTGTGAAATTTTTAGCCCTGGCACTGTCCGCAGCTATGCTGTTCGGCCTGACTGCCTGCGGCGGAGGCAAGGATGACAGCCAGACCCAGGAGGCGCCGGCTACAGAGGAGAACGGCGCGGCTGAGGATGCGGGAGCGGAAAATGCCGATGCCTCCAACCCCGATGCAACCGTACTTCAGCTTGGAACTACGGTAAATGAGCAGGACAGCTTCCAGGTAGCGGCGGAAAAGTTTACCGAGCTGGTGGAAGAGAGAACAAACGGCGCGTATAAGATTGAGATTTACCCCAACGGTACGCTGGGCGGAGAAAGAGATATGCTGGAGAGTATGCAGATGGATACCCTGGACATGGCGATTGTCACCAGCGGACCTTTCATCAACTTCTCAGATGCAATGGGCGTTCTGGATATGCCTTATCTGTTTGGAAGCAATGAGGAGGCTTATACGGTACTGGACGGAGAGATTGGCCGGGAGCTTCTCGACACATTGGAGTCCTCCGGGCTTAAGGGACTTGCTTATGCGGAGCGCGGATTCCGTAACCTGACCAACAACGTAAAGCCGATTCAGACAGCGGCTGATTTGAACGGACTGAAGCTCCGCGTTATGGAAAATGACGTTTACACCGCAAGCTTTAAGGCAATGGGCGTAAATGCGGACCCGATGGCATGGGCCGACGCGCTGACCGCTCTTCAGCAGGGCACCGTAGACGGACAGGAGAATCCCGTCAACGTAATTTATTCTTATAAGCTGTGGGAGTCTCAGAAGTATGCAACACTGGATCGCCATTCCTATTCTACCGCAATTATTACAATGAGCGCGAATCTCTTTAACTCTCTGGATGCCGAGACACAGCAGATTTTCCTGGATGCGGCTCAGGAAGCGGCGGAGTTTGAACGCGCATGGGTGGCAGAGCAGGAGGCGGATCAGCTTCAGGCTATGAAGGATAACGGCATGGAGGTTATTGAAGATCCGGATCTGGATTCCTTCAAGGAGGCCGTACAGCCTGTTTACGAGCAGTATGATCAGTATGCGGATTATGTATCAAGAATCCAGGAAGTCATTGCAGGTATGTAAGTAAAATTTCAGAGGCATATATAGTAAATGATAGGATTGTCTGATTGTGGATGATTTTTATTCCATGATCAGGCAATCAGGTTAAATCTGTGTAACTTACATGACAAGAACGAACTGCAAAAGGGGGAGTTTGATTTTGATGATTGTTCGAGGAGTTCATAAGCTCAGTGATATTTTGGATAAGATCGCAGAGATTATCATTGTGGCTATGCTGGGAGCTATGGTAATCATTACCGGTGCGCAGATTGTCTGCCGTATCTTTTTTACCGCTCTGGCCTGGAGCCAGGAGGCAACGCGGTATCTGCTGATCTGGAGCACGCTGTTTGGTGCGGGCTGTGTGTATAAGAACAGCGGCCATATTTCCATTTCCGTGCTTCAGGATGCGCTTCCGGGAAAGGCGAAGGATATTCTGCAGATTGTGATCCATGTGCTCTGCATGATCTTATTCGGCCTGATTGTGTTTTATGGGATACGGTATTTCGGAAAGCAGGGCAGTCAGCTTTCGGCAGCAATGCGTCTGCCTATGCGGTATGTTTATATCTGTATTCCCATCGGCTGCGGCATTATGTTTTTCCATGCGCTGGATGCGGTGCTTGGCTGTGTGATGCATTTACTGGGAAAGGAGGAAGCATAAAATGGCGGCGTTACTGTTTATTGCATTTATTGTTCTGCTTATTTTAGGGGTTCCGGTAGCCTTTTCCATTGCGCTCTCTTCCGTAGCGGTTATGGTGAAGGGAGAGGTGCCGCTTCTGATGATTGTGCAGCGCATGTTTACGGCCACGGATTCCTTTTCCCTGATTGCGGTTCCCTTTTTCATTTTTGCAGGAGACCTGATGGCAAAGGGCAAGGTTTCCAAGGTTCTGGTGGAATTTGCGGAGGCATTGCTTGGAATGATCAAGGGCGGATTGTCCATCGTATCCGTATTGGCAGGCATGTTCTTTGCGGCTATCTCCGGTTCCGGCGCGGCTACCACCGCGGCTGTGGGTGCAACCTTGATTCCCGAGCTGAAAAAGCGGGGATATGAAGAGGCCAGGTCTGCGGCCCTCATTGCGGCGGCCGGTACGATTGGCGTTGTAATTCCTCCTTCCGTACCGATGGTGCTCTATGCGGTCATTGCAGAGGAGAGTGTAAATACCCTCTTTAAAAATGGCTTTCTTCCCGGCGTCTTAATGGGAGCAATTCTCATTGGAATTGCTCTTTTTGAGGCCGCGAAGTACAATTATCCCAAGGGAGCGGGCTTTTCCCTCAAAAATGTGGGAAAGACCTTTTTGAAGGCTATCTGGGGGATTCTTATGCCGCTGATTATTCTGGGCGGTATTTTCTCCGGGTACTTTACGCCTTCGGAGGCTGCGGATGTGGCAGTAATCTACGCGATTCTGGTGTCCGTATTTGTTTATCGGGATATGGGGCCAAAGGAGCTGTTTACCATTATGAAGGGAAGCGCCAAGACCTCGGCTGTGATTATGATCATCATTGCCTGCAGCGGACCCTTTGGGTGGGTGCTGGCTAACTGGAAGATTCCCGAGGCGATTGCAAACTCCGTATTGAGCGTGTCCTCCAATCCCTATATTATTATGTTCCTGATTGCCGTCATTATCCTGATTGCCGGTGTGTTTATGGAAACCTCCTCCGCCATCATTATTCTGACGCCGGTATTTCTGCCTCTGGTGAAGGCTATGAATATCAGTCTGGTGCATTTCGGCATTGTATTTGTGGTAGGTATTGCTATCGGCATGATTACGCCGCCGGTGGCCATTAACCTGTTTGTGGCTTCGGGCATTACGGGGCTGCCCATAGAGAGGATCTCGAAGTCCGTAGTTCCTTATCTGCTGGGGCTGATTGCGGTATTCTTCCTGATCCTGTATGTTCCCATGCTGTTTCCCGGGCTGATGTAAGGCTTTACGTGCGGGAAATCTCAACAGAATCCTTGAATTTTTCAAAGGCTGTAAAATGACAAAGCGGCAGAGAACTGCTCGTGACTGTCCGTTTGGTAATCAAAGCTGTTACCAGACGGACGGTACATGAGCAGTTCTGTTTTTTGTGAGGAAGAAAATAGTTGGTGAAATAGTTTCATAATTAATGGAAAAAACCTCTTATCTAAGGTTGACAACAATACCTCCCCTCCCTATAATATGATATAGAAACTAGGGCTGAACAGTGATTTTCAGCTAAAACCGGGGGGTACATAGAAGATGAAAAGCATACGAAAAAAAATCACCATTTGTCTGATGATGACCGTTCTTGCAGCTCAGTGTTTTGTAGGAGCCGTCAGTATCTCACTCAACTACACCAGCACCATTTCCACGGTGGATCAGATGATGCGTGAAAGTGCAACTTTGGCAGCGGAACGTGTGGAGCAGGAGTTAATGGCATATAAAAATGTAGCTGCGGATACAGGCTGCATTTCACAGCTTTCCAGCCAGACCATAGGTGTGGAGGAGAAGCGTTCCATCATTGATGAGCGTGTAAGTATGCACAATTTTCAGCGCGGCAATATTATCAGTGAGGATGGAACCAGCATCTTTGACGGAAAGGACTATTCCGATAGGGAATACGTTCAGCAGGCCATGCAGGGCAATGTCTATGTGTCGGAACCTCTTGTCAGCAAGGTTACGGGCGAATTGTCCATCATGGTTGCGGCTCCTCTTTATTACGGAGGGATTCAGGGGACTACGGTAGGGGGAGTTGTCTACTTTGTTCCTCATGAGACTTTTTTGAATGATATTGTGTCCTCGATTCGGGTGAGTGAAAATAGCAGGGCTTATATGATCAACAAATCCGGCGACACAATTGCAGATACCACGTTGGAAACGGTTATGTCTCAGAATATTGAGAACGAAGCACAGAGCGATTCCTCTTTAAAAGAGCTTGCGGCAATCCATGAAGCCATGCGTCAGGGGGAAAATGGTTTTGGAAGTTACAAAAGTGCCGAGGGCAATATGTTTGTGGCCTATGCTCCCGTAGCGGGTACGGACGGATGGAGCATCGCAATCACGGCTCCCCAGTCCGATTATCTGGCCACAACCTATACCGGAATTGCAATTAATATCGCGGCAATCATAGCGTCCATCCTGGTATCTATCATAGTAGCTTTGAAGCTTGCTAATAATATCAGTATACCAATGAAAGCCTGCGCAGACCGGATGAAGCTTTTGGTAGAGGGAGATTTGGAATCTCCTGTTCCGACCGTTGCCAACAGGGACGAGACCGGTATGCTTGCCAAATCCACGGCGGAGCTGGTAGGGGGCTTAAGCACTATTATCAAGGACATTGGTTATCTGCTGAACGAGATGGCCAATCAAAATCTGGATATCCGTTCCCGACATCGGGAAGCCTATGTTGGAGAATTTCAGAATATCTTGCTGTCCATGCGCAATCTCAAGGTAAAGCTGAGCGATACCATGCTTCAGATCAACCGTTCCGCGGATCAAGTTTCCGAGGTCAGTGAGCAGGTGTCCATGAGCGCCCAGAATCTCAGCCAGGGTTCGGTGGAACAGGCAAGCTCCGTGGAGCAGCTTGCGGCCCGGATCAATGAGATTTCCAATCAGGCCAAGGATACGGCGGGCGGCGCACAGGATGCCAGAGGGCAGACGCATCAGGCCGGTGAGGAGATCTCCGTGTGCAATCAGCAGATGCAGGAGCTGATGGAGGCTATGGATAAGATTCAGAACAGCTCCAGCGAGATCGGCAAGATTATCAAGGCCATTGAAGATATTGCTTTCCAGACAAATATCCTGGCTCTGAACGCGGCTGTGGAGGCGGCAAGAGCCGGCACGGCGGGTAAGGGCTTTGCCGTTGTAGCGGATGAGGTGCGCAATCTGGCAAGTAAATCTGCGGAAGCATCTCAGAGTACCGCGGCCCTTATTGAAAACTCTACGGAGGCTGTGCGGACCGGAACAGAGATTGCAAAGCATACGGCAGAGACATTGGTTCATGTTGTCAGCAGTATGCAGTCCGTGATTAGCTCCATTGACAAGATTGCGGCCGTATCCGGCGAGCAGTCTGAGGCGGTTGCCCAGGTAACGGAAGGAATTACCCAGATCTCCGGCGTGGTTCAGAGCAACAGCGCTACCGCAGAGGAGAGCGCGGCGGCAAGCGAGGAGCTTTCTGCCGAGGCGGTGGGCTTAAAGCAGTTGGTGGAGCAGTTTACCCTGGCAAGAGATTAAGAAAAATTGCCGGTGTAAGAGACTTATCATGGAATGATGTGATTGGGACTTACGAATGGGAATAGCTGCTTAGGTTCAAAGTGCAAGCATAAGAAATGAAGCAGAGGCTGTCTTGGTTAGGCGGCCTTTGTTAGTGCGGCGGTAACAGCTCTAAAAGTAAGGAAATTGATTTAAACAAGTATATGATGAGAGCTGCTGCGAAATTGGAAGAGGAGCGAACGGAATTGAAAATCATTGATCTAAAATGTCCGGCCTGCGGAGGACATATGAAACCACAGAAGGATCATCCGAAAACTATGATCTGTGAATACTGCGGCAGTCAGTACCAGATGGACCCGGAGCCGGAAAAAACAGTAAACGTTCAAATTCATTCCAATCCTTCAGCCGGTAATACGGATAAGCAGATTTGGCCGAGAATTGTGCTTTCCGGGATTGCATTTTTAGTGGGCAGTATGGTGTGGGGCTTGATAAGCGGCGGTTCCTCCAAAAATAGCAGTTCAAAACCGGATCTTCCGGCTTATTCCTATGATTATGGATATGAAACCCAGCCGGAAACGGAAGAGCGTGATAGAGAAGAACATAGTTCCCTTTATACGGCTTTTGTAGAGGCGGTTTTCCAAAAGGATGCGGAGCTTGTGACAGAGGAAGAGCTTAAGACAATCACTTACCTCAGCATCCGCAGCGATTCGGAAGAATCTGTTATAGAATACGGCTTTGGCGATCCCTACCAAGATGCCTTTGAGACGGAAACCCTGCGTTTTACTTGGATGCCTTGGGAAAACAGTGATTTTTCCAGCCTGACAGGGCTTATCAAAGCAGATCTCAGAGAGCAGGATCCGGACGCGGATGCGCTTTGTGATTTAAAAGAGCTGAAAGGATTGTCCGTTTATAAGATGGATTTTTCAGAGATAGAAGAGCTGCTTCCTTTCCCGGAGCAGTTGATTGAGCTGGAGGTAGATTCTCCGGATAGTCTTGCAGGCGTTTCCGCATTTGAAAATCTGGAAATCCTTTCCGTCAGAAATATTTTTGCTCCCGATTTCAGAGAGCTTGTGCCCTTGGCGCATTTAAAGGCGGTGGAGATCGAAGAAAAGGATGGGGAAGGCTCCCTGACCGATTATACGGCCTTTGCCTCTATGTCGGAGCTTACCGCATTGCAGATCGAGTCGGAGGGCATACGGGATCTGGGATTCCTGCGTTCCCTTAAAGATCTGGAATATCTGTCCCTGGCAAAAACAGATGTTCTCAGTCTGGAGCCGTTAGCAGAGCTTTCCGCGCTGTCCGTTTTGGAATTGGAAGATAATGGTTCCGTTGAGGATTATGGTCCGGTGGGACAGCTGACAGGTCTTAAGGAGCTTACCATCAATAAAAATACCTCCGCAAAGGACCCGGATCTCTCCGGGCTTACATCCTTGGAGCGATTAGACATCTGCGGTTTTATGTCCTTAAGTTCTCTTATGAATATGAGCCAGCTAAAGGATCTGTCCGTTCATGGCTGTAATCTCGATGGGATTGGCAGCTTGTCCACTCTCTCGGGGCTGGAACGGCTAACCTGTTATTCGGTCTGGTCTTCATCCGGTCCTCTTCGGGAGGTAAGCTTTATAGATGGGATGACAAATCTGAAACACCTGGATTTTTACGGGCTTGATCGAGATGAGATCTGGGGAGCTTTTGACAGGGGAATCGAGATCTTCGGTGATATTTCCAATGCCTTTAACCATCCCGGGCTGGAAACTCTGATTTTGAATGAAGGCACCTTCGAGATTGATTTCAAAAAGCTTTCGGAGAATCCGTCCTTAAAGCATCTGGAAATGAAAAATGTATATCTGGAAGAAAACTTTTATGTGGAATCTTATGCAGGTATGACAGACGCCTGGTTTGATGATGTTTCCTTTGACGAGCACAAGGAGTTCCTTATGAACTATCCGGGTCTTGAAGTGCTGTATCTGGATGGCAATCAGCTGACGGACATTCAGTTTGTCACGGCCCTGAAAAATCTCACACATCTGGGGATTCAGGACAACTATGTGACCGATTTGTCCGCGCTGAATCAGCTGGAGAAGCTTCAATATCTGGACATCCGCATGAATCCTGTCAGCAAAGGCGTGGATGCAAATGAGAATGTGCGGATATTGGAATAGGGAAAGCATAGTATAAGAGGACCTTTAACAATGAAAAATGAATACGATAATGAAAATTTTTTTCAGGAATATGCAAAAATGTCCCGTAGCAGAGAAGGGCTTAAGGCCGCCGGAGAATGGCATCAGTTCAAGCCTCTCTTTCCCCCGCTTCAAGGGAAAAATGTTCTGGATTTAGGCTGCGGATATGGCTGGCATTGTACCTTTGCGGCAGAGCAAGGGGCGGTACGGGTATTGGGGCTTGACTTAAGTGAGAAAATGATTGAAGAGGCAAAAAAGCGGAATGCGGGAGAGCAAATTGAGTATCGCGTCTGCGGCATAGAGGAATATGAGTATCCGAAAAATATGTGGGATTGCGTTGTCTCCAATCTGGCGCTGCATTACATTGAAGATATTGAGAATGTATTTCAAAGAGTATGTACAACACTGAAACCGGGCGGAACATTTATTTTTAATATGGAACATCCGGTTTTTACCGCAGGGGTTGGACAGGACTGGGTTTACGCGGAGGACGGAACGCCTCAATATTGGCCGGTTGATCATTATTTTATTTCAGGAGAGCGGAGTACACATTTTTTGGGGTGTGAAGTAGTAAAGCAGCACCACACGCTCACACAGATACTAATGGGGTTGCTGAACAACGGCTTTGAGCTTGAAGTTGTGGAGGAGGCGGAGCCATCCGAAGAAATGCTGCATATTCCAGGAATGAAGGATGAATTGCGTCGGCCTATGATGTTGTTAGTGAAAGCCAGATGTGCTAGTGAAGGATAGTGAAAGCCAATAAAAAATAGGTTGACAAATACAAGCAATGGGTACATAATAGAGCGATAAATGAAAACACTAATCCCCCAGCTATGCTGGGGAGAATAGAGTAAGCCGTAGCAAAGAGGATACCTTAAAAAAGCCTCCTATGCTAATATGAGAAAGGTGTCGCAAGCCAATCTCAAGAATAGGAGGCGGTCCAAATGGACAGTAAAAGTTTATCACATACAAGATGGAAA
>CAJTIM010000029.1 GCA_910576325.1 Clostridia bacterium
AAAAAAATATATTCGGGACCAGTCAGAAGAGTCTCGGAAAGAAGAAAGTGAGGGAGCCGCTTTTTAGCGGCAGCAAGTAATATAAGCTTGCGATACCCGCCTTTCAGGCGAGCAGTAACAGAGCCCTTGGGGGCGTTTTTCAAACCCCCACTTGAAGTGGGGGTTGGTGATTAGTAGTATTTTGTACTTGCAGGATATTATGGAACTTTTAAACAGTGATATTTTTTATAATGCACAAATCGATTTGCAGGTATATGGTTCTGTGAGTGGAAATTGATTTTGTACAGGTGTATTGTAAGGGATATTACGGAACGGGAATAGGAGGAAAAGCAGTTGGAGAAAAAAACAAATGAAGAACTACAGGCACTGGCGGATAAGGCAACATCCGGGGACAGAGAGGCTCTTGAATCCCTTGTTGTGGGCGTACAGGACATGGTGTTTAATTTATCCCTGCGGATGCTTGGAACCTTTGCGGATGCAGAGGATGCGGCACAGGACATTCTGCTGAAAATGATTACACATTTATCTTCTTTTCGGGGGGAAAGCGCGTTTACCACATGGGTTTTCCGCATTGCCGTGAATCATTTGAAGGATTATAAAAAGCATATGTTTGCCCACGCGCCCTTAAGCTTCGAATTTTACGGCGAGGATATTAAAAATGGGAAAATACATGACATCCCTGATCTAACGCAGAATGTGGAAAGAGACATTTTAGCGGAGGAATTGAAGCTGTCCTGTACCAATGTAATGCTGCAGTGTCTGGACACGGAGAGCAGATGTATTTTCATATTGGGAACCATGTTTAAGTTGGACAGCCGCATTGCCGGAGAGATCTTAGAAATGACGCCGGAAGCATATCGCCAGCGGTTATCCAGAATACGCAGGAAAATGGCGGATTTTCTGCAGCAGTATTGCGGAGCATACGGCGGCGGAAGCTGCCGGTGCAAAGACAGGGTGAATTATGCAATCCAAAGCCACAGGCTGCATCCGCAGCAGTTAGATTATGTGGAGGCCAATGAGATTTCTGTTAAAACCATGCTTGATGTGAAGCAGGCAATGGAGGAAATGGACGATTTGTCCCAGGATTTTTCCTTCTGCAAGGCTTATCAGTCGCCGGAGCAAATGAAGCGTCTTGTGCAGGAGCTTTTAGCTTCCGCACAGTTTTCAGTTATCAAAAATGCGTAAAGGAGATAGAAGATTATGAATATGTCATTGATCGTAAATTATTTGTCAGAGCTGAGTATGAATAACGAACGGGAGTGGTATCATGCTCACAAGGAGGATTACAAAAAGGCAAATGCCGAGTTTGAAGCGTTATTGCAGGCTTTGATGCTTGAGATTGGGAACTTTGACAGCAGCATTTTGAACTATGCGCCGAAGGAGCTTACGTTTAAGCTTGTAAGGGATACCAGGTTCAGTCATGATAAATCTCCGTATAATCCTGCGTTTCGTGCTCATATTTCTTCCAAGGGGAAGCTGCCGGTGCCTGTGGGGTATTATCTTATGATAAAGCCTGGTGATCAGTCTTTTTTGGGAGGCGGTTTGTTTGCCGATATGTTTAAGGATGCGACAAGGATGGTGCGGGATTATATTGCACAAAATGGTGAGGAATGGGAAAGGGTGATTCATGAGCCGGAGTTTGAGAAGTATTTTACAGTGCGGGGGTCGGCGCTGAAAAATGTTCCTTCCGGGTATGAGAAAGAGCATCCGCAGGCGGAATTTCTGAAATTTAAGAGTTGGTATTTGGAATATCCGCTGAAGGATGAAGAGCTGGGGGATGCGGATGCGTTTCTTGCAAAGGCTGTGGAATGTTTTCGGATTATGAAACCTTTTAATGATTATCTTAATAAGGCGCTGGAGGGATTTCAGATGCCGACGAGGTAGGGGGGGGGTAACCGTTCAGACGGGCTGTGGCGAAAGCCGCTCTCTGACTTTTCCATATCCTGTGTTCGGACGGTTCGCGTACACTTTGTCTGCTCTGGACGGACATTGCTTTTTTGATTTTTTACCCAGTGCGGGGTGGGGCAATGTCCGTCCATATCAAACAAATTGTACGCGAACAGCCGGACACTGGATATAGGAAAAGCCAGAGAGCGGCTTTCGCCACAGCCCGTCTGAACGGTTACTTGGGGACGGGAGGTGTTGCTGGTGGGAATTTTAGCTTTTATATTCTGGTATTCTAACCTGGTATTCTAATTGCTATTTCATCTTGCGGGTCAGTGGTCTTTCTGCTAGAATGATTTCAGAACTTTTCAATTATCGGGAATGTCATAGTATGAAATTTGAAATATTACCAACTGAGCAGGCTGTCGCTTTGCGTAAAGCGTTTGTTCGTCGGTTTGTTGAGATAACAAGTGAGCATTATCAAAAACATATTGCAACTTTAAGCAAAGATATAGACGGTTTCTGCTATGATGGATACTTATGGGATTGCTTACATGACAATAAAATGTGGGAAAAGGAATGTCGCATGGAAGATGCGGCTGCATTTTTGAGAGATAAGAAAAACGTATTTTTTATGTGGGATTTATTCTCTAAAGAAAGACTGTCGGGCAAACGGTTTTCTTCAGAGTATCCCAAAGCCGCCGTCATAAGTATAGAAGGCAGTCTGCTCAGCCAAATAATTGTAGAGGAATGGAACAATGAGCACGATGCATGGACATCGGGTTTTCAATGTCAGGGTTTGTGGCTGCCGGAGGATATATATTGCTTTGACGAAAGCGTGAGTTGGTATGCAATTTTTACACATGAAGGCTGGGATGGCTGGACAAATCCGGAATTGGACGAAGATGTTTACATCAGGGTTTGTTTTCTGAATACCTAAACCCGGCTCTTTGGGACAAAGTGCCCGTTATCTTTGATAGGGTAACTACTTTTCAGCGGATTTAATGATGCAGCTCATGATAAATGTTTTTAGCACAGTCCATAAATATATCCGGTGAGTTATTGTCATTAAATTGCTTGTTAAATACTTCTGCGATTATCCGTGCGATTTCCTGCATAGTTAAGGACCTCTTATTGCTGTCTATTCCCTCACCTTTTGGACTTTGGCCATACTGCGCAAAAAAACAACCCTATTTTCAAGGGCGACTTTCAGCGTAATGTGATAGTTTCAAACTGCTTTCTTGTATTTTTAGAGAAATAATACGGTAAGCCATTAAGGGAGTAAGTGTATATGAATAATCAAATTAAATATGAGGCCATTAAAGATGCCGTAGAATATGGATATAAAGAGTATATGAATGAGGAAAATCTGAATATATGCCAAGCGACCGCTAAAATATTAGAAGAAGATTGGAGAGAAGTGAATCATAGTATATTTACTAAAGCAAGCTATTTTCTTAATATAGCTATAATGTGTATTGAAATGGGTGAAATTGCTGATTTTATTTTTGAGAAGCTAGACAGTATTATAATTGAAGGATTTCAAAATATAGATAGAGTTGATAAATTGTTATATGAAAATGATTTAAAGAAATATAATATGCTAAGAGATACTAAAAAATATGCTGTTATTGAAACTTCATTTTCCACCAAATTAAGAGTGGATTATTTATTGAATTTAAAAGACGCTTAAATAATATTCACAATATTAAAAGGAGATTACTGAAATGTGGAAAATAAAGCTGGAAGAATTGATTCAACAAAAAAGATTATTTGGAGAAAACGTGAATATTGGAGCAACAGAGCAAAAAATACATTTATTTATTAAGACTGTAAAAGATGAGCTGAATATAGATTTGCCAAATGAATATATAGAAGTTTTGAGAATTATAAATGGCATGGAATTTAACGGATTTATTTTATACGGAATAGATCAGAGGCTGTTAGATGAACAACAGAATGAAAAAATTTATGGATTGATTGAATATAATAAGCTATGGTATGAAAACGAGTGGAACAAACAATACATTTTTTTGGGTGAAAGCAATATTAGTTGGTATGTTTATGATCTGACAGCACATAAATTTTGTGAATTAGATAATCCGTCCGGCACAGAAATGGAAAAATTTAACAACCTAGACCATATGGTTGAAAAGCTATTAATTGATGCATTGGAATAGGTATAAAGTTTGTAAAGTGCATAGCAAGTCAGTTAAAAAACGGCCGAGTTGTTTCCCGGAGAATTGTCCGTGACAAAGCACTAATGAAGTTGTTCATCCTTGCAATGCACAAATCAGCTAATAGGCATATGCACTTGTGACAGAAAATTAACTTTGTAAAGATACATTTAAAAGGAAAAATTATAAAAAGGAAAATTTACAGAAATGAATATCGGGAGATCAGGTTATGAGTGAAGTAGAAATCAGAACAGCGAGCCTCAGGGACGCAAAAGCTCTTTTACATATCTACGAATATTATGTAAAAAATACCGCCATTTCCTTTGAATATGAAGTGCCAACCATAGAGGAATTTAAAAGGCGGATGACCAATACCTTAAAAAAATACCCATATCTTACCGCAGTCAAAGACAATGAGATCCTAGGCTACGCATACGCCGGCCCCTTTGTGGGACGAGCAGCTTATGACTGGTCGGCAGAGCTAACCATCTATCTGTCCCCAAAGAAAAGAAAACAAGGAATCGGAAAAAAGCTATATAAGGCACTGGAGGAAGCCCTGGCTGAAAGCGGCATCCAAAATCTCTATGCCTGCATCGGCTATCCGGAAGTCCCCGACGAATACCTGACAAAAAACAGCGCAGAGTTTCATGAACATTTAGGCTATACAAAGGCAGGACAATTCCACAAATGCGGTTACAAATTCGGCCGCTGGTACGACATGATCTGGATGGAAAAACTCATCGGAGATCACAAAGCCGCCCCACAGCTCCAGCATCCTCAACCAGCATTTTCAAAAGACACATAAAAGCTTACAATACAGACAACTGAGCGGCGGAGGGGAGGAGGGCCGCCCCGATCAGGGGTGGAGGTTCCTGCCCGCAGCCTACACAGTTTCCCGAATAAGCCGTCATGTAACAAGACGCCCCTGCCAAGAAAGAAAAACAAACCTAAAAAAGCCAAACAATACCCAGCAATCAATATACCCAACTGCATCACAGACAGAATCAAAAGGAGAACAAACTATGTGGACATGCCCGAAATGCGGCCGCAGCTTCAAAAATCAAAATCAAGATCACTACTGCGGAAAAGCCCCGGAAACCATTGATGAATACATCACATCACAGCCCGAGGAAGCACAACCATATCTAAACCAGGTAAGAGAAGCCATACGTGCAGCGCTGCCCGAAGCCCAGGAGCGCATTTCCTGGAGTATGCCCACCTACTGGAAAGGCCGCAACATCATCCACTTTGCAGGCTTTAAAAAGCACATCGGCCTGTACCCGGGACCGGAGGCTGTCATAGAATTTGCAGAACAGCTAAAAGAATATAAAACCAGTAAGGGTACTATCCAATTGCCATTAAACAAACCCCTGCCCCTTAAGCTGATTGCAGAGATAGCCCACTGGTGCGATACAACAGGCAACCACCCATAAAATAAAAGAAAGACTACTTTTGCCGGGGAGATGGAAGATGAAAAAAAGAATACATGCGGCAGTAATATTTCTCACTGCGCTGACAGCAATCAGCGTGACATTGGCAGCTTTCATTTACAATGGCTATTTCCATATAAACGGAAGAGCAGCAAAAAAATATTCCATAAAAGGAGTAGACGTATCCCACTACCAAGGCGATATTGACTGGCAGATTCTTTCCGGCGAAGATATTCATTTTGCCTATATAAAAGCTACTGAAGGAAGCTCCCATACGGACGAAAAATTTGCATACAATTATGCGGAATCCCAAAAGACAGAGCTTAAGATAGGAGCCTACCATTTTTTCAGCTTTGACAGCCCGGGAATCTCACAGGCAGAACATTTTATCCGCACCGTGGAGCCATTTAAAGGAATGCTGCCCCCCGCAGTGGACGTAGAGTTTTATGGAGATAAAAAGAAAAATCCCCCAAAAGCTGAGAACGTGGAAACAGAACTTCGTGCGTATCTGAATCAGGTAGAACAAGCCTTTGGCACGAAACCTGTAATTTACGCCACAATGGAGGCATGGGAGCTGTACATCAAGGGAAGGTTTGACGAATACCCCCTGTGGATTCGGAACATCTTAAGAGAGCCGGCCTTACAACCCGCAGCAGAGGGCGGACAGGAACAGAGCTGGACCTTTTGGCAGTACACAGACAGAGGAAGGCTTAATGGATATTCGGGGGAGGAAACATTTATTGATTTGAATGTGTTTTGCGGAAGTGAAGAAGAGTGGCAGCAGCGGATTTTCCCTATTATATCAGAATAATTCAAATACACAGCCGGAACAACACTCTCAGGAAAGACCATAAGCCATGAAAAAAGCATCGGACGTCCGTTCGGTAAAAAACAAAGAAGATGAGGTATCAGATATGATAGATTTAAAAGATAAGACTTTTTGTCCAACACTGGAGGAAATTGCGGAGGTAATTCGGAATCCTCTGTTTGAAAAATTTTGCTCCGAAATAAAAGAGTCCTATGGTGTAAGCGAAAAAATTGAATACAGCTGCTGTAGCATGGAACCCGGGTGGAATGTGAAATTTAAAAAATCAGGAAGGGCGCTGTGCACCGTTTACCCGCGGGAAGCCTATTTCACCGTAATGGTTGTAGTGGGGCGCAGGGAAAAGGAGGCTGTGGAAGCTAAGCTCCCAGACAGCAGCGTCAAAATACGGGAGATTTACCATCAAACGCAGGAAGGAAACGGGCAGAGATGGCTTATGATAGACCTAGAGGACCCGGATGACAGCTACAAGGATGTGCTCCGCCTTATTAAAATCAGGAGCGGGAAAGTAAGCTGAGGCCGTTTTATGGAAAAAGAAAGAGAAAAGAGGAGAGGTCAAAATGATAAGGAGACTGCTAAATGAGGACGTAGACGAGGTGGCGGAGATCTGGCTGGATACCAATCTGAAAGCCCATCATTTTATCGCCCCTCAATATTGGAAAGAGAATTTTAAAGCAGTAAAAGAACAGCTTTCCCAGGCTGAAGTATATGTTTGGGAAGATGAGCATACGAAGGAGATCAAAGGTTTTGTGGGGCTGAGTGATGATTACATTGCCGGAATTTTTGTCCGAAGCGGCGCCCAGTCCTGCGGAATCGGCAAAATGCTGACGGACTATGCAAAGAGCACCCGGGAGCAGCTCATGTTAAGTGTATATCAAAAGAATCCGAAAGCCGTGAAATTCTATCAAAGGGAAGGCTTTCATAAACAAAGAGAATGTATGGACGAAAATACGGGTGAAAAAGAATATGTGATGCTTTGGAGCAGAAGCAAATAGTTTCCATGCTTTCTGCACTTGGTCCGTAACCCGCAAGAAAAAAGAAAGAGAAGAAATGTTAATGAAAAAAATAATTTGCCTGGCGGTCTTATCTCTCTGTATACTGACCGGCTGTTCCGAAAGAGGTTCAAAAGGGAAAGAGAATATGGAAAACGAAGCGCCGTTTCAAGAACCAGCAGAAGAACCATTAGAGACCTTGGCCGGGAACCTGCCGGAGAATTCCGGAAAACAGCCGGTTTCGGGGCCAAACATCGTACTGGCAGACTGGTCGGAGTATTTTGACGGTATAAACGGGGCGGCGGTTCTTTACGACCCGTCTGACAAAGAGTATCGGATCTACAATCAGGAGCTGGCGCAGACCCGAAGATCCCCATGCTCCACCTTTAAGATTGTTTCTTCTTTGATTGCTCTGGAAAACGGAATTCTGGATCCAGAAGCCTCCACCCGCGAATGGAGCGGCTCCCGCCATCTAGGGAAAAACCGGGATGGGCAAGGCGGAGGGAACGGTTGTGGATGCCTGGTATACGGGATTTGCGGAAAATGGTGTCGGATTTTTATGAGGATTGACGGGCCTTATTGCGGCTTGTAATATAAAAAGAAATTCGTTATACTGGAAAAATGATGAGAGACATTTAATAGTTTACATAAAAAGGAGCGCGGACTATGAAGCTTCGCTTGGAAAAAGCGTCGGAATCCTACCTGGTTGGGGTTCTTCTGGCCATTGCCGGCGGATATCTGGATGTTTATACCTATATCTGCCGGGGCGGTGTGTTTGCCAATGCCCAGACGGGAAATATTGTCCTGCTGGGTATCAGCATGGCGGATCAGAACTGGGATAAGATTTTATTTTATATGTATCCCATTCTGGCATTTATGGCAGGAATCCTGATTACCGAGTATGTGCGGAGAAAATTCCGCTACAATCCGGGACTTCACTGGAGACAGATTGTTATTGTTATGGAATTTCTGGTGTTGTGGGTAATTGCATTTACCCCCTCCGGCGTATGCGATGATCTCATTAACTCGGCGGTATCCTTTGTATGCTCCATGCAGGTAGAGAGCTTCCGGCGTTTCAACGGGAGCGCCTATGCCACCACCATGTGCACGGGGAATCTGCGCAGCGCCACAGAGCAGCTTTTTTATTATAATATCAACAAAGACAGGGAGGCCCGGAAAAAGAGCCTGCAATATTACGGCATTATCCTGTTTTTTATTCTGGGGGCAGTTTTGGGAACAGCCATTACCCGGGCTTTTCTGGAGAGGTCGGTGCTGATTGTCTGCCTTCTTCTTCTAATGGTGTTTGTCATTATGTTTATTCCTCCAGCAGAGCAGGAAGAGCCGGAAAAATAGGGAAAGAATCCGTGTGCAGGCTGACAGCCGGATCATGCAGAAATATTATGGCGATGCAAAACGGAAGGAAAATTTAATTTGAGCTGGGAGTAAACGGAAGTGGATTATTCGGATTTAATTATATTTATTATGGAAATCGTAGGAACAATCGCATTTGCCTCCTCCGGGGCTATGCTGGCGATCCGCAAGGGAATGGATTTATTCGGTGTCTGCGTGCTTGGGGTGATTACCTCCGTGGGCGGCGGAGTGATACGGGATTTGATTCTGGGTTATACGCCGCCCAACATGTTCCGTAATCCAATCTATACCATGGTAGCCTTAGGGGTATCAATCTTTTTGTTTGTGGTTCTTTACGTTCTGCGGGGCGGAGTACATCCGGCCCAGGGAGACATATATGGCGGTGCATCAGGCGGGAAGGCCCCGCAGGAGGAAGGAAAAGGGCAGGTAAGGCACAATCTGATTCAGGGGAAGATTGCGGCGGTTTACGACAGGACGATGACTCTTTTTGATGCACTGGGTCTTGGGATTTTTACGGTGGTAGGCATCAATACGGCCAGAAGCCTCGGCTACGATCAGACGTTTCTGCTGATTTTTGTGGGTGTTATTACAGGCGTGGGCGGCGGTCTTCTGCGTGATGTGATAGCCCAGGAAAAGCCCTATATCCTTACAAAGCATATTTACGCCTGCGCGTCCATTGCAGGCGCTTTTGTCTGTGTATTTTCAGGGGAAAGGATTGGTAATCTTGCCTCCATGACTTTAGGAGCGATGGCAGTTATTGTTGTACGTCTTCTGGCAATGCATTACCGATGGAATCTGCCGCGGATTCATTAAAGAGGCAATTGTGTGAAGAACAAGCTTTTTCATTACGATTTGTGCCTGAGCGAAACGGAAGGAGTGGGTGATTGACTTGGAAAATGCATTTGTACTGGAGCTGTCAGAATCAAAATTTCGGGATCTTTATGTCTGCTTCTGCGGCTATGCGAAGTGCGAGCCTCTTCACAGCTACGGTCCTGCTATGCGCTCCAACTATCTCATCCACTACATTGTAGAGGGAAAGGGTATCTACCAAACAGGAGATTGGAAATACGAACTGGAGGCAGGTGAGGGATTTCTGATTGAACCAAATTCACTTGTTTATTATCAGGCAGATGCCAAAGAGCCCTGGAGTTATCTGTGGATAGGATTTTCCGGAAAGAGGGCAGGGGAATATTTGGAGGATCTGGGGCTTAACAGCCGTCAGCTTATCTTTCGCTCTCAAAAGGGAAAGGAATTGAAGCGTCTGGTTTTGGAGATGATGAGCTGTTCCGACGGTTCCGTTACCAGTCAGTACCGCCAGCAGAGCCTTTTGTACGGCTTTTTTTCGATTCTGTCGGAAAATGCCGTGGATCGGGGGAAGAGTGAGCCCTCAAAGGAAAATTTTTATATGGAACGGGCCGTTACCTTTATCCGCAACCGCTATTCTTCAAATATCAAGGTGGCAGACATTGCGGGCTACCTCTGCATGGACCGCAGCTATCTCTACAAGCTTTTTAAAAATACCTTAAATATGTCTCCGCAGGAATTCCTTACGGAGGTACGTTTATCCAGAGCAAAGGAACTTCTCGCCACAACAAAGCTGTCAGTGGAGCATGTGGCCTTGTCCTGCGGCTACCGTGATACCCTTGTCTTCTCAAAGGCATTTAAAAGAAGCACCGGAGCCGCCCCCAAGGAATACCGCCGGGAAAACTGGAAGCCGGGTAAAACAGATTTGGTAGAAAATGATGAAATTTTGCGGGAAATTCTGGGAAATGAGGATTTAAAAAAATTGCAGAAAAAATAAAAGCGAATGGCTTTTATTAGGAAACATTTTGACTGTTTTGTGAAACAAAAATATCTAACAGCTTTCCAAAAGTATTGTTAAAATAGAGCAATGAAAAGTACGGGATAGCTTTACAGGGAAACCCATGTAAAAGCACCGTGATAAAGGGAAAAATAATGCCGGACAGCGCCGGCGGAAAGCAGGAGAATCAAATGGGAATCGTATACCACGAAAGCAGCAGAACCTTTCATCTCTATAATGACGCCATAAGCTACATCATGATAATTTTAAAAAACGGTCATCTGGGTCAGCTTTACTATGGAAAGCGGATTCGGGACAGGGAGGATTTCTCCTATCTTCTGGAGACAAGCCAGCGGCCTATGACAGCCCGTGTCTTTGAGGACGACGACTCCTTTTCTCTGGAGCATATCCGTCAGGAATATCCCGTATTCGGCACCACGGATTTCCGTCAGCCGGCGGTGGAGGTGTGCCAGGAGAACGGAAGCAGGCTTTCGGATTTTCAGTATCAGGGCTATCGGACGGAGGCGGGAAAGCCGAAGCTTCCCGGACTTCCGGCTACCTACACGGAAGAGGATGATGAGGCCGAAACCCTGACAATTACTCTGAAAGATCCCTTGACGGGGATAAGGGTGGAGCTTCTCTACACGATTTTTTCCAGGGGAGGCGTTCTTACAAGGAGTGTAGGCTTTGTAAATGAAGGCGCCCAGACCGTGCGCCTTACCCGGGCCATGAGTCTTTGTCTGGACCTGCCGGACCGGGATTATGTATGGCAGCAGCTTTCCGGCTGCTGGGCCAGAGAGTGCCATGTGCACAGCCGTAAGCTGGAGCCGGGAATCCAGGCAATCGGAAGCATGAGAGGCAATTCCTCCCATGAGCACAATCCGTTCCTGGTGCTTCTCCGTCCCCATGCGGATGAGCGTCAGGGAGAGGCTATCGGGCTTTCCCTGATCTACAGCGGCAATTTCCGCATCCAGGCGGAGGTGGATGCCCATGACACGCTGCGGGTGACGGCAGGAATCGATCCGGAGACCTTTACCTGGAAGCTGGAGGCGGGAGAGCGCTTTCACACGCCGGAGGCAGTTCTGGTCTATTCGGATAAGGGTCTGAACCATATGAGCCAGACCTTCCATAAGCTTTACCAGAGACGGCTTGCAAGAGGGTACTGGCGTGATAAAGCGCGGCCCATTCTGAATAACAACTGGGAGGCTACTTACTTTGATTTTACGGAGGAGCGGCTTCTGGAGCTTGCGGCCCGGGCAAAGGAGTGCGGCGTGGAGCTGTTTGTCCTGGACGACGGCTGGTTTGGAAAGCGCAGCAGCGACCATGCGGGGCTGGGAGACTGGCAGGTGAATCTTGAGCGCCTTCCAAATGGAATCACCGGCCTTGCAAAGCAGATGGAAGAGCTTGGGCTTAAGTTCGGACTCTGGTTTGAGCCGGAGATGGTAAATAAGGATTCGGACTTTTACCGGCAGCATCCGGATTGGATTATAGGAACGCCGGGGCGCAGCAATTCTCAGGGACGTCATCAGTATGTGCTGGATTTTTCCCGGCAGGAGGTGGTGGACGCCATCTATGAGCAGATGGAGAAGCTTCTTCGGGAGGCAAAGCTTTCCTATATAAAATGGGATATGAACCGGAGTATTACGGAGTGCTTTTCCCGGGGATGGCCGGCGGACCGCCAGGGGGAGGTTTACCATCGGTATATTCTGGGTGTGTATGACCTTTATGAACGGCTGACCTCAGAGTTTCCTCATGTGCTCTTTGAATCCTGCGCAAGCGGCGGAGGGCGTTTTGACCCGGGGATGCTTTATTATGCGCCCCAGGGCTGGCTGAGTGATGACAGTGACGCCGTTGAACGGCTGAAGATTCAATACGGGGCGTCTATGTGCTACCCCATCAGCAGTATGGGCGCGCATGTGTCGGTTGCGCCCAATCATCAGATATACCGGAACACGCCCCTGCATACCAGAGCGAATGTTGCCTGCTTTGGAACCTTTGGCTATGAGCTGGATCTGAATAAGCTTACGGAGGAAGAGACGAGGGAGGTAAAGGAACAGATTGCATTTATGAAAAAATACCGTCATATTCTGCAGTTTGGGACATTCTACCGTCTGAACAGCCCCTTTGAGGGAAATGAAGCAGCTTGGATGGCGGTGAGTGAGGATAAAAAGACGGCTGTTGTTGGATGGTATCGTATTTTGAACGATGTGAACGGGCGGTATACGAGGCTGCGCCTGGAGGGGCTGCATCCGGACTATGCTTATCGCAATGAAAGGAGCGGGCTTGTTCACTATGGGGATGAGCTGATGTATGCGGGCTTGATTACCACGGATGACACGGCAGGGCAGACGGCTGCGGAGGCGGTCCATTCTGCGGATTTTGAGTCGCGGATTTATGTGTTGGAGGCGGTTGAGGCATGAAGGGGGGAACGGGTCGGCGGCAAAATAAGCCCGTAGACTTTTCCATATCCCCGGCAATAAGGAATCCTCCCGCCTTGCGGGTCCCTCCTTATCACAACGGTTCGGACGGTTCACGCACACGCAGTCTGCTCTGGGCGGACATTGACCTCTCGGATCTTTTGGGTTCGGGAGGTTTTTTTGGTCAATGTTCGCCCATTTCAGACTGCGTGTGCGTGAACAGCCGGACACCGGATATCGGAAAAGTCTGTGGGCTTATTTTGCCGCGACCCTAACGTTGTGGGGGCGGATGGGTGGGAGGTGTTGTATAAGGGGATTTGGTTGAGGGGTTTTGAGAGGGGAGGGATGAAGTTTTGGGCTGGAGTTTAGGTGTGGGATTGTGAAAATTTTTGTTGACGGTGGGTGGGGATGTACCATATAATATAGGTGGTTTTTGTGATTTTTTGGCAGTGGTTTTTGGGCTGTTTGGATTTTGATTTTTTGATTTGGTTTTTGGATTTACTTAGATGGAGAGAGGAGCAGTTTGGCATGAGGCAGTTTTATGGTATGAGTCAGTTCGGTGATTTGACGGAAGCGGTCCGTGGGCTTAGCAGTCCGCAGTTTATTATGTTGTTTTCTAATAAGGATCAGTTTGATTCTCATGTGCGCGAGCTTGAGAAGCTTTTTCCCGGGGTTCCCAGTATTGGGTGTGTGGGGATGTGTTATGATACCCGCGTGGTGGAGAAAGGTGTTGGGGTTATTGCGTTTTTGGATGGGGTGCAGGCGGTAGCGAATGTTTTGGAGGAGGTTTCTCTGATGCCGGTAAAGTATATTGGCCGGTTGATGCAGGATGTGAGGACGGTGAACGGTTCTCAGGAGAATACGGTTTGTATTGATTTTTGTGCGGGAAATGACGCCTGTGCGCTGACGACGATTTATTCGGTGCTGAAGAATCGGGGGATTTCGTTGGTTGGAGGTACCGGGGATGCGAATAAGGTGTCGGCTAACGGGCGGGTTTATGAGGATGCGGTTGCTTATGGCCTGGTGAAGAATCTGAACGGCAGGGTGAAGGCTTATAAGGAAAATATTTATCATCAGATGAAGGATTACCGCTTTATTGCTTCTCAGACGGATAAGGCCAGGTATCTTATCGGGGCGCTTAACGGGCAGCCGGCTAAGCGGGTGTATCGGGATATTTTACATATTTCGGATGAGGAGGTTCAGAGCCAGACTTTTAAGAATCCCTTTGGAAAGCTGAACGGCAATGATATTTGTATTGTGTCTATTAAGGAGGTTGTGGGGGACGCCCTGACCTGTTATCGGCAGGTAAATGATTCGGATGTGCTTGTGTTGCTTCAATTGGGAGATTTCAGGGCTATTGTGAAGAATACGGTTCGCACGATTCAGCATGATTTTCCGCGGGTTTCGGCTGTATTTTCTATCAATTGTCTGTTTCGGTATCTGCTTTTCAGCCAGAATCATTATATGGAGGAATATCTGGCGGAAATGGGCGTGCTGGGCGGTCATGCGGGCCTTGTAGGTTTAGGGGAGCACTATAACAATCGCTTTATTAATCAGTCCATGTCCTGTGTGGTATTTGAGTAGAGGGGGAGAACTATGTTGTTTGGCAGAAAAAACGGTAAAGAGAAGAGAGCGGCGGATCAGCAGAAGTCTTTGGATCCGGTGCTGCATGTAATTGATACGCTGAAGGAGTACCGCACGGAGTTGATTCAGAAGGAGGTCAGCTCTTTGGAGGAGCTGAATAAGATCAGGGGTTCCTTTGGAAATGTGCTGAGAGAGGCGGAGAGCTTTGAGGAAAAGCTTCAGGACTTCGGGCAGAATTTTACCAGTATTGAGATGGTGTCCGAGCAGTTTGTGGAGGTGAAGGAGACGATTTCCAAGTCTGTTTCCCAGGCTCAGAGTGAAGTGGAGGAATTGAAGAGCAGCTCCATGCAAGTGGAGACGTATTTTGGGGAAATGGAGAGTACCTTTGAGGCGCTCCAGGAGGCTGTGTCGAAGATTAAGCAGTGTACGAATAAGATTGTGTCTATTGCGGAGCAGACGAATCTTTTGGCCATCAATGCGTCGATTGAGGCGGCAAGGGCCGGGCATCAGGGGAAAGGCTTTGCTGTGGTGGCTGTGGAGGTGAAGAAGCTTGCGGACGAGATCAAGGAGCTGACAGGGGAGGTGGATTCCGGAGTTCATGATGTGGAGAAGGGGACGGAGCAGTTAAGCAACAGCATTGCTACTTCTCAGCAGGCTCTGGGGGCAAGTATTTTTAAGGTAAATGAGACGTATGATATGTTTGATGAGATTACCCGGTCGGCGGAGAGCGCTACGGAGGTACATACGGAGATTTCCGGGGTGATTGATCAGTCGAAGGCGGCGCTTCAGCGTCTTTGCGAGTTCTTTGTGCAGGCGAAGAATCAGTATCAGGTTGTGGTGAAGCATATTAATCAGGCGAGTGCTCTGGGGACGACGAAGAGTACGATGTTTGAGGATATTGATAATATGATGGCGCAGATGCCGCCTATTATTAAGGAGTTTGTGGAAGAACAGAGGTAGTGGAGCGGACGGGATATCCGCAAAAGAAGCCAGCCGGCTTTTCCATATCTGTGTCCGGCTGTTCACGCACACACAGTCTGCTCTGGGTGGACATTGACCTCTCGGATCTTTGGATTCGGGAGGTTTTTTTGGTCAATGTTCGCCCATTTCAGACTGCGTGTGCGTGAACAGCCGGACACCTGATATCGGAAAAGCCGGCTGGCTTCTTTTGCGGATATCCCTGGGAGCGAGAAGGAGGCTATAGATGTATTTGTTTAATATAAATATAAATTTTAGGAGTGAGGGGAGCGGTGATGAAATAAATGGTTTGAATTAGAGAATAAATATTGACATTTTGGTGAAAAAGGGATATATATAAAGTATATAGAATAAAAAATAGATTGAATGTAAGAGAAATATATGGATATAATAGTAGTGATAGTTGAAGTTGCACAAAATAAATACAAATTATTTTAATAGTACAAATTTATAGGTGTTGTAGGAGATACATATGTGTATATAGGTATTAAGGAGAGTGTGTTTTACAGGTTGGCTGTTCCGCAGGGGGGTAAATTGGGGAGATGTAGGATGGCGGGACAAATAGAAGTGAAAGGAATTGGGGGTTATGTCAAAATATAAGCTGTTGGCAGATGAGCTGAGGCGGAAGATTACGGATAAGATTTATCAAGCGGGGAATAAGCTTCCCTCTGAGCTTGAGTTACAGGAACAGTTTCAGGTAAGCCGCCAGACTGTCCGCAATGCTTTGGAACTCCTGGAGAGGCAGGGGCTTGTCAGAAGCCGGCAGGGGAGCGGGACTTATGTGGTAGATCGTGAAGCGGAGGAACAGAAAAAAAGCAAGCGCATTGCGGTGGTGACTACTTATGTGGATAATTATATATTTCCCAGAATTATACAGGGAATTGAGGGAGTGCTGGCGAAAGAAGGTTTTCAGGTGCAGATTGCATTTACCGGCAACCGTATCTGGAAGGAAGAAGTTATTCTCTTAGATCTGCTGGAGCAGGATTTAAGAGGAATTATCATTGAGACTACTAAGAGTGCGCTTCCCAATCCGAATCTGCCTCTTTACCGCAGACTGCGGGAGAAGGGGATTCCTGTTCTCTTTATTAACAGCCGCTACCCTGAGCTTGACTGTCCCGTGGTCTGTCTCCAGGACGAACAGGCGGGACGGCTGGCCGCAGAGTGCCTTCTGGCAAACGGCCATAAAAAAATAGGCGGTTTTTTCAAAAGGGATGACGGCCAGGGCGTCCGCCGCTATCGGGGATTTTTAGAGGCGCTGCGGGATGGAGGGATTCGTCCGGCAGAAGAGCACATTCTCTGGTTTGATACGGAGGATGCTTTGGACTTTGACGGTATGGAGGAGCAAATTGTAAAACGTTTGGGTGCGTGTACCGGAATTATGTGCTACAACGACAGTACGGCTTCTCATATTATGGAGATCTGGAAGCGCCGCGGAATCTCTGTTCCGGAGGATATGTCCATAGTCAGTGTGGATGATACGGATCTGGCGATGCTTGGGGATGTGGGTCTGACCTCGGTACATCATCCCAAGGAAAAGCTGGGCGAAAAGGCCGCAAAGCAGTTGATTTCCATGATACGCAATCAGCTTCCGGGGACGTCTTACGAATTTGAACCTTACCTGGCAGAGCGCAATTCCGTAAAAGATTTGACAGAATAAAGCTTTGGAAATAAGAAAGAAATTAATGTATGAGCGTAAGCACCCCTGCTGTTCCTATTCGGCGGGGCAACACATAACAACCCAATCATTTTAGGAGGTAAAAAGAAATGAAACAGTACAAGTTTTGGTTTGCAACCGGCTCTCAGGATTTATACGGAGATGAATGTCTGGCCCACGTGGCGGAGCACTCCAAAAAAATCGTGGAGCATCTGAACAAATCCGGCCTGCTTCCCTATGAAATTGTGTGGAAACCTACCCTCATCACCAACGAGCTGATTCGTAAGACCTTCAACGAAGCCAATGCAGATGAGGAGTGCGCCGGCGTTATCACCTGGATGCACACCTTCTCCCCGGCAAAGTCCTGGATCTTAGGTCTGCAGGAGTACCGCAAACCGCTGATGCATTTACATACCCAGTTTAATGAAGAAATCCCCTATGACACCATTGATATGGATTTTATGAACGAAAACCAGTCCGCCCACGGCGACCGTGAGTACGGACACATTGTAAGCCGCATGGGAATTGAGCGCAAGGTCATTGTAGGCCACTGGGCGGATGAGAAGGTAATCGGGCGGATTGCCTCCTGGATGCGCACGGCCATCGGCATTATGGAGAGCAGCCATATCCGCGTTATGCGCGTGGCCGACAATATGCGCAACGTAGCCGTAACCGAGGGCGATAAGGTAGAGGCCCAGATTAAGTTCGGATGGGAGATTGACGCCTATCCGGTCAATGAAATTGCGGAATATGTGGAAGCCGCGGCAAAAGCCGACGTTGACACTTTGGTAGAAGAATATTATGATAAATATGAGATCTTATTGGAAGGCAGAGATCCGGAAGAGTTCAGACAGCATGTCGCGGTGCAGGCGCAGATTGAGCTGGGCTTCGAGCGTTTCTTAAAGGAGAAAAATTATCAGGCTATTGTCACGCATTTCGGGGATCTGGGAGCCTTGAAGCAGCTTCCCGGACTGGCTATTCAGCGCTTGATGGAAAAAGGCTACGGCTTCGGAGGCGAAGGCGACTGGAAGACGGCAGCTATGGTACGCCTGATGAAGATTATGACAGAAGGCATGAAGGATGCCAAGGGAACCTCTTTTATGGAGGATTACACCTACAACCTGGTACCTGGTAAGGAAGGGATTCTCCAGGCACATATGCTTGAGGTATGTCCCACCATTTCAGAGGGACCTGTCGGCATTAAGGTAACCCCCCTTTCTATGGGTGATCGGGAGGACCCGGCCCGTCTGGTGTTTACTTCCAAGACCGGCAAGGGGATTGCGGCATCACTGGTGGATTTGGGAAATCGGTTCCGTCTGATTATCAACACTGTGGACTGTAAGAAGGTAGAGAAGCCTATGCCCAAGCTCCCGGTGGCAACCGCATTCTGGACGCCGGAGCCAAGCCTGGCAACCGGGGCGGAGGCGTGGATTCTGGCAGGCGGCGCCCATCATACGGCGTTTACCTATGATTTGACCGCCGAGCAGATGGGTGACTGGGCGGCAGCTATGGGAATCGAAGCGGTTTACATTGATAAGGATACCACCATCCGCACTTTGAAGAACGAAATGCTCTGGAACTCCGTTGCTTTCCGGTAGGAAAAAGGAACTGGAATCAGTAATTTCATACCAGTGTACTTTGCGGGAAATTACGGAACTCGAATAGGAGGTTTTACAAGATGAGCAATTTGAAAGAAGCAATCGAAAACGGAAGAACATCCCTGGGAATCGAGCTTGGCTCCACCCGGATCAAGGCGGTACTTATTGACGAGTCCCACAAGCCCATCGCATCCGGCAGCTATGACTGGGAAAACCAGCTGGAGAACGGCATCTGGACCTATGCTCTTGACGAGGTATGGAAGGGCCTTCAGGGCAGCTATACGGCGCTCAAGGAGGACGTAAAGAAACAGTATGGCGCAGAGATCACAGCTATCGGCTCCATTGGAATCAGTGCCATGATGCACGGCTATCTGGTATTTGACAAGGAGGGAAACCAACTGGTGCCCTTCCGAACCTGGAGAAACACTATCACCGGACAGGCGTCCGCAGAGCTTACCGAGCTGTTCCAATACAACATCCCTCAGAGATGGAGCATTGCCCATCTGTATCAGGCGATTCTGAACGGAGAAGAACATCTTCCGCAAATCGACTACATGACCACCCTTGCCGGTTATATTCACTGGAAGCTCACCGGACGGAGAGCAATGGGGGTAGGCGAGGCATCGGGCATGTTCCCCATTGATACCGCCACCGGGCAGTTCTACGAGCGCATGCTGAACCAGTTTGATGCCCTGACAGCAGATAGGAACTATTCCTGGAAGCTGAAAGAGATTCTCCCGGAGGTACTCGGCGCAGGAGAGCTGGCAGGAACGCTTACCGAGGAGGGCGCAAAGCTTCTGGATGTATCCGGTATACTTAAAGCCGGCGTCCCCTTATGTCCGCCGGAAGGTGACGCCGGCACCGGCATGGTGGCTACCAACAGTGTAGCGCAGCGAACCGGAAATATTTCTGCAGGAACGTCAGGCTTTGCCATGATTGTTCTGGAGGATGAATTAAAGAAAGTACATTCCGAGATTGATCTTGTGACCACTCCGGACGGAAGCCTGGTGGGAATGGCCCATACCAACAACTGTACCTCTGATTTGAATGCATGGGTAGGCTTATTTAAGGAATTTGCAGAGAGCTTCGGTATGAAGGTGGATATGAACGAGCTTTTCGGAACCCTGTATCGAATAGCGCTGGAAGGCGATCCGGAGTGCGGCGGGCTTTTGGCTTACAACTATTTTTCAGGTGAGCATGTGACCGGCTTTGAAGAGGGACGGCCTCTCTTTGTTAGAAAGCCCGACAGCAAATTTAACCTGGCTAACTTTATGAGAGTGCATTTAATGACCTCCTTGGGAGCAATGCGGGCGGGAATGGATATTCTCATCAAGGAGGAGGGCGTTCAGGTAGATGAGATCGTAGGACACGGCGGTCTCTTTAAGACCAAGGGCGTAGGACAGCGCTTCGTAGCTGCGGTTATGAACGTTCCCGTAGTGGTGATGGAGACGGCCGGCGAGGGCGGCGCCTGGGGAATTGCCTTATTAGCAGCCTATATGAAGAACCGAAGCGAAGGCGAGAGCCTGGGAGCATATCTTGCCGAGAAGGTATTTGCCGGCGAAAAGGGCGAGCGGATGGAGCCGGATGCAAAAGATGTGGCAGGCTATGATGCATTTATTGAGCGTTATACGGAAGGTCTTGCCATTGAACGTGCGGCAGTGGAGCATTTGAAATAGAGCCGGGGCCGTGATATAAAGAAGAATGTAAAAAAGAGGATGACGCATATGGAAGAAGCTTTCCGCGCCATCCTCTTTCACACAAAGGGGGCTTAAGACAGCACCCGTCAGCGTTTCGCAGAATAGAACACGAAAAAGGTACATGTAAATGCACAAGCAGAATGAGGGAGGAACAATGATAAAAGTATTTTTGGTAGAGGACGAGGCGATTATACGGCGTGGAATCCGCAACAATATTGATTGGGAATCCCACGGACTGGAGCTGGTAGGAGAGGCGGAGGACGGAGAGTATGCTTACCCCATGATTTTAAAAAGCCGGCCGGACATTCTCCTGACAGATGTGAAAATGCCCTTTATGGACGGCCTGGAGCTGAGCCGCCTGGTAAAAAAAGAGCTTCCCGGAACAAAGATTATCATTCTCAGCGGCTACGATGAATTTGATTACGCCAAGGAAGCTATTAAAATTGGAATCAGCGATTATCTCCTGAAGCCGGTAACCTCCGTAACCCTTATTGACGCGCTGAAAAAAGCGGCGGATACTATCCGGGAGGAGCAGGAACATTCCCGGCTTCTGGAACGCTATTTTGTGGATTACAAAAAATACATGGAATTTCCCGACAAAACCGATTACAGCGGTGTGGATCGAAAGCTTATCAAAAACTTCCTGAAAACAGGAGAGGTTGAAGAGTGCGGAATTTTCATTGACGAATATTTTGAAGCGGTAGGAAAGGAAAATTATATGTCCCTTCTGCTGCGCCAGTATATGACCATGGATATATTTTACTGTGTCCGTGAATTTGTAAAAGCCGTGGGAGTGGAAGCGGCGGAGCAGTCTGCCGAATGGATGGATTTAAAGCGGCTTACAAAGGCCATCGAGAATGCGGAGACCACCATAAATTATCTAAAAGAGCTTTTTACCCTGGCTCTTACAATAAGAGACAGCAATTCCAGCGACAAGTACGGTCAGATCATTCGGGAGGCCAAAGACTATATCGGAGAACATTTCGGCAACAGCGAATTTTCCCTGAACCGCATAGCTGAGTACATCGGCATGAGCCCTAGCTATTTCAGCTCCATTTTCAAGCAGGGAACCGGGCAGACCCTGGTGGAATACCTGACCAGGGTACGGATTGACAAAGCCTGCGAGCTCTTAAAGTGCACCAACCTCCGGGCCGCAGAAATAGGCGAGCAGGTGGGATACGGGGACCCGCATTATTTCAGCGCTACCTTCAAGAAAATCATGGGACAATCTCCCACAGATTTCCGGGGCGGAAAAAATATGGAGAATTAGGAGGTGGAAATGGAACAGGGAGAGAAAAAAAGGGCCTATCGCTTAACCTTAAAAATGCGCCTGTCCGTTCTTCTGTTTGTGACGGCCATACCTCTCACCGGCATGATGCTGGGAATCTTAAATATGATACAGGAATATTCCGATTCCTACAACGCAATTATGGCAAATCTGAAAGTGGCCAATGAATACAACATAAAATTCAAGGAAGACATGGAGTATTCCATGTACCGTGTTATGATCGGCCTGATTGATGCCTCCAAGTTTGAAAACGGCGATATCCTGGAGGGCTCCACGGAATATGCCACCGTGGTAAAGAATCCCATCCATATGATAGAATCGGCAAGGTATTCCTTCGGAACAGTAATCGAACGGGTGCCGGGAACGGACAGTTACATAAAAATTCAGGGAATCCTGTCCTGCCTGGATACATTGGAGACAGCAGTCAACCGGATGATTGAAAATTCCGCTGTGCCGGGAACTTATGGGGAAAGCGCGGCTATCTGGGAGAACGATATCAAAGGACTTTGCTCCATGATTCAGGATTACATCACACAGTACACCTACTATGAGCTGATGAACATGGAAGAGCTTCAAAAGCAGCTGGAGGAGCAGGTGAATCAAAGCGTCAGGGGATTTATGGCAATGCTTGTGAGCGTGTTGACAGCGGGCCTTGTCCTGTCAACTATGATCACAAAATCCGTCACCACTCCCATCAATTCTCTGAGACAGACGGCAGAGCGCTTTGGTATGGGAGACCTGGAGGTGCGGGCCAGGATGTACGCCCTGGAAGAAATCAATGTGCTCTCCAGAACCTTCAATACCATGAGCGATAAAATAGCGGAACTGATGGAAAAGACCAAGCAGGAGCAGAAAAATCTGCGGGAGGCGGAGCTTAAGCTGCACCAGGAGCAGATCAATCCCCATTTTCTCTATAATACCCTGGATTCCATTGTATGGCTTGCGGAAGGGGGCAACAATCGGCAGGTAGTGGAGATGACGGCGGATTTAAGCGACTTCTTCCGCACTGTCCTTTCCGGCGGAAACGATTATATCACCGTGGCGGAGGAGGAGAGCCATATCCGAAGCTATCTGAAAATACAGAAGATCCGCTATGAAAATATCCTGGATTATGATATTTGCATTGAGCCGGAGATAGAGAAGCAGGTTATTCTCAAAATGACGCTGCAGCCCATTGTGGAAAATGCCCTCTACCACGGAATCAAAAACAAACGCGGCGGCGGAAAAATCACCATTCGGGGCTATGGGCAGGGAGAGCACATTGTATTTGAGGTAGTGGACGACGGAATCGGAATGGATGAGGAGACCTTAAAGGAGCTTAAGAAAAAGCTGCGGGGAGAGAAAAGCCGTCTGGATTCCGGAAAAGGGGGCTTCGGCCTCAACAATGTGGCACAGAGAATCCATATGTATTACGGGGAACAGTCGGAGATTACCATTACATCGAAAAAGCAGGAGGGAACCTGCGTCCGGGTCCGCCTGGGGGTCTCGGTGGATGCAGATCCAAAAAAATTATAAAAATTTATGAAAAAAGTGTATTTTTTTTACCGGCAGAGGGAGGAAATGCCCCAAGCCGGTGTTTTTTATTACAAAATATTCAACCTTTTTCAAAAAATATCTCATGGAAAATGGCCGTCCTGTTTTTTATAATTAAGGATGTAAAGAACAAGTTTCATAAACAGTGACTCCTTGAACCACAGCGGAAGGATTTGCATATGTAAGTCCTTCCGAAACCGGAAACGGTAAGATTCGTTTGCTGCGGGGCTGGAATAGGAGTACGAAAAAAGGAGGAAGAAAAAGTATGAAAAGAAAAGTTGTATCCGCACTGTTGATCGCAGCAATGACCCTGTCCCTGGCAGCCTGCGGCTCCAAGGAAGCGCCGGCCGACACACAGGCGCCCGCAGAGACGGAAGCTCCTGCGGAGGCTGAAGGCGGAGAGGAAGAGACGCCGGCCGCAGACGCGGGAAGCGGCGAACTTATTACCGTCGGCTATGCACAGGTAGGCGCTGAATCTGACTGGAGAACGGCAAATACGGAGTCCTTTAAGTCCACATTTACAGAGGAAAACGGCTACAAGCTGATTTTCGACGATGCACAGCAGAAGCAGGAGAATCAGATTAAGGCAATCCGTTCCTTTATTCAGCAGGAGGTTGATTACATCGTAGTTGCTCCCGTAGTTGAAACAGGTTGGGAGACCGTTCTTGAGGAAGCAAAGGAAGCAGGAATCCCTGTTATCCTTTCCGACCGTATGATGGACGTATCCGACGACAGCCTCTTTGAAGCATGGGTCGGCGGAAACTTTGTAAAGGAAGGCGAGACCTGCGGCGACTGGCTGGCAGATTACTTAGAGGCAGCAGGCCGCGGCGAGGAAGAAATTAACATGGTAACGATTCAGGGAACCATCGGAGCATCCGCACAGGTTGGACGTACCGAGGGTATGGCAAACAAACTGGCAGAGCATCCCAACTGGAAGATGCTTGAGATGCAGTCCGGCGAGTTTACACAGGCAAAGGGCCAGGAGGTTATGGAGTCCTTCCTGAAGAGCTATGACGACATTGATGTAGTTATCTGTGAGAACGACAACGAGGCATTCGGCGCCATCGACGCAATCAAGGCGGCAGGAAAGACCTGCGGACCGGACGGCGACATCATCGTAGTGAGCTTTGACTCCGTAAAGGCCGCATTTGAATCCATGATCGCAGGCGATTTGAACGCTACCTTTGAGTGCAATCCGCTTCACGGACCCCGCGTAGCCGAGATTATCCAGAAGCTTGAGGCAGGCGAGACCGTAGACAAGATTCAGTATGTAGACGAGGCTTACTTTGATACCAGCATGGATCTGGAAGCTATCCTGGCTGAGAGAGCATACTAAGACAGATGAGATATTCAAGGCTCCATCTGAATGAGTAAACAGGAGGCGCAGAGCCGGAGGCTTAGATTCTCCTCTCTGCGCCTTCTTTCTGTTCTGAAAGGAAGTTAAAAACAGCATATTCCAAACAGCACCCGGACGGATTTGCGGACACATCTTTTGCCGCCGGAAATCCATCCGGATTAGAAGGTGCTGCTTAGAATATGCAAAACTGGAATAAGATAGGAGGCGAAGCTTTTATGGAGAAGGATTCCGTTCTCGAGATGAGACATATTTATAAGACATTCCCCGGCGTAAAGGCGCTCCAGGATGTGGATTTTACCTTGAAAAAAGGAGAAATTCACGCATTGATGGGAGAAAACGGAGCGGGAAAGTCCACGCTGATCAAGGTGCTGACCGGTGTGGAGGAATTTGAAACAGGGGAGATCGCAATGGAGGGTGTGGATGGCTTCATTATTAACCGCAGCCCCCAGGAGGCGCAGAAGCACGGTATCAGCACCGTTTACCAGGAGATCAATCTCTGTCCGAACCTTACGGTTGCAGAGAATCTTTTTATTGGAAGAGAACCGCGAAAGGGCGGCATGATTGACTGGAAAACCATGAACAAGAGGGCGGCGGAGCTTTTGTCGGATCTGGATATTTTTGCGGATGTGACGAAAACCATTGACAATTATTCCATTGCCATCCAGCAGATGATTGCCATTGCCCGGGCGGTGGATATGTCGGCAAAGGTTCTGATTCTCGACGAGCCGACCTCATCTCTGGATGACAGTGAGGTGGAAAAGCTGTTCCGGCTGATGCGGAGACTGAAAGGCGAGGGAGTGGGCATTATCTTCGTCACGCATTTTCTGGAGCAGGTGTATGAGGTGTGCGATAAAATTACGGTTCTGCGCAATGGCCAGCTTATCGGCGAGTTTACCACGGCTGAGCTTCCCAGGGTACAGCTTGTGGCAAAGATGATGGGCAAGGATTTTGATGATCTGGCGGCTATCAAGCAGTCGGAGGGAGAGGGCGCAGCTCATGGGGACGAGGATATTGTCATTAAGGCGGTAGGTCTTGGAAAGAAGGGATACATCAAGCCCTTTGATCTGGTGATACATAAAGGCGAGGTAGTAGGTTTCACCGGGCTTCTGGGTTCCGGCCGTTCCGAGACGGTCCGGGTGCTCTACGGAGCGGAAAGGACGGATGAAGGGGAGCTTTTTGTAAAAGGAAAGAAGCTTTCAGCCAAGCATCCCATTCATTCGATGTATGAGGGAATGGCCTATCTTCCCGAGGACCGGAAAAATGAGGGAATCATTGCGGAGCTGTCTGTCCGGGAGAACTTAATCATTGCGCTTCAGGCCAAGCGTGGCATGTTCCATCTGCTGTCCAGAAAGCAGCAGGAGGAATTTACGGATAAGTACATTGAAATGCTGCAGATTAAGACGGCCAGCCGGGAGACGCCTATCAAATCTCTTTCCGGCGGGAATCAGCAGAAGGTGATTATTGGAAGATGGCTTTTGACCAATCCCGATTTTCTGATTCTCGACGAGCCCACCAGAGGAATCGACGTGGGAACAAAGACGGAGATTCAAAAACTGGTGGTGAAGCTGGCAAAAGAGGGGATGGCGGTTGTGTTTATTTCTTCGGAAATTGAGGAAATGCTTCGTACCTGCGACCGTATGATGGTTATGCGCGACGGCAGCAAGGTGGGCGAGCTGAGCGGCGAAGAGATGAATCAGTCAAAAATTATGTCAACCATAGCAGGAGGACAGTGATATGAATAAAACTTTGAAAAATATAACATCCAAGCGGTTATTTCTGCCGGTTTTCTGTCTCGCTCTGGTGCTTCTGATTAACCTTGTTACAAGACCGGACTTTTTCTCCATTGAGATTCGGGACGGCGTATTGTACGGATTTTTGATTGATATTATTAACCGAGCTTCGGAGCTGGTGATACTGGCCGTGGGTATGACACTGGTGGTATCGGCCTCCGCCGGAACGGATATTTCCGTGGGTGCGATTATGGCGGTAAGTGCGGCCGTGTGCTGCAATATTCTGACCGGAGGCGAGAGGGCGGCTACGGCGTATGCGAATCCGCTGATTCTGGGATTCCTTGCGGCGGTTCTGGTCGGAACCCTTATCGGCTGCTTTAACGGCGTTCTTGTGGCGAAGCTGAATATTCAGCCGATGGTTGCCACTTTGATTATGTTTACGGCAGGGCGGGGAATTGCGCAGCTTATTACGGACGGACAGATTACCTATGTGCGTGTGGACAGCTATAAGATACTGGGATCTTCCTTCCCGGGCTTTCCTGTTCCGGCTCCCTTTATTGTGTCGATTCTCGTTGTGGCGGCTACGGCGCTACTGCTTAAAAAAACGGCGCTGGGCATGTATATTCAGTCGGTGGGTATCAATAAGAAGGCTTCCAGTCTTACGGGAATTAAGGCGGTGCTGATTATTTTCCTTACATATGCTTACTGTGGATTCTGCTCCGGGCTTTCCGGGCTGATTGCTTCCAGCCGTATTTATTCGGCGGATGCCAATAATATCGGCCTCAATATGGAGCTGGATGCGATTCTGGCGGTGGCTATCGGAGGCAACTCTTTGGGAGGCGGAAGATTTTCCATTGCGGGTTCCGTTATTGGCGCTTATACGATTCAGGCTCTTACGACGACGCTGTACGCCATGCACGTTTCTTCGGATCAGATTCCGGTGTACAAGGCGATTGTGGTGGTGATTATTGTGACGCTTCAATCTCCGGGCTTTGCCAGGTGGAGAAAGGGGCTTGCCCAGAAAAAGGCGGTCGCAATCGAAGGAAAGGAGGCGGCATAGATGAAAAGCAAACGTACCTTGAATCAGACGAGTTTTCTTCTTTTAATTACGATTGCGCTGTTTTTTGTGATGTATGTTGTGGGCTGTGTGCTTTTTAAGGATCAGGGCTTCGCCAAGACGCAGAACTTTTTGAATCTGTTTATTTCCAATGCGGGTTTGATTGTAATTGGCATTGGAATGACGGTGGTGATGATTACCGGCGGGATTGATATCAGTGTGGGATCTTTTGTGGCTATGGGCTGTATGATGCTGGCCTGGATGATGGAAAAGGTCGGTATGGGGGCAATTCCGGCGGTGCTGATTGTGCTTGTTACGGGGATTGTGTTCGGGCTGGTGCAGGGCTTTCTTGTGGCTTATATGGATATTCAGCCGTTTATTGTTACGCTGGCGGGAATGTTTTTTGCCAGGGGTATGACGGCGATTATCTCGAAGGATATGATTAGTATCAGCAATGAGATGTTTATGGCCTGGGCGAAGATGAAGATTTATCTGCCTGTTGGCGGGCATTTGAATAAGAAGGGGGTAATGATTTATCCGTATGTGTATCCGACAGTGGTGATTGCGCTGATTCTTTTGGTGATTGCGTTTATTATGCTGAAATTTACGAAGTTTGGACGCAGCATTTATGCGGTAGGCGGGAATGAGCAGTCGGCGCTTATGATGGGGCTGAATGTGCGGATGATTAAGCTGAAGGCTTATATGCTGGATGGGTTTTTGTGCGGCGTGGGGAGCATTTTGTTCTGTCTTAATACTCTGGGGGGCTTTGTGGAGCAGGCCAAGGGATTTGAGATGGATGCCATTGCTTCGGCGGTAATTGGCGGGACGCTTTTGACCGGCGGTGTGGGGAATGTGATTGGGACGCTGTTTGGGGTGCTGATTAAGGCGACGATTGAGGCGTTTATTACGTTTCAGGGGACGCTTTCCTCCTGGTGGACGAGGATTACGATTGCGGCGCTGCTTTGTTTCTTTATTGTGCTGCAGTCGGTGTTGGCTATGTTGAAAAAGAAGAAGTGAGGACGGACGGTTCCGAAACAGCCAGCGGGCAGGGACGGTTTCCAATATCTTCGGGACAGACGCAAAATCAGCCGTTGGACTTTTCCATATCCTGTGTTCGGACGGTTCACGTACACGCTGTCTGCTCTTGTCGGACTAACGTATTTTGGGTTTTGACAGGCTTCGCCTGTTGGAGTTCTCTTTCGTTTGTCCGCCAATATCAGACAGCGTGTGCGTGAACAGCCGGACACCGGATATCGGAAAAGTCTGACGGCTGATTTTGCGTCTGTCCCTTGATATTGGAAACCGTCCCTGGCCCGCTGGCTGTTTCGGAACCTGGTTGTTGGCGGGGCGGGTGGTGTGTTGTTTTTGTGATATGGAAAGGGGGAATCTTAAAATGGGTTTATATGGGGGCGGTATTCTTTTAAATATTACCTGTTGTTTAGAAATTTTATGATTTGTGCTTTATTATTTTATATTGTTGGAAATTGTTTTATAATGAGGTTTATGAATTGGATTTTGTGGGGGCATATTATGACGGAGCTGTGGGATGCTTATGATAGTGCTTTTAATCGGATAAAGGATATGACGTTGGTAAGAGGTGAGGCGCTTCCTGATGGGGTGTATCATTTGGTTTGTGATGTTGTAGTAAAGCATATGGATGGGAGTTATTTGCTTATGCAAAGAGACTTTCGGAAACGTCACGGCGGGATGTGGGAATTGACGGCTGGGGGGTCTGCGCTGCAAGGGGAAGGGGCTTTGGAGTGTGCAAAGAGAGAGCTAAAAGAGGAAACAGGGCTGAATGCTGGGAATTTGGAAGAAATAGGGCGGATTGTACATGATGGCCGCCGTTCTTTGTATGTTGAATATTTATGTGTTTTGGATTGCTGTAAGGATTCGATTGTTCTTCAGGAAGGTGAGACCGTTGATTATAAATGGGTTGATAGGGAGGTTTTATTTAGAATGGATAGCCGGGAGTTTGCCTCTGCACGGATTAGGAAGCTTCTTGAAGAATTGGATTTATAAGCTTCGGTTTGCAGGGATGTGAGAGCAGTATGGATTTTATATATGGTTATGATAGTTTTACAGTTTATACATGGGGGCTTGGTTTCAGGGAGGAACAAGTTGAATTTGGCGGAGGGAAATGCAGAATATCTCTTGACATCTTAAAATATGGTGTTATAATTTAACTAACATATGAACAATTATTCATATGAAAGAATATTAAATGTGTGGAGGATGGTTACCATGAAGAAAACTTATAAAATTGATGTCGACTGTGCAAATTGTGCGAATAAGATGGAAGATGCGGCGAGAAAGACGGCTGGTGTAAAGGAGGCCTCGGTGAGCTTTATGACCTTGAAGATGGCGGTGGAGTTTGAAGAGGGTGCAGATCCTAAGGCTGTGATGCAGGAGGTCAGGAAGAACTGCAAGAAGGTTGAGGATGACTGTGAGATTTTTTTGTAGAATTGTATTGAAGCGTTCCCTTGGTTGCTGAGGGAGACAGGCAGAAGCGCGTACGTTTATACGGAATGCGGTTTACGTATTAATTTTTATATGTGCTTTCTGAATTTTATAGATATTTTGGGAGACTCTAATATGCTGTTTGAGTACAAAGCAGAGCATACCTGGAAAGGCAGGAGGGCAAGATGAATAAAAAACAGAAAAAGATGCTGATTCGGATTATTGTTACATTCCTGCTCTTGATTGGCTTAAGCTTTATTTCGTCTGCGGGTTATGTGCGGTTTGGCCTGTATCTGGTTCCTTATCTGGTAATCGGCTATGATATTTTAAAAAAGGCGTTTAAGGGAATCCGCAACCGGCAGGTCTTTGATGAGAATTTTCTGATGGCTGTAGCTACCGTAGGCGCGATTGCCCTGGGAGACTATCAGGAGGGAACGGCGGTTATGCTGTTCTATCAGATTGGAGAGCTGTTCCAGAGCTATGCCGTTGGAAAGAGCCGGAAAAATATCAGTGATCTGATGGATATCCGGCCGGATTATGCCAATGTGGAGCATGACGGACGCTTGGAGCAGGTGGACCCAGATGAGGTTGAGGTGGGAACCCTGATTGTGGTGCAGCCCGGCGAGAAGATTCCTATTGACGGTGTGGTGGAAGAGGGAAGCTCTGCTTTGAATACCAGTGCTCTTACGGGGGAAAGCCTGCCAAGGGAGGCGGCTGCGGGGCAGGAGGTTATCAGCGGATGCATCAATATGACGGGAGTTCTAAAGATTCGTACCACAAAGGAATTCGGGGAATCTACGGTGTCAAAGATTCTGGATCTGGTGGAGAATTCCAGCTCGAAGAAGTCGCGCTCCGAAAATTTTATTTCTAAATTTGCCAGATATTACACGCCGGCTGTCTGCTACGGAGCTTTGGCGCTGGCTGTTCTGCCGCCGCTTGTGCGTATGACGGCTCTGGGCCTTGTGCCACAGTGGGGGGATTGGATTTACCGGGCTCTTACCTTTTTGGTGATTAGCTGTCCCTGTGCTTTGGTGATCAGTATTCCTTTGAGCTTTTTTGCCGGCATCGGCGGAGCGAGCAAGGCGGGGATTCTGGTGAAGGGCTCCAATTATCTTGAGACTTTGTCCAAGACCGGATGGGTGGTTTTTGACAAGACGGGCACAATGACGCAGGGGGTATTTGAGGTAAAGGAGATTCATCACAATACCATAGAGACGGAGAAGCTTTTGGAGTATGCGGCTCTTGCGGAGTGCGCCTCCTCTCATCCTATCAGTAAGAGCCTTCAAAATGCATATGGGAAGCCTGTTGACCGGAGCCGTGTGACGGAGATTGAGGAGATTGGCGGCAATGGCGTTACGGCAACGGTGGACGGTGTATTTGTGGCGGCAGGAAGCGACCGGCTGATGGAGCGGCTTGGGATTGCATTTGCACCCTGTCATGATTCGGGCACGGTGGTTCATGTGGCTCTGGACGGAGCTTATGCCGGGCATATTCTGATTTCCGATATGCTGAAGCCGAATGCGAAGAAAGCTATACGCCAGCTGAACAAAGCGGGGGTGAAGAATACGGTGATGCTGACTGGTGACCGCAGGGAGGCTGCGGAGCAGGCAGCAAAAGAGCTTGGAATCCGGGAGGTACACAGCGAGCTTCTGCCGGCGGATAAGGTGTCTAAGGTGGAGGAGTTTCTGGAACGGAAGAGCAGCAGGGAGAAGCTGGTCTTTGTGGGAGACGGCATCAACGATGCGCCCGTATTGTCCCGGGCGGATATTGGCATTGCTATGGGCGCTCTGGGGTCTGATGCGGCGATTGAGGCGGCGGACATTGTGCTGATGGATGACGACCCTGTGAAGATTGCCGCAGCCATTCGGATTGCAAGAAAATGTATCCGTATTGTGTATGAAAATATTTATTTTGCTATCGGTATCAAGCTTATCTGTCTGGTGCTTGGAGCTTTTGGCATCGCTAATATGTGGGCAGCTATTTTTGCGGATGTGGGCGTGATGGTGATTGCGGTGCTCAATGCTATCCGTGCTCTGTTTATAAAAAAGCTGAATTAGGTTGGAGCTGGAATCAGTATATCCCATAAAGCGCCCGGATGGATTTACGTCCGCATGGATTTGCGGTCGGAAATCCATCTTCAATATTTGGGTGCTGTAAGGGGATATACGGAACTGGAATAGAAAGGAAGTGCAGAATTGGCGGAGAAAATCGAAGGATGCTGTGATACTTTTGAGGTTCACGAAAATCTTTTAAAGATAGTCCGGGAAAAAATGCCTAAGGAGACAGAAGCCTACGATCTGGCGGAGCTTTTCAAGGTTTTCGGAGATTCCACGCGAATTCGGATTCTGTTTGTACTCTTTGAGGCGGAGGTCTGTGTCTGTGATCTGGCGGAGGCTTTGTGTATGACTCAGTCTGCGATTTCCCATCAGCTTCGGATTTTGAAGCAGAGTAAATTGGTAAAGAGCAGGCGGGAGGGGAAGTCTGTTTTTTACTCTCTGGCGGACAATCATGTGCGGACAATCATAGACCAGGGCAGGGAGCACATTGAGGAGGATTAGAAGATTGCTTTTTCCATGCTCCTGTGCTATGATAAAGCAGGTAAATGCGGCCGCAGCGGTTTCTGCGGCTGTGTTGTTCTGCATAAGGGAGGCAAAGGACAGCAATGATTATGACATTTGAGCTGATTTTACATTATTTAGTGGAGGCGACAATCCCCGTATTTGAGCTGATCGGTGTGGGAATTATTATTGCCTCCGGTATTCGCGGCTTTTACAGCTATGTGAGCAGGAAGCCGGATACGAAGCTGACGCTGGCGAAAGGGCTGGCTATGGGTCTGGAGTTCAAGCTGGGAAGTGAGATTCTGCGTACTGTCATCGTCCGGGAGTGGACGGAGATTGCTACGGTGGCCGGTATTATTGCGCTGAGGGCGGCTCTTACCTTCCTGATTCACTGGGAGATTAAGGAGGAGGAAAAGGGGATCGACGCAGATTGAATAAGAACCGTATATAAGAAGGGGACTGCCGCAAAATAAGCAATCCGTTATTTCTATATCCTGCAGTTGGAGCGTTCAGGCAACTTGGATATGGGGAAGCAGGAGACTTGTTTTGCAGCGGCCCCCTCTTAAACTTTATTGAATAGGTTAATACACAAAGGAGCGAAGAGATGAATCGAATGAAACTAATTGCTTTTGATTTGGACGGCACACTGTTAAAAGACAATAAGGAGCTGACCGCCCGCACACTGGATGCCCTTCGGAAAGCGTCGGAGGCCGGGATTCACCTGGTTCCCACTACCGGGCGCCTGTATGACGGTGTTCCGGAGGAGATCCGCACTCTGCCCTTTATCCGCTATGTGATCGGGGCAAATGGGGCGGAGGTTTATGACGCCTGGGAGAAAAAGACCCTCCACCGGGCGGAAATGGACCGGGGAGAGATCCAAAGGTTCTTTGACGCCGCTGAAAATGCAGCCGCAATTATCGGGTGCTACAAAGGCGGCAAGGCTTATATGGGAAAAAAGGATATGGAAATGATGGAGGCTTATTCTCCTGGACAGGTGCTTTTCCGTATGATGCGCAGAATTTATATACCGGTTGCGGATCTGAGGGAGTATCTTCTGGAGTCGGGAGAGACCGTGCAGAAGCTGATGCTGTTTTTTGCGGATCTGGAGGAGCGCAGGCGGGTCTTGGAGGAAATGAAGACCTCTCTTTCCGATTTGTCCGTATCCAGCTCTGTGATCAATAACATTGAAGTGAATGCAAAAGAGGCCAATAAGGGTGCTGCTTTAAGATTTCTTCGGGAATACCTGAATATTGAGCCCGAGGCGACTGCGGCCTTCGGAGACGGCAGCAACGATGTTACGATGCTTTTGGAAGCAGGTGTTGGCTTTGCCATGGAAAATGCCTGTGCGGAGGCAAAGGAGGCAGCGGATCGGATGGCTTTAAGCAATGAACAGGAGGGTGTAGCCCGGGAGATTGAGAGGCTGCTGGCTTAATCCGGGAAGAAATCTCCACAATATGCACAAAAAAACCGGATAAAAGGAGAAATATGTGTACGGGGACTTTCCTGATTTTATATTGTCAGACCGTATGCAAAATGATATGATGTACCCGGAAACGGAAAGAACTTTAAAAAGGAGTTGGCAGACATATGAAAAGGAAACTGTTGGCGCTTGTACTGGTTCTGTGTATGGCGGCAGGACTTTGTGCATGTAAAGGTGCCAAGAAGAATGAAGGGACGGAGCAGATGGAAGAAGAAAGCCAGGAGGAGGCAAAGCCCCTTGGCAATCAGATCTATGTAATGACCGCAGCCCCGGATCATGGCTGGACGGGCCAGGGAGCGGCTTACGCGGCGGCCTTTGTGGACGAAATCAATCTTGGCATCCACGGCGACTATGCCGCCACCCATTATATTGCGGATAACGGCGAGGCGCAGAATGAGCAGGTACAGGAGATTTTAGCCAATAACGATGCGGCAGGCGTGATGTTCTGGGGATGCGACGAGTCGGCCAAGGAAGGGCAGCAGGCTTTGATTGACGCCGGAATACCCTGGATTTCCTATGACAGAATTGTAGAAGGAACCATGAATCAGGCTATTTTGAATTATTCCGGTGACAACTGGCAGTCAGGTGCAGCAGCAGCCTATTACTTGGTAACTCACGGTATGGATCCGGAGAGTACGCTGGTTCAGTTTTCCGGTGATGCTTCTACCGTATCCCAGAGGCGGACGGAGGGCTTTCGAAAGTTCCTCCTCGGCCAGGAGCATTATTATGATGCGGAGGGAGACAAAACCTATACCATAGAGGATGTGAATCAGGGGAAGGCATGGACCCAAGAGGAAGTTGACAAGCTGTGCACGGAGAACTATTTTGAGTATAACTGCGAGTGGTCCAACGAGAAGGCAAAAGGCTATATTGAGAGCAATCTGTCTTCCTGGATTGAGGCTTCCAAGTCTACGGACAATACCATGTTTGTATTTTCTATGGATGATGAAATGTCTTTGGCTTTTTTGGAGCTTTTAAGCGGCGATGCCATTGATGAGGATGTTAAGGGAGAGCTGGAGGCTCTGACCGTCTATATGTCCGCGGTGGGCGGAATGGAGGAGATGTATGCGGTTCTTCGCGGGGATGATGAAGAACTGAGCGCTGCGGCAAATACGTATTTTGAGGGACTGATGTCCGTGTATTACAATCCCGTTATGACCCAGACCGCTATTCGGAAGCTGCTGGATTATCTGGACGGGACTTGGGATTATGTTCTTGGAGCCGAGGATTATGAGCCGGTATTTATTGTGGATTCCGGGAATGTGAATCAGTATGAGGGCTTTTTGGGCAGGTAGATCAGAGGGCTTTGATTTTTCGGCGCAAATATTAAGTCTGGATTTTGATTTTTTGAGAAGCCTGGTCTGCATTTGCGGTAAAATATTTTTGAAAAGAAAATTGACAAACATACCGATGGTATGTTAATATACATACTAACGGTATGTTTGACAGACAACCGCTCGAAAGACATTGTTTTGTCAAAAGCAGACGGGGGAGGTACATGTATCATGGCGCGCAACAAAAACCCGGAAGAAACCATAAATCGGATTCTGGATACGGCATATCGTTTATTTCTGGAGAAGGGCTATGAGCAGACCTCCATTCAGGATATAATCAATCATCTGGGAGGCTTAAGCAAGGGAGCCATATACCATCATTTTAAGTCCAAGGAGGATATCCTGGAAGCGGTCACGAACCGGATAACAGAGCAATCCAACCGGATGCTTGCCGGGATTCGGGATCGAAGGGACTTAAACGGAAGGGAAAAGTTAAGGGCGATCTTTCAGGAATCCATTAACCGGCCGGTGCAGGATGAGATTTTTGCGATGGCTCCCAATTTTCAGAACAATGCCAAGCTTATGTTCAGTATGGTGAATGATACCGTGAAGCAGGTAGCGCCTGACTATATTCTCCCGATTATAGAGGAAGGAATTGCTGACGGAACCATTGTCACCGATTACCCGGCACAGCTTGCGGAGCTGATTATTTTTGTGGCGAATATCTGGATGAATCCGATGAATTTTGGAGACACCAAGGAGGAATCCTTCGGCAAATTTATGGTATTTCAGCAGATGCTTCGGGGCTTTGGGCTGGATATTGTGGATGAGCAGATGCTTGAGCGGCTGCAGGAGCTTACGGACATCTATCTGAAGAAAAAGTAGGAAATGAGTTACCCGTAGAGCCTGGATTGCTGTAATTAGGCTTGCCGCTGGAAGAATGGCGGCACTTAGCAGAGCCGCAGTCATCCAAGAATAGTGATTGAAAGGCTGTTTTATGACAGCTCTTTCTTTTAGATTTATACATACCAACGTCCGGTATGTATAAGAGGCAATATACATCATGCATGTTGATAAAATCCGAGAAGTATCAAAAAAACAGAACTTGCCGTTGTCGTTAGTACGGGACATGTAAATGTAGGAAAACTTATGAATCTATATCAGTTGGAATAAAAAAGATTAAGCGGTCCGCTTACCTGAGGTCCGCAGAAGGAATCTTTGCAAGCATCCTGGCGACAGTCAATAATTACTATGGAAAAATTGCGGCTGCTCTGCTAAGCTATCCTATAGTGCGAAAAGCAGTTCTTGGAGTAAAACTTCGCTTAACGACCAATCTAATCGCCATTTCTCCCCAATATTTGTTGGGAGTTATAGGAACTATGTGTACGCTGTTTGCAGCTGCCGGCGTTCTGATATACTGCCTGCCTGCAAATGGAATCGAAAATATGGAGGTTTAAATCATGAAACAGAGATTATTTTCCAGAGACTTTATCCTGGTAGTCATCGGACAGATTATTTCCCTCTTTGGAAATGCAACCATCCGCTTTGCGCTGCCCCTCTATCTTCTCAATCAGACCGGCTCCTCGGCCCTCTACGGAACCGTGATGGCCTGCGCCTTTATTCCGACGATTCTGCTGTCTCCCATTGGCGGCATCGTGGCGGATCGGGTTAATAAGCGAAATATTATGGTGATTCTCGACTTTTTCACGGCGGCCGTAATCCTTGGCTTTTCCTTTTTGATGGGAAATGTGAATCTGGTAGTGCTTTTAACCGTGACGATGATGCTGCTCTACGGAATTGCCGGTGCCTATCAGCCTTCCGTTCAGGCCAGTATTCCGGCCCTGGTAGATCCGGAGCATTTCATGGAGGCCAATTCTATCATCAACACCATCAGCTCCTTTGCCAATCTCATCGGACCGGTGCTGGGAGGTATGCTTTACAGCGCCTATGGTCTGAAAATGGTGCTGATGCTCTGCATGACGTGCTTTTTCCTGTCGGCGGTGATGGAGATTTTTATTCGGATTCCATTTGTCAGGCAGTCTTTTGGAGGTGGGATTTTGAAAATGGTAAAGGAAGATTTTCGCGAGAGCTTTCATTTTATCCGAAAGGAAAAGCCTCAGATTGGGAGAGTGACGCTAGTGGTCTGTGAGATCAATCTATTTTTATCAGCCATGATCATTGTAGCGGTACCGTATCTGGTTACGGAGGTGCTGGAACTCGGCACGGAAAATACGGCCAATACCCTCTACAGCTTTTCGCAGGGAGCATTGGCAGCAGGCGGTCTGACAGGCGGTATTCTGGCCGGAGTTCTGGGGAAAAAGCTGTCCATACATAAGGCAGGGAGCTTGATTGCGTTGGCAGCCGCAGCAGTATTTCCTATGGGAATCGCGTTGGCTCTGGATCTCTTTGCTATGGGAAGCTATCTGGTGATTACCGGCTGCTGCTTTGTGATTATGGTGCTTTCCACCATGTTTTCCGTGCAGATGATATCCTTTGTCCAGGCAGAGACGCCGGGGCACCTTATCGGAAAAGTCATCGCGGTGATTCTCACCATCGCTATGTGCGCGCAGCCGCTGGGAAATGCCCTGTATGGGGTGTTGTTTGAGCTTTGTCAGGGCTTTGAATTTGCGGTGATTCTGTTTGCCGGGGGAATTTCTCTGGTGATTGCGCTCGCAGCAGGGCGGCGGTTCCGGGAGCTGGTTTGAGGATTTGTGAGAGCGGAAATAATATTAATGTATGGAGAAGGAGCGGAATGTGAAAAATAATTTTGCAGGCATTGTTTTTCTGTGGTAAAATTTGCCCGGCGGCATGCAACACAATCTGCTTGGGAAAAGGAGAGAAAGCGTTTTTTAAATAAGTTTTTCCTGGAAAATGACAACAGAGTAAGTCTGAACAAAGGTTAGCTGATAAAACAGATGAAAAGGCTGAAATGGAAACTGGCGCAAAGACTAGCGTAATCACTAGCACAAAGACTAGCGTAATGACTAGCGCAATCACTAGCGCAATGTCCGGCCTGAAAAGCGAGAAAGAAATATTACGGAAATGAACGGATACGGAGCGCAGAATCATAGAACAAATCAAAGCGAATCCTTTTATTACACAGAAGGAATTGGCTGCGGCAACAGGAATCTCCCACGCCGGAGTCCGTTATGCAATGAAGGGGCTGAAAGAGATGGGGCAGGTAATTCGGATTGGAACAAACAGAATCGGAAAATGGCAGTTAAAAGATTAGGAGAGCAGCAATGAATCAAAAGGTTTATGAATATGAGTCCCTTATCTACCCGGCCGGAGACACAGGAGGAGCTTATGTGCTCTTTCCCTATGACATCCGTGCGGAATTTGGCAGAGGCCGGGTGAAGGTGCATGTCACCTTTGACGGAGAACCCTATGACGGCAGCATCGTAAACATGGGCGTGAAAAATGAGGACGGAAGCATCTGCTACCTCATCGGAATCCGCAGGGACATCCGCACCAAAATCAAGAAGCAGCCGGGGGAGCGTGTGCATGTAAGGTGCGCTCAAAGAGAATAGTTTGTTCACCCTGCGCAAAATATCGTAAGAGCAGAACACGAATTATGCGGTACGCTCGTCAAAGCAGTACATGCTGAAAAAAGCCGTAATTCCGGGAGCGCAGTCGTAATCCATATGGCAGCGCTCGGTCATATCCTTTACAAAAATACAGTAGGCGGACATGCAGGAGTACTGAAGCTTTGGAAAATGGCAGGGCTTCCCTTGCGTAACAGCACAGGGATTGCAAAGACTGCAGCCGCTTGCACCGATCATCAGCCCCGGTTCTCCTGCGGTATCAATCAACTGACGGGTCAGTTGGTTGTGCTGTGCCTTTGCAGGCTTTATCTGCGCATTGTCTAAGGGATCATCAATATCCCACATGGTCTGCATCACAAGGGCCTGCCGCCAGTGTAAGACCTTTTCACGCATCTGCTCCACTGTGCCGCAGTCCGGGGGACAGGCATAGTTGACGCCGTATTTTCCGCATAGATTTTCTTCGCAGAGAGTGCGGAAGTTGGGGACAAATACAAGTTCCTGCGTGTTGATAACGGCTGCGTCCGCAAAGCCGAGATCAAGGGCCAGTTTGATGAGATCAGTTCCGTTCATAAAGCTTTTTGTACCTTCTTTCCTTTTTATTGATAGTATCAATGTCATAATGCAGTATGCCGTAAGATTTCCAACCGTGTCCCATTATATCATTAAGGACGTTTGGAGAGAGCCGGGGCCGTTTTACCGGGTGCTGCCGTGAGGTGTTTTACTTTGGGTTTATCAGTTCTTCAATCAACTCCTGATTCGCCTGCTTCCAGGAGAACACAAACCCAATCTCTCTGGACGCAATAGGAAATGGCGCCGGCAGCTCCAGGAGAGTTCCCGCCTTCAAATCCTCCTCCACAAACTCACGAATCACACAGGCGATTCCCAGGCCGATTTTTGCAAAATCAATCAGGAGATCCATAGAAGTAGCCTCCAGAATATTTTCCGGGAAAAGCTGCTGTTCTTTGAAGTACTGATCCAGATATTGTCTTGTCAGGTTATCCTTATCGAGCATCATCAGAATCCCGGATTTCAGCAAGAGGGCGGAGTTGGAAGCGAGAAGTCCGGAAACATCGGAAGGACTTTCCTGCTTGTTTTGTTCCAGAAACAGAAGCAGATGGTCCAGATATTCCCGGGAGGCCACAAAGATATCCTGGATCTGACGGACCGGATAAAACTTCATGCCGTGCAGATGTTCCGGCCTGCCCGTAAGCCCCAGATCCAGCTCTTCATGCTCCAGCATCTGAAGGGTATGGTTGGTGGACTGGCAGGCAATGGTTACTTGTATATGGGGATGAAGCTTAACAAAGTCCGTAAGATAGGGCAGGAGCACGTATTTACAGAGGGTGGAGCTGACTCCGATACGCAGATGTCCCATTCCAAGCTCCCGGCGCAGGCGAAGCTGATGTTCACCGGCTTCTAAGGTCCGGAAGGCGGATTTTACATGGGAAAAGAGAAGCTCGCCTTCCTCCGTAAGCTGTACGCCTCGGGAGCTGCGGACGAAGAGAGCGGTGTCAAGGGACTGCTCCAGCTTTTTGATGGACTGGCTGATGGCAGGCTGACTGATAAACAGCTCGTTGGCTGCCTTGGAGATATTTCCGGCTAAGGCTGTGGCGTAGAAAATGCGGTAGAAGGACAAGTTTTGGTTCATGGGCGAGTCTCCCTTTTTGATGTAAGGTGTGTGCTGCGCGGCGCTTATCTGGTATAAGATAAAGTTATGGTAATGGGGGTATATGGTACGGTTAAATTATAGCATGAAAGCTTTTGCGGTTCAAGAGATCATTCAAGAGACCCGGAAGTGGAATTATTTGACAAGATATTTATTTTGCTATAGACTTAAAAATAATTGTAATGAAATGATTTGGGAGGATTTTTCAGTATGGAATTGTTGGAAGTAATGCAGAAAAGACGCAGCGTGAGAACTTATACGGGGGAGGCTGTTTCGGAAGAAGATGTAACCTGTATTTTACAGGCGGGACTGCTGTCGGCTTCCGGAAAGGCTATTCGGCCCTGGGAATTTATTGTGGTGCGGAATAAGGAAACTTTAAAAAGCATGTCCCGGTGCCGGGTTGCGGGATCTCAGATGCTGGAGGCGGCGGATTGTGCGGTTGTTGTCCTTGGAGATGAGGAGAAATCCGATGTGTGGGTGGAGGATTGCTCTGTGGCGATGGCGAATATGCATTTGATGGCGGACAGCTTGGGAGTAGGAAGCTGTTGGATTCAGGGCAGGCTTCGGGAAGCGCCGGGAGGGCGGACGACGGAAGCGTATTTGAGGGAGTTGTTGGAATTTCCGGAGAATTATCGGTTGGAGGCTATTCTTTCCCTGGGGATGCCGCAGAATCATCCGGGGGCTTATGAGTTGGGGGACTTGTTGGAGGGGAAGGTGCATCGGGAGAGATTTTAAGCGGGGAGGTTGTGAGGCTGACGCAAAATAAGCCCTCCGGCATTTCCGTATCCTGTGATCGGACGGTTCGCGTACACTCTGTCTGCTTTTGTCGTACTAACGGGATGGATTTTGACAGGCTTTGCCTGTTGGAAGTTTTGGACGTTAGTTCGCCAATATCAGACAGAGCGTTTGCGAACAGCCGAACAGCGGATACAGGAAATGCCGGAGGGCTTATTTTGCGTCAGCCACGGTAGGTTGTTGAAGAGCAAGAATGGTTATTTTTATAAGGCTTTTGGGATGTGTCTTTGTTTCCGGAAGTCTTTTTAGGAGCTGTATTTTTGGGGGATGCTCGGGAGTTTGTGATAGAAAAAGCTTGACGATGGTATGATTTCGTACTATACTGCTGGTTATGATGGTATGAAATCGTACTAGGGCGGTCTTGGTTCGGAGGGATGATTGATTTTTTGGAGGTGTAAAATGAAAGCTTGTAGTTCAAGGGATATGAAGCGTTTTAATCATTTGCTTGGGGAGATTGAGGCGGTTTATCATGAGATGGCCTTAAAGTTCGGGCAGTCTGATAGTGTTATGAATATTCTTTATACGATTTGTGATTATGGGGATAGCTGTCCTTTGCAGGAAATATGCAGGCGATCGGGGATTAGTAAGCAGACGATCAATTCTGCGCTTCGCAAATTGGAAAGGGAGGGAATTGTCTATTCGGAGCAGGCAGGAGTGAAGGGGAAGAATGTCTGCCTTACGGAAAAGGGGAAAGAGCTGGCGGGAGATACGGCTGTTCGGGTGATTGAGGCTGAGAACGGAATACTTGCGTCCTGGCCGGAGGAGGACGTGAAGAGGTATCTGGAGCTTACGGAGAGGTTTTTGGTTGGGATTAAGGAGAAGGCGAAGGAAATAAACACTGGTTCTCTTTGAAAGCACAGGGGTTTCAGTTGTGCGGACAATGGGGCAGGCGGTGATGGAGGTTAGGAAGCGGAATAGGTTATGAGGAGAATTTTATTATCGGATCATTTTGATTATAAGAAGTTACTGCGGTTTACGCTGCCGTCGATGATTACTTTGGTTTTTGCCTCTGTTTATGGCGTGGTGGACGGTTTTTTTGTATCGAATTATGTGGGGAAAACGCCGTTTACGGCAGTTAATTTTATTATGCCCTTTTTGATGATGCTCGGCTGTGTGGGTTTTATGTTCGGGACGGGAGGCGGAGCGCTGATTGCTATGACGATGGGGCAGGGGAAAAAGGAACAGGCGAAGAGGCTGTTTTCCCTGATTGTTTATGTGTCGGGCGTCTGCGGGGTTGTGCTGATGGTTCTGGGGCTTTTGTTCCTTCGGCCTCTGGCTGTTTTTCTTGGGGCGCAGGGGCAGCTTCTTGAGGACAGTGTTACGTATGGACGCTTGATTCTGCTTGCAATTCCGGCGTATATTCTTCAGTATGAATTTCAATGCCTGTTTGTTACGGCGGAGAAAGCTTCTCTGGGGCTTTATGTGACTATTGCGGCGGGGTGTACCAATATTGTTCTGGACGCTCTGTTTGTGGCGGTGCTTGGCTGGGGGCTGGAGGGAGCGGCTGCGGCTACGGCGCTGAGCCAGGTTGTGGGAGGTTTGATTCCGCTGATTTATTTTGCGCGGCCGAATAACAGCCTTTTGCGCCTTGGACGGACTGAATTTGACGGGAGAGCGCTTGTCAAGGTCTGTACCAACGGCTCCTCGGAGCTTTTGAATAATATTTCCATGTCTCTTGTGAATATGCTTTATAATCTGCAGCTTTTGAAATATATAGGAGAGGATGGCGTGGCCGCTTATGGGGTGCTGATGTATGTCAGTCTGGTGTTTCAGGCGGTGTTTATCGGGTATTCCGTTGGAACGGCTCCGATTGTGGGGTATCATTATGGGGCGCAGAATGTATTGGAGCTTAAGGGGGTGCTGAAAAAGAGCCTGACGCTTCTCGGCGCTTTTGCGGCGGCTATGTTCGGCGCTTCGTTCCTGCTTGCGCGGCCCCTTTCCTTTGTGTTTACGGGGTATGATGAGGGGTTGCTTGCGCTGACGGTACGGGCCTTCTCTTTGTTTGCTTTTTCCTTCCTTTTTTCGGGGTATGTGATTTTTGGATCGTCCTTTTTTACGGCTCTCAATAATGGGCTGATTTCGGCGGCCATATCTTTTATGCGGACGCTGGTGTTCCAGGTGGCGGCGGTTCTTATTTTCCCGCTGATCTGGAAGGTGGACGGGATCTGGTTGTCTATGGTGGCCGCGGAGGTGCTGGCTCTGGGAGTGACGGCGGCTTTTCTGCGTGTGGAGAAGAAGCGGTATGGGTATTGAGAGGGCGATTTGTGTTCTTTCATTTTAGGAGCGTTTCATACTGAAATCCATTCATGCACTTCTGTAAAAGCCAGGCCGCAAGAAGTCCGCATACAAGCCCCAGTCCCAGCAGAATCCAGGCGCTGACAAATAAAACGCCGGTGAACTGGCTGACAAGCAGCAGGATTACAGGGAGCAGGAGGAACACGGCGCGCTGCTGTGCGTCTTCTACGCTCTGGGATTTGGCAGATCCCCGCACAATCAGGGTAATTGCGATAAGAGAAACGGCGGGCGATACTAAAAGCAGGATCAGCGCCCATTTTGCATCAGGGAACACGAAGCTGCCTGTGATCAGCATAGTTTCCGTTTCCAGAACAACAACCATTGCGGCAAAGGAAATGCCGGACACAAGCATACTGAGCAGAAAGGAAGCCAGTACTTTGGCGCGGAAAATCTGTTTCAGGGACAGAGGGCAGTACAAAAGTGTTTCCAGAGTCTGCTTTTCCTTTTCTCCCACAAAGGAGGAGGCGGACATTACCGTAGCCGCCATAATGGGGATTATCAGAAAGTACAGCGGCATAATGTAGTTCAGAAGAAGGTATATTACATTTTGGGATAAATCCCCGTCCGTAAGCGGCGCCGGAAGAAGCTTCAGGAGCTGTTCAAAATCCCCGCCTGTCTGGGGTGCAAAATGAAATACCAGGATAAAAATTGTAGGCAGAATGACGGACAGCGTGATGGGTACTACGAGAAGGGTAGAGAACATCCGCTTGTTTGACGTGATACTGCGCAGATCTTTTTTCATAATAGCTGTCATTTGTTGTGTCATTTTTAATCTCCTATTCCGGTTCTTTATATCATTGATTTTTATTTAAAGGTTATCTTGATTCCGTGTAAGGCTAAAATAAATATCCTCCAGTGAGGGAAATTTTGCCGAAACGTGATAAATTTCCCCGCCGGATTCTACAATCTGCCGTACAAGTCCGGGAATCTCTGACTCATCCCGGATGTCTGCTTCATAGGTCATGTCTTCCGTTTTCCGGCAGGGAAGATGTGAGGGGATACCGCGGGCTTTGAGCTTTAGGGTAATCCCGGGACACACGGAGGCGCGGAGGCTTTCCAGTGTTCCCTCCGCAATCAAGCGTCCTTTTGCCATCAGACCGTAGCGCGTGCAGATCTCCTGTGCATAGCGGAGCTGATGGGTACAGAGGAAGACCGTAATTCCGTGCTCATTTGCAAGGCTTCGTATCATGGCATGGACGTTTTGAGCGCTTTTTGGATCTAGGCCGGAGGTAGGCTCATCCAGAAATAATATCTGCGGCCGGTGGAGCAGCGCCCTTGCCAGAGAAAGTCTCTGCCGCATTCCGGTGGAGTAGGAGGCAAGCTTCTGATCTTTCGCATCAGATAATTCCAGCTGATCTAAAAGCGCAAGCCCCCGTTTTTTGCTTTCCAGGGCGTCCAGGCCGAAGACAGAGCCGTAAAATATAAGATTTTCAAGTCCTGTCAGATTCTGATACATCTGGGCGTGCTCCGTAACGACGCCGGCCAAAGCGTGAATCTGTTCCGGATTTTTTGCGGGATTGACGCCAAAGACGCTTGATGCTCCTTCTGTCGGAAGCAGCATTCCGTTCAGCAGTTTAACCGTAGTGGTTTTGCCTGCGCCGTTCGGGGCAAGTATTTATAGACAACCACCGCAACACCGCATAAATCAAGGCTTTTAAGAAACACGAAAACTAAACACGAAGCCCTATAATCACATGGTAAACGCCTTTTCCACACGGAACGGGCGTTTTTCATTGTCCGGGCTGATGAAAGGAGCTGATAACGTGGCAGTATTCCGGGTGGAGAAAAACAGGGGCTACACGGTTATGTCAAACCACCACCTACGCAACCCCGACTTGACCCTAAAGGCTAAAGGGCTGCTTTCTCAAATGTTGTCCCTGCCAGAAAATTGGGACTACACCCTAAAGGGCTTATCCAGTATCAACAAAGAAAGCATTGACGCAATCCGTACCGCCGTATGGGAACTGGAAAAAGCCGGGTACATCACACGCAGGCAGGGACGGGACGGAAAAGGCAAAATGACAGCCATTGAATACACCATTTACGAGCAGCCACAGCCGCCGCAGTTGGAAAATCCAACCACGGATAACCCGGTGTTGGAAAATCCAATGTCGGATAACCCGACAACGGAAAACCCGGTATCGGAAAATCCAACGCAATTAAATAAAGAACTATCAAGTAAAGAATTATCAAATACGGATTTATTAAATAACCATTCCATTCCTATCCTTTCCACCCTTTCCAAAGGGGAAGCGGCACAGCCGCAGGAACGGAAAGGAAACGGACACACCAACATGGACGCAGTACGGGCTTATGAGGAAGTCATAAAGGACAATATCGAGTACGCCTATCTGGTACAGGACAACAACATTGACCGGGGTATGCTTGACGAGATTGTTTCCCTCATGCTTGAAACCGTCTGCACCCGCCGCAAGGTAATACGCATTGCCGGGGACGACTACCCCGCCGAGCTTGTGAAGTCTAAGTTTATGAAGCTGAACAGCAGCCATATCCAGTTTGTGATTGACTGTATGCACCAGAACACCACCAAGATACGCAACATCAAGAAGTACCTGCTTGCGGTTCTTTTCAACGCACCAAACACCATTGACAGCTATTACACCGCCCTTGTCGCTCACGATATGGCAAGCGGCGTATTCTTATCACAGGACAGGGAGGACGACACCTTATGAAACAGGGAGCTTTGATTTTTGACAAAGAAAGCGGACGTTATAATATCCGCTTTGGGCTGAATGATTACTACGGCGGCTTGCATTGCGGCGAATGTTTTGACGTGTTCGCAGGCGGCAAATGGAAGCCGACACGCATTGAAATGAGTACCGGGCAGGAATGGTATCTTGTCGGTATCAAGACGGACGTACTGGACGGCTTGCGTGTGCGTGTGCATAACCGATAACCGGGACGGCTTCCCCGTACAGACCCAAGAAAGGAGGGATTGACCGCCCATGCAGGAACAAATCAACGAAAAGACCGTTGCTATCTCAATCAAGACGGCAAGGCTGACCGCCGAAGTCTTACAGAAAGCCATGAAAAAGCTGCTTGACGCAAGGAAGCACAAAACACCAAAGGAATACAAGGGCAAACAGACCCTAAAGCACCTTATGAAGCAGAACACGGGCGTTTCCAGTATGGAAATCACGGACGCTAACATAAAAGCGTTTGAACCCGTTGCCAAGAAATACGGCATTGATTACAGCCTAAAGAAAGTCAAGGGCGAAGAACCGCCCCGGTATCTTGTCTTTTTCAAGGGGCGGGACGTGGACGTTATGACGGAAGCCTTTAAGGAGTTTGCCGCCAAGAAGCTAACCAGAGAGAAAAAGCCGTCTATCCGCAAGGCGTTAGCCGCCTTTAAGGAAAAGGCAAAGAAGATGAACCAGAACAGGGAGAAAGTAAAAAACAAGGACAGGGGGCGTGACAGATGAAACCGAACATCAAAAAGCTGCTTATCCTCAATGCGCCGTACCTGCTCTTTGTATGGCTCTTTATGAAGATTGGCGAAGCGTTCCGGCTCTCTCCGGGGGCTGACCTCTCCGGGAAGCTCCTACACATCATGGAGGGCGTGACCGCCGCCTTTGAAAGCCCCATGCCGAGCCTTAACGGGCAGGATTTTCTTGTCGGCATTGCCGGGGCGGTTATTATGCGGCTTGCCGTCTACATGAAAGGCAAGAACGCCAAGAAGTACCGCAAAGGCGTTGAGTACGGTTCTGCAAGGTGGGGCAACGCAAAAGATATTGAACCCTATATTGACCCGGACTTTTACAACAACGTGCTGCTGACGCAGACGGAACGGCTTACCATGAACAGCCGCCCCAAAAGCCCCAAGTATGCGAGGAATAAAAACGTGCTTGTGATAGGCGGTTCGGGCAGCGGCAAGACCCGCTTTTTCGTCAAGCCGAACTTAATGCAAATGCACAGTTCGTATTGCGTCACTGACCCAAAAGGCACAATCCTCATAGAGTGCGGAAAACTGCTACACAAGGGCGGCTATAAGATAAAAGTGCTGAATACTATCAATTTCAAGAAGTCCATGCACTACAACCGTGCGACTTGTTCGCCGCTGAAAAGGCGGCGCACAGCGCTGTTCTTAATCAGTTCTGTGAACTGATAATTCGAGAGGTGGAATGATAGGGTAACGCCTTGAAACGCCTCCCCTGA
>CAJTIM010000030.1 GCA_910576325.1 Clostridia bacterium
GAGCGGCATCCGGGGATAATGAGATAAAACAGCGCCGGAATTTCAGCGAAACGCATTTTTCGGAAGCGGCTCTCTGCGGATTCCGTCCGGATGGGCATGACGGAGACGCAGCGTGGGACAGCCGTCCCTGTGTATGTTACCCGGTTCGGGGATAAGCGAGAGTAATGGATATTATCAGAAGAAACTTAAGGGATAATGTGGTGGAAACATCACGTTATCCTCTGATACAGGAAAGTCTTTCAAGCTTAGAGTGACAGTTAAGGCTTTTCTATATGAGAGGATAATGCCGGCAGATACTTCTCTTTTGTTTCGGTATTTTGTGATGCCTGCAGCATGACAGGATACCTGAATGATATTTCAATTCATAAGAACACAAAGAAAGAGGAGGCGGAAGTTTTCAATGAGTATACGAAGAGGAGATATACTGTACGCTGATTTGGGCGTACAGTACCAGGGAAGCTTACAGGGTGGTATGCGCCCGGTGGTAGTAGTCAGTAATAACAGGGCAAATAAGCACAGCATGGTGATTACGGTGGTGCCGTTGTCTACAAAAATCTATAAAAAGCAGAATCTTCCCACCCATGTATTTGTATCTGCCCACAGAGCCGAGGGGCTGGAGCAGCACAGCATTGCCCTGTGTGAGCAGGTGACGGCACTGAACTTTGACCGCATCATAGCCCATATGGGAAGAGTCAGTGAGGAAACCCTTGACAGGATTACCGAAGCGGTGCAAGTGCAGGTAGGCGTATTTGACAAATACAATTGAGAGTAAAATATATGGACAAAGGAATTTTTTCAGCCGGGCGTATGTCCGGCATTTACATACATGAGTATGAAGAAAAACGCCAAAGGCAGATTATTGGCAGATGCTTTTATAAAGTCATAGGACAACCGGATTGACGAATAAGGTAGAAAGAGCAAGTACAAAGAGGCGGTAATGAGGATGGATTTTTCAATAGAAGAGTTAAAACGTATGCAGGACATGGACATCATGGAGCTGGATCGGAAAGAGCTGGCGGACATCCAGGATATTGTAATTGATACAACGAAAAGTGTTTCAAGCCGCATCCGATCTTTTTTTGAACAGACGGGAAATCCATTTGCAATGAACGTTGGAGAATATATTTTACAGATAGGCTTTATGGAGGGAGCGGAGGATTCCATTGATGACCGGATGATTTTGCTGACAAAAAGAAAGACACAGATTATGGTATAGAATATTTCCAAAATCCTTTACAAACAAAAAGAGTTATGTTAATCTGAAAACAGGATTATTTCAGTGGGAATCCTGATTGCAGGTTACATTGCCCCGTAGGACGGGTTTTGCTAACGATATTGAAATCAGGAGGAACGCAGATGAAAGCGAAAGAATTTTATAATGCAGCCATTTATCTCCGTTTGAGTCGTGATGATGAAGATATTGATGGCAATAAGTCAGAAACACTTTCCGGGTGTACCTCTATGCCATGCGGCAGGAAAGTGGAAAGCAACAGTATCAGTTCACAAAGAGACATGATCCGTTCTTTTATCAGAAAACAGGACGATATGGAGATCTATGACATCTATGTAGACGATGGATTTTCAGGAGCCAATTTTGTTGAGGTAAGATAACGTAACCTTTTTTGCAGAGGGTGTTATCTTACCTCTTTTTGATGTATGTTAGATAGCATAACTCTTTACGTCGGCTCCTATCTGTCTGAAATAGGAGATACTTTCGGTAGGCTTGTCGCCTGTATCAACTCTGCCGACAAAGCTATAAAAGATTTCGATTTTGCGGGTGTTCGTTTCCTTATCCAGTTCGTGGATAAGAATACGGTCAATAAATTCATGGACGTTTTCGTAGGTCAGTTCGGTAATGGCGGTGTACTTGCGTACCAGTGCGACAAACCTTTTCACGTCCGCGCTGCGCTCGGTGGCGTTGTCAATTTCCTGTGACAGTTCCGCAATCCTCCGGGTCAGCGTCTTTTTTTCTTCGTCGTAGCCGGAAGTCAGAAAAGCAAATTGTTCATCTGAAAGTTTCCCTAAAGCGTTGTCCTCGTAGAGCTTGCGGAATAAGATATTCAGCTCGCTAATCCGGCTCTGTGCTTTGTCAAGCTCTTTCCGCTGCTGCGTCAGCGTCTTTTGTACTGCCTTTGCGCTGCACTCGTTGGCGGTTTCGATAAACTCCCGTTCATGCTCTTTCACATAGGACAGCACCCTCTGTAAATCGGCAAGGACAAGTTCTTTAAGAACGCTCTTTCGGATATAATGGGTAGTGCAAAGCTCGCCAGTCCTTATTCTGTTTCGGTACTTCCCGCAAGTGTAGGCGTGTTTGCGTTCCAATGTCCCGGCTCCCTGTTGCAGATACATTTTATAGCCGCAATCCCCGCAAAAGAGAAGTCCCGAAAAAATGTCGATTTCTTCTGTTTTCGTAGGGCGGTGTTTGGTGGCAATCCGTTTCTGTGCAAGTTCAAAGGTTTCTTCATCAATCAAAGGTTCGTGCGTGTTAGGGAAGAAGTATTGCTTTTCCTCCGGGTTCTTTTTCGTCTTTTTTGATTTGTAAGATACCTTATAGCTCTTGCCCGTAATGGTATGCCCTAAATATTCCTTGCGCCCAAGAATGTCATACAGCGTCTTATCCGGCCAGTTATAAATACAGGTCGGGTGCGGGCGCGGGTGTCGGCAACTGCCGGAACGACGGTAGCGGAGTTCTGAAACAGTAAGTACCTCATGTTCCCGTAGCCAGTTCTGGATTTCGCAGATACGGTCGCCGCGCACATACATAGCGAAAATCTGTTTTACGACGTGCGCTGTTTCCGGGTCGGGCAGTAAGTGGTTGCGGTCGTTGGGGTCGGCTATGTAACCGTAAGGCACTTCGCCGTTGACACGCTCGCCTTTCTGCGCCTTTGCCTGTTTGACAGCCCGGATTTTCTTTGAGGTGTCGCGGGCGTAAAACTCGTTGAACACAGGTTATTGGGGAAAGGGAAAGCAAACAGGCAAAAATCCAGTATTCATGCGGGTTTGCGGCGAGATGGCTCTCAAAAGCTAACCTCACAAAAGACAGATTATTGCACAATCACATATCGTTTCTAAGGGAGAATGTTGATTCCGGTCACATTCTCCCTTTTTTCATACCAAGAAACGAGGTGATTATCTTGAACACGCAAATCATCGCCATCGCCAACCAAAAGGGAGGTGTGGGCAAGACCACAACCTGTGCCAACTTAGGGATTGGACTGGCACAGGCCGGAAAGAAAGTGCTTCTCATTGACGGGGACCCGCAGGGGAGCCTGACCATCAGCCTGGGCAATCCCCAGCCGGATAAGCTGCCTTTTACCCTCTCTGACGCGATGGGCCGTATCCTAACCGATCAGCCGGTCCGCCCCGGCGAGGGGATTCTGCGCCACCCGGAGGGTGTGGACCTGATGCCGGCGGATATTCAGCTGTCCGGCATGGAGGTGTCGCTGGTAAACGCTATGAGCCGGGAAACGATTCTGCGGCAATATCTGGACAGTGTAAAGGGGCAGTATTCCCATATCCTCATAGACTGCCAGCCCTCCCTGGGTATGCTCACCGTCAACGCGCTGGCCGCCGCCAACCGGATCATAATCCCCGTCCAGGCGGAGTATCTGCCCGCCAAAGGGCTGGAACAGCTGCTCTCTACGGTAGCCAAAGTCAAGCGGCAGATCAACCCGAAACTGCAAATAGACGGTATCCTGCTGACGATGGTGGACAACCGCACCAACTTTGCCAAAGAGATTGCCGCCCTGCTGCGGGAAACCTACGGCAGCAAAATCAAGGTATTCGGCACAGAGATTCCCCATTCTGTCCGGGCAAAGGAAACCAGCGCGGAGGGCAGGAGCATTTTCGCCCATGACCCAGGCGGCAAAGTAGCCGAAGGCTACGCAAATCTGACCAAGGAGGTGTTGAAACTTGAAAAGCAGCGCGAAAAAAGTAGAGCTGGCATCGGTCGATGATCTGTTTACCACCGAGGAAAGCCGCGCCGACGCGGGGCGGGAAAAGGTGGTAGAAATCTCTTTGAGCGAGCTGCACCCGTTCAAGGGCCACCCTTTCAAGGTCAAAGATGATGCTGCCATGATGGAAACAGCGGACAGCATCCGGCAGTACGGCGTTCTTGTTCCTGCTATCGCCCGTCCTGACCCCAGCGGCGGCTATGAGCTGGTAGCCGGACACAGGCGGCATCGGGCCAGTGAACTGGCAGAGAAAGAAACCATGCCGGTGATTGTCCGGGATTTGGACGATGACGCCGCCACGATTATCATGGTTGACAGCAATTTACAACGGGAAAGCCTGCTCCCCAGCGAAAGGGCTTTTGCCTACAAGATGAAATTAGAAGCTATGAAACGGCAAGCAGGTCGGCCCTCCAAAGAAAATTGTTCCCAAGTTGGGAACGATTTTGGGAAGAAGTCCAGCGAGGTTCTGGCGGAACAGGTCGGCCAGAGTAAAAACCAAATTTTCCGCTATATCCGTCTGACCGAGTTAATCCCCGAACTGCTGAACATGGTGGACGAAAAGAAAATTGCCCTGAACCCGGCCTATGAGCTGTCCTTTCTCAAAAAAGAAGAACAGACCCAGCTTTTGGACGCGATGGACAGCGAACAGGCCACCCCCTCCCTTTCCCAAGCCCAGCGGCTCAAAAAATTCAGTCAGGAGGGGCATCTGTCCATAGATGTAATGCGGGCGATTATGGGCGAGGAAAAGAAAAGCGATCTGGACAAGGTGACGTTTACCTCCGACACCCTGCGGAAGTATTTTCCCAAAAGCTACACCCCTGCCCGGATGCAGGAAACCATCATCAAACTGCTGGAACAGTGGCAGAAAAAGCGTCAGAGAGATCAGGAACGCTGAAAGGAGCGCCTATGAGAGATCACGTTGCCAGGGAGTTAAAGGGCCACAACATACTGGCTGTGGAACGGTTTCAGGATAAGACCCGCTGGATGGTGGAGTTTTCCGTCCTGCGGCCCCGCACCGCCTACGGCGCACCCGGCGATGAAACGCGCCTGTTTCTGGACGAGGACGGCTACCAGGCCGTTCTCGCCAGCCAGAAACGCCGGGACATCAAAATCAAACGGTATGCCCGCGTCATTGAGGGGCATATCCTGGACTTCAAGCCCAAAAAGAAACGCCACCCGTAAACCCGACAAATTGAGAGGAAGGAATGAATATGTGTACCGTTAAGGAAATCAGAGAAGCCATCCGGGAGGACTGCCGCTCCCAGCGAAACATGGAAACCATTGAGATTGACCGGATTTTTCAAACCCTGACGTTTCCGCAGTTAGAGAGCCTGTTTGACAAACCGCCCATGCCGCCGTTTTTTCACCGGTACAGGCAGAAGTCAGCCAGCAAATGAACGCCGCAATTCTTTTTACGGGATTGTGGCTTTTTTCATGCCCTGGGAAACGAAAGGAGTGCAGAAAATGGCCGTTTTTCGAGTAGAACGCACACAGGGATACACCGTTATGAGCAACTATCATCTGCGGGACAAGAGCCTGAGCCTGAAAGCAAAGGGCCTGCTGTCCCAGATGCTCTCGCTGCCGGAGGATTGGGACTACACCCTTTCCGGCCTGGCTGTTATCAACCGGGAAAGCAAGGACGCCATCCGCTCCGCAGTCAATGAGCTGGAAAAGGCGGGGTACATCAAGCGCCGCCAGACCACCGACGCGGGCGGCAAGTTCAGCGCCAACGAGTATGTGATTTATGAGCGTCCGGTAACAGAGGAACCAGAGGAACCGCCGGCCCAACCGTTGTTGGAAAAACCGTTGTCGGGTTTTCCGACAACGGATAATCCGTCAACGGGAAAACCGTCAACGGAAAATCCAACGCAAATAAATATAGAGAAATTAAATACCCAAAAATCAATTACTGACGGATCAATTACCGATTCCCTTCCCTTCCGGGGAACGGCGGCAAAGCCACCGGAACCGAAACGAAGGGAAACGATGTCGCTCACAGAGATGGAAAGTTATCGGGAGCTGATTTTGGAGAATATCGAGTATGACTGCCTCAAACAGCGGTTTGGGACCTACCGGGAGGATTTGGACGAGATTGTGGAGCTGCTGGTGGAAACGGTCTGCGCGAAGCGTAAGACCACCCGGATTGCCGGGGCGGACTTCCCCCATGAGGTGGTGCGTTCCCGCTTCCTGAAGCTGGACAGCTCCCACATCGAGTTTGTCATGGACTGCCTGCAAAAGAACACCACCGAGGTACGGAACATGAAACAGTACCTCCTGACGGTGCTGTTCAATGCGCCCACCACCATGAGCAACCATTACACCTCACAGGTCAACCACGATATGTACGGCGGCTTCTGAAAGCTGGCCGTTTTTGTCTGCCCGGAACTGCCGGGAGAAAGGAATCTGTTATGAAACGACCGCTTGCGTATATCACCGCTCCCTGGAGCAAGAACCCCCATGAAAACGCGGCAAACGCCGCCAGCTACTGCCGCCAGGTGTATGACGCCGGATATTCCCCCGTCTGCCCTGTTTTGTTCCTGCCGCTGTTTTTGAAGGATGAAATCCCCCAGGAACACAAGGACGGAATCGACATCGCCAGAGATTACCTGCGCCGCTCCCATGTGCTGGTGGTCTGCGGACACTCGACCGATGAAACGGTCAAAAACGATATTGCCACCGCGGAACGCCTGCGGATCACCGCCACCACACTGGACGGGATTCTGACGGTGAAAGGCCAGGGCCGGGAGAAAGGGGGCGCACACCATGCCTGAAAAAAAGACCATCGGCCAGCTGATGGAGGAAATGCGGCTTAAAGCCGGGGCGCGGGAGTATTCCGGCCATAGTTACATGGACTTAAACCGGTTCGCGGAGGACACCCGGCACATGATTATTTTTGATACCCTGACCGCTGATTCCCCTGTTGGCTGGAAAGGGGAACGCAGCCGCGCCTTTCTCACCGAGGAGGGATATAAAAAGTCCCTGGAACGCCAGGAACAGGGGCATATCAGGATTGTGAGCCATGCGAAGGTCCGAAACGGAAACCTGCGCTATGACCGGCAAGACCAGCTCCGATAGAGAAACCATGCAGAAAATCCATAGAGAGGAGGCGAAACACCCATGCAGGACGAAGTGGAAAGCAAAACCCTGACGCTCATTGTCAGCGGCACAAAGTTCACCGGCAGGCTGTTCAAAGCGGCGATTATGAAGTATCTGGCGCACCTGAAAGAGCAAAAGATGCAGAAACAGCGGGATAAAGGCGCGGAGGTCAAGCCCCAGGGAAAGCAGACGGTGAAGCAGCTCATCGGGCAGAACCAGGGCGTGTCCAATCTTGAGATCACAGACCCCTCCATCAAGGCGTTTGAACGGGTTGCCCGGAAGTACGGCGTGGATTACGCGGTAAAGAAGGACCGCAGCTGCTCCCCGCCCAAGTACCTGGTCTTTTTCAAGGCCCGCGACGCGGACGCGCTGACCTCGGCATTTACCGAGTACACCCAGAAGAAGGTCCGCAAGGCGTCCCGCCCGTCTGTGCTGGTGAAGCTGAACCAGTTCAAGGAGCTGGTGAAAAACGCGGTGGTGGACCGCACAAAGCGAAAGGAGCTGGAACGATGAAAAAGCCCCTGAACATCAAGAAGCTCGTTTTGCTGAACCTGCCCTATATCCTGATGGGGCTGTTCGCCACCAACTTCGGGGAGGCGTGGCGGATGGCCCAGGGCGCGGACGCTTCGGGAAAGGTATTGTCCCTGATCTCCGTCCTTCCGGCTGCTCTTGGAAGTTTCTGGCCCAGCTTTCACCCGCTGGACCTGCTGGTTGGGCTGTGCTGCGGCGCGGCGCTCCGGCTGGCTGTTTACCTGAAAGGCAAAAACGCTAAGAAGTACCGCCCGAATATCGAGTACGGTTCCGCGAGATGGGGAAATTCCCAGGACATCGCCCCTTATGTCGATCCGGTATTCCAGAACAATGTGATTCTCACACAGACGGAACGCCTTACCATGAGCAGCCGCCCCAAGGACCCCAAGACCGCCCGCAACAAAAACGTGCTGGTGATCGGCGGTTCCGGCTCCGGCAAGACCCGCTTCTGGCTCAAGCCCAACCTGATGCAGCTCCATAGCTCGTATGTGGTTACTGATCCGAAAGGCACAATCCTGGTCGAATGTGGAAAGCTGCTCCAACGGGGCGCGCCCAGGCTGGATAAGGACGGAAAGCCCATGAAGGACAAGAACGGCAAAACCATCTATGAACCGTACCGGATCAAGGTGCTGAATACCATCAACTTCAAAAAATCCATGAAATACAATCCTTTCGCCTATATCCACAGCGAAAAGGACATTTTGAAGCTGGTGACAACCTTAATCGCCAACACCAAGGGCGAGGGGAAAGCCAGTGACGATTTCTGGGTCAAAGCGGAAACGCTGCTGTACTGCGCCCTGATTGGATATATCCACTACGAGGCCCCGGTGGAGGAGCAGAACTTCTCCACCCTGATTGAGTTTATTAACGCGATGGAGGTCCGGGAGGACGATGAGGAATACAAAAACCCTGTTGACCTGATGTTTGACGCGCTGGAATCCGAGAAGCCCAACCATTTTGCGGTGCGGCAGTACAAAAAATATAAGCTGGCGGCGGGCAAAACCGCAAAATCTATACTGATTTCCTGCGGCGCGCGGCTGGCGGTATTCGATATTGCCGAGCTGCGGGAGGTCACAGCCTATGATGAGCTGGAACTGGACACCCTGGGGGACAAAAAAACCGCCCTGTTCCTTATTATGAGCGATACCGATGACAGCTTTAACTTCCTGATTTCCATGTGCTACACCCAGCTGTTTAATCTGCTCTGTGAAAAAGCGGATGATGTGTACGGCGGCAGGCTCCCGGTCCATGTGCGCTGCCTGATTGACGAGTGTGCCAACATCGGGCAGATTCCAAAGCTGGAAAAGCTGGTAGCCACCATCCGAAGCCGGGAGATTTCCGCCTGTCTGGTATTGCAGGCGCAGTCCCAGTTAAAGGCCATCTACAAGGACAACGCCGACACCATCATCGGAAATATGGACACTTCCATCTTTCTGGGCGGCAAAGAACCCACCACCTTAAAGGAGTTAGCCGCCGCCCTGGGAAAAGAAACCATTGACACTTACAACACCGGGGAGAGCCGGGGGCGGGAAACCTCCCACTCTCTCAACTATCAGAAATTGGGGAAAGAATTGATGAGCCAGGATGAGCTTGCGGTTATGGACGGTGGAAAATGTATCCTCCAGCTGCGGGGCGTCCGCCCGTTTTTGTCAGATAAATATGACATCACCAAGCACCCCAATTTTCAGTACACCGCCGACGCGGACGATAAGAACGCCTTTGACATTGAAGCGTTTTTGTCCACCCGGCTCAAACCAAAACCCAACGAGGTCTACGATGTGTTTGAAGTTGACGTAGACACCGAGGGCGAATAATCCCGTTCCGCAAGAAAGGAGTGATTTTATCTACCCGCCAGGGTCCCTGAAACCTGCCTCGGTTGAGGCCATTGGCGTACAAAGCGGACAGCTCAACAAAAAAATGAAGAAGGAGGATAGCCGGAATCGAGCCGCCCAAAACGCAGGGCGGTTTTGTTGTCCGGCTTTTGTATGCCTATGAACCAACACTAACCACAAAGCGATTCCGGCTAAATTAAAGTATGGAATTTTTCAACAGCGCAATCGACGTTTTGCAGACCCTCGTGATCGCACTGGGAGCCGGCCTTGGAATCTGGGGCGTCATCAACCTGCTGGAAGGTTACGGCAATGATAACCCTGGCGCGAATGCTCATGTACGGTAAAGAAGCAAGCAACCGAAAACAAGAAATAGACCGCCAGCACCACACTATTCCGAACCAACGAAGCTAAAGACTAAAAGACAAAGCATTATGGAAATGTGCATAACAGGCTATGGAATCATGGATAACTCTATTCACAGCACATGGAAAAGCGAAAGAGCCGCTTTCCCACGTCCTGCAAACAGAATTACCCACAATTCCAAAAGACAGCCAGTTATACACATTCCCACAATGCCGACTACGGCGAACCCCCCTCTCACTTTATCATATAAAATCTTAAAAACATTATTTTGTATTTCTTTTTCCGCTTTTGAAATATTTATATAACTTGACAAATGCCAAAAGTACTGTATAATACAGTATTGGATAATACAACTATGGAGGTGAATTATGTCTACGATTGATTTAATCATTTTAGGCTCATTGTGCCAAAGTCCTAAAAGTGCGTATGATTTACAAAAACAGATTGAATCCCGAAACTTGTCAAGGTGGATAAAAATTGGTTCGTTTACTGTTTACAAAAAAGTGGTTCAATACGAAAGCAAAGGATATGTTGTTAGTGAAACTGTTAAGAATGGCAATATGCCCGAAAAAACAATGTATACAATAACGCCAAAGGGAAAAGAAATTTTTAAAGAATTGATGATTAAATTTTCTTTGGCAGAAACAAGAGTCTTTTTAGATTTTAATGCAGTTATTGTGAATATGGCTTTGCTTGACGAAAATTCCGCAAATGAGTGTATTGTAAATATTAAAAACAGTATTCAAAACACTAAAATGCAGATTGCGGAACAATTACCCACACATAAGGACATTCCATTATTTGGGCTGACTATTCTGGAACAACAATTTTTGCTTTTAGAAACATTGGAAAAATGGGAAGAAAATTTTGAAAAAGCGTTAGCAAAAGAAAGGGAAGAAAAATGAATTTGATGTATTTTATATTTTTTAATTTGGTGATTTATTTACCATTTCACTTGTTTGAGGAAGCTATTGGCGATTTCCCTAAGTGGATGTATGAGCATAAATGGTTGCCTTATCATATGACGCATGGACACTGGATGGCGAACAATTTGTTTATTTACTATCCAATGCTTCTTGTATCAGTTTTTTTATTTGTGTTTATCAATCAGTTTGTCTGTTTCGGAGTGGCAATTCTTATATGGGGAATCATAAATTTTGGCGACCATTTTTTTTATACAATCAAAGATAGAAAAATCTCTCCGGGGTTAATAACTGGAACACTTTTTCTTGTCAATTCAATTTTCGGATTAAGAAATTATTATTTTTCAGATTTCTTTTCTGTATATCAGTTAATCATAGGAATTTTGATTGGTGGTGTGTTATTTGGTTTGCCTATGGCATTATGTGTTGTTTTATATAAGTTTTTTGATAAGTATTTCAAATAAATGCTTAAAATGTACCCGTAAACCATGCACCACCCCCTGTGGGAGAAAGGGGAGCTTCCATGACTTGCACAGAAGCATACAAGGAGCATATCGAATATACATTTAATGCCTTTTGCAGAGTAGTCATACATTATGCTGCTATCAACGCATGGCGTGACAGAGATAAGCGGCGGCAAAGGGAAATATCCTTTGAATACCTTACCGAAGAGAAGTTTTACCCATTCAGTACAACAGATAAATATTTTATAGACCCCTACAAGCAATACCCGGTTACGATATGCGGTCAGAGGGTTATCCTTACGAACGGGGAGCTTGCCGAAGCCCTGTCCTCTCTGCCGGAGAAAAAAAGAGAAATCATTTACCTTTACTTTTTCGGGCGTTACACACAGCAGGAAATCGGGGAACTATACGGACGCTGCCGGAGTACGGCATGGCATCACATACACAGTGCCTTGCAAATGCTGCATGAAGAAATGGAGGTGCTTTTCCATGAGGAATCCTAAATTTGTACCGTATGAAACGATTGTCAGAGCAACCAGCGGAGAGCCGGAAGCCATTGACGAGGTTTTACGGCATTATGGCAAAAGAATCCGGCTTGCTTCCCTTGAAAACGGACAGGTCAACAAGGACACCGAGGACAATATCAAACAACGACTTATCGCTGCCCTGTTCCAGTTCCGCTTTGACGGACAGCCTACCTAACAGGAGGTGAGATTTGTCGCAAAAATAGTCATGCTTATATTTAACGACACAGAAGAAAAAGCGGTTGAGAAAGCCATAGCCGCCCTTGCGGATATGATACCGCTGGAAGCCATGCAGCCACCCCACTCCCCGGCACTTACTTTTCCGGGATTGGAAATCAGACCGCACCAACGCCGGGTACTGAAAGACGGGGCAGACATTCCTCTCACACGTTTAGAGTACGGCGCACTCTGCTACCTTGCCGCCAGTCCGGGGAGGGTATTCACAAAGGCGCAAATCTTTGAAGCCGTGTGGAGCATGGAAAGTGAAAGCTGCCAGTCAAACGTGGCGAATGTGATATGCAATCTACGGAAAAAGATAGAGCCGGACAGCGGCAAGCCCACTTACATAAAGACCGTTTTAGGCGTGGGCTACAAGTTTGCTTCTGGGGAATGATAACAGAATAACCGCCGCCCATCAGCGGCAGCCAAAGACAGGAAATCAAGAAAAGGTTTCCTGTTTTTTTGCGCCAAAAACCAAGCCGGATTTTGCGCCGCAATAAAATAATTCAAAAACTTTCGGAAAACATTGCCAAAATTTCTTTTTTTCCCGTAGTAGGTAGTATGGGGAAAAATAATTGCCGGAAAGTTTGGCATTTTTTGAAACCGTCCGTATATCACTTCAAAACGGAGCTGATTTTTCCGTTTTTGTCAAATGCTGTTGTGAAAACACGAAAAGAAATTCCGGGGAACTTTGCCAGATTTTCCTTGCCGTGCGTAGTAAGTAATAGAGTGAGAAATACCGCCGCATAGTTGGCAGAGTCCACGCCGAACAAGCCGGGGGTATCAGCAAAAGCCCACACAGAGGAAACCGCCACTTTCTTAGAGCAAGATTCTACCACAGTACCAAATTTCGCTAATCGCTCATTTTGTCCTATGGGAATCTTGTTGGGGTTGCCACCCCAAGCCCGCCTTTTGGCGGCTTACGCCGCTTATGATTACCGCCGCTTTTGCGGCAAGTGAAAGGAGGTTCACAGCCATGAAAAGATACAACACACCCCACCGCCACCGGGTAATCAAAACCCGCTTGACCGAGGAAGAATATGCAGAGTTTTCCGAGCGTGTCACCCTCTGCAAAATGAGCCAAGCCGAGTTTATCCGGCAAGCCCTAACCAAGTCAAGCATACGCCCGGTCATTACCGTTTCCCCGGTCAATGATGAACTGCTTTCTGCTGTTGGGAAACTCACAGCCGAATATGGAAAGATAGGCGGCAATCTCAACCAGATTGCCCGCTGTCTGAACGAGTACGGCGCACCTTATAACGCCCTCTCCCAAGAGATACGAGCCGCCACAGCGGAGCTTGCCGCCTTGAAGTTTGAAGTCTTGCAGAAAGTAGGTGAAGCCGTTGGCAACATTCAAACATATCAGCTCTAAAAATGCCGATTATGGGGCGGCTGAACAGTACCTAACCTTTGAGCATGACGAGTTTACCATGAAGCCCACACTGGATAAAAACGGGCAGATAGTTCCGAGGACAGGCTATCTCATTTCCTCTCTGAATTGCGGTGAGGAAGATTTTGCAATCGCCTGTATGCGTTCCAATCTGAAATACGGCAAGAACCAAAAGCGGGAGGACGTAAAGAGCCACCACTATATCATCAGCTTTGACCCCCGTGACGCACCAGACAACGGCTTGACAGTAGACCGGGCGCAACAGTTAGGCGAGCAGTTCTGTAAAGAGCATTTCCCCGGACACCAAGCCCTTGTCTGTACCCACCCGGACGGGCATAACCACAGCGGAAATATTCATGTGCATATCGTAATCAATTCTTTGCGGATTGCGGAAGTGCCATTGCTGCCGTACATGGAAAGACCAGCCGACACAAGGGAGGGCTGCAAGCACCGCTGTACGGACGCAGCTATGGAGTATTTCAAAGCGGAAGTCATGGAGATGTGCCACAGGGAAAACCTCTATCAGATTGACCTGCTGAACGGGAGCAAGAACCGCATTACCGAGCGTGAGTATTGGGCGAAGCGGAAAGGACAAGCCGCACTGGATAAAGAGAACGCTTCCCTTGCCGCCACAGGAGAGCCGCCCAAACTTACGAAATTTGAAACGGACAAGGAGAAGTTACGGCGCACGATCCGCACCGCCCTGTCCTCTGCTGTTTCCTTTGAGGACTTTTCCGGGAAGCTGTTACAGCAAGGCGTGACCGTCAAGGAGAGCCGGGGGAGGTTATCGTATCTCACGCCGGACAGGACAAAGCCAATCACCGCCCGGAAATTGGGTGATGATTTTGACCGTGCCGCCGTACTGGAAGCACTCACCCTAAACACGCAGAACGCCGCCAGAGCCGCCGAAACACCCGCACCCAAAGAGGAATACCCCCGCAGCATAAAAGACCGCTTACAGCGCAATAAAGCCGCTATAAATGCCCCGAAGAATGACGGAGTACAGCGCATGGTAGACATAGCCGCCAAGAGAGCCGAGGGCAAGGGGAAAGGCTACGAGAAGTGGGCGACTTTGCACAATCTGAAGCAAATGGCGGCGACCATGAGCGTATACGAGGAATCCGGCTTTTCTTCCCCGGAAGAACTGGAAGCCGCCCTTACCGCCGCCAGTGCGGGACTGAACAGCGTCCACGCCGAACTGAAAACCGTGGAAAGCACTTTACGGGAGAAAAAAGACTTGCAGAAACAGCTATTAGCGTACATCAAGACCAAGCCAGCCCGTGACGGACTGCGGGCGCAGAAAACGGAGAAAGCCCGGAGAGCCTACCGTGAGCAGCATGAAAGCGAGTTTATCATTTCTGAATCTGCCGCCCGGTATTTCAAGGCACAGGGAATCTCCAAGCTGCCAGCGTCCAAGACATTACAAGCGGAGATTGAGCAGCTTACACGGGAGAAGAACACGCTTTACAACGAGTACCGGGAGAAGCGGGAAAAAACAAAGGAATTACAGACAATCAAGGGAAATATCGGGCAGATTTTGAGGGGCGCACCGAGCCAGCAGAAAAAGCATGAACAGGAGCGATAATAAAACAGCCACAGGAGGTAGCACAATGAGATTTACGAACAGCGAGCTTGAAATGATTTACCAGTACGCCGCACCCACCAAAGCGGAAACCATAGGCGGCATGAAAGAAACCGTACCCGTGATTAAAGACCTTTTGACAAGGGTAATCATGGAGAACGCAATAGAAAAGCTGCAAAAGATACCAGAGCCGGAGTGCAGCCAGTTCATAGCCGACAACAAAGCCCGTTTCCTTGCGGGGCATGAAAACTCTATCCGGCGGCGGCTTGCGGAAGCAAAGGCACAGACGAAACAGCCGATAATGCAGGGGCATGACTTGACGGGCATGGAGCGTTTTCTCCCCGAAACCCGCCACATGATTGTCCTTGACGTAAAGACCAGCGACAGCCCCGTGGGATTTCCGGGGGAACGCCACCGCTATTTCCTCTCTGATGAGGGCTATAAGAACGCAAGAGCCAGCGAGGGGCGGGGAGAAATCAAGATAAAGAGCCATGCCGCCGTAGCCGCCGGGAAGCTGTACCCGGACAGGAAGCCGGAAAGGGAGCGTTAAAGGCATGGGCGCAAAAACACCATACATGGACTACCGCCAGTACCGGGCGGCGTGTCGGCTTGTGCATGAGTGCTGCAACTATGATAACGGCAACTGTATCTTACTGGATAACGGCGAGCCTTGCGTATGTGTGCAGAGTATCAGCTATTCCCTCTTGTGCCGCTGGTTCATTGCCGCCGTGCTGCCGCTGGACGGGAAACTGGAAGCCGCCCTACTCCACCGGGCAGACAGGAAACGCTGTACCGAGTGCGGCGGGTATTTTCTCCCCAAGTCCAACCGGGGGAAATACTGCCCGGATTGCGCCGGACGCATGAAAAGAATCAGAGCCACACAGCGCAAGCGGAAACAGAGGGATAAATGTCACGCTTTAGGATATTCCAAACCCCCGTAAATCAAGGCTTTTTTGACCGCCCTCAACGGGTAGGCGGTACATTTATCCTTTACCCCCACAAAAGCCGCTTTAATTGCGTAACAGAAGCCACAGAACAGACCATAAGGAGGAACGAATGGCAGACAACCGCAAATATTACTACCTAAAGCTGAAAGAGAGCTATTTTGACGAGGACGCTATCGTGCTGCTGGAAAGTATGCAGGACGGTATGCTCTACTCAAACATCCTCTTGAAGCTGTACCTAAAATCGCTGAAAAACGGGGGAAAGCTCCAGCTTGCCGAGAATATCCCCTACACCGCACAGATGATAGCCACAATCACCCGCCAGCAAGTCGGCACAGTGGAGAGGGCTTTGCAGATTTTTATGAAGCTGGGGCTTGTAGAGCCGTTGCAGAACGGGGCTTTATACATGAGCAACATTGAGCTTTTAATCGGTCAGTCCTCTACCGAGGGGGAGCGCAAACGCCGGGCAAGGCGGGCTTTACAGGAACAGAAAGCCCTGCCGGAAGCCGTGGCGGACAAACGTCCACCATATGGGGCGGACATTTGTCCACCAGAGATAGAGAAAGAGATAGATATAGAGTTAGAGATAAAGAGAGAGGGAGAGATAAAAACAGGACAGACAGCCCCCGCCCCTTTTGGCAGATATGAAAATGTATTCCTGTCAGAAAAAGAGCTTGCGGAGCTGCAAGAGGAACTTCCCGGCAAATGGGAATATTACATAGACCGCTTATCCGGCTATATCGCTTCCAGCGGGAAGAAATACAAGAACCATGCCGCCACTATCCGGCGTTGGGCGGCTGATGACAGGGCAAAGGGGAAGCCGAAAAAGGGAATCCCCGATTATTCCTACAAAGAGGGCGAGAGCCTTTGAACGCATAGATATAACGCCCCGTAAACAGGGCGTGAAAGACCATGAACAAGGAGGAACAATTTTATGTGTGATTACGATAACGCTATTTTCCGGCTTGCCACGGCACAGGAAGCAGAGCCGGAGGACTACACGGGCGAGGACGGGCTTTTGTATTGCGGGAGCTGCCGCCAGCCCAAAGAAGCCTATTTTGCAGAGGGAAAGACCTTTTTCGGACGTGACCGCCACCCCAAAGAATGTGACTGCCAGCGGAAACGCTGGAAGCCGCAGACCGGGAGCAGAAGCACCGGGAGGAAGTGGAACGGCTGAAAAGAAAGGGCTTCACCGACCCGGCTATGAGGGAATGGACTTTCGGGAACGACAACGGGAAATGCCCGCAAATGTGCTATGCCCGTAAATATGTGGAGCTATGGGAGCAGATGAAAGATGAAAACCACGGATTGATTTTGTGGGGAAGTGTCGGCACAGGGAAAAGCTATTTTGCCGGGTGTATCGCCAATGCCCTCATGGAGAAAGAGATTTCCGTGTGCATGACAAACTTTGCGGCGATACTCAACGACCTTGCCGCCAGCTTCAAAGACCGCAACTAATATATCTCCCACCTTTGCAGCTTCCCCTTGCTTATCCTTGACGATTTCGGCATGGAGCGTGGCACGGAATACGGGCTTGAACAGGTTTACAACGTGATTGACAGCCGATACCGCAGCGGCAAGCCGTTAATCGTGACAACGAACCTCACGCTGGAAGAATTGCAGAACCCGGAGGACACCGCCCACGCCCGCATTTATGACCGCCTTACGGAAATGTGCTGCCCCGTCTGCATTACCGGGGAGAATTTCAGAAAAGCCAAAGCACAGGCGAAAATGGAACGTCTTAAAACGCTGCTGAACAGAAAGGAGAGCCTATGACCGACACCCCCAACAGAAGCACCGCCACTACCGCCCGCCGCCCGGATTGCGTGACCGAGGTACGCCGGGGGAACACCGTCCTTGTGGTTTCCGGCTACTTCAAACAGGACACCACCGCCACCGCCGCCGACAAGATGATGAAAGTGCTGGAAGCGGAAAGCGCAGCCGGGGGAACTGCCGCCCATGCCATGTAAAGTGACATTCCTTACTGAAATTTATTCGACATTATGTGCCATAAAGTAGCAAAAAGGACTGTACAGCCAGCCCCGCCCTATGGTATAATAGACATACGGAATAGTGGGGCTGGCTGTCGGAAACGGAGGAAACCATGTTAAGACAGACCACCCAAAAAATCACCGCCCTTTATCCGAGGTTATCCCATGAGGACGAGCTGCAAGGCGAGAGCAATTCCATAAGCAACCAGAAGCGAATCCTTGAAAACTACGCCAAACAGAACGGCTTCGGCAATCTGAAATGGTACACGGACGACGGTTATTCCGGGGCAAATTTCCAAAGACCCGGCTTCCAGTCCATGCTTGCCGACATTGAAGCGGGGCTTGTGGGAACGGTTATCGTAAAGGATATGTCACGGTTAGGGCGAAACTACTTACAAGTGGGAATGTATACGGAAATGATTTTCCCACAGAAAAACGTCCGTTTCATTGCAATCAATGACGGCGTTGACAGCGCACAGGGCGACAACGATTTTGCCCCCTTGCGTAACATTTTTAACGAATGGCTGGTGAGGGATACGAGCAAGAAAATCCGGGCGGTAAAACGCTCAAAAGGCATGAGCGGGAAGCCTGTCACAAGCAAGCCCGTGTACGGCTACCTCATGGACGAGAACGAAAATTTCATCATTGACGAGGAAGCCGCCCCCGTGGTGAAGCAGATTTACAGCCTTTGCCTTGCCGGGAATGGACCGACCAAGATTGCCCGTGTCTTGACGGAACAGCAGACACCCACGCCGGGAACACTGGAATACCGCCGGACGGGAAGCACACGCCGCTACCACCCCGGCTATGAGTGCAGGTGGGCGACAAACACCGTGGCGCATATCCTTGAAAACCGGGAATACACGGGCTGCCTTGTGAACTTCAAGACCGAGAAAGTGTCCTACAAGGTAAAACAGAGCAAGGAGAACCCCGAAGAAAAGCAGGTAATCTTTGAGAACCACCACGAGCCTATCATAGACCGTGACACATGGGAGCGTGTGCAGGAGCTGCGCAAGCAGCGCAAACGCCCCAACCGCTATGATGAAGTGGGCTTGTTCTCCGGCATACTGTTTTGTGCGGATTGCGGCAGCGTCATGTACCAGCAGAGGTATCAGACGGACAAAAGGCGGCAAGACTGTTATATTTGCGGCAGCTACAAGAAGCGCACGGCAGACTGTACGGCGCACTTTATCCGCACCGACCTCTTGACCGAGGGAGTGACCGAGAATTTGCGGAAAGTCACCAGCTACGCCGCAAAGCATGAAGCCCGGTTTATGAAGCTGTTGACCGAGCAGACCGAGGACGGGAGCAAACGCCGGAACGCCGCCAAGAAGAAAGAGCTGGAAGCGGCAGAAAAGCGGATTGCGGAACTCTCCGCTATCTTCAAGCGGCTGTATGAGGACAGTGTGGCGGGGCGTATATCGGACGAGCGTTTCACGGAATTGTCGGCAGACTACGAAGCCGAGCAAAAGGAACTGAAAGAGCGTGCCGCCGTTCTGCAGGGCGAGCTTTCAAGGACACTGGAAGCCACGGCAAACGCTGAAAAGTTTATGAAAGTGGTACGCAAGTACACCAGCTTTGAGGAACTTACCCCTACCCTGTTACGGGAGTTTGTGGAGAAAATCGTAATCCACGAATCGGAAGCCCTTGACGGGAAACGCCGGGGGAAGCTCCGCAGACAGGAAATCGAAATCTATTACTCTTTTGTCGGCAAGGTAGAGTTGCCCGACTAAAGCCCGACCCGTCCGGCAGTCAGCCGGACAGGGAACGGCAAAATTTTTTACACTTCTTTTACTTCTTTATCTCACATGAGCAAAAAGCCAGGGCATGAAGCAGCTCATGGCGGGCGGCGGCGTTGCCCTGATCGGCATGGTGCTTGTACCCCTGCTCTCCGGTCTGTTCGGCTAATCCCCGCACCAGAAACACCCATACCTTTGCCCCTCCCGCAGACGCGGGAGGGGCGGAAAGGAGGTAGCACCGTATGGATTTTCTGCTGGATGCAATCACCACCTGGCTGAAAGAAATGCTGGTGGGCGGCATTATGAGCAACCTTTCCAGTATGTTTGATTCGGTCAACAACCAGGTGGCGGACATATCGGGGCAGATCGGGCAGACGCCCCAGGGCTGGAACGCGGGTATTTTCAGCATGGTCCAAAGCCTTTCGGAAACCGTCATCCTTCCCATAGCAGGCGTGATCCTGGCCTTTGTGATGACGCTGGAGCTGATTCAGATCATCACTGACAAGAACAACTTCCACGATATTGAAACCGCTGTGTTTTTCAAGTGGATTTTCAAGACCGCCTGTGCCATCCTCATTGTCACCAACACCTGGAATATCGTGATGGGCGTATTTGATGTGGCCCAGGGCATCGTGGCCCAGGCTTCCGGCGTCATCGGCGCGGACGCTTCCATCGACATTTCCTCCGCGATGGCGGATTTGGAGCCAAGGCTCATGGAGATGGATTTGGGGCCGCTGTTCGGGCTGTGGTTCCAGTCCCTGTTTATCGGCCTTACCATGTGGGCGCTGACCATCTGTATTTTTATCGTCATTTATGGCCGTATGCTGGAAATATATCTCGTCACCTCGGTCGCGCCGGTCCCGATGGCTGCTATGATGGGCAGGGAATGGGGCGGCATGGGGCAGAATTACCTGCGTTCCCTGATGGCGTTAGGCTTTCAGGCGTTCCTTATCATGGTATGCGTGGCAATCTACGCGGTCCTGGTGCAGAACATCGCCACCGATGAGGATACGATTGCCGCCATCTGGTCCTGTGTGGGATATACGGTCCTGCTCTGCCTGACCCTCTTTAAGAGCGGCAGCATGGCCAAGGCAATCTTCCAGGCCCACTAACGAAAGGAGTGTGCAAAAATGGCTTATGTACCAGTACCCAAAGACTTAACGAAGGTCAAGACAAAGGTGGCCTTCAACCTCACCAAGCGGCAGTTAGTCTGCTTTGGCAGCGGGGCGCTGATTGGCGTACCGCTTTTCTTTCTGCTTCGGGGGCCAGCCGGGAACAGCGCCGCCGCCCTGTGCATGATGCTTGTCATGCTGCCCTTTTTCCTGCTGGCGATGTACGAGAAGAACGGCCAGCCGCTGGAAAAGATCATCGGCAACATGATCCGGGTATCCTTTCTCCGGCCCCGGCAGCGCCCCTACCAGACCAACAACTTCTATGCCGTATTGGAGCGGCAGGACAAACTCGACAAGGAGGTGTATGACATTGTTTACGGCAAAGAAAAACCGGACAAACGGCAGAGCGCCGGAGGGCGAAGGGCCAATGCCGGTGAAAAAGAAGCTCTCCCGCGCGGATCGGAAGCAGATCGAAGCCGCCATTTCCCGCGCCAGCCGCACTGACCAGAAGGGGATTTCCGCGCAGGACAGCATCCCCTATGAACGGATGTGGCCGGACGGCATCTGCCGCGTGACCGGCTGCTACTATACCAAGACCATTCAGTTTCAGGACATCAATTACCAGCTGTCCCAAAACGAGGATAAGACCGCCATCTTCGAGGGCTGGTGCGATTTCCTCAACTACTTTGACAGCTCCATCCGGTTCCAGCTGTCCTTCCTCAACCTGGCCGCGTCCCAGGAAACCTTTGCCCGGTCCATCACCATCCCGCCCCAGGGGGATGATTTTGACAACATCCGCGGCGAGTACACCCAGATGCTGCAAAACCAGCTGGCAAAGGGGAACAACGGCCTGATTAAGACAAAATACCTGACCTTCGGCATTGACGCGGACAGCATCCGGGCGGCAAAGCCCCGGCTGGAACGGATTGAAACCGACCTGCTCAACAACTTCAAGAGGCTGGGCGTAGTGGCGGAGCCGCTGGACGGGCGGGCGCGGCTGTCCCAGCTGCATGGCGTATTCCACATGGACGAACAGGTTCCCTTTTCCTTTTCGTGGGACTGGCTGGCCCCCTCCGGCCTTTCCACCAAGGACTTCATCGCCCCCACTTCCTTTGAGTTCCGCACCGGCAGGCAGTTCCGCATGGGGAAAAAGTACGGCGCGGTCAGCTTTGTGCAGATTCTCGCGCCGGAATTGAACGACCGGATGCTGGCGGATTTTCTGGATATGGAAAGCTCCCTGATTGTCAGCCTCCATGTGCAGTCCTTGGATCAGGTAAGGGCCATCAAGACAGTCAAGCGCAAAATCACCGACCTGGACCGGGCCAAGATCGAAGAACAGAAAAAGGCGGTCCGGGCAGGGTACGACATGGACATCATTCCCAGCGATCTGGCTACCTACGGAAACGAGGCCAAAAAGCTGTTGCAGGATTTACAGAGCCGCAACGAGAGAATGTTCCTTGTGACCTTCCTGATCCTGAATACGGCGGACACCGCCAGACAGCTGGGCAACAACGTGTTTCAGGCGTCCAGCATCGCCCAAAAGTACAACTGCCAGCTGGCAAGGCTGGACTTCCAGCAGGAGGAAGGGCTGATGAGCTGCCTGCCTTTGGGACAAAACCAGGTGGAAATCCAGCGGGGGCTGACCACTTCCAGCACCGCCATCTTTATTCCTTTCACCACCCAGGAGCTTTTCCAGAACGGGAAAGAGGCGCTGTACTACGGCATCAACGCCCTGTCCAACAACCTTATCATGGTGGACCGCAAGAAGCTGAAAAACCCCAACGGCCTGATTTTAGGCACTCCCGGCTCCGGCAAGTCCTTTTCCGCCAAGCGGGAAATCGCCAACTGTTTTCTGCTCACCACCGATGACATCATCGTGTGCGACCCGGAATCGGAGTACGCGCCCCTTGTGGAGCGGCTGCATGGGCAGGTTATCAAGATTTCGCCCACCTCCGGGGACTACATTAACCCGATGGACCTAAACCTGGACTACTCGGACGATGAAAGCCCGCTGTCTTTGAAATCCGACTTCATTCTGTCGCTGTGCGAGCTGATCGTGGGCGGCAAGGAGGGCTTGCAGCCGGTCCAGAAAACCATCATCGACCGCTGTGTGCGGCTGGTCTACCATGATTACCTGAACGACCCCCAGCCGGAGAATATGCCGGTATTGGAGGATTTGTATAACCTCCTGCTGACCCAGGAGGAAAAAGAGGCGCAGTACATCGCTACGGCGCTGGAAATCTATGTTTCCGGCTCCCTGAATGTGTTCAACCACCGGACCAATGTAAACATCGACAACCGCATTGTCTGCTATGACATCAAGGAGTTAGGCAAGCAGCTGAAAAAAATCGGGATGCTGGTGGTGCAGGACCAGGTGTGGAACCGCGTCACCATCAACCGCGCCGCCCACAAGTCCACCCGTTACTACATTGACGAGATGCACCTGCTGCTCAAAGAGGACCAGACCGCCGCCTATACCATTGAAATCTGGAAACGGTTTCGGAAGTGGGGCGGGATTCCCACCGGCATCACCCAGAACATCAAGGACCTGCTTGCCAGCCGGGAGATCGAGAACATCTTTGAGAACTCGGACTTTGTATATATGCTCAACCAGGCAAGCGGGGACCGGCAGATTCTGGCAAGGCAGCTGGGCATCTCCCCGCACCAGCTGTCCTATGTGACCCACTCCGGCGAGGGCGAAGGGCTGCTGTTCTACGGCAACATCATCCTGCCCTTTATCGACCGGTTCCCCAAGGACACCGAGCTGTACCGCATCATGACCACAAAATTACAGGAATTAAAGGAGGGAAAGCAATCATGACTGCACAGAAAATCAAACACAATCCCCGGCTGTTTTTGAAGCGGGCGATGGACATTCAGCGCCGCCAGCTGCTTCTGGCGATGGCGGACGCGGTAAGCGAGTGCCGTACTGCGGAGAGCATGGCGGCAGAACTGAACCGTGACGGGGAAACGGGCCTGCTCCGCCTTGCGGAAATCTGGTGCTGCCTCTCCCCCGGCACCGGCGGCAGGATTATGGAGGGCCGGGGCGCGGAGCTTCTGGCCGATGTGCTGGCACAGGTCTATGCCTGCCTGATCCTCCGTCCTTTACACACCCCGGCTGGCATGGGCCTCTATATGGAACTGCTCTATATGATGGAGGCGCTGATGCTGGGGGAATGGTTTGATTAAGGAGCCGCGCCTGCGCTTTACCGAGGAGGAACGGACCGACCCGGCGCTGGAAAAGCCGATCCGCCGCGCGGAGAAAGCGGCTGTCCGGGCAGACAAGGCGCAGGCCAGGATACCCAAAAAGAAGGTCCGGCAGACCGTTATGGACCCCGATACCGGAAAGAAAACAACGAAACTGACCTTTAAGGAACAGGCAAAGCCGCCCTCCAAGCTGTCCCATGCGGTACGGGGCGCTCCGGCCAACGCGCTGCTTGCCGGGGCGCATAAGGAAATCCGCAAGTCCGAACAGGACAATGTGGGCGTGGAAGGGGCGCACAAGACTGAGCAGGCTGTTGAAGTCAGCGCGCGGCTGGTGCGGGAGGGATACCGCAGCCATAAGCTGAAACCCTACCGCGAAGCGGCAAGGGCGGAGCAAAAGCTGGAAAAAGCAAACATCAACGCCCTGTACCAAAAGTCCCTGGCGGAGAACCCCCAGCTTGCCAGCAACCCCCTTTCCCGCTGGCAGCAAAAGCAGGCCATCAAAAAGGAATATGCCGCCGCCAAACGCGCCGGTCAAACGGCTGGGCATACGGCACAGGCCGCAGGCCATACTGCCAAGACCGCGCACAAGACCGGCAAGGCGGCAAAGTCTGTCAAAGAAAAAGCGGAACAGGCAGGCCGGTTTGTCATGCGGCACAAGAAGGGATTCCTGATCGTGCTGGCGCTGTTTCTGCTGGTCTGCCTGCTGATGAATACCCTGTCCTCCTGCTCCATGCTGGCCCAGAGCGTCGGCTCGGCGGTGTCCGGCTCCACCTATCCCTCCAAAGACGAGGATATGCTGGGGACGGAAGCGGACTATGCCGCAAAGGAGGCGGAACTGCAAGCCGAACTGGACAACATGGAGAGCCTGCACCCAGGCTATGACGAGTACCGGTACAATCTGGACCCTATCGGCCACAATCCCCATGAGCTGGCGGCTTATTTAAGCGCCCTGCTCCATGAATACACGCCCCAGAGCGCGGCGGCACAGTTACAGCGGGTCTTTGACCTCCAATATGTCCTGACGCTGACCGAGGAGGTGGAAATCCGCTACCGCACCGAAACCAGCACCGACCCGGAAACCGGGGAAACGACCAGCGAGGAAGTCCCCTATGAATACTACATCCTCCATGTGGAGCTTGTGAACACCCAGATTGCCGCCCTTGCGCCGGAACTGCTCACCCCGGATGAATATGAGATGTACCAGGTCTACATCGCCACCAGGGGCAACAAGCCGCTGCTGTTTGGCGGCGGTTCCCCGGATATGGGAAATTCCGAAGATTTGAGCGGCGTGGAGTTTATAAACGGGACCCGCCCCGGCAATCCGGGACTGGTGGATCTGGCGAAGCGTCAGGTGGGAAACGTGGGCGGCTATCCGTATTGGAGCTGGTACGGCTTTAACAGCCGGGTGGAATGGTGCGCCTGCTTCGTGAGCTGGTGCTATAACCAGGCCGGGAAAAGCGAACCGCGCTTTGCTGGCTGTCAGTCCCAGGGCGTACCCTGGTTCCAGTCGCATGGGCAATGGGGCGGACGCGGATATGCCAACATCGCCCCCGGCGACGCCATTTTCTTTGACTGGGATTTGGACGGTTCCGCCGACCATGTCGGCATTGTGATCGGCACAGACGGGAGCCGGGTCTATACGGTGGAGGGCAATTCCGGCGACGCCTGCAAAATCAAAAGCTATGACCTGAATTACCAGTGCATCAAGGGCTACGGCCTGATGAACTGGAACTAAACCATGTGGGAAGGAGTGTTACAGATGGCAACGAACAAAATCGACCGGATTGACCGGGAGATCGCAAAGACCCGCGAAAAGCTGGCGGAATACCAGAACAAGCTGCGGGAATTGGAGGCGCAGAAAACCGAGGCGGAGAACCTGCAAATCGTCCAGCTGGTGCGGGCGGTCCGCATGACCCCGCAGGAGCTGAACGCGCTGCTGTCCGGCGGCGGGATTCCGGGCATGGGAGCTTCTGCCCCCGATGCCCAAGAGAAGGAGGAAAATCACGATGAAATCTAAAAAGCTATTGCGGACACTGGCCGCGCTTTGCACCGCCCTGGTTCTTATGGGCGGTTTTTCTGTCCCCGCCTACGCGGGCGGCGGCGGGGAACCGGCTGATGAAACCAACGATTCCAACGTACAGATGGAGCAGCCAGAGGAAACGCCGCCCCTCACCCCGGATGGCAACGCCACCCTGGTGGACGATTACGGCGGGAACAAACAGCTGATTACCGTTACCACCAAAAACGGCAACTACTTTTACATTCTGGTGGACCGGGATGACGAGGGGGAAAACACCGTCCATTTTCTCAACCAGGTAGACGAAGCCGACCTGATGGCGCTGATGGAGGACGGGGACAGCGAGGAGCCTCCCGCTGTTTGCAGCTGCACCGAGAAATGTCAGGCAGGCGCAATCAACCGGAACTGCCCGGTCTGCGCCTTTACCATGACAAGCTGCACCGGCAAGGCGGCGGAACCGGAGGAGCCGCCTGCAATGGAGCCGGAACCGGAGAAAAAGTCCGGCATGAATCCGGCTGTCCTGCTTTTGGTTGTGGCCCTGTTAGGCGGCGGGGGCGCGCTCTACTACTTCAAGTTTATGAAGAACAAGCCGAAAACCAAAGGCCCGGACAATCTGGACGATTACGACTACGGCGATGAGGAAGATGAGCTGTGGGAATCCGAGGAGGGCGCGGAGGAGGAACCGGAGGAAAGTGAGGAAGAACCGGAATGACCCGCTTCACTGACAGCCCCTTTGAGCGCATGATGACACAGAAACCGGAGGGCAGGAAGAAAACTTCCCGCCCTCCTTCTTTACCCAAAAGCCACCCCTGCTATGGCTGCGGCAACTACGGGAGGCCCTGTGTGGGATTCTGCCACCGGGAACTGGAAAAGCAGCTGAAAGAAAGGAGAGATCGGAAATGAAGTATCTTATTTTATTTATCAAAATCGTTGCTGTTTTTGACCTGTGCTGTCTGGCGGTGTATCTGGGCGGCGACATTGTTTCTGCCCTGACACGCAAACTTCGGAAAAAGCCTGCACAGAGCGACGACCTTTATGACTTTTCTATGGATGGCGACACAGCCGCCCCGCTGTCCATAGATTCCATCCGCCAGCTGTACTCCGGCGATGTGGAAACTTTTGTAGAAGAAAGGCTTCTGCCGGACGCCGCAAAGACGATGGAGGCATTAACGGAACGGGAACAGACAGCGGCCCGCCTGCTTTTATGCGCCCTGATCGGCTATCTGAAAGAAGAAGCCCGCATGGACGAGCAGAGTTTTCCGATGGTGATGGAACTGCTGAAATATATGGAGGGGGAAAAAGAGGAAGGCTGCCAGGACCCGGTGGACTGGCTGCTGGAGGACGCCAACAGCCGCGCGCACCGGCATGAGTCCTATTACAGCGATTATCAACGCTACCAGCTGATGCAGGTGGATAAAAAACGTGTCATTCTGGCCTGCCGCATCCTCATCAATGATCTGGTAGGAAAACTGTACCGATATGATTACCGGTTTGGCTATGACCTGATGCTGACAGAGGATAACAGCATTGAGGAAAAACTGCGTACATCTATGCGGGAAGAATGGGAGGATGAAGATTATGCGCCTTGTGATTGCTGAAAAACCGTCGGTGGCCCAAAGCCTGTCCGCTGTAATCGGGGCCAATGCCCGCAAGGACGGGTATCTGGAAGGGAACGGCTGGCGGGTCAGCTGGTGCGTGGGGCATCTGGCCGGGCTTGCCGATGCGGACAGCTATGACCCTAAATACGCCAAGTGGCGCTATGACGATCTGCCGATCCTGCCCTCGGACTGGAAAATGAGCGTGGGGCGGGACAAGAAGAAACAGTTTGATATTCTCAAAAAGCTGCTGTGCGCCCCGGATGTGACCGAGGTGGTAAACGCCTGTGACGCGGGACGGGAGGGCGAACTGATTTTCCGCAACGTCTATGAGCTGGCGGGCTGCAAAAAGCCCATGAAGCGGCTCTGGATTTCCAGCATGGAGGATTCGGCAATCCGGGAGGGCTTTGAAAACCTCCGCCCCGGCGCGGACTATGACGGTCTGCATCAGGCGGCGCTCTGCCGCGCCAAGGCTGACTGGCTGGTGGGCATCAACGCCACCCGGCTGTTTTCGGTGCTGTACCGCCGGACCCTCAACATCGGGCGGGTTATGTCCCCTACACTGGCCCTTATCGTCCAGCGGGAAGCAGAGATTGAAGCCTTCCAGCCGGAGCTGTTCTATACGGTGGCGCTGGAACTGCCCGGATTTACCGCTGTGGGGGCGCGAATGAAAGACAAAACCGCCGCGAAAGAGCTGCAAACCGCCTGCCGGGGCGGTTCTGCGGTGGTGAAGCAGGCGCAGCGGAAAGAGAAGTCCGAAAAGCCGCCCGCCCTTTATGACCTGACCACCTTACAGCGGGACGCCAACCGCCTGCTGGGGTTTACCGCCCAGCAAACGCTGGACTATCTGCAAAACCTCTATGAGAAAAAGCTGTGTACTTATCCCCGGACGGACAGCCGGTATCTGACCTCGGATATGGCGGAGGGCCTGCCGGTGCTGGTCAACCTCACCGCCAATGCCATGCCGTTCCGAAAGGGGATCGGCATTACCTGCAACCCGGAGGCGGTCATCAACGATAAGAAAGTGACCGACCACCATGCGGTGATCCCCACCCGCAATCTTCGGGATGCGGATTTGTCCGCCCTCCCTGTGGGGGAAAAAGCGGTGTTGGAGCTGGTGGCCGCAAGGCTGCTGTGCGCGGTGGCGGAACCCCATCTCTACGAGGAAACCGCCGCCACGCTGGTCTGCGCCGGTCAGGAGTTTGCCGCAAAAGGGAAAACCATTCAGCGCCCCGGCTGGCGCAGGCTGGATGCCGCTTATCACGCCGGTCTGAAAAATGACCCGGAGCCGGAGGAAAGACCAGAGGAAAAGACGCTGCCGGAACTCTCCGAGGGACAATCTTTGTCCGTTTCCAATGCCTCCGTCAAGGAGGGGAAAACCAGCCCGCCAAAACATTTCACCGAAGATACCCTGCTGTCGGCTATGGAGAACGCCGGTAAAGAAGATATGCCGGATACTGCCGAGCGCAAGGGATTGGGTACGCCTGCCACCCGCGCCGGGATTCTGGAAAAGCTGGCCTCCACCGGGTTTCTGGAACGGAAAAAGAGCAAAAAAACGGTCCAGCTGATGCCCTCCCGCGACGCGCGTTCCCTCATTACGGTTCTGCCGGAGCAGCTGCAATCCCCGCTTCTCACCGCCGAGTGGGAGTACCGGCTGGGCGAGATCGAGCGCGGCGAGCTTTCCCCGGAGGAGTTTCTGTCCGGGATTTACGCCATGCTGCGGGAGCTGGCGGCAACCTATCAGGTGGTCAAGGGAACCGAGTACCTGTTCTCCCCTCCCCGCGAAGCGGTAGGCAAATGCCCCCGGTGCGGCGGTGAGGTTACGGAATCGCAAAAGGGGTTTTTCTGCCAAAGCGGAACTTGCAGATTTGCCATCTGGAAAGACAGCAAGTGGTGGAGCGCCAAGAAGAAACAGCCCACCAAGGCCATTGTCGCGGCTCTCTTAAAAGACGGGCGGGCAAGGCTCACCGGCTGTTACTCGGAAAAGACCGGCAAAACCTATGACGCGGATGTGCTTTTGGAGGATACCGGCGAGTATGTGAACTTCAAGCTGGACTTTGGCCAGCGGAAAGGAGGCTCGTGATGAAGCTGTCGCTGCTGGAACAGGAAACGGTTCTCCTTTATAACCAGGCCGAGTCTGCGGCAGAGGTCTATACCCATGACCCCAAGCTGATGAAGAAGCTGGAGCAGCTGGCGGAAAAATACCCGGAGCAGATCATCAAGAAGGACGCCCACAACTTCATTGTCCCCAAACGCTGCGTATCGGTCCGGGAGCCGTACAGCGAAAAGCGGCGCAAAGCCGCCAGTGAGCGCGCCAGGGCCGCAGGCTATAAGCCGCCGTTGAAATCCTCCTCCGGTCAATAAGCATGGGCGGGAATGTCTTTGAAACGGTAAAGCAGTCCATCAGTACCAGAGAAGCGGCGGAACACTATGGAATCGAGGTAAAGCGGAACGGCATGGCCTGCTGTCCCTTTCACGATGACAGGACGCCCAGCATGAAATTAGACCGCCGCTTTCACTGTTTCGGCTGCGGGGCGGACGGTGATGTGATCGACTTTGCCGCCAAGCTCTATAATCTTTCTCCCAAAGAGGCGGCGGAAAAACTGGCCCAGGATTTTGGACTGCTCTATGACAGCCAGGCGCCCCCGAAGAAAACCTATGTCCGTCAAAAGTCAGAAGCGCAGAAATTCCGGGAATCAAAACAGCGGTGTTTCCGCGCTCTGGCAGACTACGCCCATCTGCTGCGGGGCTGGGAAACCGGCCTTGCGCCCCTGACCCCGGAGGATGAACCGCACCCCCTTTTTGTGGAGGCGCTGCACCAAAAGGACTATGTGGAGTATCTTCTGGACTTTCTGATGGAGGATGGCATCGAGGAACAAAAAACATGGATTGCAGAACACCTAACAAAAATCATGGATTTGGAAAGGAGAAACAAGGAAATGGCAGAGAAACCTACCAACCGGGAGCGATTGCGGGAAATCACCGAGGGCATTGAGCAGAACATCAAGGAACTGTTTGAGAGCGAAAAGTATATGCGCTATCTGTCGGTGATGTCCCGGTTCCACCGCTACTCGGTCAATAATACCATGCTGATCTATATGCAGAAGCCGGACGCAACCCTTGTGGCTGGCTATAACAAGTGGAAGAACCAGTTTGAGCGCCATGTGAAGAAGGGCGAGCGCGGCATTACCATCATCGCGCCCACCCCCTATAAGAAGAAAATCGAGGAGCAGAAGCTGGACCCGGACACCCACGCGCCAATGCTGGACGCAAACGGCAGGGTGGTCATGGAGGAAAAAGAGGTGGAAATCCCGCTGTTTCGTCCGGTGAAGGTGTTTGATGTGAGCCAGACGGACGGAAAGCCCCTGCCCTCCCTGGCGGCGGACCTGTTCGGGAATGTCCAGCACTTTGAGGCGTTTATGGAGGCGCTGAAACGCTCCGCCCCGGTTCCCCTTGCGTTTGAGGAAATGGACGCGGATACGGACGGATATTTTTCTTCCAGCCAGCAGCGCATCGCCATCCGCCAGGGCATGAGCGAGGTGCAGACCGTTTCCGCCGCTGTCCATGAGATCGCCCACAGCAAGCTGCACAACTTTGATGTGCCGGACAACCCGGACGCGCCCTTGTATCAGGAAGTGGAGCTGTTTGGACAGCCAGCCCTGTTCTCCAATGAGCGGATTGCCGCAGACGATCTGCCGGACGGACTGTTTTGTTATGACCTGCGCGGTTCCGATGATGACCCCGGCGCGCCGGTTGCGGTCGAGGAACGGGTTATCGTCAACCACGCCGGTTCCGTCATAACCGCAAAGCCGCTGGAACTGCCGGAGCAAGGGTATCTCCCCCTGACCGATGAATCCGGCCTGGACTTTAACGGCGGCGAAAAGACCGCCCAGCGGTTTTTGCAGGACCATAAAAAGGACCGGCGCACTGAGGAGGTGGAGGCCGAGAGCATCTCTTACGCGGTCTGCCAATATTTTGGGATTCAGACCGGCGCAAACAGCTTTGGGTACATTGCGAACTGGAGCCAGGGCAAGGAGCTGAGGGAACTGCGGGCCAGCTTGGAAACCATCAACAAGACCGCCGGTACTCTGATTGCCGATATTGACCGCCATTTTCAGGAGGTCTGCAAGGAGCGCGGCATTGATCTGGAATCCGGGCCGGAGCAGGACGCCGGAAAAGAAACCATGCAGCCGGAAAACCCGCAGGCCGATACGGAGAATCAAGAGGTTTCCCCTGAACCGGAACCCTCCTGGAAAATCCCCGCCGAACTGCCGGAGCAGGACCCCTCCATGTTCCGCTATTACATTACCCAGGAATCGCTGGATGTGGGAACCTATCCTTTGATGGACGGGAAAACCATCACTGAACTTGCCGCGCCGGTAAAGGTGGAACAGGATTCCATCACTGCCTTTGGCTGTATCGACTACCCCCAGCCGCTGACCGCCGAACAGGAACGGGAATACGCCCTTTTGCCCGCCAGCCAAAACCCGCGGGCGCTGGATTCCATCGGCCATGCCGCAGAAGCCGCCCCGCTGCCCGACGCGCCGGAGCAGGCGCTGGATGAATACCCGATGCCGGACCCGGCGCTGTGTGAGGACGATCTGAAAAACTGCGGCTATCAGGACGGGGACTTGCTGCCCCTCTCCAAAGAGCGGGCGCTGGAACTGTTTGAGCAGGATTTGACGGTGTACGCGGTGGTGGACGGGGGCGGCGCGGAAATGCTCTTTGACCGGGAGGAATTTGAATCCCAGCTGCCCGGTACGGTGTTCGCCCTTTCCCGCGAGGAATGGGAGGAAAGCCCAGCCTTTGACGCGCTGGTGCAGGACCGGCTGAACCGCCAGCAGGAACGGGAGCAGGCGTTTCTCTCCCATGAGGGGGACTGCTTTGCCATCTATCAGGTAAAGGATGATGACAGCCTGCGGGAAATCCGCTTTGAGGGGCTGGACTGGCTCCAATCCATCGGGCGCGAGGTGGAGCGTGAGAATTACAACCTGATCTACACCGCGCCCCTTTCCGGCAAAGACACGCCGGAGGCTGTGGCGGAGCAGCTGTTCTACCGCTTCAACAACGAACACCCCAAGGACTATCACAGCCCCTCCATGAGCGTCAGCGACATCGTTGCCATCCGCAGGGACGGCGCGTTATCCTGTCATTACTGCGACAGCTTTGGCTTTCAGCAGATCACCGGTTTTCTTGACGCGAACCCGCTGAAAAATGCGGAAATGTCTATGGAGGACGATTACGGCATGATTGACGGGATCATCAACAACGGTCCCAAAGAGCCGACCGTAGCCCAGCTGGAACAGCAGGCCAGAAGCGGCCAGCCGATTTCCCTGATGGATTTGGCGGCGGCTGTCCACCGGGAGGACGGGGACAAGCGGAAATCGGTGGTGGAACAGCTCCACCAGCAGCCGAAGCAGGAAAGCAAAAAGACAGCGCCGAAAAAGAGCGCGGAAAGGGAGCTTTGATATGGGACACTTTACCTTTGAAGAAATGAATCTGATGTGCATTTACAACACCGGAACCCGCGCCGGACTGATGGAGAGCCTGACCGAGATGCGCGGCTATCTCTCGCCGGAGGAAACGGAGCTGATGGAACTGACCGACAGCGCCCTTCATAAGCTGCGCGCCATGACGGACGCGGAGTTTGACAGTCTGGAACTGTACCCGGACTTTGACGAATAGGAACCAATAGACCGGAGGGGCTGGCGCTGTGCCGCCCCTTCCTTTTATCCAAAACCCGAAAGGAGGGCCGAAAACAATGGCAACCAAAGCGCAGATGTACGCACAGATGGCCGACCATGCGGCGGTGCAGCTCACTTCCAGCTGGAATGAGTGGATGCGGTTTCTGGACACAGCCTCCAGGCTTTACAAATACCCGTTCCATGACCAGCTGATGATCTACGCCCAGCGCCCGGACGCTACCGCCTGTGCGGAGTATGACCTGTGGAATGACAAGATGGGCCGCTATGTCCGGCGCGGCTCCAAGGGCATCGCCCTGGTGGACGATTCCGGGGACCGGACCCGGCTGCGGTATGTCTTTGACATCTCCGACACCGGAACCCGCCCGCACTCCCGCACACCCTGGCTCTGGAAGATGGAGGAACGGCATATAGATTCCATCTCCGCCATGCTGGAAAACCGGTATGGGGTGGGCGGCGATGATTTAGGCGGGCAGCTGACCGAGATCGCCCGCAGGCTGGCCGGGGAATACTGGGCGGACAACGGGCGGGACTTCCTTTACATCGTTGACGATTCCTTTTTGGAGGAGTACGATGAACTTAACATCGAAGTCCAATTCAAAGCCGCCGCCACCGTCAGCATCGCCTATTCCCTGATGTCCCGCTGCGGGCTGGCCCCGGAGCAGTATTTCACCCACGAGGATTTCATGCCGGTTTTCGATTTCAACACACCGGCCACCGTTGGGGCGCTGGGAACGGCGGTCAGCCAGATCAACCAGCAGGTGCTGCGGCAGATCGGCGTCACTATCTTAAATGCGGAGCGAGAGGCCAACAAAGAAAGGAGCCAGCAAAATGAACAACACCTTAACTTACATTCAGAACGGGGATTATCTGATTCCCAACCTGCAACTGACAGAACAGCCCGAAACGCCCCTGGGCAAGTACGGCAGGATGCGGAAAACCTACTTGAAGGATCACCGGCCCATCCTTTACAACCGTCTGCTGATGAGCGAGAAGCTGTACCCGCACCTGTTGGAGATCGACCGGACCGCGAACAGCCGATTGGAGCAGCTGATGCCGGAACTGGCGCAGGCGGCGGGCGTGACCGAGGAACTGAAAGCCCGCGACATGATGCAGTGGGTGGGCCTGATGAACAGCTGCAAGGCCCAGGCGGAGGAGATTCTGCTGGCGGAACTTATCAACAGCTGACCTTAAACCTGTTTCTTTCCGAAACGGAACAGATTCAGAATATTGATGAAGCAGAGAATGTGAAAGCGTCCTCTGCTTTTTCTTTTGCCCAAAAGGACATTGACCATGTACTGCGGCTGGGCGGCAATACCGACCGTCTGCGGGAGCGCGTGACAGCTGAATTTGAAAAGCAGAAGCCGGTCCCGGAAATAGCTGCCGCCCTGCAATCCCTCTATCATGGCGGCAACGGTTTTACCACCGATGCAGGCCGTATCACAGTCTGGTACGGCGAGGACGGAATCCATCTCTCTCATGGAAAATCCGCCCGATATGATAAATCCGCACAGGTTATTTCCTGGGAGGGCGCGGCGGAGCGTATTGGCGAGCTGTTGGAATCCGGTCAATTTGCTTCCAATGTGGAGCTTGCCGAGGCGGAGGGTTATGAACGCTCCCTCCTTGCCAACAAGCTCTGGAACCTGTATCACGATTTGAGCGATGAAGCCAGAGAAGCCGGATATTTACCCAGTCTGTCAGAAATCAAGGGCAACGGGTTTCCAGAAGAATCCGCATGGCTCACTGAGCAGCTGCGTGACCCGGCTTTCCGCCAGCCCCTCACAGAAGAATACGCCGCCTTTTGGACTGCCTATACGCAAGACCGTAACTTGCTGCGTTTCCATTACCACAAGCCAAAGGAGATTTGGGAAAACCTGAAAGACCTGTCACTGCCCCGCAAAGCCTTTTCATCTGAAATGGCAGAGGTTCCTGCGGTTAAGCAGTTTATTACGGAGGATGAGATCGGCGCGGCCCTTTCTGGCGGCAGCGGTTTTGCCGGGGGCAAAGGGCGCATTTATGCCTTTTTCCAGCAGCCCCATACCGACAAGGAAAAAACCGCGTTTCTCCGGCAGGAATACGGAACCGGCGGACGCTCCCACGCACTGTCCGGTGCAACGCACAGTGGCGAAGATCACGATGGAAAGGGCCTGCGCTACCAGAAAAACGGCTGTGACGATGTACGCCTGACCTGGGATAAGGTCGTGAAGCTGGTTGCCGGCCTGATCCAAAAGGATCGTTATCTGACCGAAGCAGAACGGGAACAGTATGAGAAAATCCAGGCAGAAAAGGAACTGGCAGAGGCGGGCATTGTAGAATCACAGAGCCAGCCTGCTCCTGTCCATGAAACCGAAACAGAACCGCCCCAGCCCGCGCTGGAAGAATTGCTGGAACAGTACAAGCCGGTTGTGACCGCCGCCATCATGGAGGATACGGCATACCGCAACGCCTGCGGCCATACTGACCATGAAAACGCTGTGATTGAGGGCAACGCCGCTGTACGCCGCGCGGTTCTTGGCTCCGGTGATTTGCAGCTTCTCAAACAGTATTCGGATGTGCCGGAGTTCCGCCACCGCCTGCATCAAGAGGTGATTGCCGAAACCTATCCAAAGCTCCATGAGCTTCTGCGCCCTCTCTCCCAGGACGATATTGACGAAGCCCTCTGTGCATGGAACGGCGATATGGACAGCAAACGGGCCGTAGTCCGCTATATGAAAGAGCATGGGAGGGAAAAAGATACTGCCGCATGGCTGTCCAGGGAGTACGGCGGTCCTGAACATACAAACCTGTTCATTGTCCGCGCCGGAAGCCCCGAAGAAATGGAACTGCCCTGGCCTAAGGTACAGCGCCGGATCGCCCAGCTTATCAAAGAGGACCGCTTTTTTACAGAGGCAGAACGGGATAATCTGGACGATATAGACCCTATCGCAATCCGGGAAAATCTGGCCCAGCGCGGCATTGTAAACGGGCAGGTAACAGAACCGGAGAAGCTGGACAATGACCCCTTTATCCAGCAGGTCATGGTTGATGTGGAACGGCTCACAGAGGCAGACCGGCAGGAAGAACCAGTACAGGGAACGCCAGCCACAGAAACCGCATCCATCGTGGAAGAACGCCGCGACCCGCTGGCATCGGCCTATGGCGTAGGGGATTTTGTTTTTCTGGAAAATACCGAGTACCGCATCACCGATTTGCAGCGGGGCTATGTCCAGCTGAATGACCCCGCGCTGGCCTACCCCATTTACCGGACGGAAAGCAAAGAACAGTTTGAACGCGCCATCCGGCAGGACCCGCGCAACAGCGCCATCACCGACTATCTCCCCGCCGATCTGGACCAGTTTTCCCCGGATTTGCGGGAAGTCCTGACCGGGGAGGGCGGTTTGCTGGATGCAGGGGCAAAGGAAGATATAGCGGCGCTGCTCCGAAGCGGCGCAGGCAATCCGGCTGTCGCCCAGCATCTTTCCCAGCGGTTTTCCGGTACAGTGGAAACCATGCAGCTGGAAACCGGAGATACGGCGGATTACCGGGCCTCCGCAAACGGCATGGAAGTGGAGATTCTGCGGGAAGATGAAACGGTGCTGGCAGCGATGTATGAAAGCTGGGAGCCGCTTGCCGCTGCCCTGCGCGCCCTCTACCAGCAGGAACTGGATGGATTCTCCCACGAACCGGCACAGCCAGAAGAACAGCTGGCAGAGGAACAGCCGGATTTTGGGAATCCCCCTGCGCCAGAGCCGGAGCCGCAGATCACCATCACCCCCGTCACCCGTTATCCGGGCGAACAGAACCATCTGCCCTACGATATAGAGATTCATACGCTGCGCTTTGATGAACCGGAACCCATCCCTCCCCAGCCGACTGCCGGGAACTTCCGTATCACCGACATTCACCTGGGCGAAGGAGGACCAAAAGCAAAGTTTCGGGCCAACATGGACGCAATCAATCTCCTGAAAGAATTGGAGTTTGAAAACCGGCAGGCCACGCCGGAGGAACAGGAAACCCTTTCCCGGTATGTGGGCTGGGGCGGTCTGGCAGACGCTTTTGACGAGAGCAAGCCCGCCTGGGCCAAGGAGTTTGCGGAACTCTACGCAACGCTGTCCCCGGAGGAATATGAAGCCGCCAAAGGGACCACCTTAAACGCCCATTACACCAGCCCTACCGTTATCCAGGCCATTTATGAAGCGGTGGGGAAAATGGGATTCCAGACCGGCAACATCCTGGAACCCTCCTGCGGCGTGGGCAATTTCTTCGGTATGCTTCCTGACAGCATGGCGGGCAGCCACCTCTTTGGTGTGGAACTGGATTCCATCACCGGACGCATCGCAAAACAGCTCTATCCAAAAGCAGACATCACCATCGCGGGCTTTCAAACCACCGACCGGCGGGATTTTTATGATTTAGCCGTAGGAAACGTGCCGTTTGGCCAGTATTCCGTCAATGACCGGGCCTATAACAAGCTGAATTTCAACATCCACAACTACTTTTTTGCAAAATCGCTGGACCAGGTGCGTCCAGGCGGTGTCGTAGCCTTTGTCACCAGCCGCTACACGATGGATTCCAAGGATTCTACGGTGCGCCGGTATCTGGCGCAGCGGGCGGAGCTGTTGGGCGCGATCCGTCTGCCCAACAATGCGTTTAAGGCCAATGCCGGGACAGAGGTGGTATCCGACATCATTTTCCTGCAAAAACGTGACCGCCCGATTGACATTGCCCCGGACTGGACGCAGACCGGACAGACCGAAGATGATTTTACCATCAACCGCTATTTCCTGGACCACCCGGAAATGGTGCTGGGCAGGCAGGAGACGGAAAGCACCGCTCATGGCATGGATTACACCGTAAATCCCATTGAGGGATTGGAACTTTCCGACCAGCTGCACGACGCCATAAAATATATTCGCGGGACCTACCAGGAGGCCGAACTGCCGGAGCTGGGCGAGGGGGAAGAAATTGATACTTCTATCCCCGCTGACCCTGATGTAAAAAACTATTCCTATACCGTTGTGGACGGTGCGGTGTACTATCGGGAAAACAGCCGCATGGTGCGCCCTGACTTAAACGCCACCGCCGAGGCCCGCGTAAAAGGGCTGGTGGAACTGCGGGACTGTGTGCAGAAGCTCATCGCACAGCAGATGGACAGCTTTGTTTCGGATACGGCAATCCGTGAAACCCAGGCCGAATTGAACCGGCTCTATGACGCATTTTCCGCAAAGTACGGGCTTATCAATGACCGGGGGAACCGGCTGGCCTTTGCCGATGATTCCAGCTATTATCTGCTCTGCGCGCTGGAAGTCATTGACGATGACGGACATCTGAAGCAAAAGGCGGATATGTTCACCAAGCGCACCATCAAGCCCCATCAGGCTGTTACTGCGGTGGACACCGCCAGTGAAGCCCTGGCTGTTTCCATCGCGGAAAAGGCCGAGGTGGATATGGCGTACATGGCCGAACTGAGCGGCAAAACCCAGGAGGAATTGGCGCAGGAGCTGCGGGGCGTGATCTTCCGCCTGCCAGGACCACTGGCGGAGGGGGAAACGCCCCGTTATGTGACAGCGGACGAATACCTCTCCGGCAACGTGCGCCGGAAACTGCGGCAGGCACAGCGGGCGGCGGACAAAGACCCCGCCTTTTCTGTCAATGTGGAGGCGCTCACCGCCGCCCAGCCCAAGGATTTGGACGCATCGGAAATCGAGGTGCGCCTGGGCGCTACCTGGATTGACAAAGACTATATCCAGCAATTCATGTACGAAACCTTCCACACCCCGTACTATCTGCAAGGGAAGATTGAGGTCAAGTATGTCCCCTACACCGCCGAGTGGCAGATCACCAGCAAAAACGCCGTTGGGTACGGCGATGTAGCCGCCAATACCACCTACGGAACCGACCGGGCCAACGCCTACAAGATTCTGGAGGACAGCTTAAACCTGCGGGATGTCCGCATCTATGACACCGTTGAGGACGCCGAGGGGCGGGAGCGCCGGGTACTCAACGCCAAAGAAACCACCCTTGCCGCCCAGAAGCAGATGGCGATCCGGGAAGCCTTCCGGGACTGGATTTGGAAGGACCCACAGCGGCGGCAGACGCTGGTGCGCCAGTACAACGAGGAAATGAACAGCATCCGCCCCCGCGAGTATGACGGGCAGCATATCCAGTTTGCGGGCATGAACCCGGAAATTACGTTACGGGAACACCAGAAAAACGCCATCGCCCATGTGCTGTACGGCGGAAACACCCTGCTGGCCCATGAGGTGGGCGCGGGCAAGACCTTTGAAATGGTAGCCGCCGCGATGGAATCCAAGCGGCTGGGCCTGTGCCAGAAATCCCTCTTTGTGGTGCCGAACCACCTGACCGAGCAGTGGGCCTCCGAGTTTTTACGGCTCTACCCTTCCGCGAATATCCTTGTCACCACAAAAAAGGATTTTGAAAGCCACAACCGCAAGAAATTCTGCGCCAGAATCGCCACCGGGAACTATGACGCGGTGATTATCGGACACTCCCAGTTTGAGCGTATTCCCATCAGCCGGGAACGGCAGGAGCGCCTGCTGCGGGAGCAGATCAACGAGATCACCGACGGGATTGCCGAGGTGGAGGCCAGCGGCGGGGAACGCTTTACCGTCAAGCAGCTGGAACGCACCAAAAAATCGTTGGAGGCAAGGCTGGAAAAATTGCAGGCCGAGGGCCGCAAGGACGATGTGATTACCTTTGAGCAGCTGGGCGTGGACCGGCTATTTGTGGACGAGAGCCACAATTATAAGAACCTCTTTTTATACACCAAAATGCGGAATGTGGCGGGACTTTCCACCACAGACGCGCAGAAATCCTCCGATATGTTTGCCAAATGCCGCTACATGGACGAGATCACCGGCAGCCGGGGCGTTGTGTTCGCCACCGGAACGCCGGTCAGCAACAGTATGACCGAACTCTATACCATCCAACGCTACCTCCAGTATGAACGGCTCCAGGAATTGAACATGACCCATTTCGACTGCTGGGCCAGCCGGTTCGGGGAAACGGTGACAGCCCTGGAACTGGCTCCGGAGGGGACGGGCTACCGGGCGCGGACAAGATTTTCCAAATTCTTTAACCTGCCGGAACTGATGAACCTGTTCAAAGAGGTTGCGGACATCAAGACCGCCGACCAGCTGGACCTGCCCACCCCGGAGGTGGAATACCACAACATCGTGGCAAAGCCCACCGAACACCAGCAGGATATGGTGAAGGCCCTCTCCGAGCGCGCCGCCAAAGTCCATTCGGGGAGCGTTGACCCATCAACCGACAATATGCTGAAAATCACCTCGGATGGCCGAAAGCTGGGGCTGGACCAGCGCATCATCAACCCCATGCTGCCGGACGAACCCGGCACAAAAGTCAACCAGTGCGTGGACAATATCCTGCAAATCTGGCGGGACGGACAGCCGGAAAAGCTGACCCAGCTGGTGTTTTGCGACATTTCCACACCCCAGGCGGCTGGCTCCAAAAAGGTGGCTAAAACGCTGGATAACCCGATACTTCACGCTTTGGAACAAGCGGTTCCAGAGCCGGAGAAACCGCTGGCCTTTACGGTCTATGAGGACATCCGGCAGAAACTCATCGCACAGGGTATGCCCGCCAGCCAGATCGCGTTTATCCATGAGGCCAATACCGAAGTCCGCAAAAAGGAGCTGTTCTCCAAAGTCCGCTCCGGCCAGGTGCGTGTCCTGTTAGGCTCCACCCAGAAGATGGGGGCCGGAACCAACGTGCAGGATTTGCTGGTGGCGCTTCACGATCTGGACTGCCCCTGGAGGCCCGGAGATCTGGCCCAGCGAAAAGGGCGGATCGAGCGCCAGGGCAACCAGAACCCGCTGGTCCATGTTTACCGCTATGTGACCGAAGGGACCTTCGACGCATACCTCTGGCAGACGGTGGAGAACAAGCAGAAATTCATCTCCCAGATCATGACCTCAAAATCACCGGTCCGCAGCTGTGACGATGTGGACGAAACCGCCCTGTCCTTTGCGGAGATCAAGGCCCTGTGCGCCGGGGACCCCCGCATCAAGGAGCGTATGGATTTGGATGTGGAGGTATCCCGCTTAAAGCTGATGAAGGCCGACCACCAGAGCAAGCAGTACCGGCTGGAAGATCAGCTGTTAAAGCACTTCCCGGAGGAGATCGAGAAACACAAAGGCTTTATCCAGGGCTTGGAAACGGATATGGAAACCCTGGCGGCGCACCCCCACCCGACAGACGGATTTACCGGCATGGAAGTCCGGGGCGATACGCTCACCGACAAAGAGAACGCCGGAGCCGCCCTTCTGGACGCCTGCAAGGAGGTTAAAGGCTCCGAGCCGGTGCAGGTCGGCAGCTACCGGGGATTTGCTATGTTTGTAACCTTTGACGCTTTTCAGAAGGAATATATGCTCCAACTGAAAGGCCGCATGACCCACCGTACCGCCCTGGGCGCGGACCCGCGCGGCAACCTGACCCGGATTGACAACGCGCTTTCCCAGATGCCCCAGCGGTTGGAAAGCGTAAAAGTCCAGCTGGATAACCTTTACCAGCAGCAGGCCGCCGCGAAGGAGGAAGTGGGCAAAGCCTTCCCCTATGAGGAGGAATTGCGGGTCAAGAACGCCCGTCTGGTGGAGCTGGATATGGAGCTGAACATGGACAGCAAGGGGCAGTCCCGTCCAGAAGCGGCGATTGCCAAACGCGAAAGGCCCTCGGTGCTGGAAGGGCTGAAACGCCCCATCCCGCCCCGCAGCATGGAAAAGAAACCCAAACAACAGGAACAGGAGGCAAGATAATATGAACAGCAACGAAAAGAATACGGCCCTTTATGAGAAGATGGCCGCTGAACAGGATACCTTCCGGGATTGGCTGAAAAGCCAGTCCCCGGAGGAGGTCCTGAACCATGCCTATGAGTACACCGTCCGGGAGGACATTGTGATGGCGATGGAGGAACTGGAACTCTCCGATAACCAGGCACAGGCGCTTCTGGATTCCCCCTCGCCGCTGGCCGATGTGTACCGCCATTTTGAAAAGCTGGAAACCGGCTATATGGATGTGATCCGGGAAAGCATTGAGGAACGGGCGAATGAGATGCACAAGGCAAAAGAGGAACAGAGAGCCGCCCCGATCTACCCCCACTCCGCCGCCTATGCGTCCGAGCATGGGGAGATGGCGCAGTACCGCGCCTCCCTGCAAGCCAGTCTTGCCTGCAAAGAAGCCATTGAGCAGGCCATTAACGCCCACTATGGGGATAACCGCCTGAATACCGAGGCCGCTGTCAAAGAGGTGCTGGAACAGTTCGGGCCGGAGCGTATGCAGTACATCCTTGCCAATACGGTGCTGAAAAAGGAGCATGACGGGCGCATCTCCCGCGACAATAAAGCCTGGGCGAAAACAATCCCCATGCCGGAGGATGGCGGCGATGCCCGCCACAGCTACGTCCTGGTGGTGGATAAGGTCAACCCCGGCCTGACTGACCTGTTCTTGAAGCAGGCGCGGAAAGTCCTTCAAGCCCCGGAGAAAGGCTCCGTCCTGGAAAAACTCAAACAGGAGCCGCCGGAACGCAGACCCGCCGCCCCTAAGAAACGGGAACCGGAACGATGAGCGCGGCAAAGCGGAAACGGGAGGTACAGGTGAATTTCCGGGTTTCCCCGGAGGAGCTTGCTCTGATTGAGCAGAAAATGTCCCAGCTTGGAACCGTCAACCGGGAAGCCTATCTGCGGAAAATGGCGCTGGACGGGTATGTGGTAAAGCTGGATTTGCCAGAGCTGAAGGAGCTGGTGTCCCTGATGCGCTATTCCAGCAACAACTTAAACCAGCTGACCCGTAAAGTGCATGAAACCGGGCGGGTTTATGACGCTGACCTGGAGGATATATCCCAGCGGCAGGAACAGCTTTGGGACGGTGTGCAGAAGATACTGGCCCAGCTTTCTAAGCTCTCCTGACCGGAGAGTTTACCCCATCTGCGGAGGGAGGAACGGCGTTCTTCGCCGCGCCTTCCTCCGCTTTTTCTTTTTGACGGTAAACTTGCCGGATGTGCCGGAATCATGGATAATAGCGGCAGAACAGGGTTTTACGAAAGGAGTGGACTGCTATGATGTCATTTGAACAGGTGATAGACATTTTTGGGGACTATCTGGCATTGGATACAGAAATGGAAGTCTGCAAAAGCCGGTATGGGTATATCCGGGTGGAGTTTCATGGGACAGGGGAATTACCCGGCTATTGCAGCGGCATGGTCTGCCGTACCCCAAAGGAGCTTTTTGACCTTCTGCTTTCCGATTATGAAAGCTATCTGGAAATCCAGCGGACAAAGGGATGCAGGAATGTGACGGAGGAAGATAAAAACGAAATTGCCGCACTGTGCCAATCCCGTTTGGAGAGGTGGGAAAAAGGAAACGCCAGATAGCTTTGGCGATTTACTTTCGGCATGAAATAGGATATACTGATAAAGGTCATAGCGCAGACAGTCCCGCAAACGGGCGGGTCTTTTCATAGAGGAGTGGATGTATGGAAAATGCCAGACACCGTCTGTTAAATTGGCGTGGTCACATTATTTCAAGTTTTTTACAATCTCTGATGAGAGAAAGCGCAGCTTTTATGAAAAAGACAGCAAGATTTTTGGGGCATTTGTTTTTTTGTGATTGCGTGGTATAATGTCCATAGGCAAGGAGGGAGCAAAATTGAATCACGATTTGCAAATCAATCAAAATGCGGAACAGACCTATCATTCTATCCGCAATTCGATTGTTTCCGCGCAACACCGTTTAAGCGCGGCGGTAAATTCCACAATGGTAATCACCTACTGGGAAATAGGAGAACAAATCTATAAAGCGTGTGGAGAAAATGACCGGGCCGAGTATGGAAAAAAACTTCTGGATTATTTATCTGAACAGCTGACTGTTGAGTTTGGAAAGGGTTTTACCGTCCGTAATCTTCGGGCAATGCGCCAGTTTTATTGCTTGTTTCCGATTCGGCACACACTGTGTGCCGAATTGAGCTGGTCCCATTATCGGCTTTTAATGCGTGTCCAGGATGAACAGGCAAGGACTTTTTATGCAGAAGAATGTGCAAAATCTGCGTGGAGTGTCCGGCAGCTGGAACGGCAGATTAACACCATGTACTACCAGCGCATTTTAGCAAGTCAGGATAAATCGCTTGTGGCAAAAGAAATCCAGACTACCGAGCCAAAACCGGAATATGAAAAAATAATCAAGGACCCTTATGTAATGGAATTTTTGCAGATCCAGCCGGACACTCATGTGTATGAGGGCGAACTGGAGCAAGCCCTGATCGACCATCTTCAGCACTTCCTTTTAGAGCTTGGACGCGGCTTTTCATTTGTGGCGCGCCAAAAACGGTTTACACTGGATGGGCAGGACTTTTTCATCGACCTGGTTTTTTATAATTATATTCTGAAATGCTTTGTCCTCATAGATTTGAAAATGGGCAAGCTGACCCATCAGGATTTGGGCCAGATGCAGATGTATGTGAATTATTACACTCGTGAGATGATGAATGACGGTGATACGCCACCGATTGGCATTGTCCTTTGCGCGGACAAAGGAGATTCCATTGTAAAATACACGCTGCCGGAAGATAACCGCCAGATATTCGCGTCGAAGTATTTTACTTATCTGCCATCCGAAGAAGAACTGAAACGGGAGCTGAACTTGGACAGCTTTTATAAGATGGAAGAATAAATATGGGAACCAGTAATAAAGTCTGCCCCGTCTGCGGCAGAAAAATGAAACAGCAGTTTATCGGCTTACAGCATTGTAAATGCGGGATGAGCTGGAAAAAGGACATCGGATTTTTTGAGCGCACCAGCGATATGATTTTTGCGTTAGAACGCCGGACCATTGGAAAAAAGGTCAGACAGATTCCGGTCATCCGATACAAAAATGGTGAATAAAAGAAACAAGCGGTCTGCATATGCAGGCCGTTTTGTTATGAAGGGAGGATTCCATCATGGCAACCACACGCATCATGCCGCTGCACATTGGCAAAGGCCGCACCGAAAGTCAGGCGGTCAGTGACATTATCGTCTATGTATCCAACCCGCAAAAGACAGATAACGGCAGGCTTGTCACCGGCTTTGCGTGTGACAGCCGGGTAGCCGACGCCGAGTTTCTGTTGGCAAAACGGGAGTACATTTCTACCACCGGACGGGTACGCGGCGAGGACGATGTGCTGGCCTACCATGTCCGGCAGTCCTTTGTCCCCGGCGAGATTACCCCGGAAGAAGCCAACCGGCTGGGCGTGGAGTTTGCAAAGCGGTTCACCAAGGGCAGTCACGCCTTTGTGGTCTGTACCCATATCGACAAGTCCCATATCCATAACCACATCATCTGGAACGCGGTCAATCTGAACTGTGACCGGAAATTCCGAAACTTTTGGGGCAGTACCCGCGCGGTCCGGCGGCTCAACGATACCATCTGTGTTGAGAACGGCTATTCCATTGTAGAGGACCCAAAACCGCATGGAAAAAGCTATAACAAGTGGCTGGGGGATCAGGCGAAGCCCTCCCACCGGGAACAGCTCCGCGTGATGATTGACCAGGCATTAGAACAGAAACCGGCAGACTTTGACGGGCTGTTAAAGCTGCTTGCGGAAATGGGTTGTGAGGTGTCACGCCGGGGACAGGCAATCCGGCTCAAAGCCCCCGGCTGGAAGAATGTTGCCCGCATGGATGAAAAGCTGGGACAAGGGTACAGCGAAGATGAAATACGGGCGGTCCTTGCCGGAGAAAAGCAGCATACGCCCCGCAGAAAAGACGCGGTTTCAACTCCCACTCCCAAGGTCAATCTTCTGGTGGATATTCAGGCAAAATTGCAGGCCGGAAAAGGCGCTGGCTACGCGCGCTGGGCAAAGGTATTCAATCTGAAACAGATGGCGCAGACAATGAACTATCTCACCGAGCATGGCCTGCTGGAATACGCAGTCTTGGAAGAAAAAGCGGCTGCTGCTACCACCCGCCACAATGAGCTGTCGGCACAGATCAAGGCGGCGGAAACCCGCATGGCGGAGATAGCCGTACTGCGGACCCACATCATCAATTATGTGAAAACCCGCGAGGTCTATGCGGCCTACCGCAAGGCGGGATATTCCAAGAAATTTTTAGCGGAACATGAAGCGGATATTTTGCTCCACAAGGCGGCAAAGCAGGCATTTGACGATTTGGGTATCAAGAAGCTGCCCACCGTCAAGAGCTTGCAGGCCGAGTACGCAACATTGTTGGAAGGAAAGAAAAAAGACTATGCCGAGTACCGGCGCTCCCGCGAGGAAATGCGGGAACTGCTGGCCGCAAAAGCCAACGTAGACCGGCTGATGGGATACGGGGAGGAACGCCAGAATGACCGGGAAAAGGAACAGGAGCAGGACCGCTGACGCGCCCGTTTTTTCGTATTTTCTCACCGCCGCAGGCAGGTGAAAAGCGTTCCGCAGGAACGCGCAGCCACAGAATGAAATTCTGTGTTCAAAAGGGGCTTGGGGAATCCCCAACAAGCAGCGCCAGGAGCCGGATGGCTATCCTGGGGCATTGCTTGCCACGGTTATCGGAAATTTCTGATAACCGTGGTTATAGGAAAATTATTTTTATCGGAAAAGCTTAAAATAGGCTCGAAATTAAAAGAAAAAGCTTTAAAAATTTTCCGATAAAAAATTTCATTTTATCAGGCCAAGAAAAAACTATGTACATAAACTCATATAAAATTTTCCGATAAAA
>CAJTIM010000031.1 GCA_910576325.1 Clostridia bacterium
TAAAAAACGCCATTCGTCTTGATTACAATAATGGACTGGCAGAAGGAAGCGTGAACAAGCTGAAAGTTGTCAAAAGGATCATGTATGGCCGCAACAGTTTTGAGTTGCTGAAAGGGAAACTGTTGCGGCTTGAGTTAAAACGCAAAATCAACTAACTTCGGAAAGATTCAAAACGGGCTTGACAAATTTCGATAATTTCGATATCATGTAATAGAAATTTAACAAATTTGTAATAAATCAAATGAGTAATTTGAAAAAACAGGAACCAGGATGGAGGCATTTATGTATAGAAGAGGAAAAGCGGCAGGAATGATATTGGGAGCGGTGCTGATGGCAGCTACCGGTATTCGTGCACAAGCCGCAGGTCTGGGAGAAAGCTTTAACGAAGGAATCGCGGCGAATTTTGATCAGACGAGCAATACGGAGGAGGAGACAAAGGCAACGGCGGAAGTAGTCTGGACAGGCACGCCCCTGGAAGGCTATGTGAATATCGGAATTGCCAATGTGGAGGATAACCTGAATATCCGCTCGGAAGCGGATACGGAGAGCAAGCTCGTGGGCAAGCTTCGCAAGGATTCGGCCTGTGAGATTCTGGGAACGGAAGGAGAGTGGGCGCATATTATCTCCGGTGAGGTGGAAGGCTATGTGAAGGCGGAATACCTGTATACGGGGGAAGAAGCTGTGAATCTGGCATTTCAGTTGGGACAGACCGTGGCAAAGGTAGATGCGGATGCGCTTTATGTCCGGATGGAGCCGAGTACGGAGGCGGACTTCTGGACGATGGTTCCCAAGGGTGAGGAATTGGCTGTTATAGAGGAGCAGGGCGAGTGGATTAAGGTGGATATTGACGGCGAGGAAGGCTATGTGGCTTCGGAGTTTGTGAATGTGACCAGCGAGCTTAAGACGGCGCTTACGATTACGGAGGCTCTCTATGGCGAGGGCGTTACGGATGTGCGGATTTCCATTTGTGAGTTTGCGAAGCAGTATGTGGGGAACCGTTATGTCTGGGGCGGTACCAGCTTGACGAAGGGGGCGGACTGCTCCGGGTTTACGATGGCTGTTTATCGGAACTTTGGAATTTCGCTGCCTCATTCTTCCGGGGCGCAGGCCGGGTGCGGGACGAAGATTAGCGTGAGCGAGGCGAAGCCTGGGGATTTGATCTTCTATGGAAACGGACGGAGGATTAATCATGTGGCTATGTGCATCGGCAATGGACAGGTGGTGCACGCCAGCAATTCGCGGACGGGTATTATTATTTCGAATATGTATTACAGAAGTCCTGTGAGTGCGGCGCGGATTATTAATGATTAGGGTTGGAAAATAGAAAGGAATATAAGGAAGAGCTGTACTCGGTGAGGGTATGGCTTTTCTTTTTTTGTTTTGGGGACGGACGGGAACAGCCGCCAAATAAGCCCTCTCGCTTTTCCATATCTGTGTTCGGACGGTTCTCGTACACGCTGTCTGCTCTTGTCGGACGAACGTTGTAGGGATTGTGACAGGCTTCGCCTGGGGATGGATTTGAACGTTCGTCCGCCAATATCAGACAGCGCGTACGCGAACAGCCGGACACCGGATATCGGAAAAGCGAGAGGGCTTATTTGGCGGCTGTTCCCTGGTTGATGGTTGGCGGGGGGAAAAAGTTCTTGACTGATCCCTTGGGGGTGGGATTATGATTGGGATAGAAGTACTTGGATGGTGTGGAAATGAATTGTGGTGTTTATGCAATGGGCGGAGTGACTTGTAGAGAGGGTTGGGATTGTATGAGGGCTGCGGAATTTTGAATGGAGGCGATGGATATGTTGGTGAGTGAGGTGTGCAGGTGCACGGATTTGACGAAGAAGGCTGTGGAGTATTATGTGGGGAAGGGGCTTGTGGTTCCGGGGGTGCTGGAGAATGGGTATCGGGATTATGGGGAGGAAGATGTGGAGATTTTAAGGCGGATTGGTGTTTTGCGTAAGCTTGGAATTGGGATGGAGGAGATTGGGGAGATTTTGCGGGATGGATCGGGGGAGGCTTTTCGGAAGGCGGCTTTGCAGAGGGAGATGGAGAGCAGGAGGAATGTGAAAAAGGATGTGCTGCTTCGGGAGCTGTGCGGGGGAAAGTCTTTTTCTGAGGCGTGGGAGGAGCTTCGGGCTTTGGAGGTGGAGGAGACGGTGGGGGAACGGCTGATTGATGCGTTTCCGGGGTATTATGGGAAGATTGTCTGTCTGCATTTTTTGAGATTTCTGGATGAGCCGGTGCGGACGGAGGAACAGAAGGAAGCTTATGAGACGGTACTTGGGTTTTTGGATGGGATGCCGGCTTTTGAGGTGCCTGAGGATGTGGAAGAGGCTATGGGTGGTGTGCTTGGGCAGATGGGGACGGAGCAGTTGGAAGAGATGCTTGGTAAGGTGAAAGAATCAATGGAGGAGCCGGAGGCTTTTTTTGCGGAGAACAGTGAGACGATTGAATGGTATCTGGCTTACAGGCAGTCGGAGGAATATCGGAATTCTGCTGCCGGGAGGTGGATGGAGTGTATGAGGAATTTTCAGGCAGCAAGCGGTTATACGGAGGTATTTCTTCCGGCTATGAAACGGCTGAGTCCTTCTTATGCGAAATACTGCAGGCGGATGGAAGCGGCAAATGAGCAGCTTTTGGAGCGGTATCCGGGGGCGGAAAATCTTCTTATGAATGACAGGTAAGAGGAGCTTTTTTGTGCCGTCTCAACCAAAGCAGATATCCGAATCCGGCCAGATCTGCCAGGAGCCATCCAATCGGCACGGACCACCAGATTCCTACAACCCCAATAGATGGGACGGCGGACAACACATAGGCCAGAAGGACCCGTGTTCCCAGGGATATCCCGGTAAGCACTACGGACATGCCGGGGCGCTCTACTGCCCGGTAGTAGCCGTAGAGCAGGAACAGGCAGCCGATTCCGAAGTAAAAGGAGCCCTCGATATGCAGATACCGGATACCGATTGCCAGTATTTCGGTTTCCGTGGGCTTGACAAACAGCAGCATCAAAGGCCGTGCAAAGACAAAGACGCACAGGCTGATGATCAGGCAGAAAATCACGGAGCACCAGACGGCGCTTTTCATGCCGGCCTGAATGCGTTCCGGCTTTTTGGCGCCGAAATTCTGGGCGGTAAAGGTGGAAAATGCATTTCCGAAATCCTGCACCGGCATATAGGCGAAGGAATCGATCTTTACGGCGGCGGCAAAGGCTGCCATTACCGCGGGGCCGAAGCTGTTGACCAGGCCCTGCACCATGAGAATCCCCAGATTCATGACTGACTGCTGCAGACAGGTGAGGGATGAGAAGCGTGCTATTTCGGAAAAAACGGCTTTTTTCAGACGGATGCCCTTAAGGGAAAAACGAAATTCCGGGAAATAGAAAAAGGTATAGGCAAATAGGCCCAGGCCGGATACATACTGGGCAATTACCGTGGCTGCTGCGGCTCCGGCCACGCCCCATTGAAACCGGATGACAAACAGCAGATCCAGAACTATATTCAGGACGGCGCAGACGCCCAGGAAAAGGAGGGGAGTAACGGAATTCCCCACGGCCCGCAGGAGAGAGGCGAAAAAGTTGTAGAAAAAGGTCGCTGTTATTCCGTAAAAAATGATCCACAGATAGGAGCGCATCATTTCATAGATGCTGCCGGGTACCTTGAGGAAATGGAGAATGGGATCGATAAAAATGAAAACCAGTCCGTTTAAAATCACGGACAGAACGGCAATCATTACAAAGGAATGGACGATGCTGACCTTAAGGCCGTTCTGATTTTTTTCCCCGCAGCGGATGGAAAAGACGGCTCCGCTGCCCATGCAAAGACCCAGAAGAATGGAGGTTAAAAAGGTCATAAGGGTATAGGAAGAGCCTACGGCAGCCAGGGCGTCAGGTCCCAGAAACTGTCCTACAATCAGGGTGTCCGCCACATTGTAAAGCTGCTGCAGAAGATTACCCAGAATCATGGGAACCGCAAACAGCAGCATGGTTTTTGTTATAGGGCCGCGGGTTAAATCCTTTGTCATAGATGAAATGCTCCTTTTATCGTTCAATCGTTTCATAAAATCATTTCGGGCGGGCCGTGAGGTCCATGAAATGATTTCAAAAATATGGTAATATGAAATCCTCCGAAAGTCAATGAAAAAGGGCAGGTATACAAAAGAAGAAAACTCTGTTATAATGCAGATATTGTACATAACAGAAAACCGGTGCGGTGCCTGTCCCTTTATGGGCGGCAGGACCGGCAAAACTGTCCGCTGCGGGACGGTTCCATGGAAACAAAACGGAGGAAAAATTATGTTCCAGTTCAGAAGAAATTTTCGGGAGGTAAACCCCGAAAACGGAAAGACCTCGGGAGGGTCGAAGCTAAATTTGAAAAAAGCAAAGCGCATTACTGCGGCTGTGGTTTTGGCGGCGCTGGCTTTGGTAATTGCCAATTCCTGCTGGTTTACCATCCAGGAGGAGCAGCAGGCAGTCGTCTGTACCTTCGGACAGCCGAAGGCCGTGACAGATCCGGGGCTTCATTTTAAAATCCCCTTTATTCAAACCGTAACCAAGGTAAATACTACCATCCAGGGCTTATCCGTGGGCTATGACGATGAGGAAAATTATACGGACGACGCTATGATGATTACCTCGGATTATAATTTTATCCGTGTGGACTTTTATGCCGAGTACCGTATTTCCGATCCAGTGAAGGCCCTTTACGCCTCCGAAGATCCCGTTGCCATTCTGGATAACATTGCCCAGAACTGTATCCGTACCACCATCGGCTCCTACGGCGTGGATTCCGTGCTGACCACGGGAAAGAACGAGATTCAGGCCAATATTAAGCAGATGATTATGGATAAGCTGGAGGTCTATGATATCGGAATCCAGCTTGTGAATATCAGTATTCAGGATGCTCAGCCGCCCACTGCGGAGGTTATTACGGCCTTCAAGGAGGTAGAGACGGCTAAGCAGGGAAAAGAGACGGCCCTCAACAACGCCAACAAATACCGCAATGAGCAGATTCCCGAGGCCAAGGCGGAGGCGGACAAGATTGTACAGGATGCCCAGGCACAGAAGGAAAGCCGCATCAACGAGGCCGAGGGCCAGGTGGCCCGTTTCAATTCCATGTACGAGGAATACATCAAATATCCCACCATCACCAAGCAGCGTATGTTCTATGAAACCATGGAGGATGTGATGCCTGACATGAAGATCATCATCCAGGGCGGAGAGGGCGGTCAGGTTCAGCAGCTCCTTCCCTTAGAGCCCTTTAGTACGGTGTCAGGCGGGGCCAATGCGTCAGGAGAGGAGGGAAATGACAATGAGTAAGATAAAAAAAGCAGGAAACGTGTGGAAGTTTCTTTTCGCCCTGGTGCTCCTTCTGCTTCTGGGCAACAGCATTGTGATTTGCCGGGAAAATGAGTATAAGCTGATCCGGCAGTTCGGCAAGGTACAGCGGGTGGTATCCTCCTCCGGCCTGACCTTTAAAGCGCCCTTTATTCAATCCGTGGATACGGTTCCCAAGGAGATTCTGATATATGACCTGCCTGCCTCTGACGTGATTACTTCCGATAAGAAGTCTATGATTGTGGACAGCTATGTGCTGTGGAGAGTAGAGGACCCATTGAAGTTTACACAGACCCTTGCCAATTCCGTTTACAATGCGGAGAATCGTATCAACGCCATTGTCTACAATGCCACGAAGAATACCGTGTCCAATATGACACAGGACGAGATCATCAAAAGCCGGGACGGAAAGATGACTGTCACGGCGGCTGACGCAGGCGAAGAACTGGAATCCAATGATCTGATTCTGGAGGAAAAGACAGAGGTGGTGGAAATTAAGTCTCTGACGGAAGAGATTATGGACAGCATCGGAGATAATTATCAGCAGTATGGCATTCATATTCTGGCCGTGGAGGTGAAAAAGCTGGATCTGCCGGATGACAATAAACAAGCCGTTTATACCCGTATGATCTCCGAGCGCGAGAACATTGCGGCGCAGTATACGGCGGAGGGCGCTTCCCAGGCGCAGATGATCCAGAATACCACGGACAAAGAGGTATCCATTATGCTTTCTGAGGCCAATGCCCAGGCAGAGCAGCTAATTGCGGAAGGGGAAGCGGAGTATATGCGGATTTTGTCAGATGCCTATGCGGATGAAACCCGGAGTGACTTTTATGCCTTTGTGCGGAGTCTGGATGCGGCTAAGGAGAGCTTGAAGGGCAGCAATGAGAAAACCCTCATCCTTCCGGCGGATTCGCCCATTGCGCGGATCTTTGCGGGGCAGTAAAACAGCGGATGACAGCTGCGGCCGGGGACGTATGGCTGATGGAGAAAGGGAGCTGTTTCAGGCTTACAGCGCCTTTTATGAAAAGTGCTGCCGCCTGATGTTGTTAAATGATTGACAAGGGATCAAATTCTATTTATAATCTATAGAAGATTACATGGCCCGACCCTTTATCACAACCGGGCCTCAGGAGGGAACAAATGAAACCATATGGAGTAAACGAGCTTCGAAAGATGTTTTTGGAGTTTTTTGAAAGTAAGGGCCATCTGGCCATGAAGAGCTTTTCGCTGATTCCGCATAATGACAAGAGCCTGCTGCTGATCAATTCCGGCATGGCTCCGCTGAAACCGTATTTTACAGGGGCGGAGATTCCCCCCAGAAAAAGGGTGACCACCTGCCAGAAGTGCATCCGCACCGGCGATATCGAGAATGTGGGCAAGACTGCCCGCCACGGCACCTTTTTTGAGATGCTGGGCAATTTCTCCTTTGGAGATTATTTTAAGCGGGAGGCCATTTCCTGGACCTGGGAATTTCTCACCGAAGTGGTGGGGCTTGATCCCAACCGCCTGTATCCGTCCGTTTATCTGGAGGACAACGAGGCATTTGATATCTGGAATAAAGAAATCGGGATTCCGGCGGAGCGCATTTTCCGCTTTGGTAAGGAGGACAACTTCTGGGAGCACGGCGCAGGACCCTGCGGACCCTGTTCCGAGGTTTACTATGACCGCGGGGAAAAATACGGCTGCGGTAAGCCGGATTGTACCGTAGGCTGCGACTGCGACCGGTATATGGAGATCTGGAACGACGTATTTACCCAGTTTGACAATGACGGCAACAATCACTACACAGAGCTGGAGCAGAAGAACATTGACACCGGCATGGGCCTGGAGCGTCTGGCTTCCGTAGTCCAGGACGTGGACTCCATCTTTGATGTGGATACGGTTCGCGCCCTTCGGGACAAGGTCTGCGAGTTTGCCCATGCGGAGTATAAGAAGGATGACAATAAGGACGTATCCATCCGCCTTATTACGGACCATATCCGTTCCGCTACCTTTATGATCTCCGACGGCATTATGCCCACCAATGAGGGCCGCGGCTATGTGCTGCGCCGTCTGATTCGCCGTGCGGCCCGCCACGGACGCCTTCTGGGAATTGAAGGGAAGTTCCTGGCCCGCTTAAGCGAGACGGTGATTGAAGGCTCCAGGGACGGTTATCCTGAGCTGGAGGAGAAAAAGGATTTTATTTTCAAGGTGCTGACCCAGGAGGAAGAGAAGTTTAACAAGACCATTGATCAGGGCTTAAGTATTCTTGCGGATCTGGAAGCGCAGATGCAGAAGGAGGGGACAAAGGTTCTTTCCGGCGAAAATACCTTCAAGCTGTACGATACTTACGGCTTCCCGGTGGATTTGACCAGGGAGATTTTGGAGGAAAAGGGCTTTTCCATAGACGAGGAGGGCTTCAAGGCAGCTATGGAGGAGCAGAGGGTGAAGGCGAGAAAGGCCCGCGCGGTAACGAATTACATGGGAGCCGACGCCACGGTTTACGATGAAATTGATGCAAATGTAACCACGGAATTTGTCGGTTATGATTGTTTGAGCTATGAGTCAAAGATTACGGTTCTGGCCACGGAAAATGAGCTTGCGGAGGCTTTGACGGAGGGAGAGAACGGGACGGTTTTTGTGGAAAAGACGCCGTTCTATGCCACGATGGGCGGCCAGCAGGGAGATACCGGCGTTATCCGCACCGCGGACGGAGAATTTGAGGTGTTGGATACCATCAAGCTGCTGGGCGGCAAGGTGGGTCATGTGGGGCATATGACAAAGGGAATGCTGAAGGTTTCGGATTCGGCAGTTCTGGAGGTATGCGGCAAGGGACGCGGAGCCACCTGTAAGAATCACAGCGCGACCCATTTGCTTCAGAAAGCTTTAAAGACGGTTCTTGGCAGCCATGTGGAGCAGAAGGGGTCTCTGGTGACACCGGATCGTCTGCGTTTTGATTTTTCGCATTTTGAGGCCATGACAGCGGCGGAGCTTGAAAAAGTGGAAGCTCTGGTAAATCAGGAGATCCAGGCGTCTCTTCCGGTAGTAACGGAGGTTATGAATCTGGAGGAGGCCAAGAAAACAGGCGCTATGGCGCTTTTCGGCGAGAAATACGAGGAGGATGTGCGCGTAGTTTCTATGGGCAGCTTCTCCAAGGAGCTTTGCGGCGGTACGCATGTAGACAATACGAGGGCGATTACGGCCTTTAAGATTGTGTCCGAGGCAGGAATTGCGGCGGGCGTGCGCCGGATTGAGGCATTGACCGGAGATGGCGTGTTCGCCTACTACAAAGAGCTGGAAGAGAAGCTTTCCGAGGCGGCTCGTGCGGCCAAGGCGACGCCGGCCAACCTCATTGAGAAGATTGAGCATCTCCAGGCGGAGATTAAGGAGCTGCGGGGCGAAAATGATGCCTTAAAGAGTAAGCTTGCCAAAGATGCCCTGGGCGATGTAATGAACCAGGTGAAGGAGATCGGAGGCGTGAAGCTTCTGGCAGCCAAGCTGGAAAATGTGGATATGAACGGTCTTCGGGAGCTTGGCGATCAGTTGAAGGAGAAGCTCGGAGAGGGAATCGTGGTTCTGGCTTCGGCTATGGACGGCAAGGTAAGCCTGATGGCAACGGCTACGGACGGAGCGCAGAAGAAGGGCGCTCATGCCGGCAATCTTATTAAGGCCATCGCAGGTCTTGTGGGAGGAGGAGGCGGCGGCCGGCCGGGAATGGCTCAGGCAGGCGGCAAGAATCCGGCAGGTATGGATGCGGCAATGGAGAAGGCGGCGGAGGTTGTGGCTGAACAGGTGAAATAATTTGACTTGAATCGAGGATGTGATTAGTCAAAGGTATCGAATAGTTCCATATATAGTACGAATGAAACGGGAAAGCGCAGGAGTGTGAGCGCTTTCCCGTTTTGCGTAAAAACCGGAAGTGGGGCAGTATAGGTGAAAGGGGAGCGGATGGAGAGAAAGGCAGATGTCAGCATCGCTGAGGATTCTTTGGGAAGAAAGATTGTTGTGATACATGAGATACGATTCAAAGGAAAGAGGAAGATTGACTGGAATAATGTTGAACAATATTTAAAGCAGTACATAGGAAAGAGCAGGGAAAATGCAGATACAGGTGATTTGATTTATATTGGAAGAGATTTCCCGAATGAGTACAGCGGATCGCAGGATACGGCAAGGCTAAAAGGCGCTCTGGCAAAAGCAAAGGCGAATGCGGCCCTTGCTGTTGAATGGCTGATTGAAAATGCTGCCGGTAAAAGATACAAGGAAAACCTGGCAGAAAAGCATGCGGTAAATGCAAGGTATGGGTGGTATCGTTTTCATTCAAGATTTGCGCTGCCAGTGTTTATGGAAAATGGAGATATAGAAAGATACAATATATTTTGCATAGAGATTTTGATTCGCCATGCGGCGGATGGAAAAATGTATCTATATGACATGGTGAATGTAAAAAAAGAAACGAGCACCCCGTTTCAGCCATAGCCATACGGTTACAAACCCATTTCTTTGTTATTATCTTAATAGATCGAAGCGTTACTGTCAATAAAATTTTGTGTTTTCTTTTTAATTTTTCCTCTTGACTTATTGGTTTACAAGTTGTAAACTGTAGAAAAGAAAGGTTTACATACTGTAGACTAAAGCCGGGAAAAATCACACAATGGTACGGCGGCAGACAAAAATCCTTCTATACACTCTAATACACAACTCAGAGAAAGGAGACTAACAATGGAAACCTACGGACTTGGACCAATGGAGCTGCGTTTTGCGGAACTGATATGGGAGAGAGAACCCATTCCTTCCGGCGAGCTGGTAAAGCTCTGCAAAGAGCAGATGAAATGGCAGAAATCAACCACCTACACCATCCTCCGGCGGCTTTGCGAGAAAGGACTGTTCCAAAATCAGGGCGGCGCCGTCACCTCCCTTGCGAGCCGGGAGGAATACTACGCCCGCTGCAGCGAGCATTTTGTAGAGGAAACCTTTGGAGGCTCTCTGCCCCGGTTTTTAGCAGCCTTTACACGAAAAAAGAACCTGACCGAAAAGGAAATCCAGGAACTGGAAGAAATGATTGCAAGAAGCAGAAAGGGAGGAAAGCCATGACCGCTTTATTTCAAAAGATATTGGAAATGAGCCTGAATGCATCCTGGATGATTGCAGCAGTTCTTCTTCTGCGCTTCTTCCTGAAACGATCCCCCAGAAAATACACAGGCATACTCTGGATAGCCGTTCTGCTCCGGCTGATCTGCCCCATAGCTCTTCCAACACAATTCAGTCTGCTGCCGGAAGCTTATACCGCATGGGTACAGGAAACAATCTTCAAGGAGACAGGAAGCGGGGAATGGGCAGGCACAGAGGGACCGGCCGTTTCCTATGAGCAAATCACTTTCTCTGGCCAGGAACCGAACGCAGGACAGACAGAAAGCCAAACAGAAGACCAAGAACCCTTCGGTGAGGAATACGCTTCAGAATGGAAAGCCGGGGGATTTCCGCTATGGACAGGCTTTCTGTGGCTCGGCGGTATGGCCGCACTTTTGCTTTGGAACGGAGCCGCCTGTCTGCATTTGAACAGGCATCTTTGCAAAAACAGACATCCCCAAGAACCGGGAGTATGGAGCGTGGCAGGACTTGAGACGCCTTTTGTCATGGGAGTTCTAAGACCGCAGATTTATCTGCCCCAGGATCTGGACAGGAAAGAACAGTCCTTCATTCTCAACCATGAGAGAGCACATATTCAAAGGAAAGATCCCCAGTTAAAGCTCCTTGGCTTTCTCGCCTTATGCATCCATTGGTTCAATCCCCTTGTGTGGATCGCATTTTATCTCATGTCCTCTGATATGGAAACAGCCTGTGACGAGGCGGTGCTTGGAAAAATGGGCGATGAAATCCGGGAGGATTATTCCGCCGCGCTGCTGCATTTGTCGGTCAAAGGGCCGCCATTTATCAGAGCAGGCTCCTTCTTTGGAGAATGGAATCCCAAAAAGCGAATCAGGCATATCTTACATTATCAAAATCAAAAAAAGCACATAACCTTTTTCACAGCAATTCTGACAGCGCTTGCGGCGGCAGCGGTATTCTTCGCCTTCGGTCCCCAAAAAGAAGAGTCAGCAGTTTGGGCGGCAGATCAGACGACCGAAGCGCATCTGGAACTTGTGGAAATCCGAGATTATGCGCCTTATTACAAGCTGCGTTTTCAGAAAATAGAAGATAGCACAGGAAAAAAACTCTCCTTTGAGCAAAATACGGCTCTGTTTGACGAACAGGAAACAGTCCCGGCACATGTGGAGATAAAACCGGAGGAAAAATTGTGGCTGACGGGATACGGCTTTGACGGAGTTGAAAATCCGGCCGACTCCATTTGGATCGATTTTTGGAATCTGAACGAGGCGGAATCCGCGGAAGTAATCCTAGACGGACTGGAGTACCGGTTAGAGCTTCCGAAGACAGCGAACAGAGAAGTAAAGATAGAACAAGAGGTAGAGGGAACGGGGATCACCGTCGAAAACCTGCAAGTCTATCCCAATGCATTATTACTGACCGTCTCAGGAATGAATCTCACCAATTACGGAAATCCGATGCATCTAAGCTACACAAAGCAGGGAGAAGAAAAAAGGCTTGATCCCGTTAGAACAGCCTACAGGGGCGATGCGGGAGAGATGTATTTGATATTTGCTTTAGAGGAAGAAGCGCCGGAAAATGGGTACACCTTCCGGGTAGGGGAGCCTGGAAAATCCCAGGAAGAACACATTTATCATGATTTGCCGTTGGATTGAACCGAAAGCAGAAGAGAGCGGCTTTCGCCGCCCCCGTCCGAACTATGACAAAATTTGGTTCTTTTTTCGAAGAAAACAAGAAAAAGTGTTGACAGAACCCGCGCAAACCCCTATAATCTTATTTGTGCAGTAAGAAAAACCCAGACAGTTGTGTCTAATGCACAATATACAACTGGAGGGAGGTTAGGTGTGATACTATGTCGAATGTAATCGTAAAAGAGAATGAGACTTTAGATAGCGCTTTACGCCGTTTTAAAAGAAACTGTGCCAAAGCAGGCATTCAGCAGGAAATTCGTAAGAGAGAGCATTACGAGAAGCCGAGCGTAAGACGTAAGAAAAAATCTGAAGCAGCCAGAAAACGTAAATTTAACTAATCGTGCAGAGCAATGATTCCCCGGCTTTTGGTCGGGGAATTTTTTGCCTGGGAAATGGGAATTATTTAAAAAATTTATCCAATTATTTTGCGTTTTTTGTCATTTTTACTATAGATTTTTACAAAAAAAAAGTATAGTATATCAATGAATGAAAAAGGTAAAATGATTTCACCGAACAGACACATGCTCAAGCGGCAGGGAATTGATTTGCCTGCGCATGGGAAGGATATTACGGAACTGGAATCAAACAGTAATATTCTGCCAAGACACAAATCGATTTACGGACACAAGGACCTGTGGCCGGAAATTGATTTCCAGCAAGTGTCTTGGGAGAATATTACGGAACTGGAATCAAACAGTAATATTCTGCCAAGACACAAATCGATTTACGGACACAAGGACCTGTGGCCGGAAATTGATTTCCAGCAAGTGTCTTGGGAGAATATTACGGAACTGGAATGGAGGCAAAAGCATGGAACAGATGGTGACTGTGCTGAACCGGCTTTCCGAGATCGAGGCGGCGGCCGTGAATGTGGAGAAGCAGTCGGCCGATGAAAAGAGACGGATTGCCAAGGAATATGAGCAGAAAACCCTGGACTTTGATCGGGAGCTGGAAGCCCGGACAGAGGAAAAGCTAAAGGAGATCAATGAGAAGCTGAAGGCGGAAGCCGAGGAAGAGCTTCTTAAAATGCGCCGTGAGACCGAGCAGGCATTGGAAGCCATGAAGAAGGAATACACCCAGAACCACGAAAAACTGGTAGACGAGCTGTTTCATTATATTATAGGAGAGTAATATGAGCGGAGTGATGAGCTACGGTGCTCTTGCCACCAAGATCCGGGGCATGAAAAGCCATCTCCTGAAAGAGAAGGATTTTGAAAATCTGGCACAGATGGAAAACGTCTCTCAGGCGATTGCCTATCTGGAACAGATTCCCTCCTACCGTATCGTTCTGGAGAAACAGGATGCGGCCAAGCTTCACCGGAGTGAGTTGGAACGCCTGGTGGTGGGAACACTCTATTACGATTTTACCAAGCTGTACCGGTTCTGTGATAAGAAGCAGAAAAAACTGCTGGAGCTTTACTTTGGAAAATTCGAGATTTCCGTGATTAAACGCGCCTTGCGGCGGATTTTCAATCACGGGGACCGGACCGGGGAATCCAGAGAGCTGAGGGGCTTTTTTCAGAAGCTGTCGAATATCCACATGGAAGAATTGTCCCAGGCCGGGACGATTTCCGAGCTTCTTGAGGCATTGCGGGATACAAGATATAAAAAGGTGTTGCTGCGCCTGGATTATGGGCGGGAGATCACACTGTTTGACTATGAGATGACCCTGGACCTTTACTATTTTTCAGAGCTTTGGAAGCAGAAGGATAAGATTCTGCGGGGAGCGGAGCTTGAAATGCTGACCCGGACCTTCGGAAGCCAGATTGATTTGCTGAATCTGACCTGGATCAGCCGGGCCAAGAGATATTACCAGCTTCCCACAACTTCCGTATTTGCCCTGGTGATTCCTGTGACCTATCATCTGCGGGATGAGGAAATCCAGGCTATGGCCACGGCCTCGGACGAGAAGGAGCTGGAGGAAATTCTGGCACGAACCTACTACGGCAGGCGTTTTGAGGAAGTGGCGGCCGGAGAGCTGGAAAAGCTGAACCGGCAGCTTTTGAATCGGATTTACGGGGAAGAGCGGCGGAAGAATCCCTATTCACTGGCCGTTGTAACGTCCTATCTCCATGATAAGGAGGAGGAGATTGACAAGCTGACTACCGTATTGGAAGGCGTCCGGTACGGCCTGGAGCCCCGGGAAACCCTGGCGTATATCAGAGGGTAGGCAGGTGCCGTCGCGCAGCGACTTTACCCTTTAGTGCCGTCGCGCAGCGACTTTTAATAGGAGGTATAGTAGTGGTTGTTAAAATGAATTTCTTAAGCATCACCGGCCCTAAGGACGATATCGAACGAATAGCCGGGCAGTACCTTTCCAAATATGAGATACAATTGGAAAATGCACTGACAGAGCTTAAGACCGTACACGATTTAAGGCCATACACGGATAAAAATCCCTATGACGAGGTCTTAAAGAGAGCAAAGGAATACTTGCCGGAGGATTTGAAAACCAACCGGTCGTTTCCGGAGATGACCCCACAGGAAGCAATAGAGCTTCTGAAAAAGGCGGAGGAGGATTTGGAGGAGCTTCAGGAAAAGAAAGCGGAGCTTCTGGCCAGACAGAAGAAGTGTCAGGATTCTATGGATATGATTACTCCTTTTGAGACAATCCCCTACGACATTCATGAGCTTTTGGGCTTCCGCTATGTGAAATACCGCTTCGGGCGTATTTCCAGGGAACATTTTGAAAAGTTTGAGCGGTATGTATACGATACCTTAGACACCATTTTTTATAAATGTCAGTGTGACGATAATTATGTGTGGGGCGTTTATTTTGTGCCGGTGTCCTTTGCGGACAAGATTGACGCGGTATATGCCTCCATGCACTTTGAGCATTACTTTATGCCCGACGAATACATGGGAACGCCAAAGGATGCCTTGGAAAAGCTGAAGCAGGGACTTGAAGGCATCAATGAAGAGCTTGCGGCTCTGGAACACGAGATGAATCGTGTTGTGGCGGACCACGGAGACCAGCTTGCGGCTGCCTGTGCCCTTCTGGAGCGGCGCAGAGAAGTCTTTGAGATACGCAAATATGCAGCCCTGACGCGGGAGCGGAACCAGGTGTTCTACATTCTGTGCGGCTGGATGCCGGAGGATCAGGCGGATGCATTCCAGGCGGAGATTGAGGATGACGAGCGGATCTTTGTGGTGGTGGAGGATGATCACGACAATGTATTCAGCACACCGCCTACCAAACTGAAGAATCCGAAGCTGTTTCGTCCCTTTGAGATGTATATTAAAATGTACGGACTTCCGGCCTACAATGAGATGGACCCCACAATTTTTGTGGCGCTGACGTACTCCTTTATCTTCGGAGCCATGTTCGGCGATGTGGGACAGGGGCTGGTGCTTCTTTTGGGAGGCGCGCTTCTTTATAAGAAGAAGGGCATGAGCCTGGCGGCCATTGTCTCCTGCGCAGGTATCTTTTCCGTTGTGTTCGGATTCCTGTACGGAAGCTTCTTTGGCTTTGAGGATACGGTGATTCACCATATCTGGCTGAGTCCCAAGGAGGCGATGATGACCCTTCCCGTTATCGGTCAGATGAATACGGTCTTTGTAGTGGCCGTGGTCTTCGGCATGTTTATGATTTTGACAGCAATGCTGCTTCACATCCGCGTCAGTATCAAAAACAAGGATGCGGAAGGGTGGTTTGACCCCAACGGAGTGGCCGGATTTATTTTCTACGGCGCGCTGGCAATTGTATTGATTCTGGTGATGACCGGTCAGATTCTTCCGGCAGGCATTGTATTGGGAGTGGTATTCGGGATTCCGCTTCTGGCCATGTTCTTCAAAGAGCCTTTGACCGCCCGGCTCGAAAAGAAGGGCAGCGGCATCGAGGGGGGCGTAGGCATGTACCTGGTCCAGTCCTTCTTTGAATTATTTGAGGTGCTGCTGAGCTTTTTCTCCAACACCCTGTCCTTTGTCCGTGTGGGCGCTTTTGCAGTAAGCCATGCGGCCATGATGGAAGTGGTGCTGATGCTCGCAGGCTTCGAGGGCGGAAGCGGCAACTGGATCGTCATTATCCTGGGCAATGTGTTTGTCTGTGCGATGGAGGGATTGATTGTTGGAATCCAGGTGCTGAGACTTCAGTATTACGAGCTGTTCAGCCGTTACTATAAAGGAACGGGGCGCGAATTTGTGCCTTATGAAATGAAAAAAGCGAATTAAAATATTACGGAACTCAAAATAGGAGGAAATTATTATGTCTATGTTGGTAAAGGTAACTTTGGTAGCAGCACTGTTGTTAAGCATTGTAGTTCCCGTTGGAGCATATTTCCTGGGCGAGAAGAGCCGGAAGCGTTATAAGACCTCTCTGGCATGCAACTGCTTTTTCTTTTTCAGCACCCTGTGTCTGGCATCAATTCTGGCCTATGGCGGAAATGTTCATGCGGCAGAGACAGCGGAAGCAGCCGCAAACGGCGGACTGGCAACCGGTCTTGGCTATATAGCGGCAGCAATGGCAACGGGTATTTCCGGCATCGGCTCCGGTATTGCCGTGGCATCCTCCGCAAGTGCGGCTCTGGGCGCTATCAGCGAGGATCAGAGCGTATTCGGTAAGTCCATGATTTTCGTAGCTATGGCAGAGGGTATTGCTCTCTATGGCCTGATTATTTCCTTTATGATCTTAGGTAAGCTGTAAATTCCGCCAAAAGCGGTTTTACAGAGGCCGAAAGGAAAAAAGCAAGGTAACGGTTCGATGTCCGAATTGTTACATATTAACAGGAAAGGCAGAAAATCCTATGAAAATGTATTTGATAAGCGACAATATGGACACCTATACAGGTATGCGCCTGGCCGGTGTCGAGGGCACTGTGGCTCATGGAAGAGAGGAATTGAAGGAAGCTCTTGACCGGGTGCTGACCGATAAGGAGATTGCCATTGTCGTTCTGACGGAGAAGTTCGGAAGGGAGTATCCTGAGCTGATTGATGAGATACGCTTAAGCCGCAGCCTGCCTTTGCTTATTGAGATTCCTGACCGCCACGGCACACAGCGCGGGGAGAATTTCATTACCTCATATGTAAATGAGGCCGTAGGACTGAAGGTTTAAGAAAGAAGGTGACCCCTTTGACAATCGAAGAGAAGCTACAGCATTTGATGCAGTATTCTATGGAGGAGGCGCGGAAAAAGTACGACGGCGTGCTCCTTGAATATACAAATACTATGGAGGAGATCTTCCAGGAGTACCAGGAAAACAAAAAACGCCAGGAAAATCTGGAGATTAAGTCAGAGAGCGAGCATCTGATCCGGGAAAACAACAAGCGTTTTTCCGAGGAGCAGGTGAAGCTCCGCCGGACCCTCAGCAGCATGCAGGAAGAATTGAAGGAAAAACTGTTTGTGGAAATGAAGGACCGTCTGGCCCGGTTTGCGGAGAGTTCCGATTATCAGCGTCTTCTGGTGCGGCAATTGAAGGAAGCCATTGCTTTTGCCAGGGGAGAAGAGGTGATTCTCTACATCGATCCTTCCGATGCGGAGCGGAAGACCAGTCTGGAGGTAGAGGCAGGCGCGCCGATTACGGTAAGCAGCTATTCCTTTATGGGCGGAACCCGGGCAGTAATTCCGGGAAGAAATATTCTGATAGACAATTCCTTTGAGACAAAGCTTGCGGAAGCCAGAGAAAAGTTCAAGCTTAGGGGAGGAACGGCATATGAATAAGACAGGTGTTATTTATGGAATCAATGGTCCTGTCGTGTATCTGAAAGGCAATACGGAATTTAAGATGGCTGAGATGGTCTATGTGGGCCGCGAGCGGCTTGTAGGCGAGATTATCGGACTGAACAAGGGCCGCACTACCATCCAGGTATATGAGGAAACCACCGGTATCAAGCCGGGGGAGCTTGTGGAGGGCACGGGAGCGCCGATTTCCGTAATGCTGGCTCCCGGAATCTTAAACAATATTTACGACGGAATTGAGCGCCCGTTAAGTGAGATTGCCAAGGACGGCGGCGCTTACATCAACCGGGGAACCGTGGTGGATTCTCTGGATATGGAAAAGCTGTGGAAGGCTCATATGACCGTGAAGCCGGGAACCCGGGTAAGCGGCGGCACCATTATCTGCGAGGTTCAGGAGACCACAGCCATACTTCACAAGGTTATGGTTCCTCCCGATATGGAGGGAACCATTGTAAAGGTAATGCCGGACGGAGAATACACTATCCGGGATACCATTGCCGTACTCCAGCACGACGACGGAAGCGAGCAGGAGCTGACCATGCTGCAGAAATGGCCTATCCGTGTTCCGCGTCCCACCAGAAAGCGCTATCCGGCATCAAAGCCTCTGATCACGGGGCAGCGTATTCTGGATACCCTGTTTCCCATTGCAAAGGGCGGAACGGCGGCTGTTCCCGGCGGTTTTGGTACGGGAAAGACCATGACTCAGCATCAGATTGCCAAGTGGTCGGATGCGGATATTATTATTTATATCGGCTGCGGAGAGCGCGGCAATGAGATGACCCAGGTGTTGGAGGAGTTCGGCGAGCTTATCGACCCCAAGACGGGAAATCCGCTGATGGATCGGACGGCTCTGATTGCCAATACTTCCAATATGCCGGTGGCTGCCCGTGAAGCAAGCATTTATACGGGAATTACTCTGGCGGAGTACTACCGGGATATGGGATATGATGTGGCAATTATGGCAGACTCTACTTCCCGGTGGGCGGAGGCTTTGCGCGAGCTGTCCGGCCGTCTGGAGGAAATGCCCGCGGAGGAAGGCTTCCCGGCTTATCTGGCATCTCGTCTGTCAGCCTTCTATGAGAGAGCGGGGCTGATGCTGAATTTAAACGGAACGGAAGGAAGCGTGTCCATTATCGGCGCCGTGTCGCCTCAGGGCGGCGATTTCTCCGAGCCTGTAACGCAGAATACCAAGCGGTTTGTCCGCTGCTTCTGGGGGCTTGATAAGTCCCTGGCCTATGCACGTCATTTCCCGGCCATTCACTGGCTGACCAGCTACAGCGAATATACCTCCGATCTGGCACCCTGGTATAAGGATCACGTGTCCAAGGACTTTATGGACTGCCGGAACCGGATTATGGTGCTTTTAAACCAGGAGTGCAGCCTGATGGAGATTGTAAAGCTGATCGGAAGCGATGTACTGCCGGATGATCAGAAGCTTGTCCTGGAGATTGCCAGGGTGATACGTCTGGGCTTTCTTCAGCAGAACGCTTTCCATCCTGACGATACCTGCGTTCCTATGGAGAAGCAGATGAAAATGATGCAGATTATCCTGTATCTCTATGATAAGGCGAGAGCGCTGATTGCTCTTAACATGCCGATGTCCGTACTGAAATCGGAGAATATCTTCGAGCGCGTCATTGCCATCAAGTATGATGTACCCAACAGCCAGTTGGAGGACTTTGAGGGTTATCGGGAAGAGATAGACGCTTTTTATGAGAGAGTACTGGAAAAGAATGCATAGATCAGCAGAGCCGTCTACTGACCGGATTCTGCGGAACTGGAATAAAAACAGCAGAATCCGGCCAGTGCACAGAAGGATTTACGGACGGATGCTATTGCGGCCGGAAATACTTCTAGGAGCCGTGTACTGACCGGATTCTGCGGGACTGGAATAAAAACAGCAGAATCCGGCCAGTGCACAGAAGGATTTACGGACGGATGCTATTGCGGCCGGAAATACTTCTAGGAGCCGTGTACTGGCTGGATTCTGCGGAACTGGAATAGGAGAGAGTATGTCGATAGAATATTTAGGATTGAGTGAAATTAACGGCCCTCTGATTGCGCTGGAGGGTGTACAGGATGCCTCCTATGAAGAGATTGTGGAAGTTACCATTGACGGTAAGAAAAAGGAATTGGGCCGTATTATCGAGTGCTATGAGGATAAGGCAGTAATCCAGGTATTCGGCGGCACGGACAATATGTCCCTTCGGAATACCCATACCAAGCTGACAGGCCATCCGATGGAGATAGCCCTTTCCCCGGAGATTTTGGGCCGTACTTTCAACGGCATCGGCCAGCCCATTGACGGTCTAGGCGAGGTGGAGTCTGACATCCACCGGAATGTAAACGGTCAGCCCTTGAATCCCGTTATGCGCGAATACCCCCGAAACTATATTCGGACAGGTTTTTCCGCCATTGACGGACTGACTACCCTGATCCGCGGTCAGAAGCTTCCTATTTTTTCCGGAAACGGTCTTCCTCACGATCAGCTTGCGGCGCAGCTTGTGCGCCAGGCTTCTTTAGGAGAGGATTCCGACGAAGAGTTTGCGATTGTGTTTGCGGCTATGGGCGTTAAGCACGATGTTGCTGAATTTTTCCGCCGTGCTTTTGAGGAGAGCGGCGTGTCCGAGCATGTGACCATGTTTTTGAACCTGGCAAATGATCCGGTGGTAGAGCGTCTGATTACACCAAGGGTAGCGCTGACGGCGGCAGAGTATCTTGCCTTTGAGTGCAATATGCACATCCTGGTTATTTTGACGGATATGACTTCCTTTGCGGAGGCTATGCGTGAGGTTTCCTCCTCCAAGGGAGAGATTCCCTCCAGAAAGGGCTATCCCGGTTATTTGTACAGCGAATTGGCGACTATTTATGAGCGTGCGGGAATTGTGCAGGGCATCAACGGTTCCGTGACACAGATTCCCATTCTGACCATGCCGAACGATGATATTACCCATCCCATTCCGGACCTGACCGGTTATATTACGGAGGGGCAGATTGTACTGGATCGAGTTCTCAACGGACAGGGCGTCTATCCGCCTATCAATGTACTTCCTTCCCTGTCCCGTCTTATGAAGGACGGCATCGGAGAGGGGTATACCAGAGGCGATCACCAGGCATTGTCCAATCAGCTCTTTTCTTCTTACGCGAAGGTGGGGGATGCAAGGGCCTTGGCGTCTGTTATCGGTGAGGATGAGCTTTCTCCGATTGATAAGAAATACCTGCTCTTTGGCAAGGCATTTGAGGAACGCTTCGTAGGACAGGGATCGGAGGATAACCGGACGATTCAGACTACGCTGGACATCGGTTGGGAGCTGCTTGGCATGCTGCCGAGGGAAGAGCTGGATCGAATTGATACGAAGATACTGGATCAGTACTATAAGCCTCAGACAGAGGAAGCATAAGCAGTTGGATTTGCGGAATTGGAAAAGGCAGTACGGAACAGGAATCGTCTGGCTAAGAAATGTAAGCGTTTTTTGAAAATAATTTCTGCCGACCGGTAAAGTCGCAAAGGCGCATGAGAGAAACTTTTATGAGTGTCCTTTCGAATAAAAGTTTCTCTCATTACAGGTGTGTCGAAGCGACTTTACCCTTTAGTGCCGTCGCGCAGCGACTTTTATAGGAGGCAAAATGGATAACCAATCATTTCCTACGAAGGGTAATTTAATATTGGCAAAAAATTCTCTGGTACTGGCCCGGCAGGGCTACGAGCTGATGGATAAGAAGCGGAATATCCTCATACGGGAATTGATGGGCTTGGTGGAGCAGGCGAGGGATATCCAAAAGGAGATCCGAACCACTTTCCAGTCCGCATATGAGGCGCTCCAGAAGGCCAACATGGAGCTGGGAGTGAATTTCGTGTCGGACGTTGCCCGGAATGTGCCTGTAGAGGATACGATTGAGGTAAAGCTTCGAAGCATTATGGGAACTGAGATTCCTTTGGTGCGCTACGACGCGGCAACCCGGACCCCGGCGTATGCCTTCTACAGTACAAGGGAATCTCTGGATATTGCCCGTGTGTCCTTTGAAAAGGTGAAGGATCTGACGGTGAAGCTTTCTATGGTGGAGAACTCGGCCTATCTGTTGGCGGCCAACATCAAAAAGGCTCAGAAGAGGGCCAATGCTTTACAGAATATTACGATTCCCAGGTATGAAACCTTGGTGAAGGATATTGCGAACGCTTTGGAAGAGAAGGAGCGCGAGGAGTTTACAAGGCTTAAGGTGATTAAGCGGATGCATACGGGGTGAGGGCAGGAAGCTTATTTCTGCGGACAGTAAGTAAAGCGGATATAGTACAGATGTGAATGGATATAAAAGCTTATCATGTAAAATGGTAGGCTTTTTAATTGGGCAAAAACACGTCCAATTATATCAAATAAAAGTAGTGTAATTTATACATACATGGTATAATTGCACCAATGATAAAGCAGCAATTTTTGAAAGGACTTTCGATAATGGACAGTAAAGCGAAAAAACGGGTAATAACACAAGAAGATATTATGAACCTTTTGGATGCTAGTTATGAGAAATGTTTAAACGGTATACCAAAAGTCAGTCCAAGTGTTGAAGATATGGCAAATGATTATTTAAAGAAACATAAATCTAAAGAAGATGCGTGTAAAGCAATGTTGCGAAACCAAATTGTTAAATGCACAACATCTGGTGTGGTAACAGGATTCGGAGGTTTTATTACTATGCCTGTTGCGATTCCTGCAAATGTTGGCAGCGTAATTTATGTTCAAATGCGTATGATAGCGTGTGTTGCATATATGGCAGGTTATGAATTGAACAGCGATCAGACACAAACTTTTGTTTATGCATGTTTGGCGGGGGTAGCAGTCAATAGTTTATTGAAACAAGCTGGTATAAAATTTGGTGTTAAATTTGGAGAGGGACTTATAAAGAAAATCCCAGGCAAAGTATTAATTAAAATAAACCAAAAGGTGGGATTTAGATTTATTACCAAATTTGGCACAAAAGGAATAGTAAATTTGGGAAAGCTTCTTCCGGGAGTAGGAGCTTTAGTAGGCGGCGGACTAGATTTAACAGAAACCAAGGTGATAGCCGACCGCGCTTATAAATGGTTTTTAAAAAGCGATTTTTCTATAAAAGATGCGGCAGAGGAAGAACCAATAGATTTTGAAAATGTAATAGAAACATATGAACATCAGTAAACCTAATATAAAATAAATGTTATGTATTTAGGCAGATTGGCTGAATGAAAATCCGTATTAACGAAAAGATATTTTTTGGAGGATAAGTATGGCAGAAAGTCAAAACATAGAATATAAAGAGTCATGGAGAGATGAATATCTGAAATGGGTATGCGGTTTTGCTAATGCGCAAGGAGGAAGCATTTATATCGGACTTGATGACAACGGGGAGATTGTTGGTGTGGCTGACTGCCAAAAACTTCTTGAGGATATTCCCAATAAAATTAAGGATACAATGGGGATTATAGCCGACGTAAATTGCCTGGATGAGAACGGAAAACAATATATTCAGATTATTGTAAATCCAAGCTCTTATCCGGTTAATTATCGTGGCGAGTATCATTATAGGAGTGGAAGTACAAAACAACAACTTCGTGGTTCGGCACTGACAGAATTTCTAGTCAGAAAGACAGGATATCGTTGGGATGCAGTTCCAATCGATAATGTTTCTGTTGCAGACTTAGATATAGAGAGTTTTGAAATTTTTCGTCGGGAAGCAGTTCGTACAGAACGAATGACACGTAAAGATTTGGAATGTACAAATGAGGAATTGCTCAATAAATTGGGACTGATTGCTGATGGAAAATTGAAACGAGCAGCAGTTTTGCTTTTTTATCGTAATCCACAACGTTTTTTTACAGGCTGTTATGTGAAAATTGGAAAGTTTGGTGTAGGTTCAGATCTTCAATATCAGGATGTGGTTGAAGGATCGCTTATTCTGATAGCAGACAGGGTAGTTGAACTGATTTATTTGAAATATTTAAAAGCATCTATTTCTTATGATAAAGAGATACGAGTGGAGACGTATCCTTATGCGAGGGAAGCAGTACGAGAGGCTGTATACAATGCATTGATACATTGTAAATGGGAAGACGGTATCCCGATTCAAATTCGAATAGAAGAAGAGTCTATGTATATTAGCAATGCATGTGTATTTCCAAGTGACTGGACAACAGAAAATCTTATGAAAACTCATAATTCCAGACCATATAATCCGGATTTAGCGAATACCTTTTTCAGAGCTGGGTATATAGAAGCATGGGGACGAGGCATACAGAAGATTTGTGAGGAATGCGATTTGATGGGTGCTAAGATTCCGGAATATAGTATTCTTGGAAACGACATTATGGTTAAGTTTATTGCGGTTGTGACTAGCAAAGCGTTTAAAAGGACAAATGATGTCCGAAAAGAAAAACACATGAATACAAGGGTTTTAGAGATTATAACAGCGCAAACGGACATTTCACTGTCCGAAATAGCTGACCGTTTAGGAGTGTCATACAAAACGGTGCAAAGGGCCGTGGCAGACTTAAAAAAGATTGGTGTTATCGAAAGAGTTGGAGGAAGAAGAAAAGGGTATTGGAGAGTAAAGGAGAACGATTGATAATTATGGTAAAAATCAAGTAAATGAGCAACTATCCCCGCAAAACAAAGCATTTCCCCGCATTTCTTGAGGACTGCAACCCCTATTTACTACTTATTTACTACTGGGGAATGAGCCTTGATACGGTAAAATACCAAGAAATGCAAAGTTACAGTTTTGACGGGACTTCCCCATAACGGTATAATGAAGCCAAGAAAGGACGGTGGACGGTATGAGGGAAAAGACCACTCACTTATATGTAGACAGCAGGGAGCGTACATTACTTTTACATAGTCTTGTAGAGCTGAAAAACCAGCTCATACAGCAGGGCAAATACGGGGACTGCGTTGACGAGATTATCTTCAAGGTAGCCAACGCCCCGATAAAGAAAGTAAAAATTGAATATGTCTAAGGCACATCGAAATTGAGCCGCTTATTCTTAACCCCCATTAAGAGTAAGCGGCTTTTTTGCGTCCTGCGTCCTCTGATACAGTTACATAGCCGCCTTTGACAAAGCGGCTAAATCTATGCGAAAGGAGGACGCACCCATGTCAAATTGCAAAGTAATCGCTTTAACCAATCAGAAAGGCGGTGTCGGCAAAACCACCACGGCGGTCAATCTGGGCGTAAGTCTGGCACAGCAGGGCAAGAAAGTCCTGCTCATTGATGCCGATGCACAGGCAAATCTAACCATGTCCCTCGGCTACAACAGACCAGACGATTTACCAGTCACGCTCTCCACCATCATGCAGGACATCATAGACGATAAATCCGTTGATGTCGCCCAAGGCATCCTGCACCACAATGAGGGCGTTGACCTGCTTCCGTCCAACATTGAGCTGTCGGGCTTGGAAGTAAGGCTGATTAATGAATATTATCCTCCTTGGGAGCCACCAGTTTCCCGCTTGAGAGCCACCCGAAATTGATATTTTCCACCTTCGGAGCCGCCACAACATATTGTGCCACCATGTATATTTGATTTTACTATAGATCTCCTTATAGTTATTTCTGGAGAACTGCAAACGCAGTATCACCAAATAATCTATAAGGAGGTCTTTTTATGTTTAAGAAGACAAAAGTCAGAAGCATTCTCGAACTTTTGGGAAAAAATCTAAGCGCAAGGGAGGTGTCAAAAGTTTTAAGTGTATCCAGAAACACCGTTGCCGAAGTTCAGGCATTGTTTTTACAGTCAGGCAGGTCATGGGATGATATTTCCGAATGGGATGACGACAGACTCTATGGACTGTTTTATCCGGATAAGTTTAAATATAAGCCCAGATATGCACCAGTTGATTATTCTTACGTCCATAAGGAATTAAAGAAGACAGGCGTCACAGAGAAGCTCCTTTGGGAAGAATACTGTGCCAGATGTGAGAAAGACGGGGTAAGTGCATGTTCTTATATAACATTTGCTAAAAATTATAAGAAATTTACGGCAAATAAAAACTATACGAGCCATATAGAACACAAACCCGGATTAGAAATTGAAGTAGACTGGTCCGGCCCTGCAATGAGCTATACGGAGCCGGATACCGGGGAACGTATAACAGCATACTTGTTTGTTGCAACCATGCCCTACAGCCAGATAAGCTATGTGGAAGCCGCAGCCAGTATGGATGAAAAAGCATGGCTTTCCTGTCATGTAAACATGTTCCGGTTTTTTGGCGGGACACCGGTAAAAGTTGTCTGTGATAACTTAAAAACCGGAGTAACTTCACATCCTAAAAAAGGTGAGATCATACTAAATGAGGCGTATCTTTCTCTTGGCGAGTATTATTCCGTCGCTATCATGCCAACAGGCGTCAAAAAGCCAAAGCAGAAAGCAAGTGTGGAAGGGAGTGTGGGTAAGATTGCCACGGCTGTTATCGCAAAACTCAGAAATGATACCTTCCCATCATTAGCCGCATTAAATGCCGGAATCCGAAAAGCAGTAAAAGAATTCAATGACAAGCCTTTTCAGAAGCGCCCCGGAAGCCGCCGGAGCATCTTTGAAACGGAAGAAAAACCATACTTGAGAGCCCTGCCGCTTATTCCCTATGAAGTCTGTGAATGGTCTTATGGGCATAAAGTCGGCAGCAACTCTCATATATGGTGGAACAAAGGTCAGTATTCCGTTCCATACAGGTATATCGGATACAAGGTGGATGTCAAATTTAACAGCCATCTTGTATTTATCTATTATAACAGAACAGAGATAGCAAAGCATCCGATACTTTCCAAACATATGACAAACGGTATGCGGACAGAACAAGCCCATCTTCCTTTGCCGCTCAAAAAAAATCTGTCAGTGGAAGAGCTCTGTGACAAAGCAAGGGAAACAGGCCCCAAAACATTTGAGGTAATCCGCAGGATGTTTGACGAGGCAAAAGTGAAAGAACAACCCATGCAGACAGCAAGAGCCATACTTTCCATAGCGGATATCTATACACCGGAAGTCCTTGAAAAAGCATGTGATAAAGCACTTAGGCAATACCATATGCCTTATTATAAGACTATATATTCCCATGCCAAGAGTATAAACAGTGCAAAAGAACTCACAGAGTTCAAGGAAAACAATCGGAAATTCGGAATTATCAGAGGCGCAGATTATTACAAAAAAAGGAGAGACGACAAATGAACATTGAAATAAAAAAGAGTTTATCGGTATTAGAATTAAGCGACCTTGCAAGAATCATAGAAATGCAGGAAAAAGATATAAAGCTTGTGGATCTAAGCTACGAAAAGCGTTTGGAACTACTTCTGGAAACACTGATACAGGAGCGGGAGAACAGGCTCATAAACAGGCTTATCAGGAATGCTTACTTTAAATATCCTTGTGCAAGTCTGGAATCACTGGATTACGATTCCAGACAGATAAAAAAGTCCACGATCCTGAATCTGGCCACAATGGGATTTGTTTCCAATGCAACAAATCTTGTCATCACAGGACCGACCGGAGCTGGAAAGACTTACCTTGCATGCGCCCTTGGCGTGGAAGCGTGCAGACAGACTTACAGGGTTTTGTATATCAGGATGCCCGACCTGATGCGTAACTTTGAGAATCAGAACGACAACCTCAGGGAGCTTACGAAATACAGGAAAAGGATCGGCAACTATCAGCTCCTTATCCTTGATGAGTGGCTGAATTACAAACTTTCCGAAAAAGATGCCAAGAACCTCTATGAGCTGTTTGAACAGCGCAGTGGGAATCATTCCACCGTCTTTGTCGGACAGTATCCTGTGGATGAATGGCATGGCAGGCTCGGCGGCGGAACGCAGGCAGATTCCATTATGGACAGGATTATCCATAATGCCTATGAGATCCCTACAAATGAAACAAACCTGAGAAAGCTGTATGATTCAAAGAAACTGAAAAAGCTTGTTGACGAAATAGAATCCTGATCGTCTGAATAAGCTATACATGCTATTGCCTCTGTTGTATTTTGAAGCAACAGAGGCAGTACTACTATATCTTGTGTCCGGGGTGGCTCTCAAGGTGGAAACTTCCAGGTGGCTCTCAAGCGGGAAACTGGTGGCTCCCAAGGAGGATAATATTCAATCCCCGCCTATTGATGGAAAACGGGCGAAAGAAAAACCAGAGGTCAATCCTCTGGCTGCTCTTTTGCCTTACATAGTTGACTTGAAAACTACGAGAAAATATGTTATAATATCTCAAAATATGTTTTTGCATATTTGCAGGAGGATAAGCATGGACAATCTAAATATAGGGAAAAAATTGAAAACCGTCCGTCAAAGTAGAAGTATGACATTAGATGAGTTGGCAGAAGTAACGGGTGTCAGTAAGCCAATGCTCGGTCAGATTGAAAGAGGGCAATCATCTCCGACAGTTACGACACTTTGGAAAATTGCAACTGGTATGAAAATACCGTTTTCGTCCTTTTTGCAGGAGCAAGGAAGCGAATACACAATAGTTGATTTGCAAGAACAGGATGTACTATTAGAGGAAAATGGGGAAATGAAAGTATATACGCTTTTTGCATTTGACCCTATTCGCAGTTGTGAAGCATTTTTTATTGAATTTGAATCTGGATGTGAACATAAGTCTGATAAACATAACGATGGCGTTGAAGAATACATTTTTGTTATTCATGGAATATTGGATATGGTTTTGAATGGAACAAAGATTACACTAAGAGAAAAACAAGCAATTCGCTTTGAAGCTAATATTCCACATTCGTATGCGAACCCATATAAAGACACTTGCAATATTTATAATTTCATATTTTATAAGGAATGAGAGGATTTAGAATGTTTGAATTAAATCAAGTCGGTGAAAGAAGTTATTACATAAACTGTCCTGCAAAAATCGGAGTTTACAAGTTGAATGATACAGAGGTCTATTTGATAGATAGCGGAAATGATAAGGATGCGGGCAGAAAAGTCCGTAAAATACTGAGTGAAAATGGATGGAACTTAAAAGGAATTATCAACACACACTCTAATGCCGACCATATTGGCGGAAATAAATATTTACAGCAGCAGACAGGATGTAAAATATTTGCAGACGGCATTGAAGCAGCATTTACAAAGTATCCACTTTTAGAGCCGTCATTTCTGTATGGTGGATACCCTTGCAAAGATTTAAGACATAAGTTTTTGCTTGCGTCTGAAAGTGATGTCAATGAGATAACGGATTCTGATTTTCCGAAAGAATTAGAGGTCATTCCACTACATGGGCATTTTTTTGATATGATTGGCATCCGTACACCAGACAATGTTGTGTTTCTTGCTGATTGTATCAGTAGTGAAAGCACTTTGGATAAATATCAGATTACTTTTATTTATGATGTTGCTGAATATCTAAATACATTGAATAAAGTTGAATCTATGAAAGCTGCTATGTTCGTGCCTGCCCATTTGGATATTACAAGCGACATCACAGGCATAGTTCAGCTTAACCGTCAAAAAGTATTTGATATATCAAATAACATACAATCCATCTTAAAAACGCCCATGTGCTTTGAAGAACTCTTAAAGCAACTTTTTGATGAATATGGGCTGTTAATGAATTTTGAACAGTATGTCTTGGTGGGGAGTACCGTGCGTTCTTACCTGTCATGGTTAAAAGATAACGAAAAAATAAAAGCTGTTTTTACCGATAATTCGTTATTGTGGAGCAGTTTATAATCGGGAGGAAATCATATGTCCATTGAAAAAGTAAAAGCATATTTCAAAACAAAGGGAATTGACGAAAGAATACAGGAATTTGAAATTTCAAGTGCGACTGTATCCCTTGCTGCCAAGGCTTTGCATTGCGAGGAAAGCCATATTGCAAAAACACTGTCGTTTCACATAGGAGAAAAGGTGATACTGATTGTTGCTGCGGGCGATGCCAAGATTGATAATGCAAAATACAAAGCCCAGTTTGGAACAAAAGCAAAAATGCTGTCTTTCGATGAAGCCGAGCCTTTAATTGGACACGCTGTTGGAGGCATCTGCCCCTTTGCTGTAAATGAAGATGTAGAGGTTTACTTAGACATATCTCTGAAACGCTTCCATACTGTATTTCCTGCGTGTGGTAGCTCCAATAGTGCGATTGAACTTTCAATAGAGGAATTAGAAGAATATTCTAATTTTATAAAATGGATTGATGTTTGCAAAATATTGTGATGAAAAGGAAACAGAGGGCTTATTCCCCTGTTTCCTCTTTTGCATTACATAGTCCGTTTACAGTTGCTTCTATAACGGAAAGCTCTCTATCATCTAATCTGTTGAGCTTTGCGTCTAAGCGTCTGCGGACAGAACTCTTTTCGACTTCCTTATCTGGGAATATGTACTCGTCAACCGATACATCGAACATTGTAATAAGTTGGATAAACAGTTCGATGCTTGGATACTGTCCTCGTTTTCGATAGACTGGATATGTCTGGGGGCATAGCCGATGATACCAGAAAGCTGCTCCCTTGTCATCCCTCTGGCTTCACGGGCTTTTTTGATAGCGTGTCCTATCGGGGTAAAATCGAAGTCAAAATGATTGTTCCTTTCGTCCATTAGCTCACCACCTATACTCTGAAAATCTTACCTTTATATTTTACAGAGATGTGGCTTCTAATTAAACGATGTGAAACTTCTTGTAATAGGAGATGAAATATCTTATCACAAGAGATAAAAATTCATATTTACACACTTGATATAGTTCGTTTGAACGGCTATACTATATACAGTACACAATAGGAGGTCAGAAATGTTTGATTATATGACAGCACAGGAAGCCGCAGAAAAATGGAATGTATCACTTCGGTGGGTACAACGGCTCTGCAAGGGAAATCGGATTGAGGGCGTTATAAATATTAACCGCATATGGCTGATACCCCAAAATGCAAAAAAGCCAGCGGATACACGGTTTAAGAGCCAGAAGAAAGGAGCTATTTCACTTGAAAACCATATTGATAATTGATGATGATATACATATCGGAAATGCACTGGAAGAAACACTGACAAATGAGGGATACCAAGTTAGCCGTGCATATTCTGGAACAGAAGCTATCTTTGTTTTGTCGGGGGCAAAGCCAGACCTTATCCTGCTTGACTTGATGTTGCCAGGACTAAGTGGAGAGGAAGTGCTTTCGCATATTAAAGGAATACCGGTTATCATCTTAAGTGCCAAGACGGATATAGATAACAAGGTTGAGCTTTTGTTAGGGGGAGCAGTGGATTATGTGACGAAACCTTTTCACATGAACGAGCTGTTAGCACGTATTTCCGTACATCTTCGCATTAACGATTCCAGTGGGAAGTCCAGAGTTTTATCATTTGACGATATGGAGCTTTACACGGATACGCACGAAGTCCAGATTGGAACAGAAAAAATCAGTCTTACAAGAACGGAATACGCCATTTTGAAATTGCTGATTCAGAATCAGACCCAGATAGTATCAAAATCCATGCTTCTTGACCTTATCAGTGAGGATACGCCAGATTGTACAGAGAGTTCATTAAAGACCCATATCAGTCATTTACGGGCAAAATTATATGAAGTGAACGGCAAAGAATATATAGAAACAGTCTGGGGAATCGGCTTCAGAATGAAAGGAAAGTAAATTCTCAACGAAATCTCAACTTTTGCGTAACTGTTTTCTCAACGGTTTAGCAGTAAAGTAATAGCACCGAAAAAAGGAGGTAGGACTATGGAGTATGTTCTTAAAACAAATGCTTTGCAAAAAAAGTATGGTCATTACAAAGCATTAAACGGGCTTACTATGAGTGTCCCGAAAGGCGAGGTCTATGGGCTTGTCGGAAAAAACGGTGCAGGAAAAACAACACTAATTCGTCTCATTTGCGGATTGCAGAAACCGACAAGCGGCGAATATTCCATTTATGGAATCAGCAGTAAAGAAAAAGAGATAATAAAAGCCCGCCGCAGAATCGGTGCGGTGGTTGAAACTCCGTCTATTTATCTTGATATGACAGCTGAGGACAATCTGAGAGTGCAATATCGTGTCCTTGGATTACCGTCTTTTGAGGGAATAACGGATGTTTTAAAAACGGTTGGTCTTGAAAATGTGGGAAAGAAAAAAGTAAAAGATTTTTCTCTGGGTATGCGGCAGAGGTTATGCATCGCTGTTGCTATTGTCGGCGACCCAGATTTTCTTGTTCTGGACGAGCCTATCAATGGCTTAGACCCACAAGGAATTGTAGAAATGCGGGAAATTATTTTAAAGCTCAATCGAGAACAAGGAATTACCGTGTTAATTTCAAGTCACATTCTGGATGAATTATCTCGTTTGGCAACTTATTTTGGCTTTATTGAAAATGGGCAGATGGTAAAAGAAATCAGTGCATCTGAATTGGAAGCTGCCTGCCGTAAATGTATCCATTTAGTTGTATCGGATGTAAAAGCATTAAGCAAGGTGTTGGATGAAATCGGTCTTGAATACACTATCCTTTCTGATAAAGAAGCAGATATTTTTGGAGAGATAGGTATCACAAAACTGGTATCAAAACTTTCTGCGGAAAACTGCGAAGTCCTATCTATGCAGGAACGTGACGAAAACCTTGAAAATTACTACATCAATCTTGTAGGAGGTGTCAACAATGCTTAAATTATTATCTGCCAATAGGATACGGCTTAAAAAGAGTAAATTGTTTTGGGGCGGCTTATTTGTAACGATAGGATACAGTATGTTTTTGCTTTTAATGAATTATATAGAAAAGGCTTCGTATATTGGAAATTCAATCATGCAAATAAACTGGTATTTATTATCTCCATTTTCTGTAATAAGTTTTTTCTGTCCTATTTTTAGCAGTATCTTTATCGGAACAGAGTATAACGATGGCACAATGAGAAACAGGCTGATAGTTGGGCATACAAGAAAGAATATTTACTTGGCAAATTTTATAACCGTATGTGCGGCAAATATTATCATTACTCTCATTTCAAGCATTATTATAATGATTTTTGGCACTCTGATGTTGGGATGGAGCATGATAAATCCAGTGTTGTTCCTTCTGCATTATATCAGTGGAATTATGATGCTTATTGCATTTACAGGCTTTTTTACACTTGTGGCAATGGTTCTTTCCAACAAAACAGCGTCAACAGTTACCTGCATTGTCTCTTTCCTTTTAAGCTACATGGTGGCAGGTGTTATTCGAAGATTGGTATTTAGCTTTTATAATGGAGAATCAATATCTGATGTATTTTATGATTTGTCGAGTGATATGGTTTCACAGCCAATATTAGAATTTTTTTATGACTTTATTCCTATGGGACAATGCTTGCAAATTACAAGCAATAGTGTTTTGCATCCGTCTCGATTGCCAGTATATTCACTACTCTTTACTGCAATAACGGTAGTATGTGGTATTTTGATTTTTAGCAGAAAGGATATGAAATAAGCACTCTTTGGGTATCCCTTTATGCACAAAAGACATTTGCAAATCAGAGAAAGGAAGTGGTATCGTGATTTGGCTTTTCTTGATATGTATAGTTTTACTGATTGCTGTCATTGCGCTTGGAATAAAAGTATATGTTATGCGTAAAGCTGCAAAAGAGATTTGTGCAGAGCTTTCGGAAAAGTTAAAGAACGATACCAATACTTTGATTTCTGTATCTACCGAAGATAAAATCATGTGCTGCCTTGCAGATATTTTAAATACACAGCTTAAAGAATTGCGTATTAGGAGATTGTATTTTCAACAGGGAGATATGGAATTAAAAAATGCAATAACCAATATCTCCCATGATTTACGCACCCCACTTACCGCAATCAGCAGCTATTTAGACTTGCTTGATAAAGCAGAAAAAGATGAAAAGGCAGAACGTTACGTTGGAATTATAAGAAATCGTACAGAAGCACTAAGTCAGCTTACAGAAGAATTATTCCGATATTCTGTTATCACCTCTCATAACCGTAACATGGAAACACAAAGGGTATTTGTAAACAGAGTTTTAGAGGAAAGTATTTTAGATTTTTATGCGGCTTTACAAGAAAAAAACATTACGCCCAACATTCATATAACAAAGAAAAAAATAATAAGGATTCTTAACCAAGCGTCATTATCCCGAATCTTTTCAAACCTTTTGAACAATGCCATAAAGTATAGCGATGGCAGTTTAGAGATTATTTTAGATGATGATGGAAAGATTACATTTTCAAATACAGCAGCAGATATGAGCGAAGTGCAGGTTGAAAGACTTTTTGACCGATTTTATACACTTGAGAATGCAAGAAAATCAACAGGGCTTGGTTTGTCGATAGCCCGAATACTAATGGAACAGATGAATGGAACAATAACAGCAGAATACAAGGAGGGAAAATTATTTTTTTACCTTGTTCTGCCACCCGAAAAAGGAAGTGAATGATAAGCAATGGAATGGATACGCTGCCCTGTTTGTGGCAGTAAAACACGCAGCAGAATGAGAAACGATACCATATTGATAAACTATCCTCTCTACTGTCCCAAGTGTAAGCAGGAAAGGTTAATTGTGGTAAAAAATCTGCGTGTAACAGTAATTGAAAAAATAGATAACAAAGCAGGAACAGAGTGTAGATAGGAGAAAAGAATGATACGACCATTAGAAGAAAGAGACATAGAGATTGTATGTACCATCGTAAATGAGAATTGGAAAAATGTCTATTCAGAGTATATCAATCCGATGTTATTAAACGCAGATGGATGTACAGAGCGGATTTGCCGATTAAAATCGGACTTTAATTCTCATCGATTGTCAGAGTATGTGTGGGAGGAACAAAATCAAGTATCTGCAATGCTTTCTTTTGGAGATACCGCAGATACAGACGTAACGGAAGCATTTGAAATATGGCGTATTTATGTTGATGCTCAATTTCAACAGAAAGGAATTGGAAAACAATTACTTGATTTTGCCGAACAGCAGGCAAAGAAACAAGGTTATAAAAGAATTGTAATTTGGGCTTTCAAAAGTAATCACCGTGCTATTTCCTTTTATCAGAAACAGGGGTATTGCATTGACAAAGAAGAATATTTAGGAGAGCCTTATCTTGCAACAGGAATACGATTGAAAAAGGAAATATAAATAAGTAATCTTTTTACTGCCCGAAATGTAAACAGGAAAAATTGGTTAAAGCCAAGGACTTACAAGTAACCGTCATCAAAGAGCCAGACGCAAAAGACGCAGAGCCGATGAACAAGTGAGCAATCACAGTTTATCGGCTCTGTTTTTTATATAGCCATAAGTAGGACAAGCCCACCGAATAAAAAAAACGATGTATCGGTGGGCTGATTCGCCATGCTCTGAACACTCTCCGACTTCGCTTTTTGGAGTTTGGAGGGATTTTTATTGCCTGCAAGCAGCTTTCACTTGCATCTACATATACCATACCGAGGATGGGCGGATAACCTGTTAAAAAAATCCTCGCCAACGCATGGGGGCTTTCTACCTCAAAAGTAGAAGTCAAATATCTACATAATAGAAATAAATTCTCCATAGACCGTAAAGGTGTGACAGCCTTTGCGGTTTTTCTTTTGTCGTTTTTTGCAGAAATACGCCGCAAGGCTCTTTCTGCCGTGGGATGCCGTTCCCCGCCTCTCAATCTGGATTTTAGCGATTTTCAAAATTCAGATTGGAGGTACTTACGGTGAAATACGCACCAAGAAAGGTTTATATCAAAGAAAACGGCGGCTACACAGAATTGTCTTATGAGGACTTCTGCCGCCGCAGGGAAACGGATGGGGCTTATAAGGACAAGCTCTTTATCCCCGTGCAGGGCTGTCTGATTGAGACGGAACAGACCCACTATATCGAGTTCTATCGGGACAAGGAACGGTGGCGTTATCTGCAAAAGCTCGATGCAGACAACAGCCTGCTGTCTTTAGAAGCGATTGAAAGTGCTGATGACAGTGGTAACGGCTTTGAGTTTATTGCTGATGAAGCGGTAAATGTTGCGGAAACCGTTGTCCGCAGAATGATGTTGGACAAGCTGAAATCTTCCCTCACATTGCTGTCAGAAGAAGAACGGACGCTTATACAACAGCATTTCTATGAGGGCAAATCGCAGGTTGAGTTAAGCCGTATCTATGGGATTAACCAGTCAAGCGTCAGCAGACACATTATGAAAATCCTGCAAAAGCTCAAAAAACTTTTGGAAAATTAAATTTTCCGTGCATAGCCCCCTCATTTTTTCCTTTGGAAAAGTGAGGGGGCTTTTCTACAGGCTTCCCGCAGCTCCTTGACAACCGAATACCCATTCACCAAATACATTCTCTTTGTGATTGTGATGAGCAAAAGCGTGTGCAGCGGTACGCCATGACCTGCCGAAAAAGCAGAAGCGATGAAAGGTGGTGAGCGGAAATTACCGACTCAAAATATCGGGCAGCCCCCGATTTCGCCATGACCCGCAAAGAGGACAATGATACTCCCGTCCAGTCACAGTCCGAGCGGTAGCCAATCCGCCGCAGGCAATGAGGGCGGCTCTGTCAGACCGACAGTTGGGGTGCGATTCCCGTGGTGTCAGTTCGCTGCTGACCGTTTGGTGACTTCCCTTGCGTAAACACGCATCCGCATTTCGGGGTGTCGGGGACAAATAGAAATGCTCCTATCATATCAAGCCAGATGCAGGGCGGTCTATGGAAACAGGGCTTTGTTTTTATGCCCCGCCGACCTTAAACGCTCCCTTGTATCTGGCTGCTACATAGGCAGGAACCCCTGCCTAAATCCAGATAGGAGGTCAAACACATAATGGAAAGGATTATCAGGCGTGGGGACATCTTCTACGCAGACCTAAATCCCATTGTCGGCTCGGAGCAGGGCGGCAGACGACCCGTACTCATCGTTTCCAACGATATAGGGAACACCCACAGCCCCACCGTCATCATTGTGCCAATCACGAGCCGAGTGCATACAAAGGCAAAGCTGCCCACACATACCGAGGTAGGCAGCTTCGAGGGGCTTGACAAGAACTCCCTCATCCTTGCAGAGCAAATCCGCACCATAGACAAGCGGAGACTGGAGAACTACATCGGCAGGCTCCCCGAAAGCATCCTGCCAAAGCTCAACCGCTCCCTCGCCGTCAGCATAGACCTGGCGGCAAAGGCGGCGGCAACAGAACAGCAACCCTAAGTGATGCTTGTGCCTACTCCGCACAGGCTTATTTTTTTGACAGGAGGTTTTATGAACTACGCAGAGGTTCCCATCTGGGAGAAATACACCCTCACAATCGAGGAAGCCGCAAAGTATTTCCGCATCGGGGAAAAGAAGCTCCGCCAGCTGGCGGACGAACACCCCAACGCCAACTGGCTGATTATGAACGGAAACCGTGTGCAGATTAAGCGGAAGCAGTTTGAAAAAATGATTGATTCTATGGAAGTCATATAGTTGCAACGAGCTGAAATATCGGTATAATAGAGGTATGTCGTATCAAGGCTCGTTCCAGAACGGAAAGGAGCTTCACACTATGTCAGAAAAGAGACGTGACAACAAAGGACGGATACTGAGGACTGGAGAGAGCCAGAGAAAAGACGGGAGATACGCATACAAATATATAGACGCATTCGGCAAGCCGCAGTTTGTGTACTCATGGAAATTAGTAGCCACAGATAAGACCCCTGCGGGCAAGCGGGAGCTCCCTGCTCTGAGGGACAAGATAAAGGAAATCAGCAGGGACTTGGAGGACGGCATCGACACCATTGGCAAGAAGATGACCGTATGCCAGCTTTACGCAAAGCAGAACGGTCTTCGGAAGAACGTAAAGCACGGCACGAAAAAAGGGCGTGACTACCTCATGGGCTTATTGCAAGATGACCCTTTCGGCATGAAAAGCATTGATGCCGTGAAGCAGTCGGACGCAAAGGAATGGGCGATACGGATGAGCGAGAAAGGCTTCGCTTTCCAGACCATCAGCAATTTCAAACGCTCCCTCAAGGCGGCGTTCTACACCGCCATCGAGGACGACTGCATCCGCAAAAATCCATTTAACTTCGTCCTTGATACGGTCATCGAGGACGACAGGGAACGCAAGGCGGCATTAACAGCGAAGCAGGAAGAAAGCCTTTTGGCATTTATGGAGCAGGATACGGTATATAGGAAATACCGTGACGAGGTAATCATCCTGCTCGGCACTGGACTTAGAATTTCAGAGTTCTGCGGTCTGACCACAGCTCTGGACTTCAAAAACCGCCAAATCAATGTAGACCATCAGCTTTTGCGGGATGCCGACATCGGCTACTATATCGAAACGCCAAAGACCAAGAACGGCATACGGCAGATTCCCATGAGCGAGGAAGTCTACCAAGCGTTGAAGCGTGTGCTGAAGAATCGGGGCAATGCCGCCCCATTCAGTGTAGAGGGCTATAAAAACTTCCTGTTCCTCAAAAATGACGGGATGCCCAAGGTGTCAGCGAACTACGACAGTATGCTGAAAGGGCTTGTGAAGAAGTACAACAAGCAGAACAAAGAGCAGCTTCCGAACATCACGCCCCATATCCTCAGACATACATTCTGCACACGGTTAGCAAACGCAGGCATGAACCCCAAGGCGTTGCAGTATATCATGGGACACGCCAACATCACGATGACGCTGAACTATTACGCCCATGCGACCTACGATTCCGCAAAGGCTGAAATGGAGCGTCTGGCGGCATAGCCAAATCGGTGGTTTTACTACCGCCGTACTACTTTTGAATTGAAAGTTATGCCGAGAAGCACAAAGTTATGCCAAGTATCTCCCGATATGACAAATGGCGAAAAAGCCTTAAAATCCAAGACTTATCGCCATTTGCCGAGATATGAAAAGATAGGTTGAAAATTTGCTTGAGGTTTTTAAGAATATCTATTCCATGATGATATATTTGAATTTGTGTAGAATGATGGAAAAATAAGCATATTTAGTGAAACTGTCTGTTATTGTAGCCGCAGCTTTTCATAGATTTCCGCAGGGATTATTTACCTGTGCTTGCCAGAAGGAAAAAGATCCGCTATAATGGACAAAGATGTTTTTCAGACAGGAAGGAATACATAACAGATGAGCGGTTTTGAAGCACTGACAGGAAATACACTATTAATAAGCGCAGTCACAGGCTGGTTTGTGGCACAGGTGTTAAAGACCCTGATCCATGCCTGGGTAAATAAGGGATTTGATCCGGAGCGGCTCATAGGCTCCGGCGGTATGCCAAGCTCCCACGCCTCTACGGTCTGCGCCCTGGCCGTTTCCGCGGGAAAAGAATACGGCGTCGGCTCCTCAATCTTCGCAGTAACGGCGATACTTGCGATCATCGTTATGCACGACGCGATGGGCGTGCGCCTGGAGACAGGAAAGCAGGCAAAGCTGCTCAATCAGATTTTAGACAGCTTTAAAACTTTGGAGGGAAAGAAGCTGACAGAGGAGAAATTGAAGGAATTTGTGGGACATACCCCTCTGCAGGTACTTATGGGAGCAATCCTTGGAATATGGATCGGCTGGCTTATGGGATAGAGCAGGCTTGCGGCTGAACATTCATTTCACATAGGTGAAGAGTAAGATTTCGAAACCGGAATAGGAGAACATTATGAAAAAAGAAGTACATGTAGATGAAAGACTGGAAAAGCTGGTAGAATACAGTATGCGTTCCGGTCAGATTGACGGCAAGCTTTATGAAGAGTACGATGTAAAAAGGGGCCTTCGTGATTCCTCGGGAAAAGGCGTTCTCACCGGCCTTACGGAGATTTCGGACGTGGTTTCCTTCGGCTATGTGGAGGGAGAAAAAGTCCCCATTGACGGCGAGCTTTATTTCCAGGGCGTAAATGTCCGGGATTTGGTAAAGGGCTTCGCCAACCGCCGCTTTGCCTTTGAGGAATCCACCTACCTTTTGCTGTTCGGCAAGCTGCCTACGGAGGAGCAGCTCAAAGAGTTTATTGAAATCCTGGGAGAATTTCGCAGCCTGCCGGATACCTTTGTCCGGGATGTGGTAATGAAGGCTCCCAGCTCCAATATGATGAACACCCTGCAAAAATGCGTGCTGACCCTCTATTCCTACGACGAGAACCCGGAGGACATTTCCATTGCAAACGTACTGCGGCAGTCCTTAAGGCTGATTGCCCAGTTCCCCCTGTTCTGCGTCTACGGTTATCACGCCTACCGCCATTACCACCTGGACAAGAGCCTGATTATCCGCAATCCCAAGCCGGAGCTTTCCACGGCAGAAAATATCCTGCGCCTTCTTCGCAAGGACGGCACTTATACGGAGCTTGAGGCAAAAGTACTGGATGTGGCTCTGGTGCTTCACGCGGAGCACGGCGGCGGCAACAACTCTACCTTTACCACCCATGTGGTTTCCTCCACCGGAACGGATACCTATTCCACAGTAGCGGCGTCCTTAGGCTCCCTTAAGGGTCCCAAGCACGGCGGCGCCAACCTGAAGGTTCAGGAAATGTTCCGTGACATCAAGGCCCATGTGTCAAACTGGAAGGATGAGGAGGCTCTCCGCGCTTATCTGATACGGATTCTCAGAAAAGAAGCCTTTGACAAGGCCGGACTGATCTATGGAATCGGCCATGCCGTTTATACGGAATCCGATCCCAGGGCCGTGATTTTAAAGGAGTATGCGAGAAAGCTTTCCGAGGAAAAGGGCCTGACCCGGGAATTTGAGCTGTACGAGCGCGTGGAGCGCCTTGGCGGAGAGTGCTTAATGTCGGGACGGAAGCTCTTAAAGCCTGTCTGCGCCAATGTGGACTTTTACAGCGGCTTTGTCTACAGTATGCTTGGACTTCCGGCGGAGCTGTTTACGCCTATTTTTGCCATTTCCCGTATCTCCGGCTGGAGCGCCCACCGTATCGAAGAGCTGGCAAATGCGGGCAAGATTGTCCGTCCGGCTTACAAGTATGTGGGGCATCATGTGGATTATGAGGAATTGGAGGAGCGGAAGCTTTCTTCCATTCAAAAATGAGATTCGGGATCTGAATCCCTTGTCCGCTGAGGGGAACTTCAATGGAAGCTCTGGTGCGGACGGTATTTGAAAAAGAAAATCCGGCGGAATTGGAAAAATTATGCATATACCCCGCGGATGACAGAGGTTTACTATCTGCCCATTCGAAATCTTGCGGATAAGCTTGACGGCCTGTCAGACGAAGCATATGATGCCATGAGGGAGCACGGCTCGCTGATTTGGAGCGGGATGTCGGTTTGAGCGCCGGGCTGAAAAGGAAATGAAATCGATTCGCGGAAGTGTTTCCACAAAAATGACATATTTTCCCCTTCTATTACATTACTAATAGTAATGGCAATAAATAGAAGGGGAATTTTATGAAGAAGGTTTGTATTTTCCTGCTTGTTTTCTGCCTTGGCTTCCGGTCGCCGGCGCTTCTTGTGCAGGCATCGGGAGGGGAGACGGAGGAGGGAAGCCAGGCTCAGAACTATATGCCGCCGGCCGAAGTTCAGGAGCAAAATGAGAACTCAAATCCGGCTGAAGCGCAGGAAGAAAGCGGCGGAAGCGCACCCGCAGCACAGACAAAAGACCAGGAACGCAAAACAGAGGAAATAGCCGCGGAGGGCCGGAGCGCGGATCAGGAGCTTCCCGAGAAGGCGGCTCCGGGGGAAAAGCTGCCGGGGAAGGAGGTAGCGGAATCCATATTGGGTAAAATCGCTCAGTCCGGGCAGGCTGCCGGAGAATCGGCCGCGGAGACAGCCGGTGAAGATCCGGGGGATGAGGCAGCGCCGGCCGCCGGGGACAGCATTGGAATCAGCGCGCCCTCTGCGGTTCTTATGGAGGCTTCTACGGGAACCGTGGTTTTGGAGAAAAATTCCCATGAGAAGCTTCCGCCGGCCAGTGTGACGAAGATAATGACACTTCTGCTGATCTTCGACGCCATTTCTCAGGGGAAGATTAAGCTGGAGGATACGGTGACAACCTCCACCTATGCGGCTTCTATGGGTGGCTCCCAGGTCTTTTTAGAGGAGGGGGAGACTCAGAGTGTGGATACGATGATCAAGTGCATTTCCGTAGCCTCTGCGAATGACGCCTCCGTAGCAATGGCGGAGTACATCGCCGGAACGGAAGAGCTTTTTGTGGAAATGATGAACAATCGGGCGAAAGAGCTTGGCATGAAGGACACTCACTTTGTCAACTGCTGCGGTCTGGACGTGGACGGCCATGTGACTACGGCCTACGATATTGCCCTGATGTCCCGGGAATTGATTACTAAATATCCCCAGATACATAATTACTCCACAATCTGGATGGAAAATATCACCCATACGACCAAACGCGGAACGGAGGAGTTCGGCCTTGCCAATACCAACAAGCTGATCCGCCAGTATCCCTATGCCACAGGCTTAAAGACCGGCTCTACCAGCCTTGCGAAATACTGCGTGTCGGCAACGGCGGAGAAGGACGGCATTGAAATGATTGCCGTGATCATGGCGGCTCCCGACCCCAAAGGGCGCTTTGCGGATGCAACGGCGCTTCTGAATTACGGCTATGCCAAATGCAGTCTCTACCAGGATCTGGAGGAGCAGCCCGATGTGGTGGTTCCCATTCGCTTCGGTGTGAAAGAGGAGGTAAAGGGAACCTATGACGGGACATTTGCCTATCTCAGCACGACAGGAGAGGATTTGACCGCCATTGAAAAGAAATGGCTCTGCGTCAAGGAACTGACCGCCCCCGTACAGGAAGGGCAGGAAATCGGGAAGCTTACCTATATGCTGGGGGATAAGGAATTGGGGAGCATTTCCATTGTTGCTTCGGAGGCTGTGGAGAAGGCAGGGTACAATGAGTATTTGAAGCGGACCTTTGATTATATGCTTCTGTAAAAGAGACTTCATGCTAGTAGTCCGTATCGGAAATCCTTGTGCATATTTCCGGTCTATTTCTCCGATAGCACAGGTCAAAAAGCCTCGCCGTAGCACCACTACGTCTGCGTTTTTTGACCTGCACTCTCGGAAAAATATCCTCAGAAATATGCACAAGGATTTCCAGTACGGACTACTAGAATTGATTCAAGCGGATATATGGAATAGAATACGTTTTTATGAAACGCTCAGATGCACATGACATACATCTGAGCGTTATTTTTGCTGATATATTCTAAAAATAAATACCAAGGCAGAGAATATGAGCCGTCCCTTCGGTTCTGGCGGCTTGCTGAAGGCGCAAAGCTTTTCCCTGACAAAAATCAGAAAATATTAAAAAAATTGCAAAAACCGTAAGATTTCCCATTTTTAAAACGAAGTATAAGGTGAAGGGGCGGGAAAAAGCAATGATGTTCAACCCCAAAGGCGCAGCGGACGGGCGCCGCGTAAGCTTACGGAATTTCATTTTGAGGTAACTGTATATGAAAGCAAATGAAAATAATTTTATTGATTTGATCAAAAAGCAAAAGGAGGAGGGCATCCTCTACGTCATAGAAACCTACGGAGGCCTGCTTCATTCCATTGTGAGGAAGCGCCTGTTTAATGCTCCCGACCGGATAGAGGAATGTATGAATGATATTTTCCTGGGCATCTGGCAGAATATCGACAGCTATGATGAGACAAAAGGGAGCTTTGAGGGCTGGGCGGCCGGAGTAGCGCGTCTGGAGGCCATTGATGCCTTACGCAGGCTGAGCCGGGAATTTACCACCGTTCCCATTGAAGAAATGGAGATTCCTCAGGAGGACCCCTCTTTCCGTAAGCTTACTGAACAGGAGCTTTCAAGAGAAACAGAGGAGATTTTAGGATGCTTAAAGCCCAAGGATCAGGAGCTGTTCCGGCGGATTTTCATAGAAGAGGAGGAGCCGGAGGAAGCAGGAGAGGCCCTCGGCATCAGCAGAGACAATGTATATGTACGGATATTTCGCGGAAAGCAGAAAATCCGCAGCAAATTCGGAGAAAGGAAGAGGGCATAAATATGAACAGGGAAGCCTACAAACTGGCAAATGAGATAAAAACAGAGCTTGGAGCGCCTGAAGACTACCTGGCAGAGTGCCCCAGTGATGTGGAAATGAAAAGATATCAGAAGAATGTTTTAAATGAGATTCGAAAAGAAAAACGGACAAAGAAGGGAATTTTTCGCCGGGTATCCGTGGCAGCCTGTGCCGCACTGATTCTGACAGTCGGAACAGTGGCTTTCGGAGATGAAGTGCATGCGGCCATCAAGCAGATTGGATGGAGCATTGGCAATGCCCTTGGGCTCTCCGGGGAGCTTTCCGACTACAAGGAGGTAATCAATACTCCCATGGCGGATAAGGGATATGTGATAACGCTTCAGGAGGCGGTGGTTTCCGAAGGTAAGCTGGTGATCAATTATACCCTTCAGCGTGAGGACGGTCAGCCGATGGAAGAGTATCTGACGCCGGACGGAGCATTGTATGTCAACGGAGATAATTTCAAGGTTTCAGCAGGGGGAAGCGCAGGCTTTCTGGACGAAGAGCAGAGGGTCTTGGGTGTGGTTGCGGAATACAATTTGTTAGACACAGGCATTGATTCTTCTCAGGAAAATGATTATCGGATCGTATTTCATGAGCTTGGATTACAGAATGGCGTAAAAGGAAAATGGGAATTCGCTTTCCGGGCGGACGGTGCGGATTTGATTGCCGATACGGTGCGGGTTGCCATAGAAAAGGAATTTGAGCTTCCGGATGGAGTGAAGGTTACGCTTAAGGAGCTTACGGCCAATGATCTGGAGCAGAGAATTTCCTATGAGATTTCCGGGCCGACCAATTATATTTTAATGATAAAAGCGGAGGACACGGCTGGCCGTCAGGTGGAATTCGGCGTACGTACCCAGGATCAGAAATCGGGTTATATGCAGAATGAGGAAGTGATTGACGACGGCAGACTGGATATGGATGCCGGAAGTGCGGCCATGACCCTGTATGCGGTGCAGCTCCCGGAGGAGGACGGCCGGATAAGTGATGATTATGTGCAGGTTGGTGAGGGGTTTGAGCTGGAATTAAAATAAATAAGCGGTAAAACAGCCAAGGACAGATTTACCTGGACTTGGCTGTTTTATGTAATATTATTCGAATCTTTCCGAAGTTAGTTGATTTTGCGTTTTAACTCAAGCCGCAACAGTTTCCCTTTCAGCAACTCAAAACTGTTGCGGCCATACATGATCCTTTTGACAACTTTCAGCTTGTTCACGCTTCCTTCTGCCAGTCCATTATTGTAATCAAGACGAA
>CAJTIM010000032.1 GCA_910576325.1 Clostridia bacterium
CACTATAGTATATTTGATGGGTGCATAGTCAAACAGCTTTTTTTATCGGAAAATTTTGGCTGAAAATCCTTTTAAATAAGGCATTTCTGTCAAGATTTCCGATAAAAATAATTTTCCTATAACCACGGTTATCGGAAATTTCTGATAAACGTGGCAAGCAGGGCAAGTGTAGCTGCGCTTGGGATTTTTGCTCCGCGAAAATGCTTGTTGGGATTGTACCCCAAACCCGCCGGAAGCCTCCGGATACAGTGTCCGGAGGCGGAGACAGCCGGGGAGCGGTCCTGGCCGCTCCCACGGGTCACAGGTCCACCACCTGGGCCGGCTTCTCCAACAGATCGGAGAGAGGGCCGCCTGGAGCACATAGCTGTTGAGGGCTATTTTCCGCATACAGACTCCCATGTTTAAAATGTCCGTCTGAGTCATGCGCTCCCGGATTTTTGTCTGCTCCCCCGGCGTCGCCATGACGTGGAGATGGACGGAGCGTCGGCGTCTTTGTTGCATTGCACTTTTTTATCCATTGAATACCTACTTTGAACTTGCTATAATTTGAATGAAAAGAGCGGACGCAGATATGGATAATGTTATGATAAAAGAATTACTAGATGAATATACAAAAGAAAAAAATATCTTTAAAAAATTTTTGATTGGTTCCAGAATGATAAGCGTATCATATAATGAAACATTTAATCTGCTATTTAAACAAAATTTTCAAAATGCCGGGCTAAAAGAAGTACAAATGATATTAACTTTAGATGCACCATGTTGGTTCGGCGATAGGGATAAATGGTTAATTAGAACTAAGGAATTTGGGAACAATGCTATAGAAAATGAAAGCGAAGACTGTTTATTAGCTTATGAATTGGTTCGATTAAAATATAATAATTTGATTCAAGTGGAAAAAGTTGATTTTTTTGATGAGTTTTTAACAATTACATTTGAAGGAAGCAATAGTTTATCTATAGCTTATTATGCTGAGTCGGATTATGCATGGATATTAGAAGAAGTTAGTAATAAAATGGAGCAGGAAAGAATGATGGTATGTTGTCAAGGAAATGAATTATTTCAAAATAATATTCTTATACTACAAAAAGAGATAAAACAAATATCAGTAGATGAAAGCCATGCAGGAGGAAATCAAGGCTGTGGAAGGTCTGCGGAAAGCGGCTGAACAGCTTCAAGAAGCAAACAGACCCATAAAAAGGAGGAGCACGAATTATAAGCACAGAAAATGCCGCCGTACAGAAAACTTCCTATACGGCGGTCAGAATCTTTGCTATTTACTGAACAAGTCGCTGTGTGTTCCGGTGCGAGCCAAGGTCAACACCAGTACATCATCCTCAATGCGGTAAACCAGCAGCCAATCCGGGAGGATATGACACTCACGGTGTCCCGCCCAATTCCCGGACAAAGCGTGATCTCTGTTCTTTTCCGGGAGCGGTTCGCCCATTGCAAGAGCAGCAACCACATCCTCTAACAGCCCAATTTTTAATCCGCGCTTCATTGCCAGCTTATAGTCTTTTTTGAATTGTGTGGTAGGCTTAACCGTGTACTTTGTTTTTCTCATGCTTTCAGGTCTGCGAATAGCTCATCCAGATCGGTATATCCTTTCACAGACGGATCTTTCGCAATCCTTTCCGCTTCCAACATAGCGGCAATCGTTTCCTTGTTGGGCTGATTCAAAGAAATGTCAAAAGGAATCCTGCCCTCACGGAGCGACTGGCGAACAAAGATATTGAACGCTGTGGACAGGTTCATGCCGAGTTCTCCAAACAGGGTATCGGCCTGCGCTTTCAAATCCGAATCCATGCGGATGCTGATATTTGTGGTAGAGCCAGCCATATAACCATCTCCTTTCATGCTGGTGATTATAGTATATGCTATTTGCACGAAGAACACAATGCTTTGCACGAAAAATTAACAACAAATTCATTTTTAGGAGACAAAATGCAGGAATTTTAACAATCTCGATTACCATACAAATTTCAAAGCTGCTCACGCCGGACGGAGCAGATAAGCCGGAGTCGGTTCTTACAAAGAAGCAGCTGTATGCGGGACACTGTTCCGCCCCGGTGTAAAACAAATTAAGTATTGAGAAACAATAAATTTCTTTGAGTACAGCAAAAATATAAACACTTTGTAGGATGTACAGAACCTAAAAAGCGGAAACCGTGCTGAAATGAGATCGGAAAGCTTTAAGCAAAGTATTAATACCTGCTGTTTTTAAGTGCAGTCTATCTGTTTTAGGTAAAATAGTCAAAGCATATAGTTGCTTTAAGCTTACCAAAAGGAAATATTTACATCAAAACAAGAAAGACAGACAGAAACATCCGACAGTTTGTATGATTGTCGGATGTTTTTTCATGGAATATAATGGGGACAAGGTAGATAAATACAGTGCGTCATGGATTGTTAAATTATCTACAAATAATATTTAATTCAGAGACACCTTTCGGATATCACTGAATATTCGGAAAATTACGGGTGGCTCAAAAGAAACACCCTTCGGGTATACTTCCATACTCAAAAACCAAGGGTGGATCAAGGAAACACCCTTCGGGTATCCCTTTATACCCGAAAAAACACGGGTGGTTCTAAGGAAAGGAGACGTTTCGAAATGGGATTCAAAACAGACATCGAAATTGCACAGGAGACAGTCATGCAGCCGATCACAGAGATCGCAGCAAAGGCAGGAATTGACGACAAATATCTGGAGCAGTACGGAAAGTACAAAGCAAAGATCGACTACAATCTGTTAAAAGAAAGCAATGCGGAAAACGGAAAGCTGATTCTGGTAACGGCTATCAACCCCACTCCTGCAGGCGAAGGCAAGACCACCACGACCGTAGGTCTGGCAGACGGTATGCAGAAGCTCGGCAAGAAAGTTATGGTTGCGCTTCGTGAGCCATCCCTTGGACCCGTGTTCGGTGTAAAGGGCGGAGCAGCAGGCGGCGGCTATGCACAGGTTGTTCCCATGGAGGACATCAACCTTCACTTTACAGGTGACTTCCACGCAATCGGCGCGGCAAATAACCTGTTGGCAGCTATGATCGACAATCACATTTTCCAGGGCAACGCACTGAACATTGACCCCAGAAAGATTACCTGGAGAAGATGTGTGGACATGAACGACCGTCAGCTTCGTAACGTAGTGGATGGCCTTGGCGGCAAGACCAACGGAATGCCCAGAGAGGACGGCTACGACATCACCGTTGCTTCCGAGATTATGGCAGTTCTGTGTCTGGCAAATGACATCACAGACTTAAAGGAAAGACTTGCAAGAATCATCATCGGCTATACATACGGCAAGGCTTCTGAGCAGAAGCCCGTAACCGCAGGCGATCTGAACGCTCAGGGCGCTATGGCAGCTCTTCTGAAAGACGCTTTGAAGCCCAACCTGGTACAGACCTTAGAGCATGTGCCGGCTATCGTTCACGGCGGACCGTTCGCAAATATTGCTCACGGATGTAACTCCGTAACGGCTACCAAGATGGCTATGAAGCTGGCTGACTACACCATTACGGAGGCAGGCTTCGGTGCAGACCTCGGCGCAGAGAAGTTCCTGGATATCAAGTGCCGTATGGCAGGCTTAAAGCCCAACGCAGTTGTTATCGTTGCTACGGTACGCGCTCTTAAGTACAACGGCGGCGTTCCCAAGGCAGATCTCAACAATGAGAATCTGGAAGCTCTGGAGAAGGGACTTCCAAACCTTCTGAAGCATGTAAGCAATATCAAGGATGTATACAAGCTTCCCTGCGTGGTTGCTATCAATGCATTCCCGACAGATACCAAGGCCGAGCTTGACCTGGTAGAAAGCAAGTGTAAGGAACTTGGCGTAAACGTAGCTCTGTCCGAAGTATGGGCAAAGGGCGGCGAAGGCGGCGTGAAGCTTGCTGAGGAAGTAATCCGTCTGGTTGAGGAGCCCAACGACTTTACATTCTCCTATGAGCTTGAGGGCACCAGCATTGAGGATAAGCTGAATGCAATCGTTCAGAAGATTTACGGCGGTTCCCGCGCAGTTCTGACAGCCAATGCTCAGAAGCAGGCCAAAGAGCTTGAGGCCCTTGGATTCGGAAGCTGCCCGATCTGTGTGGCAAAGACTCAGTACAGCTTGACTGACGACCAGACCAAGCTGGGCGCTCCCAAGGATTTCGAGGTTACCGTGCGCAATCTGAAGATTTCCGCAGGTGCAGGCTTCATCGTAGCTCTGACCGGCGAGATCATGACCATGCCCGGACTTCCCAAGGTTCCGGCAGCAGAGCGTATCGACGTAGACGAGACCGGCAAGATTTCCGGATTGTTCTAAGTGCATCTGTTATTACTGTTATAAACCTATAAAAAACACAGTCGGGAAGGACCCTTACAGGCCCTTCCTGCTTGTGGGTAAAGCAAAAAAGAGCAGAAGTCCATGCGGTGCATATAGAAGGATTTATGGGTACACGCAATTGGGCGGATGCGGAACTGGAATAGGAGAGAGATAATGGGATTTTCAACCAGCAAATGTGATGAATTTGTAGAGGTTCTGGCTTCCAAGGCTCCCGTGCCTGGCGGCGGCGGAGCTTCCGCACTGGTAGCGGCAGTAGGTACGGCCCTTGGCAATATGGTAGGCAGCCTTACCGTAGGCAAGAAAAAATATGCGGACGTAGAGGAAGAAATGTATGCTTTAAAGGAAAAGGCAACATCCCTCCAGGCAGACTTCCTGCGTCTGATTGATCGGGATGCGGAAGTATTCGAACCGTTATCCAAGGCTTATGGCATGCCAAGAGAGACGGAAGAGGAGAAGGCGGAGAAGGCCCGTGTAATGGCTATCGTTCTCAAAGACGCCTGCTCCGTTCCGATGGAGATTATGGAGAAATGCTGCGAGGCCATTGATTTAATCGTAGAGTTTGCGGCAAAGGGATCTGCGCTTGCTATCAGCGACGCGGGCGTAGGCGTTGCATTCTGTAAGGCTGCTCTTCTGGGGGCCTCCCTGAACGTATTTATCAATACAAAGTCTATGGCAGACAAAGAGTATGCGGCAGAGCTGAATGCAAAGGCGGACGCTATGATCGAGAAATATACAAAGATCGCAGACGACGTATTTGCAAGCGTGAACGGCAGACTGAGATAGTTTGAGAATACGGAACTGAAATCAGGAATATTATGGGACTTTAAATCAGCAATTCCTCTTACAATACACAAATCAGTTACAGATATACGATTCTGCGGCTGAAAAATGTTTTCATACAAGTGTATGGAAACAGATATTACATGACTTCAAATTAGGAGATTAAAATAATGGCAAAACAGTTATTAGGAAAAGAAGTAACCGCTGCCTTAAATGAGAGAATCAAGGCAGACGTAGCGGCATTAAAGGAAAAAGGCGTCAATCCCACCCTGGGAATTATCCGTGTAGGCGAGCGTCCCGACGACCTTTCCTATGAAAGAGGCGCAACCAAGCGCTGCGAGACCTTGGGCGTAGAGTTCAAAAAGTACCTGCTCCCTGCGGAAGTAACACAGGAAGAGCTTCTCAAAGTCATTGAGGAAGTAAACAGCGACGACAACATCCACGGCGTGCTGATGTTCCGCCCGCTGCCCAAGCATATTGACCAGAGCGTAGTTGAGAACGCATTGTCCGCGGAGAAAGACGTAGACTGTCAGACAGATGCTTCCCTTACCGGCGTATTTACCGGCAAGCAGATTGGCTTCCCGCCCTGTACGCCCCAGGCTTGTATGGAGATTCTTGACCATTACGGAATCGACTGCACCGGCAAGAAGGCCGTAGTCATCGGCCGTTCCCTGGTAGTAGGAAAGCCGGCGGCAATGATGCTGATTAAGAAAAATGCAACCGTAACCATCTGTCACACCAGAACCAAGGATATGCCCAGCGTAACCCGCGAGGCGGAGATTCTCATCGTGGCAGCCGGACGGGCAGGCGTGGTCGGTAAGGAGTATGTATCCCCGGGACAGACCGTGATTGACGTAGGAATCAATGTGAACGAGGAAGGCAAGCTCTGCGGCGACGTAGCTTTCGCAGAGGTAGAGCCTATCGTGGAAGCCATCACCCCCGTACCGGGCGGCGTAGGAAGCGTAACGACTTCCGTACTGGTTGGCCATGTAGTAGAGGCAGCAAAGAGAAAGTATTTATAAAAACGGATTTTGTTTAGTGTTTTAATAATAATCAAAACTATATGGAAAGATAGAAATCCATCTGCTTTGGTATGAATTTGGATGAAGCAAAAGAACCAGGATATTGCCTTTTGTGTAAAGAGGTGTGTCCTGGTTCTTCCGTATACCCAGAAGCTCCTTGTCTGCTGAGGAGCCATTTCATATATCATATATCCAAATAAAACAATGTTACAGCTATTTGCTGCCTGTCCTTTTTTGCTTTCAAAGTTCTCCTGGCAAATTCATAAGATTCCCGAATCAATTCTTTCAATCCCCCGAAGATACGGAAACTCATTCATAAGAAAAGTAGAAAACATTTAAAATTTCTTAAATCTTTTCCCGCATTTTTTCCGTTATAGTAATTGTAAGACGTTTTACAGGAGAATACTTTTGAAATTATGCCGGTGTCCGATCATACGCAAAACACAGCGAGACAGTTTTTCAAAAGCAATCCCCAGGGGAGAGGACAGAAATTGAAGGACAGCGATCTGATAAAGAGAATCAAACAGGGAGAGACAGAACTTCTGGATGTTCTGATCGAAGGGCACTACGACGGGATCTACCGCTTCTGCTATTATAAGCTGGGAGATCGGGAGGCGGCCTATGACTGCGCCCAGGAGACATTTTTAAATCTCCTGCGGTATCTGGATACCTATGTGGAGCAAAAGAAATTCAAGGCATATCTGTACCGGATCGCAGGAAATGTGTGCACCGACTGGTTCCGAAAAAATTCCGTGCAGCTTGCGGGAGAAGAGCTGTTGGAGACCATTGCGCGGGAGGATACGGAGCTGAAACGGGTGGAGCTGTCCGATGGAATTGAGCGGGCGCTTCAAGCTCTTTCGCCGGTTCAGAAAGATGTGATAATCCTCCATTTCTTTCATGATTTCAAGCTCCGGGAGATTGCACAGATAACCAATGTTCCCATGTCAACGGTGAAATCCCGGCTAAAGCAGGGAATGGATAAGCTGAAGGCTTATATGGAAAGGTCCGGGTGAAAATAAAACAATGAAGGCAAAAAACAACAAAACAAGAAGGGTGGTGTGGGGAAGCTTGAAAGACCGTAGAATAAACGAAATGCAGATACAAGAAATACGCTCTTTTCTGGAAGGAGTAAGGCCGCCGGAAATAGACGAAAAAAGAAAACAGAATACCCTGGAGCTGCTCCGTATGGAGAGAAAGCGTCTCCATGTGCGGTCGAGAAAAACCTACGGACGCCGGCTGCTGGAGCAGACAGCCTACTTGTCGCCGGCCGCGTGGCTGATTCAGGGAACCCTTGTTTTGAGCCTGGCATACGGCTTCCTGGTAAGGGAAAAAGAAGAAATGCTGCTCCAACTGCTGCTCTTTGCGCCTGTCATCGGGATCGTGGGATTTACGGAGCTTATGCGGAGCTACCGGCAGAATATGTGGGAGCTGGAGCAGGCATGCCGTTACAACCTGAGGCAGCTTATGGGAACGCGCCTTCTGATTTTCGGAATCGCAGATTCTCTGGTGGCATGCGGCGTGGCCGTCATGGGATGGGGAGCGGGAATACGGACCTGGGAGGTGCTGATTTTCTTTTTTATTCCCCAGATACTTTCGGACTGCGTATATCTGCATCTGATGACCCGGTTCCGGCGGCGTTTTCAGGGGACAGCCCTGCTTGGAGCGGCGGTGCTGATGACCATTTTGTGGATACGGATACTTCAAGGCGTTCCGTATAATCCGAAATTGATGCGGTGGCTTGCAGATCCTTTTGCACTGGTATTGATACTGTTTGTAAGTATGGGACTGCTGGCCCTGTGCTGCGTGCGTTTCCTGAAAGAAACGGAGACAGAGTATTGCGCAGCTTAAAACAGTAATATCCCTTCAATATGATTTCATACCAGTGCACTTTACCGGCATACTACAAAACTTTAAATGAAAGGATAAGATCATGGAACTAAGGTTAGATCGACTGACCAAGCAATACAAACAAAAGCTGGCGGTAGACAGAATTGAGCTGGAACTGAAATGCGGAGTCTACGGACTCCTGGGCGCAAACGGGGCAGGCAAGACCACTTTAATGCGTATGATCTGCGACATCCAGGAGCCGACCTCCGGGGAAATCTTCTGCAACGGCCAAAACATCCGGGAAATGGGAGAGGAGTACCGGGATCGCCTGGGCTATCTCCCGCAAAATTTCGGCTACTACCCGGAATTTACGGCCTACAAATTTTTGCTGTACATCGCATCCCTCAAGGGACTGAGCAAGCAGCAGGCGTCCGTCCGCGCCCTCTATCTTTTAGATATGGTGGGCCTGGCAGACCAGAAAAAGCAGAAGATAAAAACCTTTTCCGGCGGTATGAAGCAGCGTCTGGGAATTGCCCAGGCCATGTTAAACGAACCGGAAATCCTGGTTCTCGATGAACCGACAGCCGGCCTGGACCCTAAGGAACGGGTGCGTTTCCGAAACCTTATCAGCTCTTTTTCCAAGGATAAGATTGTGCTGCTGTCCACCCATATCGTATCGGATGTAGAGTATATCGCCGATGAAATCCTGGTTATGAAGGACGGACGCCTGATACACAGAGGCGCGCCGGAAGTGGTGACACAGGAGGCAAAAGGACTGGTATGGGAGTGCAAAGTGGATACCAAAGACGCAGAACGCTATGTGGAACGGTACAATGTGGGGAATCTGAAAAACACAGGCGATCAGACGGTCCTGCGTATTATCTCCGATGTCTGCCCCTGTGAGGGAGCGGTGGAAACGGAGCCGACCCTGGAGGACCTGTATCTATACTACTTCAGCGAGGAGGAGGACAGATCATGATTCGGCTGATTCGATTTGAATTTGAAAAAATATTTAACAGGAAAACCGTGTATGCGGCCATTGCATTTATTGCAATTATGGGCGGCGCCATATGTACGGGCAGAGGGGCGGGAGGGCAGATTGTCCTTAATTCTGACGGCAGTTATCTGGAAGGACGGGAGGCAATAGAGCGGGACAAGGAGATTGCGGCCGAGTATGAAGGCATTTTAACTGAGGAAAAGGTGGAAGAGATTTTGGAAACCTATCGCCCGGATACGGAGGATGGGGGCTTCTGGCTTGTAAATAACATTTATAATACCTTGTCCAGTCATTGGGGGGAAGCAGACGGAAGCTATGACGGCAGAGATATTCTGTCGGCTTTCCCGGATTACCGGGACGACAGGCCGATGGTTCTGGGATACAATGAAGGATGGCTGAGCTTTCTTGAAACAGGAATGTATATGATGGCATTTATCGGCGCGCTGTTAGTGATTGGCCTTTCACCGGTATTTTCCGAGGAATATACCAGAGGAACCGATGCGCTGATTCTTACCTCCCGGCATGGAAAACGTAAATGCGCCTGGGCCAAAATCATTGCATCCTATCTCTTTACCTTATTGACGGTGGGAAGCTGGCTCTTATTTCAGAGCTTCGTATATTGGCAGAGCTTCGGCTTTGACGGCGGCGGAGCCAGTGCGCAGCTCAATAATCATTTTACGCTTACGGGAGTGCCGTATTTTTTGACCAATATGGGTGCGGCAGGCTACGGTCTTGTGCTGTGGGCCGGCGGTTCTCTGATTCTGACGGCATTTGTACTGCTGCTTTCCGCGATTTGCCGCTCCGCCTTTGTGACTGTGATTGCGGCCCTGGCCTGCTATATCATTCCGAGCATGTTCGGCCAGTTGGGTATACCGCCGCAGCTTTTAAGCCTCAATCCTATTTGGGATTTTCTGATAGAGACGCCTATGATGATACCGAAGCTTTCCCTGGCAGGGGGCGCGCAGCTTTCCTATGTGTGGGTGGTAGCGGTATTTGCCCTGGTGATGACATTAGTTTCTTTCATCTTTAGCCGGAGAATCTTTGCGAAGCATCAGGTAATGTAAGAAAGAGATATTTTATCCTTAAAATACATAACCATTTCTCCTGATTTTCAAGTGGAGTGTATGGCCTGCACAAGACACGCCGGCCGGATGGTTATAGGATTTCCGGTAATTTTTCTAAAACAGAATAGAGACATAGTTGACTTTCCTTCGCATTTTTCATACAATTTGTATGAGAGTGCAAGCTGCTAAATATCTTCTTGAGCCGGGAGAGGGGAATAGCACGTTCCCCCTCTCTGTACGGCTTACCCGGTGAATCAGCAGGATATACCGTATGATCCGCCTGAAAGCAGCGCCCAGGAATACACAGGAGGAATTTCAAACCATGAAGCTTAGTACCTCGATTCTGGCCCACAAACTCAAATCAAAATTTACCCTTCAAAATAAAAAGGCCCTGTCCGACGAGCTGCACTTAGAGCAGGTCTTATTTTTCTGCGACGGAGACGGTATGCAGAATCACAAAATCTATATCTGCTCTCAGGATCAGGTGTCCGAGCAGGACTTCATAGTGCCGGAGGAGGCCGTGCTGTTCTGTATCGGAAAGGTGCGCACGCGGAATACAGGAAAGAACGGGCAGGTATTTCAGCTTGTGGACGATACCTCTCCGTTTATGCTTTTCAATGAGATTCAGCGGCTTTTTGAATATTACAGTCAGTGGGACGAGCGGCTTTATGAGCTTGCCAATCAGGAGGGAAGCATCCAGGAAATGCTGGACGAAAGCTTTCGTGTATTCCATAATCCTGTGATTGTTAATTCGGCGGATTACTTTGTGATCGGGTATTCCAGTGTGATTGATACGCGCTCGGAGCTGTCCGGTCTGGTAGATCCGGATGCTATTTTTGAGTACAGCGGAGAATACCGCAATACGGAGCAGCAGCAAAATCTGATGAAAAAGAAGGGGGCTTATTTTTTCCCGGACTATATTACGGGGGCAAGAAGTCTCTGTGTAAATATTTTCGAGCATGACCGCTTTACATACCGGGTGACTATGGTGGAGAGCTTAAGCCGGTTTGAAGCTTATGACGGCGCCCTTTTGGAGCATCTTACGGAGTATATTAAGCTGGCATTGTCCAAGCAGATGACCCTGCAGGCGGATATGGGCTATCGGTTGGATCGGATTCTTTCCGATATTTTGCTGAATCCGGATCAGGACAGTGAGGTGACCAGACAGTGGTTCTCGGAATTTGGTTGGCTTCCGGAGCATCGGTACTTTTGCATCAATCTGAAGGTGGCGGCTCTGGATCTGGAAAATATGACCGTGCGTTTTATTTGCAGTCATATTGAAAATATGCTTGGCAATTCCTGTGCGTTTCAGTATGAAAATAATATTACGATTTTTGTGAATCTCACACGCTTTGGGGGAGGCGCGGCGGATGCGCTGGAGAAGATCGTTTATTTTCTTCGGGACAGTTTTTTGAAGGCTGGGTTAAGCAATGAGTTTGTGGGATTTGAGACTTTGTACTATCATTACCGGCAGGCGGCGGTGGCTCTGGAGGTAGGGGGAAGGAGGGCGCCGTTTCGGTGGATTCATCGGTTTGATGAGATTGCCCTTGATTATCTTTTGGAGCAGAGCAGGGGGGAATTGCCCGGGGAGTTGGTGTGTTCGCGGAAGATTTTGGAGCTGCGCGCTTTTGATGGGAAGCATAATACGGATTATTATAATACTTTGAAGCTTTATGTGAAGAATCATCTGAATGCGGTGCAGACGGCGAAGCAGCTTTATATTCATAGGAGTACGTTTCTTTATCGGATGGAGAAGATTAAGGAGTTGATTCGTATGGATTTGGATGATTATGATACGCTGCTTTATGTGATGATTACGTTTCGGATGATGGAGTTGGAGTGAAAAGGAGGGGGACGGTAACAAATCAGACGGGCGGCAGCGGGGCAGGCTCTCAGGCTTTTCCATATCTGTGTTCGGACGGTTCACGTACACGCTGTCTGCTTTGGAAGGACATTACCTTGTGGGTTTTGATAAGGGTGTTGGGATTGGTGGTAATGTCCGTCCAAATCAGACAGCATGTTCGCGAACAGCCGGACACCTGATATCGGAAAAGCCTGAGAGCCTGCTCCGCTGCCGCCCGTCTGATTTGTTACCTGGGGGTGGTGTCGGGAGGTTATTGTTTGTATGCTATTGCTCCGTGAGGGTTTTGGCTGTATTTTTTTTACAGATGTATTGCATGTTAGGGGATTTAGTGATAACATAGGGTGGAAAAAATCAGGATTTGTCAAAAATCCTCGAAAGGATGTGTGTTCTTATGGAATTTATTCAAGATCTGCTGGCGGCTATTGGGGTGGTGCTGAATGGGATTCCCCAGGGGCTTCTGGCTATTTCTTTTGGCTTTGCTTCGGTGCCTACTGCTCTTGGGTTTGTTGTTGGTGCGGTGGCTTGCGGGGCGCTTGGCTCGGTTGTGCCTATTTCTTTTCAGGCGGAGACGATTACTCTGGCGGGAACGATGGGGAAGGATTTGCGGGAGCGGCTGTCGATGGTTTTTTATGCCGGTGCTGCTATGCTGGTTTTGGGGGCCTGCGGACTGCTGGGGGTTATTACTGATTTTGCGGGAGATGTGATTGTTAATGCGATGATGGCCGGCGTGGGAATTATGCTTGCAAAGGTTTCCTTTGGTATGATTAAGGAAAATATGCTGGTGGGCAGTGTTTCTCTGGCTACGGCTGTGGCGGTGTATTTTTTCTTTGGGCAGAATCTGGTTTATACGATTGTGATTTCTCTGATTGTTTCTTCTATAGCGGCGAAGGCGGCGGGGCAGGATGTCGGAGGAGGAATGACGGAGAAAATGGGGAAGCTTACGTTTCAGAAGCCTGCTTTTAATCTGAGAATCCTCCGGGGGGCGCTGGCTCTTTGCTGTCTGACTGTAGGCGGAAATATTGCTTTTGGCTCCATTACGGGAGGGATTGCCGGGGCAAATGCCAATATTGATCATTTGACTATTTATTCCGGTTTGGCGGATGCGGTAAGCTCGCTTTTTGGCGGCGGTCCGGTGGAGGCTATTATTTCGGCAACGGCGGGGGCGCCTCATCCGGTAACGGCAGGCGTGCTGATGATGGTGATTATGGCCGCAATTTTGTTTGTTGGCTTACTGCCTAAGATTGGGAAATTTGTGCCGAATCAGTCAATTGCCGGTTTCCTCTTTATTTTGGGAGCTGTTGTGACTGTGCCTACCAATGCGGCGGTTGCTTTTTCGGGAACGGCTCCCGGGGATAATATTGTGGGCGGCGTGACTATTGTGGTGACGGCGGCGGTGGACCCCTTTGTGGGTATGCTTGCGGGACTGGCTCTTAAGCTTCTTTTCAGCATGGGAATCGGTGTGTAAGAGAACGGTGTGAGGATATTGTTTTTTTAGAGGAAGGAGAGTAAAAATGAACTATTATGAGCTTTCGGTAGCAGGCGTGACGCGCCAGCTTCCGATTATGCAGATTGCCCCGGATCTGGCCATTGCCAGCTTTGTTATTCTGGGAGACTGTGAGCTGGTGACAAAGGCTGCGCCGCTTCTGGAGAAAAAGCTGCCCAAGGTGGATTATATTGTAACTGCGGAGGCAAAGGGGATTCCTCTGGTGCAGGAGCTTTGCCGGCTGCGGGGGCTTCCTTATTATATTGTAGCCCGGAAAAGTATTAAGCCCTATATGGATCAGCCTTTAACTGACGAGGTGGTATCCATCACTACCCAGAAAACCCAGACCCTTTGTCTGGACGGAAAGGATGCCATGCTTCTTCGGGGCCGGAAAGTGGCTATTGTGGATGATGTGATTTCTACAGGGGAGTCTTTAAGCGCCATTGAACGCCTGGTGGAGAAGGCCGGCGGAAATATTCTTGCCCGGGCAGCTATTTTGGCGGAGGGAGACGCGGCGAAGCGGGAGGATATTGTTTATCTGGAGGAGCTGCCGCTGTTTCCTATTTCCTGAGGAATGAGCATTTGAAAGCATATAAATACACCCCTTTACATATATTGTAAAAGCATATATGGAAGGGGTATTTTTATGGACAAAAGTTCCGAATATAACTTGTATAAAGACATTCGTACCCGGACGGGCGGCGAGATTTACCTGGGTGTGGTAGGCCCGGTGCGCACCGGAAAATCTACTTTTATCAAGCGGTTTATGGATCTGTGCGTGCTTCCGGGCATTGAGGATGAAAATGCCAGAACAAGGGCCAGGGATGAGCTGCCTCAGTCGGCGGCAGGAAAGACGATTATGACGACGGAGCCGAAATTTATTCCCAAGGAAGCCGTGGAGGTACGGATTTCCGGGGATGTGGCTGTAAAGGTGCGGATGATTGACTGCGTGGGCTTTATGGTGCCCGGCTCCGAGGGGCATATGGAGGACGACACGGAGCGGATGGTAAAGACGCCCTGGTTTGACTATGAGGTGCCTTTTACTCAGGCTGCGGAGCTGGGGACGAAAAAGGTGATTACGGATCATTCCACCATCGGAATCGTAGTAACCTGCGACGGCTCTTTTGGGGATATCCCCAGGGATAATTACATAGAACCGGAGGAGCGGACCATAGCGGAGCTTAAGAAGCTTGGGAAGCCCTTTGTGATCCTGTTAAATTCCGAGAAGCCTTACGGCGACGCCGCTTCCGGCCTGGCTGCCAAGATGGAAGAAAAGTACGGTGTTTCCGTGCTACCGGTAAACTGCGAGCAGCTCCGCAAAGAGGATGTTACCCGGATACTGGAGCAGATTCTTTATGAATTTCCGCTGGCTAAGGTGGAATGTTACGTACCGAAATGGGTGGAAATGCTGCCGATGGAGCATCGTATCAAGCAGGATGTAATTGCAAGGCTTAAAGAGCTGGCAGGAAAGCTCAACACCATCCGGGATGTAACGCCGGAAAATCTGTGGATGGAGAGCGAGTTTATTGATCGGATGAAATTAGACCAGATCCACATGGACAGCGGAACTGCCCGGGTGAATATGGAGATAGATGATCGGTATTACTATGAGCTTTTAAGCGAGCTGACCGGAAGCGAAATACTGGGCGAATACGAGCTGATGTCCCTGATTCGGGAATTGTCCAGGATGAAAAAAGAATATGAGAAGGTAGCTACTGCAATCACGTCTGTTCGGCAGAAGGGGTATGGAGTTGTGATGCCGGATCAGGAAGAGATTACGTTAGAAGAGCCGGAGCTTATACATCAGGGGAATAAATTTGGGGTAAAGATACGTTCCATTGCGCCCAGTATTCATTTGATTCGGGCTAATATAGAAACCGAAATAGCGCCGATTGTGGGGAGTGAGGATCAGGCGAAAGATCTCATTACATATCTGAAAGACAGCAGCGGGGAGAATGAAAGCATTTGGAGTACGAATATCTTTGGAAAATCGGTAGAAGAATTAGTAGAAGACGGGATACGTGGGAAGATCTATCAAATCGGCGATGAGAGCCAGGTGAAGTTACAGGAGACAATGCAGAAAATAGTAAATGACAGCAATGGGGGGCTGGTTTGTATCATTATCTAGCTACAAGCCGGGTACAAAAGGAAAAGCAAGAGCCGAATGGGGTGCTGGCACACCAGGCGGCTCTTGCTTTTCCTTTTGTATGCGGCGCCAGCCGCAAACCGAGGAAGGCCGAATGGCCTTTCGAGGTGCCCGGCGACCGGGGCCAAAACCCCAAAAAAAACCTGCCAGGGGCGCCTGCGCCCCAGGCAGCACTTACTTTTCTTTTGTATGCGGCGCCAGCCGCAAACCGAGGAAGGCCGAATGGCCTTTCGAGGTGCCCGGCGACCGGGGCCAAAACCCCAAAAAAAACCTGCCAGGGGCGCCTGCGCCCCAGGCAGCACTTACTTTTCTTTTGTATGCGGCGCCAGCCGCAAATCGAGGAAGGCCGAATGGCCTTTCAAGGTGCCCGGCGACCGGAGCCAAAAACCCAAAATAAACCTGCCTTTTTTCATCTTCATACAAATTTAAGACAATATTAGAAACTTTTTAGAGACAATCCTAGTAAAATTCTAATAACCATCCCCCAAAAAAATCCATTCACATTGACCGCCAGCACACCAACTACAAAAACATCAACCCACACAGGAGCCATTCATGGAACAAGAAAGACAGCAGCCAGTCTGGAAAAAAACAACCCGCAAAAAAAGAAGAAAAAAGAGAAAACTAAACAAAACCCACCTAAGCCGCACAAATCGCACAAATCACACAAATCGCACACCCCACACAACCCACCCCAAACAATCAAAACAATTCAAACGCCTTAAAACCTACGCCATAAGAGCCATAACCCTCCTAATCCTAACCACAATGCTCTTCCTCATGCTATGCGGCTGTCTCTACATCCGCGACTTTTTCCGCGAAAACAAAGCCGCCTCCCCCTCAAACTCCACCCCCGAAAGCCTATCCACCCCCGATCCATCCGCTCAAAAAACCGCCGCCCCCTACACCATAATCCTAGACGCCGGCCACGGCGGAAACGACAGCGGCACCATAGAACAATCCACCGCCGAAAAAGACATAAACCTCTCCATCGCACTCAAAATGAAAGAACTTCTGGAGCAAAAAAATATCCAAGTCATCCTCACAAGAGACAAGGATATCTTCATGGAACTGGAAGAAAGAACCGAAATCGCCAAAAACGAAGAAGCAGACTTATTCCTAAGCATCCACTGCAACTACTACGAAGACGACAGCTCCATCCGCGGCCTGGAATGTTATTATAGCCAAGACTCATCCGACGGAGAATATTACGCGGAAAAACTAATCGAAAGCCTGGAAGAAAAAGGCGACATCCTTTCAAGAAACGCAAAACCAGCCGAATATTTCGTCCTCAAAAACACAAACATCCCTTCCGTACTCGTAGAGACAGGCTATCTCTCCAACTACGCAGACAGAAAAGATCTCACATCCCAAAACTACCAGGAAAAACTAGCCGCAGAACTTGTAGAAGGCATATTAAAAGGCTTGAGAGACAAAAAGAGCGAACCAAAATAGATCAACCAAACGTATTGCAAACCCCACACAACTCTACATTCAAACCAAATCACCCCCCACATTAATTCCCCATAAGATTTTTCCGCTCCCGTTCAATCTGCCGAATACTCTTCTTAGGAGTAGGCAAATTCTCAGGCCCTTTCTGGAATGGATCTCTTTTCTGCCAAGCCCGCCATACAGTCCCTGATACCCTTTATTCTGAAAAATAGCATAATCACGCGGATGATGAATCCCTGCAAGCTGCGCAGCCTCCGCCAAAGATTTGTTGTGCACTTTCATTTCACGCCGAATGGCCAGACGTTTCAAATCTTCATTCAGATTATCATAATTCTCAATCAATTCCTGCTGCCTTGTTTTCACAGCAAAATAAGTCTGACCGAGAGCAATGACTTTTTTACGAGGATCGCTGTTCTGCACGATAAGATAGCAGGCATAACGGGAAAGCGCATAATCGTCAATTACACGAACACCACCGTTAGGCATCGGAGATGATTTGCCGGCGTTGGCAAAATGTTCACTTACAATGTTTTCACTGTTTTCGCAAGCCTGCTTTGCACGTTCGATAACATTCAAAAAACGACGCCATTGTTTATACTCTAAAGCAGACTGCAATTCCCGTGCATACCAAAAATCTTCTCCATACCCATTTACATGCCGGATAGATTCAAACAGGGATTCCGTATAGCTTGTTTCCTCATCGGACATAAGCTTTTCCGAAAGGACACCTTCCGCCCTTCCCTGTCCGCCAAAGGTATTTTCAATTAACACATTTTTCTTCATTTCATCATCTTTTTCCATCATAAATCTCCCCCCACTTTCATATCTGAGGATAGCATAGCACGGGCAAAAGTACAAAGCAACAAAACATCCATGTAAAATTCATACAAAGATCGACAGCTGCTGTTCACTCCGTGACCGGTAACAATCAACATTCCATCTTAACAACACAGCAAAAATGAAGCAGCACCAACCAAGCGCTCTCAATAGAATCCGCCAAAACTCTTACAAAAAGAATAAAGTACACCACAAAAATGAATCTCCGCAATTGTGTTTCAAACAGAAGCGGCTTATAATGATAATAAAAAACACCCGCATCACCACCCTGCACAAATCAATTTCAAAAAGAGTGCATCAAGAAAATAAAACGAAACAGCAACAGAAAGGAACGCATATTTCATGGGACTAAATGACACCGCCTGGCAATCCCTGTTTGACAAATATCATATTCCGGACGCCATCGCCGCCCAGGGCCGGTTCACCATCTCCGCCGCCCGGATCAAAGAATTTCGCGAACCAAGACTGATGACCAAATTCGATCACAAGGTCAACCTTCCCGAAATCTTTGCAGAAAACCACCTGACCATTCTGCCAATTACCCGGGGCGACTACGTGATCTCCACCTTTCAGGCATACGAAGAATTTCCTCAAACCCAAAAGGAACCCCAAAGAATATCCATCCCGCCCCATCTCCAAACCCTGAGTCCGAAGTTCCTGGTAAGCGAGGCCATCGCCCTAAACTGTGCCAATGCCTGCGGAATCCTTGGGGACTTTTTAGAAGAGGAACAATTGGTCCCCACAGTCAGCGGCCGTATGAGCTCCGGCTCCTTTGCATTTTACATCAACACAGAGCGGGGCCGCCAGATGCTTGAAGTGAGCAGCTCACAGATTGAGATTGACGCCGCCTACGAGGGAACAGGCTGTCTTGCCCTGTTTGAAGCCAAGAGAGATTTATCCGACGACTTCCTGGTACGCCAGATTTATTATCCTATGCGCGCCTGGTGCGAGCGCATTACAAAGCCGGTAAAGCCCGTATTTCTGGTTTTTTCCAACGGTATATTTCATCTCTGTCAGTATGAGTTTCAGGATGTCATGCACTACAACTCCCTGTCCCTTGTAAAGCAGAAGAGCTACGCCATTGCCACGGAAATTACCCTGCGCGATATAGAAGATCTCTTAAAAACCACAAAGCCGCAGCCGGAGCCGTCCGTTTCCTTCCCCCAGGCAAACAGCATGGCCCGTATCATCAACCTGATGGAGCTTCTCTTTGAAAAGCCCATGACAAGGCAGGAGATTACGACGCAATACGCCTTCGACGATCGTCAGACAAACTACTATACGGATGCCGGACGCTATCTGGACATGATGGAAAAAGGGACCGAGCAGGGAACCATTACATTCCGGCTGTCAGATCTGGGCCGTCACATTATGGAATTGGGCTACCGGGAACGTCAGCTTGCGGTTATCACACAGATCCTGAAGCACAGAGCCTTCCGGCAAACTCTTAAGGTCTGCCTGCAATGCGGAGAGATGCCGGATGCACGGACCGTTGTGGGAATTATGAAAGAGTCCAATCTCTACCAGGTCAAATCCGACAGCACCTTTTTCCGCCGTTCTTCCACCATTGTGGGCTGGATGAGGTGGATTTTAAGCATTGTACAGACATAAATTCCTTCTTCCCGCAGGCAGCGAGCCAAGCGGGTATGCAGGTATGTCCATTTGACTCAATGAAACAGAGGTGATAAAGCAATGTCAAAAATATTAGTGATAGAAGATGATTTGCCCTTAAGCACCGGGCTGTGCTTTGAATTGGATACAAGCGGCTATCTAACCGTGGCCGCCTATAGCTGTCAGAAGGCCCGTCAGTTTATAAAAATCGATCATTTCGATCTGGCAATTCTGGATATCAACCTTCCCGACGGAGACGGCTTTGACCTTTGCCGGGAAATAAAAAAGGAACAGCCGGAGCTTCCGGTGATCTTTCTGACGGCCAAGGATCTGGAGCAGGATGTACTAAAAGGCTTTGATCTGGGCGCAGACGACTATATTACAAAACCCTTTCATATGCAGATTCTGAAGCGCCGCGTGGAAGTTGCGCTGCGCCGGGGAACCGGGAGTATCAAAGCTTCGGAGGAAGGCTATGACGACGGGTTTCTTCGGCTGGATTTTCATACCCTTACGGCTGTCCGAAACGGAGAGCAGCAGCCTATCACGCCTAATGAATATAAGCTTCTGCGGCTTCTGACAGCTCACGCCGGCAATCTTGTGACACGTCAGCTTCTGTTGGAAAAGCTGTGGGACTGTGACGGAAATTATGTTGACGACCATACGCTGACCGTGACCATGAACCGGCTGCGGTCAAAGATTGAGGATGCAGACCATTCCTATATTCGGACAGTGCGGGGAATGGGGTATATCTGGACAGGAGAAAAGCTATGAGAAGGCCCGAAATTCAGCGCATACCGGCGAACATTCTCCTGTCGCTCACAGCGCTTTTTCTTATTTTAGCAGGAGTGCTGTGGGACTATATACCATATGCGGCAACGCGCATCATGTTCCCTGCGTCCGGCGCTCTGATTCTGCTTTTCACAGCCCTGTGGAAAAGGGGTCAGAGGCGGCAGGAATCTGATTTTGCAAATCATATCTGCCAGACGGTGGACGCGCTCCTGGACAGGCGTGATCCGGAATGGTTTCAGCCTTTTGAGGATTCACAGGTTTCCAAGGTACAGGGAAAGCTTTTGCAGTATTATGATCGTATGCAGGAGGGCAGGAGACAGAGCGAGCAGGATAAACAGACGCTCCAGGAGATGGTCAGTGATATTTCTCATCAGGTTAAAACGCCTGTTGCGAATATACGCATGTTTACGGGGATTTTGCAGGAACATTCACTGTCCTGCGAAAAGCAGGCGGAGTTTCTTGCTACAATGGCTGCCCAGACTGACAAACTGGACTTCCTTATGCAGTCGCTGATTAAAATGTCCCGGCTGGAGACGGGAACCTTTGCCTTACATATGGAGGACGGCAGCCTATACAATACCATTGCGGAGGCGGTGAACGGTGTCTGGGCCAAGGCGGATCGGAAACACATCCGCATGGAGGTGGAATGTGACGGCCGGATAAGCGTTAGGCATGATGCAAAATGGACTGCGGAGGCTCTTGGGAATATTCTGGATAATGCCGTGAAGTATACGCCGGAGGGCGGAGCGGTTCGTGTGTGCGTCCGTCCGTGGCATTTTTATACCCGGATTGATATTGAGGATACGGGGATTGGAATTGCAAAAGAGCATTATCATGATGTGTTTCAGCGGTTCTACCGGGGCGGAGAGCAGGCTTCTTCGGAGGGTGTAGGGCTTGGACTTTACCTGGCCAGAGGGATTGTTACGCGGCAGATGGGATATATCAGTGTGAAATCAGAGGCGGGAAAGGGGACTGTTTTTTCGGTGTTTCTGCTGAATTGAGTTTTTATAATTTCCTGCCGGTGCGATATGGAAAGCTATTTATGCATGTCGGTACAGGGGGAGGATGAGGGCGAAGAAGTGGATATTGTTAAGATTTATCATTTGAAAAAATATTTTTGGGAAGGAGTTCGGCAGATTAAGGCGCTTGACGGGATTGAGCTGGCTATTGAGAAGGGGCGGCTTACTGCGATTGTGGGGGCTTCCGGGTCGGGGAAAACGACGCTTCTCAATACGATTGGAGGATTGTATCGGCCTACACAGGGGGAGGTCTGGGTTGACGGGGTTAATCTGGGGGAGCTGTCGGAGGATCAGCTTACGATTTTCCGGCGCAGGAAGGCAGGATTTGTTTTTCAGAATTATAATCTGATTCCGGAGCTGACGGTTCGGGAGAATATTTTGTTTCCGCTGGCTTTGGACGGGCTGCGGGCGGATGAGGTTTTTTTTCGGGAGATTGCAGGGCTTTTGGGGCTTGAGCATAGGTTGGATGATTATTCTTATGAGCTTTCCGGAGGGGAACGGCAGTGTGCGGCGATAGCGAGGGCTTTGATTACGAGGCCCTCTCTTATTTTGGCGGATGAGCCGACCGGGAGTTTGGATGTGAGGTCGGCGCAGAATGTGGCCGGGGTTTTAAAAATGGCAGTGGAGATGTTTGGGCAGACGGTGGTGATGGTTACGCATAATTTGGAGATTGCACAGGTAGCAGATCGGGTGGTGAGGGTGAAGGATGGAAGGACGGACGCTTAGGGGCTGCCGCAAAAGAATCCGGCTGCCATTTCCATATCCTGTGTTCGGACGGTTCGCGTACATTCTGCCTGCTCTGGGCGTACATTGACCTGGGGAGTTTTGGGGAGGTAGGAGGGGGAAGGTACAAAAGTGTAACTTTTGTGTGCCTTGGTTGTAACTTTTGGGTGGTATGGTGGTATTTGGTGTAGGGAGGTGTTGGCGGGGATGGGTGAGGGGATTTTGAGAACTGGTGGTTGGGGAATGATTGGTTTTTTGGAGGGTTGTTTATGGATGATATGATGAAGGTTTTGACGAGACGGAGTTTTGGGGCGGGGAAGGCTCGGAATTTGATGGCGGTTTTGGCTATTGCTTTGACGGCAGTGCTTTTTACGGGGATTACGACAATTGTGATTGGGACTTCTCAGTCTTTTACTTTGACGATGCAGATGCAGAAGATGAGCCGGTCGGATGGGGAGCTTCGGTATATGACGGAGGATCAGTTTGAGGCTTTGAGGCGGGCGGATTTTGTGAAGGAGGCGGGGCTGCGGCTTCCGGTGGGGTTTCTTTCGAATGTCAGGCGGCATAATGTGGAGCTGGATGTGGCGGATGAAGTTCAGGCGGGGCTGACTTTTTGTCTGCCTGTTTATGGCAGGTGTCCGGAAAGGGCTAATGAGGTGGTGGCTTCAGATGCTGCTTTGCGGGCTTTGGGGGTGGAGCCGGAGGTTGGGGCGGAAATTCTGATTGAGTTTTCGGCACATGGGAAGGAGTATACGCTTCCGATGGTGGTTTCCGGCTGGTATAAGGCGCTTAATGGTCAGATGAGTGTGATGTGGGCAGGGACTGCTTTTCGGGATGCTTACCCGGAGATTTTCCGTTATACGTATCGGGAGGATCGGGAGCTGGCGGGGACGTATTTTTCAGATTTTACGGTTTACAGTGCGGCCGGCTTGGAGGGGAAGCTTAAGGAGCTGGTTTATGAGCTTGGGGGTGTATCGGGTGACGCAGGGGCGCCTGATTATTTGCAGGCTGTAGTAAATCAGGTGACGAATGGGCGGCTCAGTCCTTTTCAGATTGCGGCGGTGGCTTTTTTCGGCCTGTTGTTTATGGCTTGCGGGTATCTGCTGATATTTAATGTGTTTGATATTGCCGTTATGCAGGATATCCGCCGGTTTGGGCTGTATCGGACGATTGGCATGAGCCGCAAGCAGGTGCGGGGGATGGTGAACCGGCAGGCGTTCTGGCTTAGCTGTATGGGGATTCCTATTGGTCTCTTGATTGGTTTTTTTGCGGGGAGGGCGGCTCTGCCTTTGATGATGAGTATGGTGGCTACGGAGTATCGGTATCTTTCCGCAGATGTTTCGCCTTCGCCGCTGCTGTTTGTGATTGCGGCGGCTTTGACGGGGCTGACGGTTTTTTGCAGTACGCGAAAGCCTGTCCGGGTTGCGGCAAATACGCCGCCTATTGAGGCGTTTCGCTATGTTGAGAGTGTCGGCGGGCGGCGGGCTTCCCGTAAAAGTGCTCTGGTTGCGGATATCCGGCGGCTGGCCTGGTCGAATCTGGGGAGGAACAGACGGCGGACGGTGTTTATTATGCTTTCTTTGATGCTGTGTGTGGTGCTTCTTAACTGCGCGGGTACGGCGGCGGACAGTATGGATGTGGAGAAAGAGACGGCTTTTATGATCCGCACGGATTTTGCTGTGGTAAATGCGGTGAGCACCAGTAATACCAAGGGGTTTGCCCGGCGAACCCACGGGCTGCGGCCGGAGACGGTTGCGGAGATAGCCGCCCGGCCCGGTGTTACCGGAGGCTCCGTGATCTACAAGAACACGGCGGAGGATGCGGATGTTACTTATGATTTTGATTTCGGCCGTGCTATGACGGGGGAAACCTTTGTAAATGATTACAGCGGACTTACCTTTGAATTTGACGAGATTTATAACAGACACGGTCTTGGAAATGACGGGCATTTTATCTGCAATGTGTATGGGATGGAGGAGGTGGCCCTTTCCCGGATGGATCTGCGTGAGGGGGAGACGGATGCCCATGCACTTTTTGAGAGAATGTCCCGGGGGGAGGGCGCTTTGGTTGGCGTGCCTGTGGAACGAAGGGATATGTCACTGCTGCCGGTTCTTGATCTGCTGGAGGTCGGCGATGTGATTACGGTTTACAAAAACGGTGTGCAGGTGATGGAACTGCCGGTGCTGGCAAAGGCGGCGCTTTCCAGTGATGATGAGGAGATTGGTTATACGATAAATGGCGTCAATGAGGTTGGGGGAGACAGTTTGTTTTTATACCTTCCGGCCAGGGTGTATGAGGAGCTTTATGAGGAACCGACGGTTTATAAGTATTCCTTTGATGTAGAGGAGGGATATGAGGAAGAGATGACAGCATTTTTGGAGGACTTTATGGAGCATACGGACCCGGATATCAATTATCTTTCGGCCAGGGCTGCCCGTGAAAGTTCGGAGGGAACCCGGAGGATGATTCGCTTTGTGGGCGGATTTGTAGGGATGATTTTTGGCCTGGCCGGGGTGCTGAATCTGATGAATACCATTGTCACTACAATTTTGACGCGCCGTCATGAGTTTGCGGCGATGGAGAGTGTGGGCATGACCAGGCGGCAGCTGACGAAAATGATGATGTATGAGGGTGTTTATTATGCGGCAGGGGCGTGTGCTTTGGGTCTGATTCTGGCAGCGATACTGGATTTGACAGTGGTGAAGGGGATGGTGGAATCTATGTGGCAGTTTACCTTTCATTTCACATTGACACCGGCTCTGGCGGCCTGTGGGGTTCTGCTGACGGTGTCGGCGGTTGTTCCGGTTCTGGCTCTGCGCTGCTTTCATAAGGGCAGTATTGTGGAGCAGCTTCGCATGGCAGAGTAGTTTTTTTGGACTGATGCGGGAAAGGAGAAAGATGATGGAGAGTATTTTAAGGGCGGTTGGTCTTAAGAAGTATTATGGAAGCGGTGATACTCAGGTCCGTGCGCTGGATGGGGTGGATTTGGAGATTGAGCGGGGTACGTTTACCGCTATTATCGGCACATCGGGAAGCGGGAAGTCTACTCTGCTGAATATGCTTGGGGGACTGGATATTCCTACGGAGGGAAGTGTGCGGATCGGCGGCACGGAGCTTGCGGGGCTGAACCGGGATGAAGCGACGGTTTTTCGGCGTAAAGAGATTGGTTTTGTCTTTCAGAATTATAATTTGATTCCGGTATTGACAGTGTGGGAAAATATTGTGTTTCCCCTGTCTCTGGATGGGAAAAAGCCGGATCGGGATTTTGTGGAGAAGGTGGTGAAGCTTCTGGGGCTGGAGGATAAGCTTGACAGCCTGCCGGGGCACCTTTCCGGAGGACAGCAGCAGCGCGTGGCCATTGCAAGGGCGCTGGCTTCGAAACCCTCTATTATTTTGGCGGATGAACCCACCGGGAATCTGGATTCTAAGACAAGTGATGATGTAATTGGGCTGCTGAAAATGACAAGTGAGGAATTTCGGCAGACGATTGTGATGATTACTCATAATCCGGAGATTGCACAGATGGCAGATCGGATTGTGCGGATTGAGGATGGGAGGATTGTGGCGTAAGGGGAATCCTGTGAGAATATGCGGTGAAATATGCTCTGAATGGCTTCTTAATCGTTTCATTCATCTTATATACCCTCAGCGGACAAGGAGTGTGTCTTCCCTTGTCCGCTGAGGGTATTGACATTTAGATAAGACTACAGTAGTCTGCCATGCACTTATTCCCAAAGAAGAAGTACAGGAAGCTGAAACGAATGAACTGATTAACAAAATTTACGATGGTTCTGCGGATAAGCTGTTTGCTGCTTTGCTGAGCAGGAAAAAACATTCTGCTGAAGAAATTGAAAAGCTGAAGCAAATTGTTGCAGATTTGGAATGAGGTGGTAAGCATGAATACGCTGCCGGATTGAGTTTCGAGCAGCATTGCCAGTTCATAATGCCTATGCAGAACAATGGATAAAAGAACATCCTCTAAAACGGCGAATATCAATTAAACAGTCGGATAGAATTTCCGCACCGCTGACATACGGCGTTTTGCACCCTGTTATTTTAATGCCCAAGCAAACGGACTGGACGAATATAGAGCAGTTGCGATATACTTACAAACAATACCGACAGTACCATTGTAGAAACCCAATATTGTATGCTGGCTTACAGCAAAACGGGTTCACTGCTAAAGCTATATTGGAATTTCCTTGGCAGCAGTACGCAAAGCAGCTTTGAAAATATGGTTCGGACAAAAACAAATATTTTATCCGGTAACGAAATTATTATCCATATGAATATAAAATAGAATCAGACTGAAAGCAGTAACAGCAAGCAAGGTATGACCGCAACTGCCAGTTCTTGTCTATTTTCTTTTCTTGAATTTTTCGACTGAAAATTATTTTTATAGAATTGTAACGAACTCTCGTTTTTTAACACCTATTTATGAAAATGCATGGAAAGTATGTGCGGATTAAGGAAACACTCCGCGGGTATACCTATATGCACAGAAAACATGTGCAGATCAAGGAAACACCCTGCGGGTATACCTATATGCACAAAAAACATGTGCAGATCAAGGAAACACCCTGCGGGTATACCTATATGCACAAAAAACATGTGCAGATCAAGGAAAGGAGGTTACAGGAAATGGAGTCTCTTGAGGAAATCTATCAGAAGCATGCCCGGACCGTGTATGCATATCTGCTGGGCAGAACCCGGAATCAGGATCTGGCGGAGGAATTGACCCAGGAGACATTTTTTCAGGCTGTCAGAACCATTGACACCTTCCGGGGCGACAGCAAGCTTTCCACCTGGCTGTGCGGAATCGCCAGAAATCTCTGGCTTGCACACTTAAGAGAGAGCCGTAAGTCGCAGCCCCTGGAGGAAATGGAAGAAATGGCCGGAGCCGCTTCGCCGGAGGAAGAGCTGAGTCTTCAGTGGGACAATCTGGAGATCTTAAAGCTGCTCCACGGCCTGAAGGAGCCGCTCCGGGAGGTTATGTATCTGCGGCTGATTGGAAATCTCACCTTTGCGCAGATTGGAGAAATTATGGGTAAGAGTGAAAATTGGACCCGGGTGAATTATTACCGGGGAAAAGAGAGAATCAGAAGGGAGGCAGGAGAGCATGGAGCATAACATTTCCTGTGCACTGGTTCGGGATCTGGCGCCGCTGTACGCGGAAAATCTCGTATCAGAGGAGAGCCGGAAGGAGCTTGAGGCACATTTGGAAGCATGTGAATTGTGCAGAGCCTATTATCAAAGAATTACGGAGAATATGGAGGAGGATTTGATGGAAACGGCAAGACAGGAAACAGTGGAGATTGATTATATGAAGCGGATTCGGGCATATCAGAGAACCAATGCTATTTTGGGAGGGATTGTAAGCTTTTTATTGGGAGCGCTTCTGCCCGTAGGGCTGCTGGGACTGTCGGTGTTTGTGATGCAGAACGGACTGAGTGATTACCACTTTGCACGTCTGCAGCTGATATGGCCAATGGTGCTTTTGCGGATGGCGCTGTCGGGGATCGTGGTATGTTTTATTTATTGCGGGGTGAATCGGATGCTTCGCAGAAAGTGCGTGACAAAGTAAACTAATATATTAGCTTTGCAGATAGTTTGAATTTTACCCTCGGCGGATAAGAAAAACTTCTTAAAAGCCGGGGGTATATTTCCGGTTACTGCTCACGGAGTGAATGGTAAGTATATCCATTTAAACCGAAAACCGATGCTGAGTCTTTCACTTGCACAAACCTCGGAACGTGCTATACTAATACAGAAAATAAAGTTTGCAGACAAGAAGATACCTTTAATGGACAAGGGGACAAAGATTATAATGAGAAAAATATTGATTGTAGAAGACGACGAAAAGCTTTGCCGAGAGCTGGGAACTTTTTTGACAAATAACGGCTACCAGGCAGAAAGCCTGCCGGAAGGGGAATATACGGTGAAAGCGATTCTGGAAGCGCAGCCGGATCTGGTGCTTCTGGACTTGGGACTGCCGGGGACGGACGGCCTTTATCTCTGCCGGGAGCTTCGCAAGGTCTGTGAGCTTCCGGTGATTGTGATTACCAGTCAGGATACCCAGATGGCGGAGCTTATGAGCATGAGCCAGGGAGCGGATGATTTTGTCACAAAGCCTTTTCACCTCCAGATTCTGCTGGCGCGGATAGAGGCTGTTCTGAAACGGGTTTACCGGGAGCCGGTCGTGAAGGAACAGGAGCAGCTGGGGGATTTTACCCTGGATGTGGCCAGAGCGGTCATTGCCTCGGAGACGGGAAGCGCGGAGCTTACCAAAAATGAGCTGCGGATTTTGGACTGCCTGGCACATCATAAGAATGAAATTGTTTCAAGGGACGATCTCATTTCCCATCTGTGGGACAGTGAGCTTTTTGTGGACGACAATACCCTGACGGTCAATATGACCCGCCTGCGGGGAAAACTGGAGGCAATCGGGGTCCGCAATGTGATTCAGACAAAGAGAGGATTGGGGTACGTGCTGTTATGCGATACGGAATCTATATAAAGGAGCGTTTGGGACAGATAATATTTGTAAGCGGAGTGCTTGCCACGGTGGAGATTTTTCTTCTTACGCTCCGGTCAAGCCTTTGGATTGGCATTTATACGGCTATCTGCTTTTATGGGGCGTATTTTCTGATTTCCTGGCAGGAGTTTCGTAAGGAAAAGATTTATTTTCAGAATATAATGGAAAGTCTTTCGGGCCTTGATAAGAAATACCTTCTGCCGGAAATGCTCGGATACCCGGGAAATCAGGAGGAACGGATGCTAAAAGAGCTTCTGGAGGATCTGGGGAAGTCCATGACGGATCATGTGAATTATTACAAAAATGCGGAAAGAGAATACAAGGAATACATTGAGCTGTGGATTCATGAGGTAAAAACGCCCATTGCCGCAGGAAAGCTGATGGTAGAGAATCACCGGACGGAAAGTGCCAGGGAACTGGAGGCGGAGCTTGAGCGGATTGAGAGCTATACGGAGCAGGCGCTTTTCTATGCCCGGAGCGCCCATGTGGAAAAGGATTATCTTATTCGCGGGGTGAAGTTAAAAGATCTTGTGACTCAGGCGGTGAAGAGGAACAAGCGGGCCTTGATAGCAAAGCGGGCTTCGATTGAGATGGAGGGGCTTGAAACGATTGTGTACAGCGATGAAAAATGGCTTGCCTTTATTCTGAATCAGATTTTGTCCAACAGTGTGAAGTATGCGGACAAAGAGACTTTGAAGCTTTCCTTTACGGGAAATGTAGGGAAGGAGCAGATTACGCTTGGCATAAAGGACAATGGACGGGGGATTAAGAGCAGAGATTTGGACCGGGTGTTTGAGAAAGGCTTTACGGGTAGCAGGGGAAGACAGATGGACCAGGCTACGGGACTGGGGCTTTATCTCTGCAAGAAGCTGTGCGGCCGGCTGGGGCATGGAATTGAGATTGCTTCCACGGAAGGAGAGGGCTGCGAAGTAAGGCTCATTTTTCCCCGGGGGAGCTATGCGGATGTAATATAAAAGACAAAGCTTACAAAAATGAAAGGCAGAAGTAAGCAACTTCGATGGTACGAAGCGCGGAAGCTTCCTATAATCAGAGTATGAAATATTTCAAAGGTTACAAAAAATAGAACCAGCATCATCCGGTAAAGTCGCAAAGGCGCACGAGAGGAACTTTCATGAGTGCCCTTTCGAATGAAAGTTCCTCTCATTACAAGTGCGCCGAAGCGACTTTACCCTTTAGTGCCGTCGCGCAGCGACTTTAATCGTCCAGCTAAGAAATGTTAAGTAATTTTGAAAAATAATTTCTGCTGGCCGGTAAAGCCGCAAAGGCGCACGAGAGAAACTTTTATGAGTGTCCTTTCGAATAAAAGTTTTTCTCATTACAGGTGTGCCGAAGCGACTTTACCCTTTAGTGCCGTCGCGCAGCGACTTTTAATAGGAGGCGTACCATGAGTGTAATTTTAAATGTCAGCAATATTGAAAAGTATTACGGAAGCAAGGGAAGCATCACCAAGGCCATCGACAATATCAGCTTCCAGGTTGAGTCCGGTGAGTTTGTGGGGATTATGGGGGCCAGCGGAAGCGGAAAGACGACTCTTCTAAACTGCATTTCCACCATAGACCGGGTAACAAGCGGTGAAATCAAGGTGGGCGGGAAGGACATCACAAAGCTTCGGGGCAATGCCCTGAATAAATTCCGCCGGGAGGAGCTTGGCTTTGTGTTCCAGGATTTTCACCTTCTGGATACCCTGACGGTCTATGAAAATATTGCCCTGGCTCTGTCCATCCGGCATGTGGCCCCGGGGAAGATTGAGAAGCGTATCCGCGAGACTGCGGCAAGGCTTGGAATCTCGGGGATTTTAAATAAATACCCATACCAGATCTCCGGAGGCGAGAAGCAGAGAACGGCTTCCGCCCGGGCAATGATTGGGGACCCCAAGCTGATTCTGGCCGACGAGCCTACAGGCGCTCTGGATTCCAGAGCATCCCGGATGCTGCTTAAGTGCTTTGAGGAGATGAACGGCAAGCTTGGGGCTACGATTCTTATGGTCACTCACGATGCTTTTACGGCAAGCTATGCCTCGCGCATCCTCTTTATCAAGGACGGCGGGATTTTCAGCGAGATCCGCCGGGGAAATGAGGACCGGAAGAGCTTTTTCGGCCAGATTATTGATGTGGTTACTTTACTGGGAGGTGATTTGAATGATGCTGTTTAAATTATCTCTTCGGAATCTGAAAAAGAGCTTCAAGGACTACACCATTTATTTTCTCACACTGGTATTGGGGGTTGCGATCTTTTATGTATTTAATGCTTTGGATTCTCAGGGGGTTATGCAGTCTGTGTCTGCTTCCACAAGAGAAATTATTCAGCTTATGCTTGCAATGCTTGCAGGGGTTTCTGTTTTTGTGTCCGTAATTCTGGGATTTTTGATTGTGTATGCCAATAACTTTCTGATCCGCAGGCGGAAAAAGGAGTTTGGGGTGTATCTGACTCTTGGTATGAGCCGGGGCGCCATTTCCCGGATTCTTTTGGGCGAGACGGTGCTGATTGGGCTGATTTCCCTGGGTGTGGGGATTGTCATCGGGGTATTTGCCTCTCAGTTGATGTCCATTCTGGTGGCCCGGATGTTTGAGGCGGATATGTCGGCCTATACTTTTACATTTTCTCCCGGGGCGGCAGGAAAAACGGTGGTTTATTTTGGAATTATGTACTTGCTTGTGATTCTTTTTAATGCGGCGGCTATTTCCAGGTATAAGCTTCTGGATCTTTTGACGGCAGGCAGGAAAAATGAAAAGGTGCGGATGAAGAATCCGGTTGTTTCCGGGGTGCTGTTTGTGATTTCTCTGGGACTTTTGGGGTATTGTTATCTGAGTGTACTGGGGATTCTCGGAACCTTGAATCGGAACCGGACGCTGCTTTTGATTTTTCTGGGAAGTGCGGCGACGTTTTTGTTTTTCTGGTCTTTGTCGGGGATTCTGCTTCGGGTGGTGCAGGCAAGACGGGGCTTTTATCTGAAGGATTTGAATCTGTTTGTGTTCCGGCAGATGAACAGCCGGGTCAATACGATGGTTTTTTCTATGACAGTGATTTGTCTGATGCTGTTTATGACGATTGGCGTGCTTTCCTGCGGGGTGAGCGTGAATCAGTCCATGACGGCGGAGTTTGAGGCAATGACGCCCCGGGATGTGTGTATGACGAAGGGGATGGAGGCGGATGAGAGGCAGTCTTTTGAGGATGCCGGAAAGGGGATTGAAGAGTATCTTTTGGGAAAGGGGCTTGCGCTTGGCGAGGTGCTTCGGGAGGGATATACGGAGGTTACCTCTTATGTGCTGCCTGGGCTGACCTGGGAGAGTACCCTGGGGGCGAGTAAGGAGCAGGTGATGGAGCAGTTCCCGATGCTGGACTGGTCTCAGAGGGAGGAGTTTGTTCCGCTCTCGGCGTATAACCGAATGGCGGAGTGTTTCGGGATTCCTACTTATGAGCTTGGGGAGGATGAGTATCTGCTTTTGTGTACCTTTGATCCAATGAAAGTGATTCGGGATACGGCTCTTCGGGCCGGGGCATCTCTTACCATTGGAGGGAGGCAGTATGTGCCGAGGTTTGAGGAGTCTCAGGACGGATATCTGAGTATGAACAGCTCGCGGTCGCTTCTGGGGCTCTATGTTTTGCCGGACAGTGCTTTTGAAGACGGGGAGTTTGTGCCTTACTGCAATTATCTGGCAGGGGATTATGAAGCGGATTCTGAGGAGGAAAGGGAGGTTTTCGAGGTCAGAATTGCGGATGCAACGAAGCGGACGCCGATTTATGCGTTTTCGAAGATTGCACTTCGGGAGAACAGTATCGGGATTGGGGCTATTATGACGTTTATAGCGCTTTATCTTGGGGTGATCTTTTTGATATCCAGTGCGGCGGTTTTGGCACTTAAGGAGCTGTCGGAGGCTTCGGATAACCGGGATAGGTATCGGATTTTGCGTGAGCTTGGGGCGGATCAGGGGATGGTTCGCGGGGCGCTGTTTCGGCAGATTGGGATTTTCTTTTTGCTGCCGCTTTTATTGGCTTTTGTGCATGCGGTTTTTGGGGTGCAGTTTGTGAATCGGATGCTGGTGATTCTGAATGGGGGGTCGCAGCTGGGGGCTATTTTGTTTACGGCGGGGTTTATTGCACTGATTTATGGGGGGTATTTTTGGGCTACTTATGTGGGGAGTAGGAGGATTGTGGAGGAGTGAGGACGGACGGGGCCGGAGCAGCCCTTCGCCGGAGACTTTTCCATATCCTGTGTTCGGACGGTTCGCGTACACACTGCCTGCTCTGTGCGGACATTGACCTGGGGAGTTTTTCTATGGCTTCCCAGGTTTTTTGGTCAATGTTCGCCCATATCAGTCAGTGTGTACGCGAACAGCCGGACACCGGATATCGGAAAAGTCTCCGGCGAAGAGCTGATCCGGCCCCTGGTATTGGGGGTGGTTGTTGGTGTGGTTCTTCTGTTTCCTTATTGTCTGAAGGATGGGGAATGTAGTGATTGTATTTATTTTGGTGAATATTGTAACTGAGTAATTGATGAGGAGTTTGTGGATGGATGGTATGGGAAACGATTACAGAGAAATGGATGAAAGGGTAGGGGCAGTTTTAAAGAGTTTCTTGAGATGATGACTTGAAATTTTAAATTTCAGTGCAGAGTTAAATTCCATCACATTTTATATTTTGCTAGTTTTAAAGAAAATTTTTGAGCAAAACCTCCTGATTTCTGTTATAATGATCTCAACTTATTGAAAAATACTGGATTTTTGTGCATGTGAATCAGACCGCTGGAAAGCAGTGTGCGAGATTGAATTCCGCCAGTCACATTCCTAAAATGTGAAAAGTTTACTTCCAGTCTGACAGCAGATTTCGATTCGTTGGTTAGTGGTTAAAGCGGATCAGCTTAGGTGTTAGGTTTACCTCATATGGGAGAACCGGTCTAGGCTGAAATGAGTTTCGTACATCCTCACCCATTGTTTCGAGTGAGATATTGTGCGGAGTTCCTCCAAGTTACTCCCTTGGTGTTGAATTAATATGGTTTACAATCAGGTTCACATCCCATTGTGCCAAAAATTCAAAGTTGGTTTCTTTTGGAGGGATTATCCTTAACAGTGTATGCGCTTGAACCAGCCTGCTTTTCTGTCCGCTCTGCATGGGAGCGTCGTAATAGATGCTGGAATATTGAATTGTGTTCATTTCTGTTTTCAAAGCCTCAGGAGCGCCAAATTCAGAATCCCGGTTGTCAATATATATTCAAATTTATAGGTACCTATACGCTTTTTCAGACGGTCAAATACAAGACATACAACACCTTTCGCACAACGGTTCATAAGAAAAATCAGGAACAGTTTTTCTTTTGTAAAAAGCAGGGTAAGCAGGGGCTTTTTTGACTCTCTTGACAAATGTATGGTGTCCATATGCACAAAAGCAGGTAGTCCAAGGAGCGGAAATCCGGATAGAGCCTGTTTGTAAAAACGGAATGGTTCGTGATTTGTGATTTATAGCATTTCCTGGGGTTGAAGCAAACTTTCCGTTTCAAATCAATATTTTTGGCACTAAAAATGCCAAGATCAAGATAGGTGTACATTGTGTGTACGGACATATCCAGTTCTGGATGGTTGGTTAGGATATGATAGGGGGCCTGTCCCTGCTCAATGAGAGGAGATATGTTCCTGTCTTTTTGGTGAAGTTGCTGTCTGGTCAGGTTGATGCCGGCCCTGGAATCATGAAGCGTTTGTCGATACTTCCTGTCTGCGAAATATGGATTGTAAATGTATTTGCGGGCAATGGGACAGTGGTTGATTTTTTTGTCATAGCCATTACAGAGATAAGGTGCTTTTACAATCGGCAGCAGAGTTCCTTCCGGAAATCTCTGCAGGTCTGATTGCAAGTGGGACAGGAAACACATTTGATGCCGCACAGGATAATTTTTCGGCAGGCATTGGTCTTCCGGCAGTGATACCGATGGGTACAGAAGTTCCTGTCATTATGAAAGGTGCCTTTATGATAACAGTCAGAGAGGCGGTCTTTCTCTTCTTTTGAGATTGTGGTAGGGTCCTTGCAAAGAAACTTGGCGATATCCTTAAAGGAAGAGCCTTAATTCAATTCATTTTCAATATAGATACGGTCATTAAGAGTAAGGTGTTTCTGGTTACCTGGGATGTATTTACTCATAGAGTACCTCTTTCTACTACTGTCAGAAGGAGAGATAACTATATCATTTCTGTATGAAAGAGTAAATATGAACTGTGTGGGAGCAAATTTGATTCTTTATTAAAAAGTAGAATTTAAAATTTTATTTCTCAAACTAAAACGATAATTTTCTTTAAATTGTTATTTTCTGTAGAATATATTATAATGAAAATATAAAATTAAGTTTGTAGTAAGATTCTCGATATTAGGAGTAAATAAAAATGAAGAGAAAAATATTAACTATTGATGGTGGAGGGATTAAAGGCATTTTTGCAGCTAGCTTTTTAGCAGAACTTGAAGAAAAATGTTGCTGTAGAATTTGTGATTATTTTGATATGATTTCAGGGACTTCTACGGGGGGGATTATTGCAGCTGCGTTGGCAATTGGTATTCCAGCAAATACTGTATTAGAATTATATTTAAGAAATGGGAGAGATATTTTTGGTAAAAAAAAGATCCCTATATTAAGAGGTAAATATACTACAGAGCCTTTAAAAAATGTGATAACAAGAGTGTTTGATAATAAGAAAATCCGAGATTGTCAAACACGTTTGCTAATTCCAGCATTTGATCTTGAAAATAGAACTGTCCGTGTTTTTAAAACGCCCCATTCTAAAGACTTATATTTTGATAAAGATGAGTTACTTGTAGATTGTATTTTAGCAACTACAGCAGCCCCAATTTATTTTAAACCATATAAAACATATGATGGCACATTCATTGATGGTGGAGTTGGTGCTAATAATCCAGCTTTCATTGCAGTTGTTGAGGGGATGACTCGATGTGAATGGGATAGAGTCGATATAGGACTATTAAGTATTGGCTGTGTAGATGAAGTTGGTGTTACTACAGGAAGGGAAAAGATGGGTATAGTGGATGCATTAAAGGTGCAAAAATGTTTTATGGCAGCAGAAAGTCAGTATTCTGAAAATATTTGTAGATTGCTTTTGGCAAAAGACAATTATTTACGGATTAATCAATTAGCCATGCAAAATCAAGTGCGTTTGGATAAAGTAGATAGTCAAGCCTTTCAACTATTAAAAAATTGGGGGAAGCATGAAGCACAGAGAGCTATAAGTTCAATAAAAAGCACTTTTTTGGAGACACCAAAAGATGAAGTGACTTTTTATAATTTAGAGGGCAATCAATGAGGTATTTAGGTTCTAAAACACTATTGTTAAATGAAATTTCACAAATAATCACTTCTTGTGCAGTGGAAGGAACATTTTGTGATCCTTTTGGTGGAATTGGGACAGTAGGTAGTTGTATGAAAAAGCAAGGTTATAAGGTTATAACGGGGGATATTTTGAATTTTGCACATTATTTTCAGATAGCTCTAATTCAATTAGACGCTCCTATGGAGTTTGCAGCAATAAAGAAAAAGTTTTTATTTAAAGACAATTCTGAAATAGAGAAGTATATGAATACTTTAATTGCTTCTAAGGGATGGTTGATTGAAGAATATGCAATGAAGCGACAGTTTTTTACACTTGAGAATGCTAGGCATATTCAAGGATGTATTAATTGTATCGAAAAATGGAAAGAAAAAAATATTTTGGATGAGCAAGAATATAAAGTATTGCTTGCCTCCTTAATTCAGTCATTTGATAAAATCGCTAATACCGCAGGTACATATTACGCATATTTAAAAAAGTATTATCGAAAAGCATTACAGCCATTTTGTTTTGAATTACTTCAACCAATAAAGGGGAAAAGAGGTTGCTGTTCTTTTTTAATGGATGCAGCTAAGTTAATAGAAATTAGTAATTATGACATTCTGTATCTAGATCCGCCTTACAATGAACGCAGATATGGAAAGTATTATCATTTACCAGAAACTATTGCTATAGGAGAGAATCCTTGTCCGATGGGAAAGTCAGGTGTATCTACTCCATATGAGATTTGTTCAAAATTTAATAAAAAGAATCAAGCGTCGGATGAATTTGAGAAGATAATTCGTATGGCACGAGCAAAATATATTATTTTTCATTATACAGATAAAGGATTGATTTCTACAAATACTGTTAGAGATATTTTAAGTGCCAAGGGGCATGTAGATGAATTTTATTTTGATAGCAAAGGATATCATACAACGAAAAAAACGGATGAATGTCAGCATCATATTTTTCGGGTAATTGTTTAGAAATTAGTTTGATATGGAGGAAAAATGTTTTTAACATTGCCAGATAATAATTCAGCATTAGAAGATTACAAGGTATTTTCAGATGTAGATCTAATTGTTACAGATTTAGATGGAACCTTGATTGCAGGACCAGGACCTGTGGTGGAACAGATAAAAAGAGATATTGCTTATTTAAGAAGAAAAAAAGTCCAAATTACTATTGCTACAGGCAGAACTTATTTTGGAGCGAGGTCGTTAATGAAAGAAATTGACATTGTGAAAGGAATGCCTGTGGCTTTATATAATGGTGGAATTGTCATAGAATATGAGACTAATCAAATCCTTCATTGTAATCAAATTTCTCATGAAGTTATTGAAGATTTGATAAAAATTGTAAGTCTGTCAAAGGTAACTATTTTAATCTATACGTTTGACTTACCACTTATTCATATAGAGGGAGATGGTGCAATAGAGGAAAAAATATATGGTTTAGGTATGAAAAAAGGTGATAAAGATAGTAATGGAATGGATATTAATTGGATTGATGATATTCATGAAATAAAAGCTCCAATTATAGCAATATTAATTGAAGAACAACAGATTAATCAAGAAGAAAAAGAAAAAATATGGAAATATTTTAAGAGAAGTACAGAAATCTCTTTTACAAACAGTGGAAATGGATTTATTGAGATAAAAGGACCAGGATTAGATAAAGGAAGTATTTTTTATATTTTAAAAAGTCAAAAAAGGTATCATGTAAATAAGATTTTGGCAATTGGTGATAATGATAATGATAAGGAACTATTTCAATATGCTGATATAAGCATTGCTGTAGCAAATTCTTCTTTAGCAGCTATGGAATCAGCAGACTATATATGTGGAAATGAAAGTGCAAAAGGATTTTTGGATATGCTAAATGTATTGAAAAATTCAAAAAAATACTATGATTAAAAGGATAAGGTGATAAAGTGGAAAACATTATTAATGAAAAGATAAAATATATGAAAGAACGTCTTGTAACTGAAAATGAATTTCAGGAGATAATAAAAGAAATTATAAATTGTGATATTAATAATCAAGTAAGGATTCAATATATTTTAAAAGATAAATCTGAAAATGAATATATTTATGGTAAGAAAGGTGAAGGAGCTCCAAATGACACGAAAGAAGTGAAATTGGCGGATGGATATAAGTTAACTACTTCTTTATGGGGAGACACCCTATTTTTATCATCTGAAAAGAGGATTGAATTATTTAGGGCATTTTGGAACTATGAATTTTGTGATTCCGTAACTGGGATTCCAACGACAGATAGAGAAAGATTTATGGATAAATGTGAGAATACATTTAGAATTTGGCAAGAAGAAGATAAAAAAATTGCTTTTTTTATGATGGATTTAGATAATTTTAAAGAGGTAAATACTAAATATGAGCATCAGACAGGTACAGAGATAATCTCAGAATTTTCAAGAGTACTCTTTTCAGTAGTACATTCTTCTGGTATTTTAATTCATCAAAGTGGTGATGAATTTAATTTAATATTATCATATCATGCTCCTTATGAAGTGGTGCATATTGCAGAACAGATACGTTTTAAAGTTTTAGAACATGAATTTAAAAAAATATCTGGGATTAATTTGACTATAGCAATAGGAGTTTATTTAATTGAACAACAAAATATAGGTTTTATGGAAGCAAGGAATAAGGCAGAGAAGGCATATGCTCCCGCTCAAAGGAATCAAGAAAAACAGAGAGATTCTATTCGAATAGATAAATTAGAAAATAATTGTGTTTGTGGAAAAGATTCACTTAAGTTAGCCTTTAGTCGTATAAAATGTAATGTTTATACAAATGTATTCCATAATATTTATCTAGATTATTTATCTCATTATGTTGGAGATATGGAAATAAATACTCAATCAAAAAGAAGAATAGAAGAAATTATAAAATGGATTAATCCTACATGTGATAATAGCATTCGATGTACAACAAAAAGTAATAGTTGGGATACTGAAGAAAGATTTTCAAAAGTAGAAGTTGCTTTTTCTATTCTACAAGGATTATTAAAAAACAAATTTGTAGAAGGCAAAACATTAAAGTTTTGTATAGCAGATGGAGGAAAAAAAACTTCTATTGAAATTAAGGTGGATGATAATGATATTTTTGATGATGATATTTATCAATTAAGACAGGAAGGTATTAATTGGGAAGTAGAAAATATTCAAATACATAATGAAAAAAAAGATCTTAGACAAACATTATTAGTGCTGTCTGGCTATCAGGAGATGGATATTCCAGATGATATTTTTTATAATATAGTAAAAGTAGACACACGACCTACTATAGGTGGGCAATTGCCAGATTTCTGGGAAGCTACATTATCTGAACTTATAACAAATATGAAAAAATCTTCTAACTTTACAGACATAATTGTGTTTGGAGATATAGAAAATACAAAAAAAGTAAAAATGTATTTGGAAAATATAGATAAATGGGAAGAAGAAGGAGAATTTTCATATAAATATATTGCCAAAAAAATATATAAATCGGAGACAGATATTATTGCATTTAAAAGGAAATTTAATGGAAGATTTTATTTTTGCAAAAATGAGAATGAAATGATTGATTATATTTATAAACAATGTAAAAAAGATACTAATTTTGAAGAATTGCAAGAAGATATACCAAAGAAAGATGTAAATAGATTTTTAAAGAGAAAGCTATCATATAAAAATATACGACTGGGGAGGGATTGTGGCTGTAAGGCAAAAACCATAGCAGAGGCATTTCCGACAGTTTTAGAGATTTTACGGAATAGCTCAGATAAAAGTGATAATAGTCCAATTATAGATCAAGCAGGGCGCCAACTATGTGAAATAATTGATTTTCGAATTTTATTAGAAAAACCAATTGAGGATATGTATCCTCAACATTATTTAAATGATAAGAAAGAATTAGAAAAATATTATAATAATAGTTTTGGCAATGATGATGCTCTTTTTAGAAAGGCATTTGATAAGGATGGCCAGATAGAAGCGATGTTTAATCATATAAGCACGGTAATTCAAAATGAAGAAAAAGCATATGCGACAAGAAGGTCAATACTTGTTGTTCCAAATATGCAAGAATCCACAGATTATTCACCATTAGGGTTAGTAGCTGTTTGGTGAATATTCCGGCTTCCGTGCCCCTGCTGTCCGGTGATAGGAAACCGCAAATCCGTTTTTAAGGAAACCGGCATTCCGGAGCTGGAAACCATTAGCATATATCCTTTAGAATGTAAGCATGCACCGTAAGGTGTAAATACATTCTAAGGG
>CAJTIM010000033.1 GCA_910576325.1 Clostridia bacterium
CTCTGTTATCTGTGATACAACTGGGGAATTATGTTTTAGTAATCCACAACCCAAAAGCACTTGGCAGTTATACTGGAAAGTTATCCACTTTTTACACTAAAGCAATGACGAAACAGAAATTTTATTTTCTCTGTTTTGTCCAAAAATCAATGTGCCCTTAACGGGGTGCTGAACAGTTACCACAAATGTAGCATTTATTATGGAAATCCTTTATCAGCCTCGCTACAACATCCGGTTTTTCATAACTTCCATTGTTTTTGCCGGCTTCTGCCGCAAGAGAAACCGGCGCCGGAAAGGATCTCTCTATCTTAACCATGAATATCCTCCCTGTTAGAAAGCTCCAGCTTCAACTGCTGATATTCTGTTGTGATTCCTAATGCAAGATAATCCGGAATTTCATCCAGAAACATTTCCAGGTTTGCAATTTCTTCAAAGTCGTCGTCGGTTAAATGCGCTTTCTTGACCAATTCCTGATAACGTCCAAATTTCTCCTTTAATTTATCAGACAATACATCTGCTTTGAAGTATCCTTCTACGATTCCGTCATAGGGAATATCTGTCAAACCATTTTTCACTAATAAATGCTGCTCCAGATCATAAATCACCACTTGCTCCAGACTGTTTAAGATAAAAGGCGAATGAGTGGTAACAATGAACTGAATGTTTGGAAACAGGGTGGTTAAAAGTCCCAGGATCTTTTTCTGGAGTTCCAAATGAAGGTGTGTCTCTATCTCATCGATCAAAACAATCCCTGGCATATTGTATTGAAATTTCCGCCCTGTCTGCTTTTCCATGCGCATCATCAGGTCTACCACAATGTCTAACGCCGCTGCGTAGCCGCTGGACAGGGTATTAAAATCATATTCCTCCTTTTCCGGCTCTTTGATACTGAACCGGAAAGTTTCTTCATCAAATTCCAGTTTGAGATGTTCATTTTCGAAAAGATTCCGTAAAAGGGATTCAAAACTATCAAACCATTGCCGGATGCCTTCTGCCTTTTCCTGCTTTCCACCGGTCTGTGACAATGCCTGAGTCATTTTCAAATCCAGAAGGTATTTTACAAAATCCTTTCGAGGATTTTCATAGATGGAATAATTCTCTTTCAGCTCCACCTTCTCCACGTGCTTCGGTATCTCAGCCATGAAAACCCGCTCCGCCCTATAGTAAGCAATAAGAAATTCACCGGCTTCAAATGACGGGTGTATCTCATCATACGGACAGTTTAATTCGACTGTAAATCCATTTTTTATTTCTTCAACTATTTGTTCATATTTCTCTACTTCCTTTTTCTGTTTTAAAATTTCTTCCGGTTTACCTTGTTTTTCTAATGTCTTTAATAACTTTCTCTCAGCTAACAGAACATTTTCATTACATACTAATTTATTGGTGAGCGCAAGCTGATTTAAATACCAGGCCAGCCCGTCCAGTATGGTTGTCTTTCCACTTCCGTTTTTACCTGTGAAAATCAGATGTTTTCTATTCTCGCTTGACAGAGGAATCTCAATCCGGCTTAGATTTCTGACCTTTTCTAAAATTAGCTTTGTAATAAATACATCCTTCATCTTATCCTCCCGAAATGCAATCTGCCAATGAATGCAACCCTGCTTATCCAAAACTGTACTAGTCCGATTATAACATACCCTCCTCCAAAAAACCATCCAAATTATTACAATTCAGAAAAGTATTATTTATGTAATTACAATGTGCGGTTAATATAATAAATCAAATTCACCGGGCAGCGATTCCGAATCTTACTGCCCGGTGAAATCTTGTGGCTAAAGTTTTTCAGGCAGTACTTGGAAGTCCCTCGCTAAAACAGGCTTCCGGGGCTTTCTTCCTTCGCCTTCAGCCGTTCCAATGCTTCTGCCATTCGTCTGTTCTCTTCCTTCTCTTTTTTAACCGTTACCAGATACCCGCCCAAAGCGGAGATTCCAAAGCAGAGAAGAAACATTCCCCAGGGCTGCCACATGGTGACCGGAAACCAGTGGAATACTGCTACAAATACGGCTATTATGATAACGATTCCTGTCATCATACACAGAATCCGCAGCCAGGGCGCCATTTTCCGGATCAGGGCGTCCGTAAAAAATACAAAGCGGAGAGCCACAATGAAAATGGCTATCATGAAAAACTGAAAAACAACCTCCACCGGAATCCCTTCATTTCCAAGGGCAAACATTGCGGAAAATCCCTTTGCGGAAGCTCCAAATGTAAGGCAGAACAGATTGATCACTGCCATTGTAAACCCAAATATCAATAATACCTGTGCCAGATAATCTAAGATACTTCTCTTCTCTTCCATTTTATTTCACTCCTAATCTTTTTTTCAATTCCTCCGCATACTGTCTGGAGGCGATAATCTGCTCGCCGCCTGTCATGGTAATGCGGATCCTTCGGTTGATGTCCGCCTTTAGGGTGCGGATGCTCTTAAGGTGGATGAGGAAGGACTTGCTCACGCGGAAAAAGCCGTATTCTTCCAATTGCTGCTCCAGTTCATACAGGCGGAAATCGGATTCGTATACTTCATCCCGGGTATAGATGAAGCATTTTCTGTCCACGCTCTCGATGTATACAATCTGCGCAATATCCAGGAAATGAATTTCGTCATCCTTTTTTGCTGTCAGTTGATGGTCCATCATCCGCAGAGTTGCCAGGATCTTTTCCACATCGGGGGTCAGCTGGCGGCATGTGATAGAAATGTTCAAATCCTCTGCCTGGTCATCCACATGTATTTCAATATTCAAGGCTTCACCTCCTTGGGTTCAATCGTTGAGATTTATTATATCCGAAAGGGAGCGTTTCACAAGAGGATCGCACCCAGGGTGCCATATTTTCTGCATAACCTGCCATCCTCCCGGCTTTTTGGGAAATCAACAGCAATAGTTATAAATCACAATTTTTATATTATCAGAAAATCACAAAACAGGAGTGCGGGAATCTGACGAGTCCTAAAATAGAGCGCATCATTCAGATTATTTGTGCTGCAATGGCGATAAACAAAAAAAATCCGCAAAACAAACCCTTTTGCGGATATGGAAAAAAATGCACAGATGGGATTGCCTGGCCCGGAAAGGCTAAATGCCAGGATAGGATCGCTTTAACAGCTCCTCAATGGTATAGGCCACCCCTAACTCCACATTGGACTTTGTAATGTATTTTGCGGCTTTTTTGAGAGCTGAATCCGCATTTTCCATAGCTATGGTTGCTCCAAAGTCCATGGACAGCATGGATTCGTCGTTGCGGCTGTCGCCGAAGGCCATGACCTCCTCCGTCCGGTAGCCCAGTGATTCGATGTATGCTTTCAGAACCGGCCCCTTCTGAGCACGGATGTCCGTAATCTCCAGGTTGGTCGGAAAGGAGGAGGAAACGGCAATACCGTTATGCTCTGCGAGCTCCTTGTCAATTTGAGCGAGCATTTCCCTGTCGTCGGAAAAGAGGAAAAGCTTGTACACCGGCACTCCGGCATCCTTTAGCTCCTGAAAATCCTTTACTACTTTTGTGGTATCCATCCGCTGGTCAAACATTTGGGCCTTTTGAAGCTCACTTATGCTGAGTTGGGAAAAATAGGAGTTCAAACGTGATACGGTCTGTTTTTCTATTTCTTCGTAAGTACCAATCTGATAATCATACTCATCTGTGCCGAATATAACGGATACGGGATACTTTTGCAGAATATCATAAACCTCACCGCACAGCTCCATGCTTATGGGAACCTGGCTTACGATCTCCTGCCTGCTGTTGCGAACCTCAGCGCCGCTGGACAGGATATAATCGCACGTCAGATCCACACCCTCCAGTTCCTTCATCACGCCGCGGTAATTTCTTCCGGTGGTGATGATAAAACGGATTCCTGCTTTACAGGCCCGTTTGACGGCCGCCAGTGTCTCAGGGGCTATTTTGCTGTCACTTCCGAATAAGGTTCCGTCCAGATCGCTTGCGATTACTTTTATCATGGGTTTTCCTCTCTTTCCTTTCGCTGTCATTATATCTGCTCAATCCTATCATATACATTGATGTAAAGTCAATAACCCTGGTTATATGTTTATTGAGACGGCGGCGGAGAGGCTGAACTAAAAGGTGAATGAGTTGGCGATGCATGAAAAAGAAAAATGATGAAAGAATTTACCCGGATACTGAAGCCCAGGCATATTCTTTCATCATTTGTAGTTCTGACATATGAAACCATTTCCTGTAAGTTTCAGCGTTTAATTGTGATATCCTATCCGCTGAATATGCTTATGATGAAGCCCTGTGATCCAGTCCACGTCGTCGGTGTACCAGCTCATGATCTCCAGCATCCTTGTCTCCCAGGCAATGGTGTTCTGACGGCTTTCTTCGGTTTCCTCGGTTTCCATTGTAATGTCGATCTCGTTGTATCCGAAAATATAGTCTCCGGCATTCCAGATGGAAAAGTTGCTGTCGGGGCCCTGGGTGACTTTTCCGTTTCTTGCTTCAGCCAGTCTGTCGTGGCGCAGCTTGTATTCCTCCTGCATTCCCGGCTTTAGCTTTGTTACAAATACACGGTGGCGTATCAGCTCTTTATTTTCCCGGACAACGCCGAAGTCTTCATACATCAGGCGCATAGGTTCTCCCGGGGTGGAGATCCAGGAAAAGGTGTCCCCCATGATTTTCTCCAGCTTGTGAAAATCCTCCCAGTCCTTTTCCGATATGGTTACGCCGTCCGGTGTCTCACAGTAGCCGAATACCTTGTCCCCAATATTCCAAAGGCTGAAATTCCGTATGCCGATTCGGTCAAGAACTTCCACCAGAGGCTTCCATGCCTCTCCTAATTTCTGCCTGTAAGCATTGAAGCAGCCAGGCTGAATCCGCATTGCAACTGCATGTCTTTCCATTGTAATATCCTCCTATTTTAAGTCGCTGCGCGACAGCACTAAAGGGTAAAGTCGCTTCGACACACCTGTGATGAGAGTAACTTTCATTCGATAGGACACTCATAAAAGTTCCTCTCGTGCGCCTTTACGACTTTACCGGTATAGTCGCTGCGCGACGGCACTAAAGGGTAAAGTCGCTTCGACACACCTGTGATGAGAGTAACTTTCATTCGATAGGACACTCATAAAAGTTCCTCTCGTGCGCCTTTGCGACTTTACCAGTATAGTCGCTGCGCGACGGCACTAAAGGGCAAAGCCGCTTCGACGCACCTGTAATGAGAGAAACTTTTATTCGAAAGGGCACTCATAAAAGTTCCTCTCGTGCGCCTTACATCATCACATTCACCAGCTTGGGCCTGCATCCCATATCCTTGAGCTTATTGAAAATCCTGTTTTTATGCTCCGTTCCGAATGCCTCCACTGTGATGCGAAGCTCCACGCCCACATTTCGGTTTGTGCTGACAAACTGGTTGTGATCCAGTTTGATAACATTTGCCTGTTCCTTTGCGATAAGATCTGCGATCCGCACCAGTTCTCCCGGCTTGTCCGGCAGCAGGACGGATACGGTAAAGATTCGATCCCTCTGACGCAGACCAAACTGAACCACGGAGGACATGGTGATAATATCCATATTGCCGCCGCTTAAGATGGATACAATCTTCTTATTCTTCACATCCAGATGATTCAGTGCCGCCACGGTCAGAAGGCCGGAATTCTCCACTACCATCTTATGATTTTCCACCACATCCAGGAAGGCCACAATCAGCTCGTCGTCGGATACGGTGATAATATCATCCAGATTTTTCTGAATATAAGGGAAAATCTTCTCTCCCGGCGTCTTTACCGCCGTACCGTCCGCAATGGTATTTACGGCGGGAAGGGTGGTCACCTTTCCGTTTTTCAGAGAAACCTGCATACAGTTTGCGCCGGCCGGCTCTACGCCGATGACCTTGATATTGGGATTCAGCATTTTTGCCAGGGTGGAAACGCCTGTGCAGAGTCCGCCTCCTCCGATGGGCACAAGGATATAATCTACCAGAGGAAGCTCCTTTACAATCTCCATAGCGATTGTACCCTGCCCCGTGGCTACGGCCGGATCGTCAAAGGGATGAATAAAGGTGTAGCCCTCCTTTTTGGCCAGCTCGTAGGCATGGGCACAGGCTTCGTCGTACACATTTCCATAGAGTACTACCTCCGCCCCATAGCTCTTGGTCCGCTCCACCTTCATAAGCGGTGTTGTAGTCGGCATCACAATCACAGCCTTTACTCCAAATGCCTTAGCCGCATAAGCCACGCCCTGGGCGTGATTTCCGGCGGAGGCGGTGATCAGTCCTTTTTCCCGTTCCTCCTCGGTCAGTGTGCTTATCTTGTAATAAGCTCCCCGGATCTTGTAAGCGCCCGTAAGCTGCATATTTTCCGGCTTCAGATACACCTTGTTTCCTGTCTGATTGCTGAAATACGCACTGTACAAAAGCTTTGTCTCGATTGCTACCTGTTTTACTACCTCTGAGGCTTCCTCAAATTTTTCTAATGTCAGCATTGGTCTGATACTCCTTTTCTAGTCTCTCTATCATAAATTACTTTACCGGAATGAACCGGCGGATAACAAGTCTGAATCTCCGTACGGTTTTTAACATGATCCGGTAAATGTAAATTTTATCTGTTTTCTCTGATGACGCGGCAGGGATTTCCGTATGCGACAGTATTGTCCGGAATATCCTTTGTGACAACACTTCCGGCTCCGATTACGACATTATCGCCGATTGTAATGCCCGGCAAAAGAATTGCTCCGCCGCCTATCCATACATTGTTTCCTATCACAACGGGCGCAGTTCGGGTTTTGCAGAATGTAAAAGAGCCGTCTTCCTTTGGATTTCCGAAGCGGTCAGAGGCATTTGTGGGATGAAATGCCGTATAAATCTGTACATTCGGCGCAATCAGCGCATTGTCACCAATACGAATGATGTTATCATCCAAAAATGTACAGTTCATATTTACCTCGCAATTATTTCCAAAATAAACATTGATGCCGTAGTCAACATAAAACGGCGCGGTTATCCAGAGATTTTCTCCCTTTCCTCCCAGTAATTCATTCAAAATCCTGTCTTTTTCTTCCTTATCAGCGGAAGCGGTATTGTTGTAAGCTCTTGCCAAATCCTTGGCCTTGTGCCACTGTTCCAGTAATTCCGCATCGCCGCAGTCGTAAAGCTGCCCTGCCAGCATTTTTTCTCTTTCTGTCATAATCTGCTCCGTCGACCCGTATTTAACGTTTTTTGACTGTCCATTCATCCGTCTGCGCCGCTCTTTTTGCATAGCAGCCACAGGGCATATCCCTCAATGCGCCTACGGAATGGTCCAAGTCGTATACAAATTTTAAGGAAACGATTTTTGCCTCTTCCATTGTATGGGTTCCGCCGCATAAAAACTGCCACATACCATCATCCTCATCATGGAATACATATAAAATCGGCTTTTCGCCGTCGAGCACATGGCTGCATACAATTGCTGCCGTATTTGGTAAATCATAAAATGGAAATTCCATGCGGAGCTCCTTTCCTTAAATCGGATCTCTTTGATATATAACAATAAGTTCCTCGTCTGCTAAAGCAATTGAAAGATTATACAATTGTAAAAACATCTCCCTCTTTCGCGCGCTCTATGTATTCTTTATATCCTGCAATAAAAAACGGAATATTATCTTCCCTGCCATTCAATACGCGCCCTCTGACCTTTTCCCAAACCTTCATCTGAACGCGAAAATCCGGCAGGCCGGCAATTAAAACCGGCTGCTGCTCTTTTTCCAGCCAGAAATATTCTCCTCCGTAATTTCTTCGCGCCGTTTCAAAAATATAGCAGCCTATCATAGAAGTAATATTGTAAAGCTGATCCTCGTTCCACTCAAAATCACTTAATTCCTCCAAAAGATCGTCAACTGCCGAAAGGCTTTCTATGGAATAATCTAAAGTTCCTTTTTCCACAAACGAAAAAGCCGGATTCTCATGGAAATTCTCCGCAAAATTGTCCGCCGTATGAATGATATCATCCAACAAAGATTTGTGCGGAGCCTCCTTTGCTTTTTCTTTCTTACGCTCCGTTGAGCCGGGCAATATGGATGAGGCAATTTTCTTGATATTCAACATATTTTCTCCTAAAAGTTGCTGCGCAACGGCACTAAAGGGTAAAGTCGTCTTTGAACCCTGCGGAGTTTTTGATTGCTTTTTGTGATTCTTTACAACTGTTTCCTGTCACTTTCTGTACTTTCCGAATGCTTTTTCTTCATCTAAATGTACATCCTTAAAAAATACAAGAAGCCAAACGGCAAAAGCAGCTATCGCCATATATTTTGAGACAAAATAAGACAAAACGGCGCCGATGCCAAGGATAACAGACCATATGAGAAATGTGTTTCTTTGATCGCGGCTCATACTTTTCTTATCATACAAATCTCTTTCCTGCTTGGGCAGCGTGTTGAAACCGCTGATTAAGATTGCCGCTTTTCCCTTTAAAACAGTAAAAATAAGGGCAAACAGCAAACATATCAGGCAGGAAACGCTGCATACAATAGTTCCTGCGTTCAAAAGCCACATCTCCTTTCACTCTTCATCCTATCCGTTTGTTCGTCAAATTCATAGCTTCATTCTCGAAAGCGTCCTGATAAAATCACTTCATGAGATTGTCCGATTTCTTTATCATTATCACACATAAAGGTGCCTTGTACAATGCTAAATTTTTATTTGATGATTTTTTACAGATCTATGCCTTGCCCCACGTAGTCCGCACACACCGATGGGGTATGTATTTATATTCCTCCGCCAAGACGCGCAATAATGGCCTCCCGGTACTGTGTGTGATTGGGCATGCCCCCGCCCACTCCTCCGAGCTTTGGAAGGACAAGCTTGAAATAGCTTTTGTTTTTCATCGTAATGTGGCACTTTACGGAACCCATCCATCCCTTTTTTATCTCGCACTTTTGTATGTCCGTCAGGGAAAAGCATGTTCCGATATCGTCCAAAGACAGCTTTGCGGTAAGCTTTTGTATATCATCTTCATTTACCACCGGGTCGTCCTTAAATTGATAGAAATAACTATGCTTTTCACACTCGGCAATGACCAAAGCGGACTGGGTAATGCCAAGGTAAATATCATATGCGGAAAATTTTTTCTTGTTTAATGCAACTGTTCCGCCGTTTTCATCGGGAATCAGACTGTATTCGGTGCGGATGCACTTTTCAAATATGCCGATGATGCTCGTTTCCTTTGATATTGCATGTATCCCGGCCAACAGTGTTTCTCCCTCGGGTATGTATTTCTCCAAAGTCATTCTCATGTTTGCTTCATTAAAAATATCTGGCATATTGCACCTCCTAATTAAAGTCGCTGCGCGACGGCGCTAAAGGGGAAAGTCACTTCGGCAGCCGAACAATCCGCCGATAGCTGTAATAATGCTTTGACAGCGTGTTTTCCTGCTTGTCAGTCATCTGACGATAAAATGCCGTATAGCAGGGCAGAATAAATATGGCCCCGTCGCCTCCGCAAAGAGAACAGCCGCCGTCGCCGCCCTTCGTATACTGCGTGCTGTCAATGATTTCAATTTTATAAGAATCGTATGCTATAGATAAGCCGAGCATATTTCTCCGATTCAAAATAGATTCCGTTCCTTCATTAGTTTCGCTCACACAACCCACCTGGAAGATTTCTGTTAATACATGGTCCAATATATCGCCCCAGCGGAATAAGGTGCGTGTTCCTCCATTGCAAAGATACTCCCATTCATCTTCCGTAGCCAATGTAAAAGGACCTTCCTTCAGCGAAGAGACTGCCTCGGCCAAGGAGGGCATGTCTTTCTCAAGATAACGGCTGTCCACCTCCACAAGCATATCTCCGATATCGGCCGTACGCAGCGGCGATAAACACTGAGACAGATGTTCATTCCACTTAGTCATAAAATCCTCCCAGGTCGTATAGCCCTTTTCGCTCATTTCCTCTTTGAGACACTCTATCTCTTCTTCCTGTTCGGAAATTAATTCCTCCGCTTTTGACGAATTATTTTCCTCCCTGGCTTCCTGAATCTGCTGCTGGTAGTCTGTCTCAAGCACCTCCAGTTCTTCCTGATAAAATGCATGCCCCGCCTCAAACTCTTCCTGCAGGCCCTTCAATACCCCTTCGCCCAAGGGACATTGGTCGGTATTCCACCCTAAAGTCACATGTTTCCGGCCGGCCACAAAGACAAACTGGGAACCTTCATATTCCAAAAGCCACGTTTCCCGTTCCATTCCGTTTCCACTGACTTTGATCGTTCCCTTAAATTGAAAATCCAATCCCAATGCTTCAATGCGTGAACGAATATCTGCTAAATATTCTGACACAATCTCCATCTCCTTTTTATGCAATTCCCCGGTTTTTCATTTCATTGAGAACCCCTTCTTTATCCTCTACGGAAATCATCGTGCCGGCCGTACTCCTGCATTTTATTTCAATCCTGTCAAGAGAGCTTCCGCCTTTCCGCATATTGGAACTATTCCAAACCATTTCATCCTTTCAGCAATTCCTCAAACTCCCCCGCATCCATCACACATTTATGAAATGCAAGGGCAAATTCCTTCAAAAATTTCTTGGAAGATGACTGCATGGAAAATGTATCCGCCTCGCAATCAAAGTGAAACCGCCCCCTGGAGTTCCACCCATAGACCTCAGCAAATGCGGAAGCTGCCTTTTCCCAGTCATACCCGTTGCCAAGCATCCCATACTTTGCAAAGCTGTCCTGATTCAGCGTCCCTGCATCCAAACTAAGGGAATACCGGCCGCGCTCTCCCTGCCACCGAAAGGGCACAAGAGCTTCCTTCAACTTCTTATCCACATCCCGGGGCTTCGGATATTCATTCCTGCGCTCTTCCACGATCTGTTCATAATTCAGATCCATTCCCCGCTCTGTCAGCAAAGAACGAATCTTCACTTCCAGATCCACACCCCCATGCACCACCATATCACACACGCCCGATTCCTTCAACTCCCTGCGCTCCTGCTGTGAAATCCGAATCTTCTCTCTCCCCTTCCACAGCTCCGAATGAAGAAGAAAAGAAATATTTCTATAGTCCGAATCCACCCATTTATCATAATTCGGATCATCAAACAAAAACCTCCAACGTTCCCTGGAAAATACACCCACTACTGTCACCGGTGCAAACATTCGGCCTGATCGGACAAGAATCTTGGGGTCATTCGGAATCCTGCCCACATAAGAAAAAATCTCCACCAGATTCAAATTCCCGGCTTCCAGCTCAATCAACCGCCCGAAAGCAAAAACATCCTCCGAATGAAACTGATATCTCCTATAATCCATCAAGTCTTCCAATCCCCGCCACTCCTGGTATGATGGCAGAAAAAGGGGAATCATAAATATATCTCCAGGCATCATTTCATGCTTCATATCTTCTATCCCATTTCGTTCTCATTCAATATTATTTTTATAATCTGAACTGTCAATCAAGGACCCGGCAGCCTGCATATTAGGTTTTAAACTAATCTTACGCTTTTTCGTACTCCAAAAAACAACACCGCATTGCAAATATTTCCACAGTATTTCCACATCACAAAACAGACATTTTATTTCCAAATCCCTAAAATATTTCAAAACTGATTTTATTATACTGCCAACAGACCGGCAGATCAATGATATGGTCGGAAAAACTTATGTACTGTATACAAGTGTCGGATACAATAGGCAAAACTCTGACTGAAAAACCCACTGTTTCCACACTCTCAGAATTATGGTACAATAAAAAAATCAAAGCGGCAAATCAAAATTGTGCGCCCGTTTCCAAATCATCCTATCAACACGTATTGCAGGCCCAGGCAAATATTCTATGATCCGGTATATAAATCCGGAAGCTGAGGAGGTGTTTTATGTTTAATGAAATATGTATCTATGAAGCAAAACTAACGAAATTGGATGAGATCGAAGATTTAATGAGGGAAGTAGCTGAGTTTTATTTGAAGCAAGACGGTGTCATAGACGTACATTATATAAAACGTACTCATCGGCAAAAAGATTTTAATGCAGTTAAAGAAGGCGAATTGCCCGTTCGCCTTACAAGAAATATCGGAAAAGTAACCTATGTCTTATATTGGGTGCCGGAAAACGAAGAAGCACACGCAAGAGTATCAAAGCTTGGCATAGAGAAATTCTATAAACGCTGGAATCGATGTTTGACTGCAATGCCTAAAATAATTTTGGGTGAGAATGTTGTCTGATTACTAAATAAAAGCAAATAGCAGCAATCTTTCAAAACGCCTCATAAACAGCACCTCCTCAAACGCCGATATGGTAATTCCGGTAAAGAGAGGTTCAGTCTGTGTCTCTCTTTATTTTTGAATTGTATTTCTCACATTCTGATTCTAATTTAGGAAAATTCAGGCAGCGGTTTCTGCCTGAAAATGGTTCACTGGAAATGTACTTTTTATACAAGACATTTGCTTTATTACAGATTACTTCACTATTGATCCGACACCATTCTAATTCCTGAACACACAATCACTTATAATATTTGATGTTTTCCCTATCTCTCTTAAAAATAGTTGTATCAACAAGCTGTAATTGTTCTTCTTCAATAGGTATCATTAGATTAAAATTCAGGACCCCTAAAAGCTTCCCATTTATTTCAATCTTTGAAAAATCCATAGAGTTCTTCATTTTTTTATGCTTTTCTTTTGGTAATGAAATTGGTATACAATATTTATGAATACCACAAATAATAACAATTCCAACAAAAACCCTGTTATCTTTTCCCGTCTGTGGTGAAACTGAAAGCACTTTATCATCTATATTATGTAAATTACGGATATATTTCATATCCACCTTGTATAAGTTAAAATCTGTCTGCATATTTCTCCTCATAAAAGATGGCTACGCGTTTCCGCATAGCCATTTGTGTAGTAACTCCATTAGAGTTGCTAACGCTTTTAGCAGTCCACTTTGCGGTAGGACTCACCACTAATAGTATAATACCATATTTCTGAAAATAGTCAATCTTTTTTGCGTAAATGCCTAAAAACCTTGGATTTTTATACTAAGTGCAGCTGTCGTATTGGGAGGATTCATAACTCCTTTTATTCATTATCATTTTAAGAATATACGATGAAGAAAAACTGCTTAAAACTGAATTAACCAGATACAAGGAATACTATAAAAAAATAAAATTCAAGCTAATACCATATCCAATCCATTTGAAAAATACAACAAGCCCCACGTCTTCATACCCCGCCGCAAACCAGGGGCTGCTGCAAAATAAGGCAGCAGACTTTTCCGATATCCGGTGTCCGGCTGTTCGCGTACAGGGCGTATGATACGGGCGAACATTGACCACAAAAACCAAACCCCTTCCCAATATCTCAAAGGGCAATGTCCGTCCGAAGCATACGCCCTGTACGCGAACCGTCCGAACACAGGATATGGAAATGGCTGCCGCCTTATTTTGCAGCAGCCCCGTCCACCCCCACTACCTACCCTTGATGAAACAACGCATTCACAAACTCATCCGCCTTAAACTTCTGCAAATCATCAATACTCTCCCCCACTCCAACATACTTCACCGGAATCCCCATCTCCGACTGAATAGCCACCGCAATTCCCCCTTTAGCCGTCCCATCCAGCTTCGTCAGAATAATCCCCGTAACATCCGCCACACTCTTAAACTGTCTCGCCTGCTCCAGCGCATTCTGCCCCGTAGTCCCGTCAAGCACCACAAGCGTCTCCCGATAAGCATCCGGATACTCCCTGTCAATAATGCGGTTAATCTTACGCAATTCCTCCATCAGATTCTTCTTATTATGAAGCCTCCCTGCCGTATCACAAAGCAGCACATCCGCATTCCTGGCCTTCGCCGCACAAACCGCGTCATAAACCACAGAAGCCGGATCAGCCCCCTCACATCCGCTGATAATATCCACCCCGGCCCTTGACGCCCACTCCGTAAGCTGCTCACCTGCCGCCGCCCGGAACGTATCCGCCGCCGCCAGAATCACCTTCTTCCCCTGATCCTTAAGCTTCCCTGCCAGTTTCCCAACCGAAGTCGTCTTGCCGACCCCATTGACCCCAATCACCAGAACCACAGACTTCTCATCCTCAAACCGGTAGGCCACCTCGCCCACCTCCATCTGCGCCCGGATACTTGCAATCAAGAGATCCTTACACTGAGACGGCTCCTTAAGCCTCTGCTCCTTCACCTTCGCCTTCAGATCCTGAATAATCGCATTGGTGGCATTGATCCCAATATCCCCCAAAATCAAAGTCTCTTCAATCTCCTCATAAAATTCATCATCAATAGCCGAAAACCCGCTGAAAATATTGTCCATACCTGCCACAATATTCGCCCGCGTCTTCGCCAGTCCCGACACCAGTCTTCCAAAAAATCCCTTTTTCTCCTCTGACACTTCGATACCCCCTATTCTATTCCAGTACCGCAATCCCCTTCCCGTACACCTGTACTAAGAACAGTTTCCAGCCGCAGGTCCATCCGTCTGTAAACTGTTCTGTGTACAGGAAGGGTATTGCTGATTCCAGTACCGCAATCCCCTTCCCGTACACTTTTACAATATTTGAGGAATGCAGTTTTGTCATTTTACGTCAAATCCTCTTCAATCAAATTCACGGAAACAAGAGCTGAAACCCCTTTCTCCTGCATGGTAATACCATACAGCCGGTCAGCGGACTCCATTGTTCCCTTCCTATGTGTAATAATAATAAACTGTGTATTTTTTGTCAACTTATGAAGATATTTCGCAAAGCGTCCTACATTGGAATCATCCAGGGCCGCCTCAATCTCATCCAGCAGACAGAAAGGCGAAGGCTTCAAATTCTGAATGGCAAACAACAGAGAAATCGCCGTCAGCGCCTTCTCCCCGCCGGAAAGCTGCATCATATTCTGCAGCTTCTTTCCCGGCGGCTGCGCAATGATGCGGATACCTGCCTCCAGAATATCCTCCTCCTCATTCAGCTCCAGAGTTCCCTTACCACCGCCGAACAGCTCCTTAAACGCCTTGTCAAACTCCACGCGAATCCGCTCAAACTGCTCCCTGAACTGCTTACGCATACCGGAATCAAGCTCCTGAATAATACCAAGAAGCGTCTCCTCCGCCTTCACCAGATCATTTCTCTGATTATTCATAAACGTATAACGCTCGGAAAGATTCTTAAAATCCTCAATGGCATTGACATTCACATCCCCAAGCCTGCGAATCTCGTCCTTCAGAGCCGAAATCTGCTTTTTCAGATCCCCAAGCTCCTCATAAGCCTCATCCCGAAGAGGCAGAGCCGAATTGTAAGTCAGCTCATATTCCTCCCACATATAATTAGCCTGAGACTCAGCGCTTTCCTCCAATCTCTCCCTTTGGCTGTTCAGACGAAACGCCTCCTTATCCAGACGGCTCCTGTGTTCGGAAAGCTCCTCCCTCCTGGAAAAAAACTCCTTTTGACCGCTCAAAAGCGCATCCCGTTTCTCCGTCAGCGTAACGGTCCTCTGCTCCAAAGTCCGGCTTCTCAGGTTCAGCTGCTCTATCTGTCCGGTGAGGGCTAAGATCCCCTCCTCCTTTGCCTTAATATCATGACTTCCCTGTACCACGCCGGCCTTCAGCTCTTCCTCCTCCATGCGGAACCGCTCCAGCTCCCGGTCAATACGGGCCACATTTTCATTGACAAATTCCGCCTTCTGGGTAATAGCGGCAACCTCCAGGTGAATACTCTCGCACTCCTTCACGCTGCCCTCTTCCTGCCCCCGGATCTCCTCCAGTTCCTTCTGAGCCTCCAGGGTATCCGTCTCGTGCTCCTTTTCCTGCTCCTCCGAAGCCCGAAGCTCCAGGCCGATAGCCTCACGGCTCTCACCGATATCCTTAAGCTGCTCCTCCAACTGGCCAAGCTCCACATTCAGCCCTTCGTAACCGGAAGCCAGCTCCGCAAGCTTTTCCTTGGCCTGATTTGCATTCAAAGAAACCGTATTTTGCTGCAGATACTGCTCCTGGAGACGGGTATTCAGCTCTTCCGCCGCCTGCCGGAAGGTACGGCGGCGATCCTTAACCTCCTCGATGCGAAGCCTGGCGGCGTTCATCTCCTCCTCCAGACGCTTCACATTTTCCTCAAGCTCTTCAAGCTCCCGGCGGCGTCCAAGAAGATTGCTGGAATTGCGGAAGGCGCCTCCTGTCATGGAGCCTCCCGGACTTAAGTATTCGCCCTCCAAAGTAACAATATGTAAAGAATGGCTGTATTTCCGGGCAATTTTTATAGCCGCGTCAATCCCGCTCACCACCAAAACCCTTCCCAGAAGATACTGCACAACGCCCTCGTATTGCTTCTCCGCCTTAACCAAAGTGCTCGCAAGCCCCAAAGCCCCAGGCTCTTTCAGGGCTTCCTTCCTGGGAAAATTATCACGTCCCCCTACACTGGTCAGGGGAAGAAAGGTGGCCCGCCCCAGCTTATTCTTTTTCAAATAGCCGATAAGCTCCTTGGCTGTCTCCTCATTGTCCGTGACAATATTTTGAATATTGCCTCCAAGAGCCGTCTCGATGGCTGTCTCATACTTCTGATCCACCTTGATAATATCCGCCACAACGCCGAGAATCCCAGGCGTCCGCTCCTTGCGCTCCATCACTTTGCGGATACTGTTGCCGTAGCCGTCATACCGCTCCGCCAGATTCCGAAGAGACTCAAGCTTGGAGGATTCCCTGTGAAATGCGGTCTGTCCAATCTCCAACTGCTCATTGAGCTTACCAAGAGTACGGCGGCAGCTCTCGGCCTCTTCCTCCTTCTCCCTCTGAGTAGCCGTCAGCTCCAGGATTCCGGCCTCAATCTCCCCAAGCTTTCTTTGGTACTCCTCATAAAGCGCCTTTTGCTCCGCCTCGCCGCTCCGGGCCTCCAGAAGCTTCTTATTCAGCTCCGCCCTTCGGATCTGGGCCTGCTCCTGCATGGCGTCATACCGCTGCAGCCTTCCCTTTGTGGAAGCACGCTCATTCAAAAGACTGATAATCGCATTTTTCCGCTGCTCCACCCGGCTGTTCAGAGCCTCCATTTTCCTGCGGACGGCATTTAACCGCTCCGTAGCCTCCCTGGAACGGCCGGAAATCTCCTTAAGCTGTGCATCAAGCTGTCTTTGCTCCTCCGTCAGCTTCTTCCTGGCCTCTTTCTTCTCCAGAACATCCGTGCCAATGGCAGCCAGACGCCCCTGAAGATGCTCATCATTGGCCCGGACCGAATTGATCTGCTCCTTCAAAAGCTCAATCTGTCCCTCCAACTGCTGACGGCTCATGCCGGCCTGGGAAAAAGACTCCTTCGTCTGATCCAGATCCGTATTTAACTGCTCAAGCTCCTCCTCAATCTTAGCATGCTCAAGCTTAATGCTCTCATAAGCCCGGGTAGTCTCCTCAAGCTCCGCCTGAGCCGTCTCCGACTTCTTCTCCACCTCCGAAAGCTGCTCCTGAAGACGTGCCGTCTCTAAAAGAAACATATTCACATCATAAATCTTTAATGTCTCTTTTTTCTTAAGATAAACCTTGGCCGTCTCCGACTGCCGCTCCAAAGGCCCCAGCTGCTTCTCAAGCTCCGCAAGAATATCGTTGATACGCAGAATATTCTGCTTCTCATCCTCCAGCTTCTTCTGCGCCGTATTCTTCCGCCGCTTAAACTTCACAATCCCCGTAGCCTCATCAAAAAGCTCCCGGGATTCCTCCGGCTTAGAACTCAAGATCCGGTCAATCTGCCCCTGCCCGATAATCGAATATCCTTCTTTACCGATACCCGTATCATAAAAAAGCTCATTGATATCCTTAAGCCGGCAGGCAGTCCCATTAATCAGATACTCACTTTCCCCGGACCGGTAAAGCCGCCGTGAAACCGTCACCTCCTCATAATCAATCGCAAGCTGATGATCCCCGTTATCCAAAGTAATCGCAACATAAGCATAGCTTAAGGGCCTGCGGCTCTCCGTCCCGGAAAAAATCACATCCTGCATACTTCCGCCCCGAAGCTGCTTCACTCTCTGCTCCCCAAGCACCCAGCGCACCGCATCCGCCACATTGCTCTTACCGCTTCCGTTCGGCCCCACAATGCCTGTAATGCCATTATGAAAATCAAATACAATCTTATTTGCAAAGGACTTAAAGCCCTGAACCTCAATACTCTTTAAATACATACATCGCTCCGTTCGTTCTATTTATAGTCGCTGCGCGACAGCACTAAAGGGTAAAGTCGCTTTGACACACCTGTAATGAGAGAAACTTTTATTCGGAAAGGCACTCATAAAAGTTCCTCTCGTGCGCCTTTGCGACTTTAACCAGTACATTCAATCGCGGTCCGCCGCCTTATGCCGCTCAATCAAAGCCCGATAAGCCGCCTCCTGCTCCGCCGCCTTCTTCGTCCGTCCGCTTCCCGCACCAATCACCGCGTCTCCCAGGCAGGCATGAACCATAAACCGCTTATTATGATCCGGTCCCTCCTCCCCAATCAGCACATAATGAAGAAGCTCCGTAGTCTCCCCCTGAATCTCTTCCTGAAGGATAGTCTTGCTATCAAAAAAGAGTTTTTTATGCTCAATATCATTCAAAATAAAGCCATACACAAAATCTTTTGCACTAGCAAAACCACCATCCAAATAAATCGCCCCCAAAAGGGCCTCCAAAGCATCCGAAGTAACCGAATCCCGGTCTCTCCCCCCGGTAAGAGCCTCCCCTTTCCCCAAAAGCAAAAACTCCCCAAGTCCCAGCTCCCTCGCACAAAGAGCCAAGGTCTGCTCACACACAATACTAGCCCTGGTCCGGGTCGCCTCCCCCTCCGGCATCTTCGGATAATTCCTAAACAAAAACTCACTCGTAATCAACTCCAGAACCGCATCCCCCAAAAACTCCAGCCGCTCATTATTAAGCAGCCTGTCCATATGCCGTTCATTCGCAAACGAACTATGACACATCGCCTGCCTAAGCAGCTTCGGCTCCTGAAACCGATATCCAATCTTCTCCTCCAACTCCTCTAACTTCATCAAAACCTCCTAATCAAAAAACTCCAACCACTACCGAAATCCCAACAAAACCTCCCGTCCCCAAGGGGCTGTCTTATTCCGCAGCAGCCCCTCCCCCCACCCTCTACACGAAATAAGCCACCACAAGTAACCCACCGACCATCAGTCCATTCCTTGTGGCAGCCCATCCTTCTATAACCCCAGTGCCTTTCCAATGCCAAAATATATCCACTACTACCCAAGATGTCATTACACCGGTTATCTCATATACTAGGCAGTAACTTTCTTAATCTGCTCAACCGCATCACCCACGGAAACGATCTTTTCTGCCTCTTCCTGAGGAATCTCAATATCAAATTCCTCCTCAAGTCCCATGATAATCTGATACACATCCAAAGAGTCCGCACCCAGATCGTCCGTAAACGTCGTATCCATCGTAATCTCTTCCTCATCCACGTTCAGAACATCTGCAATGATTCCTTTCAGTTTCTCAAATTCCATACGTCTTATCCTTCCTCTCTTATAATATTGTCTCTGATCTTATCATTAATTTGCTGCTCCTTAAATGTAACGCACTGAATAATGGAGTTTTTCACCTCCTGCGCTTTTGAGCTTCCGTGCGTCTTCACAACAAGACCATTCAACCCCAACAGCGGTGCTCCGCCGTATTCCGACGCATCAAAGGACTTTAAGGTCTCCTTCAAGGCCGGCTTCACCAGAAGCGCGCCGATCTTACTGCGCAAACTGGTCATCATGCCCTCTTTTATCTTCCCGATGAGAACGGAACCCATTCCCTCGTAAAGCTTTAAAATCACATTTCCCACAAACGCCTCGCAGACAATCACATCCGCCCCGCCTGCAGGGATATCCCGGGCTTCAATACTTCCGATAAAATTGATATCCTTACATTCCTTCAAAAGAGGAAAAGTCTCTTTCACCAGGGCATTGCCCTTCTCTTCCTCCGCCCCAATATTCACAATGGCAACTCTGGGCTTCTTTATTCCCACCACATGCTCCATATAGATGGAACCCATCTTGGCAAACTGCACCAGGTGAGAGGAACGTGCATCTACATTGGCTCCGCAGTCAATCAGAAGGGAAACACCTTTTTTTGTGGGAATCAGAGGAGCCAAAGGCGGCCGTTCCACGCCTTTGATACGTCCCACCAGAAGCTGTCCCCCTGCCAGAACCGCACCGGAGCTGCCGGCTGATACAAACGCATCGGCCTTTCCTTCCTTTACCATCTTAAGAGCCACCACAATGGAAGAACCCTTCTTCCTGCGAATCGCCAGAACGGGAGGCTCCGCCATCTCAATTACCTCTGCGGCATTGACCACCTCAATCTGATCTTCTCTATAGGAATAAGCCTTTAGCTTTTCTTTGACCAGCTCTTCCTTTCCCACAAGAAATACCTTAATATCATCCCGCAGGCCCACGGCCTCCACCACGCCCTTGACAATCTCGTCCGGCGCGTTGTCGCCTCCCATTGCGTCCACCGCAACGCGAATCATTTCCTGCATATAAATTTCCTCCTGTTTAAAGTCGCTGCGCGACGGCACTAAAGGGTAAAGCCGCTTCGACACACCTGTAATGAGAGAAACTTTTATTCGAAAGGGCACTCATAAAAGTTCCTCTTGTGCGCCTTTGCGACTTTACCAGCCAGCCAAAAGTATTTCTTATAAATACTTGACTTATCCCCCAGCGTCTTCCGCACTCTCTATGCCAATCCTCTATCATCATACTAAATATTGATTGAGAAATCAACCTAATATTTTCATAGCTTCTTTTTTGTTTCTTGCAGCCGCTTTCATCAGCCTGCAGCACACTTCTTTGGAATATAAAGAATTAATCTTCTTTTCTTTCATAAGAAAAGCTGCCGCTGAATTGCTCCTGCGGCAGCCGCTTTTTCTTCTTTTTATCGATTTATCTCTGCTATCATTCGCAAACGAAGCCGCTGTACTTAACGGGCAGACTTTAAGCGGAATTTCTTTGTCTGCTCTTGCAGGAAGCGTACCTGCTCAAACAGTTCATTGCTGACTGCTGCGGACTCCTCGCTGCTTGCGGAGTTGGTCTGTACAACAGAGGAAATCTGACTGATTCCGTCGGTTACCTGTGAAATGGAATCTGCCTCACGCTCCACAGCCTTTGCAATGTCTCCAATCGTTTCACCGGACTGCATTACAAGCTCCAGGGTCTTATTTAATGTCTGAGATACCTCTCCTACGATACGGCTTCCGCGTTCCACAGCCTGAACGGAATTTTCAATCAGCTCCTTGGTGGCCTTTGCCGCCTGATCGGACTGGGTTGCCAGGCTTCGTACCTCACTGGATACAACTGCAAAGCCCTTTCCTGCCGTTCCTGCTCTGGCAGCTTCTACAGCCGCATTCAGCGCCAGAATATTTGTCTGGAAAGCAATATTTTCAATAGTAGCAATGATCTTGCCGATCTCCTGGGAGGATACGGAAATATCATGCATAGCAGCTACCATCTCTTCCATCTGCTGACTGCTCAAAGTTACCTGCTCGCCCGTAAGACGCGCGTCCTCCTGCGCATCTAAAGCTACTTTTACGTTCTGGGCTGCGCTCTTAGAAAGCTCATCCAGGGTAGCATAAAGCTCTTCCACCGCACTCGCCTGCTCCGTAGCTCCCTGTGCCAGCGCCTGGGCGCCGCTTGAAAGCTGGGCTGCACCGCCGGATACCTTCTGCTGTGCTCCGTTGATATTGGCTAGCGCCGAGGACATGGTTCTCGTAAAGCTTGTCAGGGATTCTTCAATAGTACGGAAATCTCCGATATAAGGCTCGGAAACCTGAACGTCGAAGTTTCCTGCGGATAACTGGCCCATCATCCGGTTAATGTCATTCACATAGCCGCCGATGCGCTCCATAGAAAGCTCCAGTGTCTCCGCCAGCTCTCCAAGCTCATCTCTTGCATGATAATTAATCTCAAGCTCCAAATGTCCGTCCTGAAGCGGCTTGCTCTTCTTGGTAATCAGAATCAAGGGCTTTACAATCTTGCCTAATACATAGAATACCAGACTAATCAGCGCAATCAGAGATAGGGAAAGTCCTACAATCGAAGTGATGTGCATCATCACAAGCGTCTGTTCCATCTCTTCTTTTGTCTCATCGTTCAGGACTGTTCCGCGCTCCACAACATTCTCCAAAAGCCCTACCAATGTATTGAGATTGGTCTGAATGGTCTCCTGGTAAAAAGCCTGTGCCTGCTGCGGATTGACACTCAGCATATCAAGAGCCTCCGTTGCTGATTCGTGCAGCTCTTTATGTAAAGGCTCAAGCTGAGACCGAAGGGAAAGGATCTGGGCGTCGTCTGTGCCTGCCTCTCCGTAAAGCCACTGTCCCAGAACACAGGTGGTCGGATCAATGCTTCCCGTAAATTCTGTTCCCGCATAGAGCGCGTTGCTTAAATTGCCGGACCATTTATAATGAGCCGCCTCCGCTCTCTGTGCTTTGTCCAGCAAAGAGTTCGCCTGAATGCTGGCTGTTTGTGTGCGATCCACTCGCAGAATGTTAATGGTCATCATCACACTGAACAGGATCACTGCGAAAAGGGCTACCGCAACCCGGATTCCAACCATTTTTTTGATGCTTTTATGCATGACTATCTACCTTCCTTTTTGTTTTTTATTATGATTCTTATTAAATAGCGCTGTCATTTGACAAAAAACATCCGTTCTCTTTTGATTCCTGTCTATACAAGCATCCCCCCTGATGGCACCCGCAAATGTATATCCTTTTGAGATAGATATATCTGCTTCATCTAACATGATATAGTTTAACATAAAACCGCATGGCTTTTCAATATGTTCTTACCATAAATTGTTGCAAAATATGAAAAAGCTTTGTGTTTTTTCATAATGAATAATTCTCTTGAAAATTCTGTCTTAAAAAGGCTTCCCGGTCAAGCCGGAAAGCCTTTTTGTGCATCCTGATTAATCTACGGATACGATCTCTTTCTTGTTGTAAGAGCCGCAAGACTTGCAAACTCTGTGAGGCATCATCAGGGCGCCGCATTTGCTGCATTTTACCAGATTGACTGCGCTCATCTTCCAGTTTGCTCTTCTCTTATCTCTTCTTCCTTTGGAAGATTTATTCTTGGGACAAATAGACATCGGTTACACCTCCTCTAATTACTGTTCTTAAAAATCTCGGCTATTACGGCCATTCTTGGATCCAGTTCCACTGTATCACAGCTGCAGGAGCCGTGGTTGAGATTGGTTCCGCATTTCCTGCAGATCCCCTTGCAGTCTTCCCTGCACAGGGTCTTCATGGGCCAGTTCACCAAAATCTCACCGTAGACAAGCTTGTCTACATCCAGGTTGTATCCAATGACAAAATCCGTTTCATCCAGGTCTTTGATCCTGCCCTCAGCCGTCTGCTTCATATCGACTTCCTTGCTGATAACAAGCTCCAGAGGGGTCGAAACCTCCTCCAGACAGCGGTCACAGGGAATTGCGGCCGTAAGCCTTACACTGCCCGTAATCTTCAGCTTATCGTCGCCCAAATTGGTGATGGTAAGCGCTGCGGGTTCCTTCTCTAAGAAGGGAAAGCTTCCCAGGCCGGAATCAAAGGAGTTCATCTCCAGATCCACATTCTTCGCAACCGTCTTCTCTTCACAGGATAAAACTTCGTTTAAATGAATGAGCATAGTACTCTCCTAACACATACTAGGATAGTATAGCCTTTACAAAGGGGTTTGTCAAGCCTATTTTTTCCAAACCGTTTTTTCCGAAACGTTTTTCCAAACTGATTTTGTGAACCGTTTTGTGTAAAACCATTTGGTATGAATCATTTTATGTTTTGTATAAATCTTTATATGGAATGATTTTATACCGAACGATTCTTATTTTGTAAGGCGGAGGGTTTCTCTTGCAATTGCCAGTTCTTCGTTGGTGGGCAGAATCATAACCTTTACCTTGGAATCTGCGGTGGAGATCATCTGATTCTTTCCGCGGCAGTTGTTGGCCTCGTCGTCAATCTCTACGCCCAGATAGCCTAAGTAGCTGCAGATAGCCTTGCGTGTCTTCATATCGTTCTCGCCTACGCCTGCGGTGAATGCGATGGCGTCCACACCGTTCATGGCTGCCGTGTATGCTCCGATGTATTTTACTACGCGGTATACGAATGCTTCCAGAGCTACCTCTGCCAAGTGATTTCCCTCGGATTTTGCCTTCTCGATATCGCGGAAGTCACTGGATACGCCGCCGCTCATGCCCAGAACGCCGGACTTCTTGTTGAGAATGTTCAGCAGTTCGTTGACGTCCTTGCCTTCTTTGTTGCAGATGAACTGGAGCACGGCCGGGTCTACGTCGCCGCTTCTGGTTCCCATGATCAGGCCCTCCAATGGGGTCAGGCCCATAGAGGTATCCACACATTTTCCGCCGATGGATGCGGAAATGCTGGCGCCGTTGCCTAAGTGACATACGATTACTTTGCCCTTCTCGGGATCAAGACCTGCAAACTTGATGGCCTCGCCGGATACGAACATGTGGCTGGTGCCGTGGAAACCGTAACGGCGGATGCTGTATTTTTCAAAGTACTCATGGGGAATGGCGTAGAGATATGCCTTCTCTTCCATTGCCATACCGAAGGTGGTGTCGAATACCGCTACGTTGGGTACGCCGGGCATTGCCTCTTCGCAGGCTTCGATTCCCATAAGGTTCGCGGGATTGTGGAGAGGTCCTAAGTCAAAGCACTCGCGGATTACGTTCTTTACGTCCTCATTTACGACGATGGACTCGGTGAACTTCATGCCGCCGTGGAGGACGCGGTGTCCGACTGCGGAGATCTCGCCGGTATCCTTTAATACGCCGTACTCGGGATCTACCAGTGCTTTCATTACTAAGGAAATGGCTTCGGTGTGCTTGGGCATAGGCTGCTCTACAACCATTTCTTTGTCATTTGCCTTGTGGGTAAGCTTGGAACCCTCGATTCCGATTCTCTCGCAGAGGCCCTTGGCCATTACGCTCTCGTTTTCCATATCGATGAGCTGATATTTTAAGGATGAGCTTCCGCAGTTTAATACTAAGATTTTCATGATTATGTATTCTCCCTTATTTTTGTTCTGCTGCTATTTACAGTGCGTTCGGATGGCTTACGGCACTGTTCATGGCTTTCACAATTATTTTACGATCTCGCCGTATACGGTTCCTGCGCAGCCTGCCGCGTTGGACTCGTCGGTGTCAATGTGCATGGCCAGTGCGTATTTGGGACTTACGCGGACAATTACGTCGCCGAATACCAGGCTTCTGCCGTCGGTGTCTACTTTTACGGATACTACGTCTTTGTCTTTTACGCCAAGCTTCTCGGCATCCTCGGGAGTTGCATGGATGTGACGCTTTGCTGCAATTACGCCTTCCTTAAGCTCTACTTCTCCTGCAGGTCCTACCAGCTTGCAGGCGCCGCTTCCTGCTATGTCGCCGGACTCACGGACAGGGGCCGTTACACCGATGGAACGGGCGTCTGTGAGGGACAGCTCGATCTGGGTCTCGGGTCTTACGGGTCCTAAGATGGAGGCTGACATTTCTTTTTTGGGTCCTACGATGGTTACTTTTTCGTTGCAGGCGAACTGGCCCGGCTGGGAGAGATCTTTTTTCTTGGTCAGCTCATAGCCTTTGCCGAATAAGGTTTCCAGATCCTCCTGTGTTACGTGCACGTGGCGTGCGGATGTTTCAACTACGAAATTCATAATCCATTCTCCTTTTCTATTGTGGGATGTCGCAGGGATGAAACATTGATGATTGTTGTTTCATCGCCCATATCGCGGTGCGCGATTCTAATGTCTATTTTATGCGTTTTGTGGGTATTTTTCAAGTGGTGTTGGGGAAATATTTGTATTTTTCGTGGTACAAAGTGGGTGGGGGGGACGGTGATGCGGAAAAAGGGGGCGGCAGACTTTTCCATATCTGTGTTCGGACGGTTCTCGTACACGGCGTCTGCTCCGGACGTACATTACCTTGAAATGTTGTTGGTAGGAGTTAGATTTCTTGGTAATGTTCGTCCGGCTCAGACGCCGTGTACGCGAACAGCCGGACACTTGATATCGGAAAAGCCTGCCGCCCCCTTTTTCCGCATCACCTGACTTTGAAGGCGGTTGTTTGGGGGAATTTTGGGGGCAAAAATATGGTTGGTTTGTTTAGGGAATTAATGTGTAGGTTAGGGGATATTGGTGTAGGTCGGGGGATAATTCTGAAAGGGACAGCCGGTATTTTCGGCTGTCCCCTTGGGATTAGATTTCGGATACTAGGATGCAGTTGGGGGTCTCGATGGGAATGGGTTTGCCTTTCATGGTGAAGTATTTTTTTTCGTAGTTGATGTCGAATATGGTGATGCTGTTGCTTTCGTGGTTTAAGGATATGATGCGGCGGTTGTCGGGGAAGAAGTCGCCGGCTTTGGGGTAGTCGCCGCTGATGGGGAGGATGCAGATCTTCTCTAATAGGCCGGTTTCTTTGTCTACGTGGAAGATTCCGGCGGTGTTGTCGCCGGCGTTGGTGCATAGTACTTTGGTTCCGTCTTTGGAGAAGCGCAGGGCGCTTGCGGCGCTGGTGGCGGAATGGTAGTCGTTTAGGGTGGAGACGGTTTGTATCAGCTCGAAGGAGGGATTTTTTCCGCTTCCGTCGTATTTGTATACGGTGATGTAGTTTTTCAGCTCGCTGATTGCGTAGGCGAACTTTCCGTCGCGGCTGAATTTGATGATTCGGGGGGCGGAGTTTAGCTCGCACATCAGGAGATCTACCAGGGTGATTTTTCCGGTTCGGTAGTCGAATTTGTAGATTTTAATCTGGTCGGTTCCCAGGTCTACGGCGCAGAGGTATTTGCCGTCCGGGGTCAGATTGACGCAGTTTACGTGGGGGCGGAAGTTCCGTTCGGCTACGCTGCCTAAGCCTTTGTGGAAAATGCCGTCGGTGATTTCGCCTACGCTTCCGTCTTCATTCAGGCGCAGTACGGTGACTTTTCCGTCGTGCCAGCCGCCTACGAACAGGTATTTGTCTTCCTGATCGGTGGAAAGATAGCAGCCCCGCATGCCGTCTACGCTGGCGCAGTTTAACGGCTCCAGATCGCCGTCCGGTTGTATGATAAAGGAGCGCACGCCTTCGTCGGATATGGAATACAGGTGCTTGCCGTTATGGGACAGCTTGATGTAGGATGGGTTGTTGATGGGGATGACCTTTCGCTCGATCATGGTTCCTTCCTCTACATCCAGATCGAACAGATGGATTCCCTCGCTGCTGCCGTGGGTGTAGGTTCCTACATAGGCTACGTATTTTTTCTTTTCCATCTTTTTCTCCTCCATATGATAATTTTTCTTAATTTCTGTATTTTTAAGTCTGTTATACCTTGTCGGACGAGGTCTGCTCTCTCCGAAGGGATATGCATGAATGAGGTGTCCGTAGAGTATGCCTTATTTGATTAAATCCGTTCACCCAGGAGAGGTATGCATGAATGGGGTGCCCGCAGGGTATATCTTATCGGACCAAGTCCAGCCACTCAAAAAATATGTTCTACCGGAACATCTAAAGCAATTTTTCCGCAAAAGCTTTTATATATTGTGATAAGACTGACTTTCCGGACATATTTTGCTCATTGCAATAGGAAAAATTTGCGAACTGCTGTCAATGTCTCGTCAATCTCTTCCTCTGTAATCGCCGCGGAAACAAACATCGCCTCAAACTGTGAGGGCGCAAGGTAGATGCCTTCCCGCAGCATATGGGAAAAGTACCGGGCGAAGGCTTCCGTGTCCGAGGTCTTGGCGGATGCATAGTCATGTACCGGCTGCTTTGTGAAGAACAGACAGCCAAGGGAGCCTATGTGATTCAGCTGATAGGGGCTGTCTGCTTCTTTCAGGATTTCTTCCATTCCGGCAAATAAGAGGCCGGACTTTCTGTGAAGCTCCTCGTAAAAGCCGGGGGTGTCTCTAAGCAGACGTATCTGGGCCAGGCCGGCTGCCATAGCTACCGGATTGCCGCTTAGGGTTCCCGCCTGGTAGACAGGACCTGCCGGCGCTATCATCTCCATAACTTCTTTACGCCCGCCGTAGGCGCCTACCGGCATTCCGCCGCCGATGATCTTGCCGAAGGTGGTGAGATCCGGTTCTATATTGTAATAGCCCTGTGCACCGGAGAGACTCAGACGAAATCCGGTTATTACCTCGTCGAATATCAGGAGGCTTCCCTGTTCCGTACAGATGCGGCGCAGGCCCTCCAAAAAGCCGGTTTCCGGAAGGACGACGCCCATGTTGGCGCCTACCGGTTCTACGATGACGGCGGCTATCTCGTTTTTGCAGGCGTCAAATAGCTTCTCAACGCTCTCCAAATCGTTGTAGACGGCCGTCAGGGTATCTGCAGTACAGCCGGAGGGAACGCCTGCACTGTCAGGTACGCCTGCTGTCATGACGCCGGAGCCGGCCTTGACCAGCATGGCGTCGGAATGTCCGTGATAGCAGCCGGCGAATTTTACGATCTTACTTCTCCCTGTGCAGCCTCTGGCTGCCCGGACTGCGCTCATTACGGCTTCGGTTCCGGAGTTTACCATGCGTACCATTTCGACGGAAGGCACGATGCTGCAGATCAGATCGGCCATCTCCACCTCTGCCTCGGTAGCTGCGCCGAAGCTTAAGCCTTTTTTACATGCCTGCTCTACGGCGTCCAGAACTGCCGGATGGCTGTGGCCAAGAATCATAGGCCCCCAGGATCCTACATAGTCAAGGTAGGTCCTTCCGTCCGCATCGGTCAGATGGGAACCCTGTGCGCCGGCGATAAACCGAGGGGTCTCTCCTACGGAGCCAAAGGCCCGAACCGGGGAATTGACGCCGCCGGGGATGTGCTTTACCGCACGCTCAAAAAGCTTTTCTGATTTTGTCATTATCCGATTCTCCCCTCGTCCATAAATTCTGCGATTTCCGGTGCAAAATAGGTCAGATACAGATCCACGCCCGCCCGGTAAGCGCTTGCGGCTGTCTCGCAGATGATTGCGGCCTCGTCTATATAGCCTAAGGAGGCGGCCGCTTTTATCATGGCGTATTCTCCGCTTACGCTGTAGGCGGCTACGGGCAGATGTATCTCGTCTTTTACCTTGGCAAGAATGTCAAGATAGCTCATAGCCGGCTTTACCATAATGATGTCGGCGCCCTCTTCTACATCCAGGAGCGCTTCTTTCACGGCCTCACGGCTGTTGTGGTAGTCCATCTGATAGGATTTGCGGTCGCCGAAGGCCGGGGCGCTGCCCGCCGCATCCCGGAAAGGACCGTAGAAGGCGGAGGCGTATTTTACGGCGTAGGACATAATGGGGGTTTCCGCATATCCGTTTGCGTCCAGTATGGTACGGATGGCTCCCACGCGGCCGTCCATCATATCGGAGGGCGCTACCATGTCCGCGCCGGCCTGTACCTGGGAAAGCGCGATTTTTGCCAGATAATCCAGGGTTTTGTCGTTGTCTACATACTCGCCATTTAAAATGCCGCAGTGACCATGGGAGGTGTACTCGCACATGCATACATCACCGATGCAGTAGAGATCCGGGAACTGCTTTTTTGCTTCCCTGAAGGCCCTCTGTATGATGCCGTCATCTGCGAAAGCGCCGCTGCCGCAGGCATCCTTGTGCTCCGGGATCCCGAAAAGCATAACGCTTCCCACGCCTGCTTTTTGAAGCTTTTCCAGAGCATAGGGCATCCGGTCGATGCTGTAGCGGTACTGGCCCGGCATGGTGGGGATCTCTTCTTCTATCCCGGCGCCTTCTTTAATAAACATGGGGTAGATGAGAGAGCTTTTGTCCATGCGGGTTTCCCGGACCATTTTTCGTAAGCCTGCGCCGGTGCGCAGGCGGCGGGGCCTTTTGTTCATTTCCATATTTGAAAAACCTCTTTTCCTTGTCTTTCTTTGAGCTTACGGCACATCCAAAATACCGGTATGTCGAAGGAATCCTATTTTATTTTGATGTGTCCGGCTTTTTTGCAACACGGAAGGCGCCCGCAGGCGCTTCCTTAATCTGCTAAGAGTATACCACATGTGCCTGGGTGGGTGCAATGAGACTTTTTTGAAGTTTGTACGTAACAGACAGGCCGGGGAGATTTCACCCGACCTGTCTGTTTGTAAATCAAAAGCAGACTTATCATATTAAAATTTCAGCTCACACTCCTCCGGTGTCAGTCCGTAATATCCCATAACCGCATCCTGAACCCTCCAATCGTCAAACTGCCAATGCGTCGGAAGCTCCCCATGAATATTCCGATAATATTCCTTCATCCCTCTCACCTGCGCCATAATAGCTATCAGTTCATGGTACTCCCGATTCGAATCCACACGATTGTCAAAGACGGTCCATTCCCCGTTTCCTTCTATATCCCCCCCGATAGACTGCCAAATCCGTATCCGGTATTAATACCTTGGGAATCAGCTTTTCATTTCGTTCCGACAGGAACATATGCTTCAGATAATTGTCCTGGGCGCCATGCTGAATCGGACTTTTTTCATCGGGCGAGAACCGAGGAACATAAGTCTGTCCGCTTACATACCACCCCATGCTTCCAAGGCTGAGAAGCTGTAAATACAAAGCCTCCTCCACCGAATCCGCCTTAATATGACTTAACCTCTCTTCTTTAAGGATCTGAATTTCATGCAAATCGTAATCACCGGTAACAAAATTACCTGCGCACGACAGCGGCTTATCCTCTTCCGCCAAAATTTCGCTGATACATTGAACCAAAGCCTCCGTTGTATCAAACAACGCATACACAGCGCCATTTTTATTGGGAACCTTTTTCTCAAATTGCTCACCGGCCTGCCCTGCCTGGGACAGATAAACGCCCGTTACCTGTCCCCTGTCATTCCGGTATCCCACCAGACCGCAGAGAAATTTTCTCGCCGTCCGCAAAGGCTCCCTTAGTACCAGACTTTTATCGGCATCTGCAAGAGACAATGCCGGAAAATCATCGGCCAGCCCCATTTCCGCCGGTTTAATGCTTTTATCCAAAATAGTGTGCGGCTTTGCCGCCGCGCCGTGGTCCAGTTTTTCAAGCGTATATACCCCGGCAGCCCGGAATGTTACCACCATATTGTACTCATTCATTACCTGCTCCAAGCCCCTTCGATGCTTTCCGGATATAAACCGCTTTTCCACTTCTTTCACTGCCTCACTGCCCGTATATCTCATCTCTCACCTTCTCCTTTTTCACGTCTGTTTTCCCGCAGGGTCCTGTTGTAATCCTCAATCATTTCCTTGAACTTTGATACAAATCCGATAATCGACATATCCGTATCCGTAGTGCTGTTGATATGGATACTCTTATCCGCCGGTGTCTCCTGCATATAATATCCCAGAATCTGAGGCGCCGTAAAGCGCACCGTTACGCTGTTGGCATTGGAATTTGCAGTTGCGGCTGACTGACCGGAGCTTGAAGCGGAAGAGCTGTTTCCGCTGAAAATCAGAAATCCTCCCCCCTGTGAAGCGTGGTCCTCAATGCTTTTTGCAAAGGAAACCGACATGGTTGTCTGCGATACAAAGCGGATGGAAACATCCTTGGCAATGACAAAAGCCACCGGATAAGTTGGGAAGATACACTCATTCATCTCTGCAAAAAGCTTCTTAATCTCCTCGGGATTGCCGCTTGTAAAGCTGGTATCGTTGTCTGCCGAAATCTTGCTGCTTGAAAAGTTATACATATTGTTGGTCAGAAGAAATACGCCCGGATTGAACCATTCCCGTTCAATCTGCACCTTGGCAAGATTCATCCCGATCTGAATCTCATGCTGCTTATTGTGGGCCTCGCACCACTTCAAAGCCGCATCGGTTCCCTTTCCGGCCGCTTCTGTCACGGCCGCCTGTTTCTCAAAGCATACTCCGGCGCTTTTTGTAACGGCCCCGATAAGCTTGCTGATCTTTTCAATCTTGGTATCCTCGCTGTCATTTGGATCGGATTTTACAAGACGGCTGGCTTCCTCGCTGGAGGGCGCTTCCAGTGTTCCGTCGGATTTTTTACTGCACAGCGAGAGGATTCCTTTGACTGCGTCTGCGGTTGCATTGACATTCACATTGACGCAATCCACCATTAACTTCCGGAAAGAAGCCTCCGCCTCCTCATAGGCCCTGTTCCATAAAGCTACCTCCGCATCGTCCGGTATGGTGGAGGTGAGCTTTGAAATGTTCATCATCAGGTTGCTCCGCCTCGGCCACAAGACCGTACCACTCCAGGTAAGCGTCTCTGCGCTCATTCGGATCGATGATCGTCCTCTTCAATTCTGTCTTTTTATCCACCTGCTTCTGGTTCCAGGCCGCTTTTGCCGACACATACTCACTGTACAGCCGGTAGAACACCTGCTCTAAGGTCATGGAATCCTCCACGCCATTTCCGAAATCATACTGGTAAGGCGTCATAAGAACCTCCCGCAGCCTTACCTTCATCTCAAAGAGATCCCGGTTGAGCTTGGGAGAAAGCATGTTCAGGGCGGTCCGGTATTGGTTCTGAAGCTGTCTTCCATTGTCGGAGGCTGTCATAAAGCAGGCGTCAAATAATTTATTCACAAGCTTGGATTCATTTGCCTTCACATGGGCCGGCTTCTCGCCGCTGACATCATACTGATAATCGGCCGCCTCGATAAGCGTACCCGGCAAAGTCATGCAGAAGTACTGATTGGGGTTATCGCCGCCGATGGCGTCCGTAATCTTTTCATAAAGCGTATCTAAAAAGCTTCCGCCGCCTCCCCCGCCGCCTGCGGGATTGTCCGCGCCCTTTGGCGCCTCCGGCACGCTTTTGGAGGCTTCTCCTTTCGGAGCAGGTGTCTGGGGTTCATTTGTGTTTTTTGCAGTCTCTTTCTTCTCTGGCATCGTGTACCTCCCTTCATGGGGCTGTGTTTTTAAGTATCTTTTGTGCTGTGAAATTCTTTCGCGGGAAAATCCTTCAAGGCTTTCTTTCCTATGCGGATTTCTTTACGGACTTCTTTGCAGATTTCTTTGTAGATTTCTTTGAGAATTTTCCCCGGATATGGTTCCATTTTAGCGCGAACATGCATACTCGATAACTTGCATAGCTGTAAGCGGCTGCGGATTTTTTATTTTACTGTCTCTTTCAGATATGTAAGTTACTTATTATAAGAAATAATCTTTTGATGGAATGAGGGAAACTAAGAGATTTATATGGATTCCAAATATCCTTCATCGTGTACGGATTATTTGCAAACACATATATTTATAGCTGAAAATTGATTTCAAAAAGGTACACAAGGAGGGATATTACAAAGTTGAAACAGGAGGTACTTACAAATGATAGTGTTTGATCCATTTTGGCAGCTCTTAAAGGAACAGAATATCACTACTTATGATTTAGAATATAAATACGGTCTCAATCCGGCCGATACAAGCAGGTTAAAGCATAATCACAATTATACGCTTAAGTCCATCAACCGGTTTTGTGAGCTGTTTTCCTGTCAGCCCGGGGAAATTCTTTTTTATCGCTCTTCAAATATTCTGATTCCGCCGGAAGGTTTGCAAATGAAAGGATAAAACTATCTGTTCTCCTGAGCTGCGAATTGTGGTACAATAACATTCATCAGCACAGGGAGGATAATGTTTATGAAAAACAAATTAATACTGTATATCGCAATGTCTTTGGACGGATATATTGCGGAAAAAGACGGCAGTATCGGCTTTTTAGATGAAACCCCAGGTCCTTCGCCTGACCTTGGATATGAAACCTTCTACCGCTCCTTGCAGGCAATTATACTGGGAGGAAAAACTTACCGCCAAATAAAAAATGAGCTTTCGCCGGATAAATGGCCCTACGAAGGAATGCCCTGTTATGTATGCACACGCCGGCAATCTCAATATGACACGAATGTCCAATTCACATCTTTACCGCCGGGGCAGCAGGTATTGGATCTGATTTCAAAAGAACACTCAGGAAATATCTGGCTTATGGGCGGAGGAGAAATCATTCGCTGCTTTATGCGTGAAAATTTAATTGATAAATATTATATTTACGTTATGCCAACTGTTCTTGGAAACGGAATCCCCCTTTTCCCCCCGGAGTTCCCGAAAACCAATCTTAAATTGGAAAGCTGCAGAAACATCGGGGAGATTGTTGAGTTGATTTACCAAAAAGGCATTTCCGCAGAGTGACGCAGCACTCCTGCAATTACATGCATATTTTTTCAATAATTGCCTTTGCCTCATCCTTCCCAAGCACCTTGCCGCAGGACACTACTTTTCCATCCACAACCAGAGCCGGGGTAGTCATTATCCCATAGGCTGCAATCTGTGCAAAGTCCGTCACATGGTCAATGAATGTATCCATTCCCAGCTCCGTCAAAGCCGCCCGGACAGCGTCCTCCAAAGCATTGCATTTGGCGCAGCCGCTTCCCAGCACTTTGACCCTGGCGTCAGTCTTTGCGGCTTCTGCCTGCTCCATCCTTTCCGGGGTGCAGCTTCCGCCGCAGCAGCAGGATTTTGTTTCTTCCTTTTTTTTGCTAAACAGTCTCATAAATCATTCCTCCTATTTTAAGTCGCTGCGCGACAGCACTAAAGGGTAAAGTCGCTTCGACACACTTGTGATGAGAGAAACTTTTATTCGAAAGGGCGCTCATAAAAGTTCCTCTCGTGTGTCTTTGCGACTTTACCGTCCGGCAAAAAATTTATCTAAATCACTTGACATTTCTTAGCTGGGCTATAAAAGTCGCTGCGCGACAGCACTAAAGGGTAAAGTCGCTTCGACACACTTGTGATGAGAGAAACTTTCATTCGAAAGGGCGCTCATAAAAGTTCCTCTCGTGTGTCTTTGCGACTTTACCGTCCGGCAAAAAATTTATCTAAATCGCTTGACATTTCTTAGCTGGACTAAAATTTAAATCAGTAAAAATTGAAGCATATTGAACAGGTAGCCGACCAGGATAATGCCGATGGTGCAGACGCCGATAAACAATGCAAGCAGTTTCGGCTTTACCGCTTTGCGGAGCATAATCAAGGACGGCAGGCTTAACGTGGTAACTGCCATCATAAAAGACAGGATTGTGCCAAGCTGTGCGCCCTTGTATAGCAGGACCTCCGCCACAGGGATCGTGCCGAAAATATCAGCATACATGGGAATGCCTGCCAGCGCAGCAAGGATAACGCCGAACGGATTGCTGCCGCCCAATACGGCCTCAATCCAGCTTTCCGGAATCCAGTTGTGGATGACCGCGCCGATACCCACGCCAATCAAAATATACGGGAACACCTTCTTGAAGGTAAAAGCGACCTGTTCTTTCGCAAACCGAACCCGCTCCCGCTTTGTGAGTGCAGGGGATTCAATATCCACACCGCCGGCCCTGCGGATAAATTCCTCCACATACGGCTCCATGTGCAATTTCTCAATGACAGTACCGCCTGCCACGGCGATCGCCAGCCCCACCGCCACATAAACGACGGCGACTTTTACACCGAAAATGCTCATCAGCAGTACTAGACTGCCCAAGTCTACCATTGGGGACGAAATCAGGAAAGAAAATGTAACCCCAAGCGGCAATCCCGCACCGGTAAAACCGATAAACAGAGGGATAGACGAACAGGAGCAAAAAGGCGTCACCGTGCCTAACAGAGCGGATATAATATTCGCACTGATACCATGAAAACGGCCCAATATCCGTTTGCTCCGCTCCGGTGGAAAATAGCTTTGAATGTAGGAAATAACAAAAATCAGGAAACACAGTAGCAGGGTGATCTTCATTACATCATAGAGAAAAAACCGGACGCTCCCTCCTACGCGCTCTTCCACATCCAGCCCAAGCATAATAAGGCCCCTGCCAATCAATTCGTTCAGCCACTTCATGCCTAAAATCTGCTCTTGAATAAAATTCCATATGCTCATAGAGAACCCCCACTTTCTATCTGCCGCACAACACATCAACTTTTTTTGATGTTTTAAGGATAGATAAACGCCACCTCACTGGGATGGCGTTTATCTGTCACATGAAAGACATCCGCTCTCTTGGTCTCCGTCCGGCGTGGTAACAGCCAGCAGCCGCTTTACGGCTTCATCCCTGCCGGCCTTATTCAGACGATAATGCGTCCATTTGCCTTCCTGACGGCTCACAACAAGCCCGGAGTCGCACAAAATCTTCATGTGATAGGACAGGCCGGACTGCGTCAGGTCCATCGGCTCTTGCAGAACACAGGCACATTTTTCTCCGCTTCGCAGTTGTTCCAGAATGGCAAGACGCTTGGGGTCACACAGGGCCTTAAAGACTTTCGCATCTTCTTGATGAGTTCCCATGCACGCTTCCTCACATCAATTTTTTTTGATATAAATTAGTATATGCGGGAATCGTCCGTTTGTCAATAGTACTTCGCAAAGTTTTCTTCTCCCGGTTTCACCCCTGGTTTCTCCTCTCCTATTTCAGCCGCCGCGCAGCGGCGCTGAAGGGTAAAGTCGCTTCGACGCACCTGTAATGAGAGAAACTTTCATCCGAAAGGGCACTCATGAAAGTTCCTCGCAAGCTCCTTTGCGGCTTTACCCGCCGGCCAAAAATATTTTTTATAAACTCATGGCATTTCTTAGCCGGACTATATCTAAAACGCTTTCTTCAAAGCCTTATGTTTTTACATTTGACCGTATTGAACTGCTGCCTGGACAAGCCCCTTAAAAAGCGGATGCGCCCGGTTGGGTCTTGATTTCAGTTCCGGGTGTCCCTGGGTTCCGATAAAGTAGGGATGCTCTTTTAATTCCACCATTTCTACAATTCGGCCGTCCGGGGACAGGCCCGACAAAAGCATTCCCTGCTCCGTAAGGCGTTCGCGGTATGCGTTGTTTACTTCATACCGGTGGCGGTGGCGTTCGCTGATTTCCTGTTTTTTATAAAGACGCTCTGCCAGGCTTCCTTTCTCCAACACACAGGGGTAAGCTCCCAGGCGAAGGGTGCCTCCCAGATCTGCCCCGCTGTCCTGGTCCGGCATAAGGGTAATAATCGGATGCTGTGTGTTGGGATTCAGCTCTATGCTGTTGGCATCCGGGTATCCCAGCACATGGCGGGCATATTCTACAATGGCCATCTGCATCCCCAGACAGATGCCAAGGAAGGGAATCTTCTGTTCTCTTGCGTATTGGATGGCTGTGATCTTTCCTTCCGTGCCGCGTGTGCCAAAGCCTCCGGGGACAAGGATACCGTGGACGCCCCGAAGCTGCTCGGATACATTTTCCGCTGTCAGCTCTTCGGAATCGATCCATCGAAGCTTTACATCCGTACCCGCTGCGATTCCGCCGTGCTTGAGAGCCTCCGCCACGCTTAGGTAGGCGTCATGGAGCTGAATGTATTTTCCGACTATGGCAATTTCTGTCCGGTATTTGGGATTGCGCAGATTGTGTACCATTGTCTTCCAGTCTGTCAGATCCGGCTTTGGGCAGGGGAGCTTTAGAGATTCGCATACAACCCCTGCAAGATGCTCCTTCTCCATCGCTAAGGGGGCTTCGTAGAGATATTCTACGTCTATGTTCTGGAGTACATGCTCTTTGGGTACATTGCAAAAAAGGGATATTTTGGCTTTCAGCTCCTCGGGAATCGGCCGTTCGCTTCGGCATACCAGGATATCCGGCCTAAGTCCCATTGATTGCAGCTCCTTGACGCTCTGCTGGGTGGGCTTGCTTTTCAGCTCTCCCGATGCTTTCAGGTAGGGAATCAGGGTTACGTGAATCAATATGGCGTTTTCATGGCCGATGTCGTGCTGGAACTGACGGATAGCCTCTAAAAAAGGCTGGCTTTCGATGTCTCCCACCGTGCCGCCCACCTCTATGATGGCGATCCGCGTCTCAGCTCCCTCCTCCCCGCGGTAGAAACGGCTTTTGATCTCGTTGGTGATATGGGGAATCACCTGGACGGTTCCTCCTCCGTAATCGCCCCGGCGTTCTTTGTGGAGAACGGACCAGTATATCTTTCCGGTAGTTACGTTGGAATTTTGATCCAGACATTCGTCGATAAACCGCTCGTAATGCCCCAGGTCAAGATCTGTTTCCGTGCCGTCGTCGGTTACAAAGACCTCTCCGTGCTGTATGGGATTCATAGTTCCCGGGTCTACGTTGATGTAGGGGTCGAATTTCTGCATAGTCACCCGGTAGCCTCTGGCTTTTAAGAGCCTTCCCAGTGAAGCCGCGGTAATTCCCTTTCCAAGTCCCGAAACCACGCCGCCGGTAACAAAAACGTATTTTACTGCCATTTTCCTTATCCCTCCCGCATTTAAAGTAAGTAAAAACTTCTCTTATCTGCACAAAAAGAAGGAGTCGGAAACCTATGATTGGTTCCTGACTCCTTTGTCAGTGCTTTTAATCACCAACCCCCACTTCAAGTGGGGGTTTGAAAAACGCCCCCAAGGGCTCTGTTACTGCTCGCCTGAAAGGCGGGTATCGCAAGCTTATATTACTTGCTGCCGCTAAAAAGCGGCTCCCTCACTTTCTTCTTTCCGAGACTCTTCTGACTGGTCCCGAATATATTTTTTTATAGCATC
>CAJTIM010000034.1 GCA_910576325.1 Clostridia bacterium
TTTCCATCTTGTATGTGATAAACTTTTACTGTCCATTTGGACCGCCTCCTATTCTTGAGATTGGCTTGCGACACCTTTCTCATATTAGCATAGGAGGCTTTTTTAAGGTATCCTCTTTGCTACGGCTTACTCTATTCTCCCCAGCATAGCTGGGGGATTAGTGTTTTCATTTACTTCTTCTACAGCTTCGCTTCCTCCGCCCTGATATGATGCTTCTCCACATACCCGGTAAGCATCAGGGTCAGCGCGCCGTCGCCCGTTACATTGCAAGCCGTTCCGAAGCTGTCCTGAAGGGCAAAGATCGTAAGCATCAGCGCCGTTCCCGTCCCGTCAAAAAGCAGGATTCCTGTAATCAGGCCCAGGGAAGCCATCACGGTTCCTCCCGGCACGCCCGGCGCTCCGATGGCAAATATACCAAGAAGCAGGCAGAACAATACCATAGTTCCAAGTGAGGGCAGCTTTCCATAAAGAATCTGAGAAACCGTCATCACGAAAAATACTTCCGTAAGTACCGATCCGCAAAGATGGATATTGGCAAAAAGCGGTATCCCAAAGTCCACCATATCCTGGCGCAGGACGGAAGACTTCTTGGCACAGCGCAGGGCAACTGCCAGGGTTGCGGCGGAGGACATGGTGCCGACTGCCGTAATGTACGCCGGACCGTAATGCTTTACCACTTCCACCGGATTCTTACCGGCATAAGCTCCTGCCAGTGCATAGAGCAGCAGCATCCACAGATAATGTCCTGCCATAACAATCACGATAACCTTCAGGAATACCGGGAACTGCTTGGTAATACTTCCTTCATAGGCCAGACCGCAGAAGGTGGAAGCAATGAAGAAGGGCAGTATGGGAATGACTACCTTGGTTACGATAGACAGAACCACCGACTGAAATTCATTTAAAATCGTTTCCAGCTGGCGTGATTTTGTCCAGGTGACGCCAAGCCCCACCAGAAGAGAAAAGGCCAGCGCACTCATTACGGACATAACCGGCGGAATCTCCAGTTCGAATAAAACAGCCGGCAGCTCCTTTAACCCTTCCACATCCGTTACAATGGAAAGATGCGGAATCAGACCAAAGCCCACGGCCATAGAAGCCAGCGCCGCTCCGACGGAGGACACATAGGCCAGCACCAGGGCTACGCCAAGCATACGGGATGCATTGTTGCCCAGCTTGGTTATGGACGGCGCGATAAAGCCGATGACAATCAGTGGCACGCAGAAGGTGATAAGCTGTCCGAGAACCTGCTTAATCGTTACCACCACGTTCATAACGGTTTCATTTGCCACCAGACCGATGACAATACCTGCAATTACGCCCACCAGTAATTTGAATGGAAGGCTTTTGAAGAATTTCTGCATAACTTTCCCCCTCTGTTCTTTGAAGTATACTGTTACCGCCCGTTTCAGGATATGTAACAGAAGTGTCTCTCTATTATCTTATGCATCAATAGATTTTGTGTAAACGCCTATCCCCGCCCTGATGCACAGGGATAGGCAGTTCTTACACTTTTTTCATTATAAAGGAAAATGCTGTTTATCACAAGTAAAAATAATACGGAATCCCTTACCGGGCATTTTCTACCGCTTTGGTAATCGCTGCCTGGAAATCGCTGATGGAAATGGTTACGGAGCTTGTCAAATCATTTTCCTCGGCATAGCCCTGGTTATCGGTTTTGATGCCATTTACCTCCTCAACGGTTTTTCCGATGACGTATTGCTCAAAGGATGCTATCTGCTCGTTCCATTCCTTTCCAATGGGAGAGGCTTCCTTCATGCCATAGCTGTCCCCCAGCTCCTTTGTGGTGGAATATTCCGTGTTGGCCGGCGAGCCGATGGCGCCTGTGTTGGAAATAGGAAGCTTATTTTCCACCTTATCGATGATGCAGTTGGCGATGTGGCCCTCTCCGTCTACGGTGACTGCGGCCACTACGGTATTGATCTCGGCAGAACCATCCGTGTCTCCCGCATTCTGGGCGCGTTTCAGACGGGATACAATGCCTACGCCCATTTTGTAATCTCCGCCTTCCGCCTCGTTTTGATTTGTGTCGGTGGTTGTGTTTTGATTGTTGTTATCCGTGTTTTGCTGGGTATTTCCGTGATTGGGCACAACATTTTCCACAACGGTTCCGGAGGAGCCGTTCTGAGTATCGTTCCCCGTGTTATCTGTCGTACTGCAGCCGGCAAGCACTGCCGCCGTCAGCGCCGCCGTCAAAAACAAGACTTGTTTTTTCATAACAAAATTCCTCCATGTTTTGTGCATTGTCCGTATGGTAACTTACCTCTTGAAAATCCGGCTGATGATGCGAATATTTTTTCAAATGGTCAGACAGCACACAGTATTGCAGTTTTCGAGTAACAATAGATAGTATATCCTGTCACACATGTGCAATACTACATGGAGGAATTTCTTTCGTTTGGCAAATCTTTGATTTTTCTTTTATTATTTGTTTTTCTTTATCTGACTTGATAACAGTTTATCCAGATAAATGGACTTAAACTGCTTACTTGCCAGCGCCTGTTTTAAAGGCGGAAGCTTCAGAATAGCCGCAAACACCGCCGCCATAGCTCTGTGATTGGCAAATGCCTGGTTATCAAAAATCAGATTCTGCAATGTGCCTTTTTCAATGGCCTGCAGAACAAAACGGTGCGTACTGTTCACCGGCGTAATTACCTGCACCGGACGCCGCTTCATCTCAATGGCCTTAGTGGGACAATTCCCTGCGCAGACGCCGCAGCCCAGGCAGATTTCTTCATTGATCACCGCCTTCTTTTTCCCGTTTTCTCCTTCCTCCATTGAAATAGCTAAAATCGGACAGGCTCCGGCGCATTTTCCGCAGCCTACGCAGGTTTCTTTGTCTACCTTTGGAATGTAATTGGTTGTTGCCACCGGCTGCATGGGTGCAAACTTCCGGGCCGCCTGCAGCGCCTCGCAGCAGCAGCCGCAGCAGTTGCAGATAAATGCCGGATCTTCCCGCACATTTTCTCCAATCTGCACCAGGTTATGGGCGTAGGACCGCTCCAGAACTTCCATAGCCTCTTCCTTGTCAATGAGCCGGGCATAGCCGCCGTGCTCCGCCAGGGAACGGGCCACATTTCCGAAGGTGAGGCATACGTCCAGGGGCGCGTCTATCTCGCAGGGATGGCCTGCATGGAGCATTTTGTGACGGCAGTAGCAGGTGCCCAGACCTATATATTCAGCTTCCTCCACGATGTGGCTGGCCCGTTCGTGATCCAGGATATGCAGGGTGTTTGCGTTGGTCAGCACCGGTTCCTGGACGAACACGCGGCCCAGACGTGTTTCCGTGACAAAGAACAGATCCTTTACAAAGTCCTCTTCCACATTCATATATTGGCAATACAGTTCGCTTAAATACTTCTGATCAATGTCCCCTCTGGTACGCATCAGGGCAAATTCGATAAAGCCGGCCATTGGGGGCGGCATCACGAATTTCCGCACGCCGTTGTGGTAAGAATCTACCAACAGGGCTTTTTCACACAGATGGGTGAGAAACTTTTCCGCCTTTGCCTCACTGGTGTTCCAGATATGTGCGGCCTTTTTTGCCGTAAAGGGGCGCACCGGTAAGAGTGCTACCCATTTTGCTTCTTTTTCCGTGTAGAGCACCTGGAGAATCTTATACAGGCTGTCCGATACCGGTGCGCCCTGGGTGAACCAGTTGATGCGGTCCTCCAGATTCTTATAGGCGTCTCTGCTTGCTAGGTGTCCCATGATTTTCCTCCTATTGAAAGTCGCTGCGCGACGGCACTAAAGGGTAAAGTCGCTTCGGCGCACCTGTAATGAGAGAAACTTTTATTCGAAAGGGCACTCATAAAAGTTTCTCTCGTGCGCCTTTGCGACTTTACCGGTCAGTCAAAAGCATTTCTTATAAACACTTGACTTTTCTGCTTATCGCGTAAAATTCATTTTATGCCCGGTTTTATTATACTCCTTTTTTCATTTAATTCCAGAGGTATCTGAAAATCAAAAAACGAATTTCAGACGAACTTCATGGGCAATGAAATTTTTGGTTTGCAGCCGCATATAATTCTATCAATCTCCCAAAAAGGACCCGCCCATGAACGCACTCTCCGTATTTATCGAAACCCTCAATCAATACCTCTGGGGCATGCCCATGATTGTCCTGCTTTTCGGCACCCATCTTTTTATGACCTGGAAAACGGGCTTTATTCAGCGTAAAACACCGCTGGCTATCCGGCTTTCCCTCACCAGAGACCCGGATTCCGACGGTGATATTAGTCCCTTTGCGGCCCTCTCCACCTCTCTCGCCTCCACCCTTGGAACCGGAAATATCATCGGTGTGGGAACGGCCATTGCCCTGGGCGGTCCGGGAGCCGTATTCTGGTGCTGGCTCACCGGGGTCTTCGGCATGGCTACCACCTACGCAGAATCCCTTATCGCTGTAAAATACCGGGTGCGCACCAGGGACGGCACCATGCTCGGAGGCGCCATGTACGCCCTGGAACGGGGTCTGGGGATGCGCGTCCCCGCCATTCTCTTTGCCTGCTTCGGCGTTCTTACTTCCTTTGGCATCGGCTGCGGGGTTCAGGTAAACGCCATTGCCATAATCATAGATTCCTCGGTACGCTCCGCTGTAGAAGAAAGCTCTTCGTTTTTGGCCCGGCTTCTGACAGTCCGGCCCGACGCGGTCTGTCTTACCGTGGGGCTTGTGACCGGACTTATTACCTGCCTGGTTATTCTGGGCGGCGTCCGTTCGATTGCCCGGGTCTGTGAACGGCTTGTCCCATTTATGGCCTTCTCCTATCTGGCCGGATGCCTTGTGATTCTGGTATTGAACCGCAGTCTGCTCGGAGAGAGCATTTCCCTGATTCTGTCTTCTGCCTTTGGAAGCACGAAGGCCGTGGGGGGAGGAATGGCCGGATCCGGTATCATGCTTGCGGCCCGCTACGGCATTGCGCGGGGGCTGTTTACCAATGAAGCCGGTATGGGCTCGGCTCCGATTATCGCTGCAGCCGCCCGTACACGCAATCCTGTTCGCCAAGCTCTTATTGCTTCCACCGCCACCTTCTGGGATACGGTTGTGGTCTGCCTTATCACCGGACTGGTTCTGGTAAGCAGCATTCTGCGCGGAGGGAATGTTGCCTGGGAGACGCTTTCCGGGGGCGAGCTGACTACCGCTGCTTTTTCACAGATTCCCTATATCGGAAGACCCATTTTGATTTTCGGCATTATTACCTTTGCTTATGCTACCATACTGGGGTGGTCCTACTACGGGGAACGCTGCCTGGAATATCTGTTTGGAAAAATATCGCTGTTTCCTTACCGTTTTCTATGGATTCTTGTTCTTGTCTTTGCCCCGGTTGTGCGGTTGGAACTAGTGTGGAGTATCGCGGACACCCTCAATGCGCTGATGGCAGTTCCGAATCTTCTGGCGGTTCTGCTGCTGTCCGATATCATTGCCAGGGATACGCGGTATTACCTGAAGCATCCGGATGAGAAGGATATTACTCCTGTACCATTGCGGCGGAAGTAGTTATAGTTGCTCATTCTGCAAACAGCAGCAGCCGTTTTTGGCATTGCCCGCCGTATCAGCAAATGCTATAATTTTAATAGTTATTTGCAGCTTTGCTAATATAGCAGTCGCAAGGCTCTCTTATATTATGGCAGTATTTGATAAAGCGGGGAAGATTCGAATCATTCATTTCAACCACACAAAGGAGATAACCCATATGTACGACATTACCATCATCGGCGCCGCCGTTCTGGATGTTCTGGCCCGGCCCGTTTCCAAAAAGGATCTGGCCGGCCGCTCCTGTCCGGCAGACCACGTTACCCTTACCCCCGGCGGAGACGCCGCCAACGAAGCCGTCACTCTGGCGCGCCTGGGAAAGCGTGTGAATCTTATTACCAAGCTCGGGGCGGATCTGAGCGGACAGATTCTTTTGAATTATTTCCGGGAAAATGGAGTTTCTACGGAGGATACGGTGATCGAATCGGATCTGGACACCGGGATCAATGTTGTTTTGGTGGATCAGGAGGCCGAACGTTCCTTTATCACCAATCGGAACGGGTCCCTGCGTAAACTGGCGCTTTCGGATGTTAATACGGATGCTTTGAAAAAAGCTCCCCTTCTGTGCTTTGCCAGTATCTTCGTCTCACCCTGTTTTGACATTCCGGCTATGGCTTCTCTGTTCCGGTCCGCTAAGGAGCAGGGCCTTATTCTCTGCGCCGATATGACGCGCTGTAAAAATGGAGAACGGCTTGCGGATATTCGGGACGCCATTCAATATCTGGATTATTTATTTCCCAACTATGAAGAGGCGAAGGCCGTATCGGGCCTTTCCAAGCCCGATGAGATTGCCGATGCCTTTTTGGACTGCGGCGTGTCCTGTATGGTGATTAAGATGGGGAAAGACGGATGTTTTATTAAGACAAAAGAGCAGAGGCTTGTGATTCCCGCTTATCCCCATACGAGGTGCATTGATACCACGGGAGCCGGCGATAATTTTGCCGCCGGATTTCTCTATGCGCTCTCGGAGCATATGGCTCTGGCGGACTGCGGCCGCTTTGCCAATATGACCGCGTCTCTGGCCGTGGAATCCCTGGGAGCCTGTACGGGTGTGCGTTCTCTTTCTCAGGTTATGGAGCGTTTCCGGAAAGCGGCTGATGCTTTTGAAACTTGAAATAAGGTAAGAATATGTCTGTCAATCGGATACGCCCGTATATGTTCTGCATTGGCAGAGACCATGTTTTTGGAAACACATTTATACCGTTTTTATTTTGGAAAAAAGAGAGTTATGATCAGCTTTTCTTCCTGATAGTCGGCCCGGATGCTGCCGCCCATGCGCTCGCATAGCTGTTTTGCGATTGCCAGGCCAAGACCCGTGGACTGACTGCCGGTTTCCACCGTGTAGAAGCGGTCAAAGAGTCTGCCTGCCAGAACCGGAGTGAGGCTCGCTGCTTTATTTGCAAAGACAATGGTCCCGTCAGGCTTCATCACTACGGACAGATCTCCGTCACTGTATTTCAGCGCATTGCTGATGATATTTCCAAAGATGCGCATAAGGGCAGAGCGATCGAGAAATCGCTCTGCCTTTTCCCCCGGAATGGAGATCTCGGGTGTTATCTTATGCTGCACAAAGGCCCCGTAGTAAAAGGCCAGGCTTTCCTCCAATACACGATTCAGTGACAGGTACTCCCCCGCATTCTCCTCCTGGGAGGTTATGACGGAATAAGTGAACAGCTCCTCCGTCAAGTCACCAAGGGCATTGGTCCGGCTGCGGATCATTTCCAGATACCGCCTTGCCGTCGGGGTGTGCTCCTCCTGATCCAGCAGATCAAGATACCCGGATATGGCCGTCAGAGGTGTCCGCAGATCATGGGAAATGTTGGTGATCGCTTCCTTAAGCTCCCGATCTCCCTGCCAAAACCGATGGCGTTCCCGGTTCAGAAGCTTAAGCTGACGGTTTATTCCCTCTGCTAACTGACGCATGCATAAGTCCCGGGTGGAAATCACAATGGGCGTATTGGTATCCTCCGAAAGCTTCTGTTCAAATTCTCTGCGTATTTCTTTTGCCCCTTTACGCAAAAGGTGTATTTTCCATAAAAGCAGCAGGCAGACCGCCAACAGCACCAGACACACTATTTCCATACAAATCATTTTTTCCATCCATGTCCATTCTAACTACCGAATATCTTTTTTCCCAAACAAATACATCCCAATCCCCGTAGTCACAGCCGCAATCCCCACATTACACAATGCCATCCGCTGCCACCATATGAATACCTGACTGCATATCTGAATCATCTGCCCCGTGGGAAGAAAATCAAACAAAAACTCATAAACGGCACGTGCGATTCCCCGAAGATACCGTGGATTTGGCATGGGTTCCTCCTGTGTCATCTCCCCTAATTCATTTAAGGTATAGTGGTTTGTGAGAAATTCCGGCTCCGTCAGCCTTGCTTCAACAACAAAGGCCAACACCAGCAGAGCGAAAAACAGGAGGATATTGGCCACAGCCCCGGAAGCCTTATTCTGATTCAGCATACTGATCATCGTGAAAATGGAGACATAGGCCAAAATCATAAGTCCGCTTACCAGAAACCGGACCGCCAGCTCCCACGGATCCATCCGGACATTTCCGTTCAGTGGAATCCCCACAAGACTCTCCGCCGCTATATATACTGCCACCGCAAAGAAGCAGGCAAGGGTACAGATGATTAAATTGGATAGATAGATGTCTTTTCTCGTATGTCCTGCTATCAGTTTATTACGCATGGTTCGGTCGCTGTATTCCGTACCCAGATACATGCTGCAGCAGACGGCCGCAATCACTCCGATTACAAGGTTAAAGTGCCCGAAATAATTGTTGGGATTTGCTTTCTCTCCCTGTTCCACATAGTAAAGAATGGGAAAATATATGCTCATGCCTGCCATCAGGATACATCCAAGCAAAAAGCTTTTGTCCCGATGCAGGCGGTTCAAGTTTGCCCAAAACAGCTTATTCATGCTCTCCACCTCCTACCAGACTCATAAAATAGCTCTCCAGACTTTCGTTGTGCTCCTGGATACCGAGCACCTGACAGTCTTCCTTTGCAAGATCCAGAATCAATTGTGACAGATTGACCTCCCCGTATACATCAGCCTCCTCATGGCTTCGGATCTTGTATTCCAATCCCATTCTCTCCAATGCCTGTGACAATGCCTTTGTGTCCGAAACCATGAGCCGGACGCATTTCTGGCAGGCAGACTCCAGTTCTTGTGCACTTAATTCCTTTACCATGCGGCCCTGATCCAGAAAGCCGTAATGGGTTGCAAGCCTGGACAATTCATCCAGGATATGACTGGATATCAGGACGGTGATCTGACGTTCCCGGTTGAGACGCAGAATAAGCTCCCGCATTTCTATGATTCCCTCCGGGTCCAGGCCGTTCGCCGGCTCGTCCAGAATGAGAAAATCCGGATCTCCTGCCAGAGCCACGGCGATTCCCAGACGCTGACGCATACCGAGGGAAAAGTTTTTGGCTTTTTTCTTTCCCACATCCTCTAAACCCACCAGTTCCAGAAGCTCCCGGATTCCGTCAAAGGAGGGGATTCCCAAGATCAGATACTGCTGCCGGATGTTTTCCTCTGCAGTCATGTCCGAATATATGGAGGGCGTTTCCACTACGGCCCCCATCCGGCGGCGTGCTTCTGTGATTCCCTTTTCCGTGTTTCGTTTTCCGTATAAAATGTATTCGCCGGACGTCGGGCTTTGGAGTCCGCAGATAAGGCGGATAAGCGTTGTCTTGCCTGCACCGTTTCTTCCCACCAGACCGTAGATAGAGCCTTTGGGGACGTGGATGGAAAGTCCCTCCAGAGCCTTGAAGTGCCGGTAGTGTTTGCTTAATCTTTCTGCTGTTAAACAATATTCCATGTTTGTCTCCTATTCCAGTACCATAATATGTCTCCCTGTACACCTGTACACTGAGTGTAGCAGAAAGAGATTTAGAAAACGGTTAAGAAAATGGTTAAGAAATCGTAAATAATTATTCTTCCTGCATTTTGTATCCAATGCCCCACACGGACTCAATATAACCTCTTCCGCCTGTCTCCCGAAGCTTTCTCCTTAAATTACTCACATGGATTTTCAGGGAGCTTTCCGTACAGTCCGGCGTATCCGTACTGATCCTCTCCAACAGGAGGGATTTTGTTAAAACCTGTCTCGGGTTCTGCATCAGGAGCTTCAGGATGGCATATTCCGTTCTTGTAAGCCTTACGGCCTGGCTATTTACACTCAGGCTATGGCTGTCCAAATCCAGATTTAAGCCACCGAAAGTAAGGCTTCCAATGCTGCCCAGAGAGACCGCCGTGCGAAGCTGCACATCGATACGGGCTAACAGTTCCCTTGTGTCAAATGGCTTTGTGATATAGTCTGCCGCACCGTCTCGAAGCAGCTTTACCTTATCCGCCACATCCGCCTTTGCACTGACTACAATCACCGGGATTCCCTGTACTAAGGGAAGCACCTGTTCTCCGGTCAGGCCGGGCAGCATCAGGTCCAGGAGAATGAGATCCGGACGGTGCTCTTTCAAAAGATAGACCGCCTCCGTACCGGAGTAAGCCCGCAGAACGCTGTAGCCCTCTTTCTTTAAAATCTCTTCTACCATATCGCCAATATAGATATCATCGTCAATGACTGCGATCTTTTTCATAAGATATATCCTTTTCCTTTCCTACAGGGGATCGTGCTTTGCAAATTGTTATTTTGAAATTATTATACGGCAGATTTTTCAGCTTCTCAACTGCACAAATAATGATATCACCTGTTTGTTCTTCAAAATTATAAGCAACACGCTTTAAGGACTCACAAGAAATCCGTCAGGCAAAGCTTGCCCCCTGTGACAGTTGCTGCGTCCAAACCGCAAAGGATGGGGAAACGCTCTGCGGAATCATCCCCCGTAAGCAGTAACGGATTATATATCAATTCGTTCCTGATTTACAAACAGGCAAAAGGATTCTCCATAAACTTATTTTTTCCTAACATAACTTTGTCCCTTTTTTCATATGTTTTGATAACAAATGCTCGTACAAGGTTTTGCGCTTGCCGGCAGCCGTGCATGTGAGCGGTACTCCGGCTTCAATATTAATATTCCCCAATGCGCCTTAACCTTTGTATGAGCCCTGTTTCCACAATATGCACGAAGGGATGGATTATAATATGAAACAACCGGCACCCTCTCCGAACGGCCTTCGGGGACAGAATATCCTGGAGGACGGGCATCACAAAACAATCATGGAATCCTTTTTTGAGCAGCTGAATGATCCGCTGATCTTTATTCTCTTTATCGCCGCCGCCATCTCCATGCTTTTAGGGGAGGTCAGCGACACGGCTATTATTCTCGCTGTGATTCTGGTCAATTCCGTTGTGGGCGTGATCCAGGAAGGTAAGGCTCAGAAAGCGCTGGAATCCTTGAAGCAGATGACCAGTCCCTCGGCTCTTATCCGGCAAAACGGCGTTTTAAAGGAGATTCCGGCCCGGGATCTTCTGCCCGGGGATATTGTCTGCCTGGACGCCGGCCGTCAGGTGCCTGCGGATCTGGAGCTGATTTCCGTAAACAGCCTGAAAATTGAAGAGGCCGCTTTAACGGGAGAATCGGTTCCCGTGGAAAAGGATTTGTCTAAAAACAACAAAGCCTATATGTCCACCAATGTAACCTACGGCCGGGGGGAGGGCGTTGTCACCGCTATCGGCATGGATACGGAGATCGGAAAGATTGCGCGCCTTATCAATGAATCCCCCACGGAGACAACGCCTCTTCAGCAGCGTTTGGGAGAGCTTGGAAAGTTTTTAAGTATTGTGTCCCTTCTTCTGTGCGCCCTGCTCTTTTTCATCGCTGTTCTCCAGAAAAGGGATATTATGGAAATGCTGATCACGGCTATTTCCCTGGCGGTGGCCGCCGTCCCGGAAGGTCTGCCTGCCATTGTTACGATGGTGCTTGCCTTAAGCGTCTCCCGGATGGTAAAGGTTAATACCATTGTAAAGCGCCTGCCGAGTGTGGAAACCCTGGGCTGTGTCAGTGTGGTCTGCTCCGATAAGACAGGCACCCTCACCCAGAATAAGATGACGGTTACCGCCTGCTATACGGGAGGCCGGATTCTGGATGCGGCCTCCCTCTCACCGGAGAAAAACCGCCAGTTTCTGGAAGGCTTTGCCCTCTGCAATGATGCTGTCATCAATACGGACAACCGTCTGGGAGATCCGACGGAGCTTGCTCTTCTGGATCTGGCTCACCGCTTTTATCTGGAACGTCCTGCACTGGAACGGAAATTGCCGCGGATTCAGGAGCTGGCCTTTGATTCGGATCGAAAGATGATGACCACCCTGCACCGAAACGACAGTTCTACTGTTTCCTATACCAAAGGCTCCCCGGATGAAATTCTGAAGCGCTGTGATACGCTTCTGCTGAACGGCAGGACGGTTCCCCTGGATTCTGTTAAGCGCAGGGAGATTGCGGCCGCAATGAATACGCTGTCCGGCAGGGCTTTGCGGCTTCTGGCTCTGGGGATGCGGATTGGTACGGACCGCCCCACGGAGAGCGGGCTTACGTTTGTGGGGGCTGTGGGAATGATGGACCCTATCCGGCCGGAGGCTGCAAAGGCAGTTCGTGATTTTCGGCGGGCCGGGGTTAAGACGGTGATGATCACAGGGGACCGGAGCGATACGGCATTTGCCATTGCCAGGGAGCTTGGGATTGCGGAGCGGCCGGAGGATTGTATGACGGGGGCGCAGATTGATTCCCTGTCCGATGAGGAATTTTCTAAGGCGGTGCAGAGGCTGTCGGTATTTGCTATGGTTTCTCCTGAGCATAAGGTCCGCATTGTGAAAGCGCTGAAGGCTTCGAAAAAGATTGTGGCTATGACAGGGGACGGGGTGAATGACGCTCCCTCTCTGAAGGCTGCGGATGTGGGCGTGGCTATGGGTATTACGGGAACGGATGTGGCTAAAAACGCGGCGGATCTGATTTTAGTTGATGATAATTTCGCTACCATTGCCAAGGCCATTGCGGAAGGGCGGGGGATCTATGAGAATATTAAAAAGGCGGTGCTGTTTCTTTTGTCCTCTAATTTCGGGGAAATTATTACGATGCTGACCGCTATTTTACTGGGGCTTGGGTCTCCCCTTAAGCCAAGCCATATTCTCTGGATTAATTTGATTACGGATTCCCTTCCTGCTCTGGCTCTGGGTGTGGACCCGGGAGATCCCAGGCATTTTATGAACCGGCCGCCCCGCTCCAGTAAGGAGAGCTTGTTTGCCGGAGGGGGCTTGAGCTGTACTCTGCTTTATGGTATTTTGATTGGCTTTATCAGTATGACGGCTTTTCTGCAGCTTCCGATTTCGCTGCTGACGGCTCATGGGGCTTCTGTGAGTCTGGAAAATCTGCGTATTCTTCTGTCGTCGCCGGAGATTTTGGCGCGCTCGCAGACTTATGCCTTTACGGTTCTGGGGATCTCACAGCTTTTCCATGCTGTGGGTATGCGTGATGTGGAGACGTCGCTGTTTCGGATGAAGCATCTGAATAACCGGCTGATGATGGCGGCTTTTGTGATTGGCTTGGGGCTGCAGGGACTGGTTACGGAGTTTCCTTATTTTATACGGGCTTTTGGGACCTGTCACCTGGAGCTTGGGGAGTGGGGGCAGCTTGTTCTTCTGGCTGCTATGCCTCTTGTGGCTCATGAGCTGCTTTTGCTGAGTCCGGGGCGTATTTTACAGCAGTTTCATAAAGGCGAGAAGTATGAGAAGTACGCCGCTAACCCAGCAGAGGTTCGATCTACAATGGGACGATATTAGGCGGCCCAGTATGCTTCCAAGGAGGACGGCCAGGGCGCCTATGAGGAAGGAGGCCAGAAATGCGGTGGGTATGGAAGCGGCGGGAATCCCGGCTCCGATTCCTGCCGCAAGGCTGTCGATGGAGAGGGCGGCTCCAAGGGCTAGTGCTTCTGTGGGGGAGAGTATGGCGTCTTTGTTTTTGTCGGCGGTTTCCGCTTCGTTATGACAGGTGCGGTCGAATAGTTTTACCAGGCCCAGGATGAACAGGAGCAGGAAGCTGAAATGCTGGGTTATGTTTCCTGGAAGGAGACGGTTTACTAAGCTTCCTGCCAGGAGGGAGCAGACTAGGATTAGGCTGGAGATGGCTGTTACTATGATTATGGAGAGGGGCGGGACTTTTATTTTGCTTACGCCGTATACAAAGCCGGCGGCAAATGCATCTACGGATAGGGCTGTTACTAGGAGTAGGATTTCTAATAGGTATGAATACATGAAAATCACCGGATATACTTTTATGGTTATTGTATTCCGGTGATTTTGTTCGGTTTCATGTGTTGTATTTGTGCTATTCTTTTTCTTTTATCCAGTCAAATAGGTTTAGTTGGATTTCTTTTTGTTTTTGCCTTTTTATTTGGGCTTCTTCATGGTTGACCGTATCCTCCGGCAGCTCTTTTAGGAAGCAGGAGGGGGATTCGGATGTGAGAAGGATTAGTTCTTCTCTGGCTCTTGTCATGCCTACATAGAATAGGCGGCGTTCTTCTATGAGGTTTGTCTGTCCTGCTCCTGTTTCCAGTGGGAGAAGCCCTTTTTGCAGGCCGCATAGGAGGACGACCGGGAACTCCAGGCCCTTTGAGCCGTGTAAGGTCATTAGGTGTACGGCGTCTGAGGTGTAACGCTTTCCCGGATGTCGCCGGATGTCGCTTTCTATGCCTAAAAGCAGATGGTTTAGGAAGTCTTCCATTGTTTTTGCGGCGTAGGACATTTCGGTAAGCTTTTTTAGGGACCGGTCTTTTTCTAATTGGAGGTCTGAGGACCATTCTGTTAGCAGCTTTTGGGGTTTTGTTTTTTGTATTTGAGTGTTGTATTTTTCTGCTGTTTTTGAGTAAGCTTCGGGGTTGGAGAACAGAAGGCGGAGGCTGACCTCTTTGGAACGTGTATCTTCGGGGTGCAGCAGATGGCGGAAGAAACATAGGGTTCCTCTTACTGTCGGATTGGAGAGGAAGGGATCTTTGCCTCCTATGATGCAGGGGATGCCTTCCTGCTTTAAATGCTGCTCGATTCGTTCGGCCTGGCGGTGGGTTCGGTAGAGGATTGCTATATCACCGAAGCTGCGGTTTCGTTCTTTTTCTTCTGTGTGGGCGGCTTCATGGGCCTGGAGCATGTCTACTCCGCCTATTTGTCGGATAATTTCTCCGGCTAGGAAGGCGGCTTCTTCTTCGGAGCTTTTGGCTGTTGCCAGGCGGACTTTTGGGCCTTTTTGGTTTTGGGGATGGAGTATTCTTTTTGGACCTGGATTTTGGGATATTACAGGAAGGGCGGCGGCCAAAATCTCCGGTGTGGAGCGGTAGTTTTGAGTCAGGGTTATCTCGTGGAGCATTGGATAATCGGTTCGGAGGGCTTCGAAGCAGGCCGCGCTGCTTCCTCGGAAACCGTAGATGGATTGATCCGGATCTCCTATTACGAATAGCTGGGTACCATTTTGGTTCCATAGCTTAAGAAGCTTGTATTGGATGGGGTTGATATCCTGAAATTCGTCTACCAGGAGGTAATTGTATGATTTTTCTCTTGCAAGGTCTTGTTTTATGTTCTCGTCTCCGGTTCTTTCTTGCTGTAGGAGGCGGCAGGTTTCTACCAGTAGATCGTCATAGTCCCAAAGTCCCTGTTCTTTCAGTCTGTGGTTATAAGCTTCTATTATTTGCAGCTCTTCTTCTTTTAAGTCTGGCAATATGGTCTCTTTTGCAATGAAATCAGGCTTTTTATTCTCTGCTTTTAATAGGTATGGCTTTTTTGGTCCTTCGCTCTTTCCTGACGTTTTAAAAAGGGATATTAAATGCTGCATCTGTTCCGGCTTTTGCTTTAAGCCGGATTCTTTTATGATCTCCCGAAGAATTTCCAGGGCTTCCACATCGTCAATCAGGATTCCTGTCTCACCTTTATCCTGGAGGCAGGATAAACAGAGGGCGTGAAAGGTCCCGGCCCGGAGCTTTTTCCAGCCCTGCTTTTTTCCGAAGCTTTTCTGTAAGCGTTCTTTTAACTGACCTACCGCACGGTTGGTAAAGGTGATGGCTGTTATTTCCGATGGCTTTACTTTACATTCCTCAATAAGATATTGGATATGTGCAATCAGGGTATAGGTTTTTCCGGTTCCCGGGCCGGCGGTTACGGCAACAGCACGGGCCTGGGTGCGGATTGCTTCCTGCTGCTCCGGGTTTTCTGAATATGTGTCTGCCTCTCCCTTTTCTTCTGTGCTTTGATTTCTTTCCTGCTTACTCCACTCTTTTTCTTTCGCCTCTTTTTTTGATTTTCTTTTTTCTGTGTCTTCCTCTTTTTTTGCTTTTGCGGTAATGATTTGACTATTTTCTGAATTAATCTTGTTTAAGCCGAGTTTTTGTTTCTTTGTTAAGTCCAATGGCTCCAATTGTTCCAGAAAACTCATCTGTCCGTCCGGGCCGTTCAGTTCTTCCGGCTGAAATAAATATATTTTTCCATACTCTCCGTCAAAGCCCGGTGTGCGGATGACCTTTCCCTCCCGCAGACGTTTGATGCCTTCCCCTATCAAGGTTCCGGTGCTTTTGCAAATCTCCTCTATGGGAATGCGGCGCAGAATCTCAAATTCCGGGCCGAGCTTTTCCAGCATGGCTTCATATTCCCGCACAACCTTTACGCTGGCGGCGGAGCGGCCGATGGAGGCCCCTATCACTTCGGGCAGAGGCACCAGGCTTTCGTATCTTTTTGCTTCCCTCCGCACATAGTTTTCCGGGCGGTCGGAGAGCTGCTCTATCCGGTGGGATACGCCTGTGGTCAGCTTCCGGCCGCATATTGGGCAGAGTCCTTGATGGCGGTCCGCCTCTGCCGGGCTTAGGCAAATGCTGCATTTGCGGTGGCCGTCGTAATGGTATTTGCCTTCCTCGGGGAAAAATTCTATGGTTCCCTCCAGTCCCTTTCCTTCCTGAATGGCTCCGTAAAGATTCTCGTAGGATAATTGGATGTCCAGCAGATTTGCTTCCCGTCCTAGCTTTGCCGGGGAATGGGCATCGGAATTGGAAACAAGCTGAAATCTGTCGAGGGCGGAAACACGCCAGTTCATGGACGGATCGGATGATAAGCCTGTTTCCAAAGCATGTATCTGGGGGCTGAGATCTCCAAAACATTCCTCCACAGTGTCAAAACCGGAAAATGCGCCGAACAGGGAAAAATGGGGCGTCCAGATATGGGCGGGCACATAGATAGCCCGGGGGCACAATTCCAGTATGATTTCCAGCAGATCATGGCAGTCAAGGCCCAGAATCGGACGGCCGTCGGAGTGGATATTGCCGATGGTTTCCAGTTTTGCCGCTATCATATCCGCATCCTCCAGTCCCGGGAGCAGGATGAGGCTGTGTACTTTTCTGGTTTTGTCGTATTTCTTATAGATTGAGCTAATCTCGCCTGTCACTACAAAACGAGGCTCCCAGAATGTTCCTGCTGTGCCGTCCTTGAGCCGGTATTCCTTTTTCAGACGATACAGGCCGTCCTCTGCAGGTTCCAGTTTTTCCTTTAGTTCCTCTCTCCATGCCTTGTGAGTAAAGTCGCCTGTGCCTACCAGGTGGATTCCTTTGCGGCGCGCCCACAGTTCCAGATACTCAGGAGTACACTCCTTGCTGGTGGCACGGGAATACCGGGAATGGATATGTAAGTCTGCGATGTACATCTATTTTCCTCCGAATAGTGGTATTGATACATGTATTTTGGGTTGCAAGATAATCATAAGGCTGCTTAGGCATAAATTAAAAATAATTCTAAAGCTCTATTTTATTTCATCCCTAATCTTTCAAAACTGTAAACTTTTTCATCAATTATATATATTCTCTACTGTAGGATTGTTCATGAATAATTTCCTTTTTTTCGCTTTTTCTTGTTTCGTCTTTAAAATTCTCCCTTTTGGAAAAATGCTTCTGCTGTATAAGTTGCTGATTTTACTCCCGCTTAACAGCTCTTCAAATTCATTTCTCCATCATATCATCTATTTTTTGAAGTAAGTCCCAATCGACATTTTCAAGCCGTTGATCTAATTCCTCAATTAATTTAAATTTCTGTTGCTCAATTCCTGCGTCATACCCATTTATTTCACTATACTTTTTCATATACTGTGTAAGCCAATAATATTTATTATATAAGATAACCTCTAAAGGTTCCCTAGTTAATGCGATAACCTCGGTTTCTTTACAGTAAAACAACAAACAATAATTATATATGGAATTGAGAATTTGATTCTCATATTCTTTTTTGATGCAATATCCTGTCTTGGATAACAATTCGTCCATATTATTTAATAATAATTTCATATTTTTTCGAGATCCCTCATGCATAACCTTGTCCAAACAACATGTTTTCCACTTCGAAATAAGAAAGCTCTTAAAGCATATAAATATTACCTTTTTTGAAATTATGTTCCATGCATATTTTTGCATATGATTGCTGAATTTGCACTCACCTGGCACTTCTTCAAACCGAAATTTATGCTGATGTACCCCATAAATATAAAATGTACTCATTCATAGTTTCTATTCCTAAAGTTATATCATTCCATTTTGAAGGGACAACATTTACTGCTTTGATTATCGGTTCATATAGAATATTTACACGCTGATTCATCTCTTCCAATCGTGATTTCATCCACGCTATATCATCAGCAGAAGCCGGCAAGTTCGTGCGGTTTTTATATATCTCAGTCCAATTACCGCAAAACCTCCCGTCTGATTCCAGAAAATTTACAGCCTCTGTTATAAAGTCATTCATTGACAAAAACATATTTTTGCCGGATATAACAACTAAAATATTCTGTTCTGAAGCCCCTGAGTTAAAACAAAGATTTCCAAAATCAAACGCAATCATTCACTCTAATCTCCTCAGCCAAATCCTGATTTCTTATACTTGAATAAAATTATCAGCCTGTTACTTGCAATGTATTTATAAACTCGTCTTTCATTGGTATACAGTTCCGAAAAAAGAGCATAAATGTAATCATTTTCTCTCCTTGTCCACTAAGAACAATATCCACCGATATATTTGATTATAAAATATTTGCCTGTCGCCCGCAATGTATATTTATTGCCTCATTTTCACTGGAAACACAGCTCCAAAAAGTATGAACACCCTTAATAACAACCAACATATACCAACGTTTTCCAACAAAATCCCACTCTTAACCTCTGCCTTTTCATAAAAAAATGATCACATTCCGCTCCTTAAAGCTTCCTGTGATCATTTCATCCTATCTTACTTTACTTTTATGACCCATAAATTATTTTTGCACGAAATATCCAAATTGTAATTACAATCCATCTGCAATTTCCGAACAAAAACTTCAAACACAAGCCCTAACTGTTACCTCAATCAATCGGCTTCAAATAAAATCCTCCATAAAAGTCCTCCGATTTAAAGGTATTGATCACCACATGAGGATCCGCCTTCCGCATCAGCTTCGCAATGTCCTGAATCTCGTAGCTTGATACTACCGTGTGCAAAAGACTGACCTTCTTTCCGCTGTAACCTCCTATCCCGTCTACCCGGGAAACGCCGTGGCGGTACTCCGCTACATAAGCTTCAATCACCGCATCCGCCTTTGTTGTGGTAATCTGCATGGTCATCCGCTCATACCGATGGTAGAAGGAATCAATGGTCTTTGTGGAAATGAACTGGAACAATATGGAATATCCTGCATACTCCCAGCCAAACATACAGCCGAAAATCGTAATCAATGTAGCATTAAATACAAAAACATAGCTCCAGATAGACTTCCCCTTTTTATTGGAAATATAAAGAGCCACAAAATCAATGCCCCCTGTGGAAGCATTCCCTTTCAGGGCAATAACGGTCATAATACCGTACAAAAATCCACCGAAAATCACATTCAGCAGAATATCCTCAAATAAAGGCTCAAAGCTCAGCACCCGCAGAAAGAAGCTGGCAAAGAAAACCTGCAAAAGAGAAAAGAAGGTAAACCGCTTACTAATGCTTTTGCTGCACATAATGGCTACCGGTATATTGAGAAGCAGCATTCCCAAAGATACGGAAAAGGAAACTCCAAAAAAGGTAGAGGTTATCTTCTCTATCAAAAACGCCACACCCGTAAAGCCGCTGGACAGCAGGTTAATGGGAACCATAAAAATCTGCATAACAGCCGCCTGCATAAAGCCTGCAAGTAAAACGCTTGCAAAAGTATAAGCAAAACGCACTTTATCATTATTTCTTATTTTCTGAAAATTCATAAGGCATCAACCAGCTTCTTTACTAAATTTTTGTCCACAGCCTCATAGTCCTTTCTGTGAGGAGACTCCGCATATGCATAGGAAACCTGCGGTCCTTCTGTAGTGGGATCGGTAAGCCATCCACGGCAGGAGCTGTGTACCTGACTGATTCCGGTACGCTCCATAAGCTCTGCGGCATTTCCTGCATTCATGCCGCTGCCGGCCAGAAGCTCGATTCTTTCCCCATATTCCTTTTGCAGCTTAGCCAAAAGCTCTATGCCGTCCACAGCCTTTTCCTGCCCGCCGCTGGTTAAAATGCGATCTATTCCAATATCAATCAGAATTTCAATAGCTTTGCAGGGATCTTGCACACAGTCAAAGGCACGGTGGAAGACTGCCTCTCCATGATGCTTCTTGATAATGCCCGTCATTTCCCGGGTCTGGTTTTCTTCTATCTCTCCGTTTTCATTGAGACAGCCAAAGGCAATGCCGTCGGCGCCGTTTTGAAGAAGAAGCTCGGCGTCGGCCTTCATAACCTCAAAGTCGGCAGCGCTGTAGCAGAAACCGGCTCCGCGGGGTCTGACCATAGCAATAACCTTCAGATCCGTATTCTTTTTTGTTAAAATGAGTGTTCCCAAAGACGGCGTTAAGCCTCCCAGGTACAGGGCGCTGTTCAGCTCAATGCGTTTGGCGCCTCCATGATATGCCGCCAGTGCATCCTCATAGCCTCCGCAGCATATTTCCGCAACCTTTTCCATATTTGTCCTCCATTCCAGTACCGTGATATCCTACCGAATCATCAATGCAAATCCATGAGCCGGCCGGATGCAGTCCAGGATTAACTGCTCGCCTTCATTGATATGTCCCACATAATTGTAGTCATCACTGGCCTTAATCTCATCCAGCACAATCATCAGCTCACCCGCATAATGCTTCAAGTTATCATTAACAATGATCACATCACCCTTCGTAAACACATCCTTATGATTCTCACGGGGAACAATGCTTTCATTCTTATATTTTACCCTGGGAAAGCTGGATCTGACAACAAGTTCATTACAATCATCCCGGCTTGCATGAATATCACAGGTAATAAGCTCCCGTTCAATCTCGGAAATCCCTTCTTCCACATCCACCTTCATAGCCGGCTTGCTCAAGTCCGTCTCCGCCATGATTTTCAACTCTTCCTCACTGGCAAAAGCATTTCCAACCATAAAATCCGTACAAAGTCCCAGAGCACTTAAATGACGAAGCTGTAAATCAATCGGCAGATCCCGATGGATTTCCAAAGTCGGAAGTCCTTCATAGACCTCCCAAGGCCCATGCGTATTCTCCTCTCTGCTGGTCACAAAAGTCGCATTGGTCAAGCCCAAAGGCTGATACCGGCTGTTCAGCTCCTTATAACGTTTCAACCCCATACCCGTGTTCCTCTGGGGATAAAAATTACTGCAAATACACATATTATTCCGGTCAGCGCCCTTCTCAATCATCAAATCCAGCGCCATAGAACAGGATGCATTGTATTCAATCAGAATCCCATAAGGATTTCTCGTAATCTGTATATCCTCAAATTCCCCAAAATGCCCGTCCAGGCGGATAATATCCACACCCATCTGCGCAAAAACAGACAAGTCCATAGGCGCAGCCCCAAGTCTCTCAAACACCTGCGGATTCGTATCCACCGACACAATAAGCCCGCTCTCATGAGCCACCTTACAAAACTCCGTAAACTCATCCACAATCTTCTCCCGGCTCTCCTCCACCGACAAAAGACAAGTAAATACTCTCTGAAAGCCATACCTTCCGGCCAGCTTCATATACTCATAACAAGCTTCCTTCGGTGCCCGCTCCGGATAAACGGAAATTCCCAGTCTCTTCAATTCACTACCTCCATTCCAATTGCGCAGCACCCCTAAAAATACACAAACACAAAATCAATCCGCACATTTTAAAGGATACTGCCGTTTCAGTTCCCTAACCCATCCATCAATCTATAAAATGCATAGCCATAAATCTGCGCATTCTTTTCAATATCACAGATACGCATCCACTCATCCGGCATATGCCCAATCCCCTTCTGCCCCTTAAAGCTCGGCCCAAAAGGTACAATATTCTTCACCACCTTCGCATAACTGCCTCCGGTAGTCGTCACCGCGCTTCCATCCTCCTGCATAATCTCTTCATAAACATGCTCCAAAGTTTTCACCAAATACGTATCCTTATCAAAAAACACCGGGTCCAGATTCGAATCCAGCGACAAGGTCATATGAGGCGTACAAAGCTTCTCCAAAGCCTCCCGCATCGTATCCAGAGAATAAGAAGCCGGATAACTGGAAACCAAAGTCAGTCCGCAGGTATCCCCCTCCTCAAAAAGCTCCACCTTCCGCACCTGATTCTTCCCAAACTCTTCATCCGCATAATCCACTCCAAGAGCAGACGACAAATCATTCTGATTCAAAACAAACCCATTCAAAAACCGAACCAGTTCCCCAAGCTCCGCCTTCGGCAGACTATACCGAAAAGCCGCCCTGCCGCGCTCCGCATAAATCACCGGATACTTACAGTCAGGAGTCCATCCCATCAAAGGATACTTGTGATTCTGAAAATACCACTTCATATCCTCCATTCCGGTCTCCTCATTCGTCCCAAAAATAATCTTCACCTTAATCGGAAACTCATACCCCAGATCCACAAGCGCCTTCAACCCATACAAACAGCAAAACATAGGCCCCTTATTATCCAAAACCCCCCTGGCATACAAAAAACCATCTTTCTCCGTACACACAAACGGATCCGTTTTCCACACCCCGTTCACATCCACCACATCCAGATGTCCCACACAGGCTATATACTCCTCCGTATCCGGCCCCCAGGAAGCAATCCCAATCTGATTCCCCACATTCTCCGTCTCAAATCCAAGCCCTCTTGCAATCTCCAGAGCCTTATTCAGGCAATCCGTCACCCTAACCCCAAAAGGATGCTCCGGCGCAGCCGTATCCTGCCTGGAATCCATATTACAAATCGTCTTAATATCCCCCACCAAATCCGGAAGCAATTCTCCCACACGTTCAACAATTCTCTCCTTCACAATAGCCTCCTATTCCAGTTCCGTAATATCTATTACAACACACCCACATGAAATCAATTTCCAGTCACAAATGCACGTGCCTGTAAATCGATTTGTGCGTTGTAACAGATACACAATTCTTCTCAACAACCTACCGGGCTGTCGCAGAATCAGCCGGCAGGCTTTTCCGATATCCAGTGTCCGGCTATTCGCGCACACTCTGTCTGCTATGGACGAACATTGCCTCATTCCGCACATCCTCCGCAAGCAACCACCAAGGCAATGTACGGTCAGAGCAGACAGAGTGTGCGTGAATCGTCCGAACACAGGATATGGAAATGGCTGCCGGCTGATTCTGCGACAGCCTCACAACCTACCACCTACTCCACAACAGGCGCCATCCTCACCCGCATATATTCCTCAAGCCACTCCTGATCCGCTTCTTTAAAACTACAATGCCCATCCTCTTCCCTGGTAACAAGATAAACAACCGGCTCCAACCCTTCCGCAGCCACACTAAACGAAAACCCTCCAATATTAGTAGCACATCCAAACTCCCCTTTACAGTTCATAGCCACCACCGAAAGATCCCCGGCCTCACCACGCTTCTCACGCAATCTCCGATCCAGATCCGTCACCGCCTTCTCACAAGCCTCCTGAGGCGACATCCCTTCCTTCATCAACCGCACAATCTCATAAGAAATACACCCTTTCATCAGGTCTTCTCCAAGCCCGGTAGCCGTAGCTCCGCCGACCTCAGAATCCGCATAAAATCCGGATCCTACAATCGGAGAATCCCCCACACGTCCGCTTCGCTTCATAAAAAGCCCGCTTGTACTGGTAGCTGCCGTCACCGTCCCGGAAGTATCCAGACAAACCATTCCCACCGTATCATGACCATCATAAGGTTTCAGCTCCTGATCCATCTCCTTCTTCCGCTTACGGTAAAAAGCCTTCGCCCTGTCCGTGAGCATTTCCTTCTCCTCAAACTGCATTTCCCGTGCGTACTTTTCCGCCCCCGCACCTACCAGAACATTATTCACCTTTTCCTCACTGAGCTTCTTCGCAATACTGATGGGATTGGCAAAATCTTTAATCGCCCCCAGAGCGCCGACACTCATCGTATCCCCATCCATATAACCGGCATCAAGCTCCACAATCTGCTCCTCATTTGGCAGACCGCCGTAACCAACCGATTTATAATACGGAAAATCCTCCACCGCCTTAATAGCCGTCTCAATCGCCTTGCCGGAGGTCTCCCCCTTCTTCAGCATTTCATCCGCAAGCTCAATCCCTTCCTTGGCCATCCGCCAGGTCGCTATAATACCATACATCTATATCACTCTCCTATTCCGTTCCGTAACATTCTTCCTGATACACCTTCATCAAATCATTTCCCGGCCGCAAATTCTTGCATCAGCACATTGATTTATGCTCCCTGAAAATATCTCTGTTTCGGTTCCGCCGTTTATAATATACTTTCAAAAATCTCCCCGCTCATATCCTTCGCCAGCTCACAAACAAGCCGAATGCAAGCCTCCACATCATCCGTATGGATCATACTGTGATTCGTATGCATATACCGAATCGGAATCGAGAGCGTCATATTGATAACACCGTCAAACGCCTTATGAATATTCCCCGAATCCGTTCCGCCCTTGTTGAATACCGCATACTGATGGTCAATCCCATGCTTCCTGCAAATTCCTTCCACATACCGCACCAGTTTTCTGGGAGCAATGGAATTGGAATCAATCATAGACAGCACCACGCCCTTCCCCAGAGAGCAGATATTGTGATTGGCAGGCGTATCCCCGGCCAGTGTGGTATCAATCGCAAATGCAATATCAGGGTGCACCCATTCCACCGCCGTTCTCGCTCCCCGAAGCCCCGGCTCCTCCTGAACGGTATTCGCCAGATACAGAGGCGTATGAACCTCATCCCGAAGCCGCTTAGCCGCTTCCAGCATAATATAATTTCCAATCCGGTCGTCAAATGCCTTGCAGGACACATATTTTGGATTCCGCATCACCTCAAAATGAGTCCAGGGCACTACCATATCTCCCACAGCAATCCCCAGAGAAAGAACCTCCTCCCGGTTCTCCACTCCCAGATCCAGATATATATCCTCCATAGAAACCGTCTTGTTCCGAATCTCGGCAGGCAGCCCGTGTGTTGCCATACTCCCCATCAAAGCCGGATAAGACCCATTTTCCCTTGTGACAACCGTATACCACTGTCCCAGAACAAGATGGCTCCACCAGCTCCCCACCGGCCGCAGCCTTAAAAAGCCCTGCTCGTCAATGGTCTCTACCATAAATCCAACCTCGTCCATATGGGCGGCAATCATCATTTTCGGTCCCGGCCTGTCTTCACACTTTGCGGCAATGACGCTTCCAAGACCGTCCTTTCTGCAATTCAGGCCAAGGCCCCTGTACTCCTCCTCCAAAATACATCCAATCTCCTGCTCAAAGGAGGAAATACCCGGCGCTCCGCAAATCCGTTCCATTTTTTCCAAATCAACCATGCCCGTCACCCATTCCAAATCCCATAATTTTCTCCGAGTCCAAGGTACGCAGGTAAGAAGCCAATGCATCCGTCAGGGCATCCGCATCGCTGACCTTACAGATTTCATTTGCGCTTCCCAGATGGTCCACAGCAATGCCGACGCTGATACTGGGGGTTCCCTTTAAGGTCTTATGAATAAAGGACCCGTCATTTCCCAGGAGGCCGAAATACTCCTTTGTCTCCGTCTGCCCGGCAAAATCCCGAAGAAGCGCCTGGGCGGGAAGCATCTGGCGATCATAATAGCCCAGAATCACCTTATCTCCCAACTGAACCTTCCTTTTTGCCGTATCAAATGCCGTAAGCGCAATGGCCGCGTCCGGCCGTATCACATAGGTCGCTGTCTTAGTCCCCCGGTATCCGATGACAGACTGGGCAACGCCCCCTGCTGCCAAATGAAAATCAAGCTCCGTATCCTTCAATTTTTCCAAAAGCTCCAGGATAACTTCATTCAGCACCCGCGGAAACAGGGCCTTTGCAATCACAGTCCCGTCCTGCTCTCCAAAAGTGCCTGCATAGCCTGCCAGGTCTCCCGGATGAATCCGCTCCTTTGCCTCATCGCCGCTTAAACCGCAGGTGATAAAGAGATCCTCCGCGCTCTTGATCTCGCAGGAGTCCTCCAGAGCCTTTTTGTCCATGCCGATGACGCCGTCAATAAAAGTGTCCTCTCTGGTCAGAATCCGCACGCGCTGATGCAGCAGGGAACTAAGGGCAATACTCTCCAGAGGAATAAACGCCAGGGTTCCGTCCTTTTTCACCTCGGAAATCATCAGTCCCACTTCATCCAGAGGGGAGGCAATCATAAGCGTTGCCGCCTTAGGGTTTTTTGATTTTTTTACGGCAAATACCGAGCCGAGGCGGTCATACTTTAACTCATCGCACAGAGGCTTACAGCTCTCCCGGAGAATTTGGGCCGCCGCCTGCTCCCCGCTGCTGACTCCAAAGCTGTTGCATAAGGTTTTCAATCTTTCTGTATTCATATTTCTCCTTTTAAAAGGGCTGCCGCAAAATAAGACAGCAGACTTTTCCGATTATCGGAAATGGCTGATGGCCTATTTTGCAACAGCCCCTTTCACCACATTTCTATTCTTAATAGCAGACACGCTTCTTGATATCTTCCAAATCAGAAGAGGATTCAACCGTTCCCTTAATCAGATCGCAGAGATCCGAAAAGCTGTCATTTAATCCGGTTCCGCCCTTTTTCGGCATCTTTACAATAGGCGTCTTGTCCTTGTAAAGCTCAATGGTCTCTCCGTTTTCCACTGACATCATGGCACAGGACTTGATTTCCGTTTTCTCCAGGATAGAGGTTGAAATCATAGCTGCCATTTTCGCGTAGTCAGGGAAGTTAAAACAGGGACCGCATACCACGAAGTCCGGTTTTACCTTCTTTACCATAGCCGTCATCTTTGTCACAACCTCTTCCTGGTTGTTCAGAAAGTATTCGTTGCCGCAGTAGAGGGTAGCCGCTACCTTGGCTCCAATCTTCTCCAGATGGGATTCCATCATTAAGGCTGAGCCGATTCCGCCTTTTACGGCCGTCAGTCCCACGTTGGGATTGGACTTCCCTCCGGCTCCTGCCAGACCCTGATCAAAAATTAATACGATATTCATACTCTGCCTCCTATTTATAGTCGCTGCGCGACAGCACTGAAGGGTAAAGTCACTTCGACACACTTGTAGTGAGAGGAACTTTTATTCGAAAGGACACTCATAAAAGTTCCTCTCGTGTGTCTTTGCGACTTTACCGTCCAACCGATAATACTGTTTTTTGTCAGGGCTGCCCTCACGACAGCCCTTTCCTTTTTTATGTAGCTATATTTTCTCAGTCAAACTCCAGGTCGTCAAAGGACAAATCATCCAATTCGTCAGTCTTATTGCTCGTCTTGCTCTCATCGTCCACGTAGCGCTTGTCAAGCAGCTTGAAGAACGGATAGTAGATAAGAATATCCACCGCAAGCTGCACAATCTGGACAACAGAACCCATGAAGGAACCGGTCACCAGGAATCCCGAGAAGATGATGGGACAGGTCCAGGGAAGCTGCACGCCCAAGGTAATCGGCATAATACCCGTTACCGTAGCCAGATATCCGATAATCGTATTTGCAACCGGCGCAAGGATGAAAGGAATTGCCATCAGCGGGTTCAATACAATCGGAAGACCGAAAATCAACGGCTCGTTGATACCGAAGATACCGGCCGGCAGGGACAGCTTTCCTAAAGTCTTCATACGGTTGGATTTTCCAAGGAATGCCATCATAATAACAAGACCCAGGGTCGAGCCGCCGCCTCCGAAGTTGCAGAAGAAATCGGAGAAGCCTGCCGTAAAGATGTTGGTCATCTCAAGTCCTGCCTGAGCCGCCTCGTAGTTCTCCACAGTCAGTACCTTATGGATGGGGCTGAAAATGGTGTTAGTTACAGCCGGTCCGTTGATACCGAAGAACCAGAACAGCGTGGACAAGAACTGATAGATTACCTCAAATCCGGACAATCTGCCAAGTCCCACCAGAGGCGCCTGGAGTACCCGGTAAATAAAGTAATGTACATACTCAAATGAAGTATGGTCGAAAATAATACCTACTACAAAGAATACGGTCATCGCAATTGCGGAAGGAATCAGGGAAGCAAAGGATTCCATAACCGCAGGCGGCACGCCGTCGGGCATCTTAATCACAAGCTTTTTGCGGATGGCCCATGCGTAAATCTCAACCGACAGAATCGCCGTAATCATGGCCAGGAACATTCCGGCCGTTCCCAGGAAGGTAAACTGGAATCCGCTGAAGGATGCGGCCTCTGCTGCGCCCTCCACTTCCACTAATGTCTTCTGGGGCGTAATAATCAAAAAGCATACCAGTGCTACCACAGCACCGCCGATTCGATTCTCCAGTCCCTTTTCTCTTGCATAGCAGTAACCGATACTCAATACACCAAGAAGCGCCACGCAGTCAAAGGCGATAGCGGATACTCTTCCCAGGTATGCATCCCAGCCGGCCCCGAAGATGGAGGTCATCATATTCAGGAAGCCCTCCAGGGGGAAGTTGGCAATCAGCAGGAAAATGGAACCCACAATGGTGATGGGAACCGTAATCAGAAAACCGTCGCGGATCGCAGACAGTACCTTGTTCTTGGACAGCGCGTTTGCAACGGGCATCAAGAACTTCTCAAGTTTTTGCATCATAACTTATTTCCCTCTACTTTCTTTGTAAAGCTTCATTGCTTTCTTTAGTACTCTTTCACCGTCCATGTTGCCATAGTCGGTGCTGTCGATCACAGCAACGATGTGATCCTGGCCGTAACGCTCGTTTACCTTATCAAACAGGTGCTTTACCTGAGGTCCCAAGAGAATTACTTCCGGATTGAACTCACTGACAACATCGCTCATATGTGTGTCTGAGAATGCCTTGATCTCAATGGGAAGCTCATGGGCGTCCGCCGTTTTCTGCATTTTGCTTGCAAGAAGGCTGGTTGACATTCCTGCATTACAGAATAAATAGAATCGCTTCATGGTCATTTTCCTCCTTTCTGTCTCTTTACTTTTTATAAAGCTCTATCAGCTCGGAAGCCAGTAACTTAATTGTCTCCGCAGCCATCAGCTGATCCTCCGCATGCATCAGAAGCAGGCATACTTCTGTCTTTTCGCCGCTTGCTTCCTTGGTGATTAATTCCGCATGCTCCTTGTGTCCGTTCACATAGCAGGAATCGCCATGCTTCATTGCCTCTTCCGCCTTCTCAAAGTCGCCCTTCTTGGCAGCTTCCAGTGCGGAGATGTAGTCGCTCTTTGCCTCTCCTACCGCAGAGATGATCTTAAAACAGATCAGTTCCATTTCTTCCATAAATCCCGTCCTCCATTCCAGTTCTGTATGAATTATTTATTGTCGATTACCTTACTGCCGGCCCAGATGTCATGCGCCGCTTTTCCGTCGCGGTATGCAAGCCACACAGACACTATAAATACGCCAAACAGCAGATAATTCAGCGCCTTTCCCGCTGCGCCCAGGGTCAGCATGGTAAGCATCTGTACCGCATACTGGCCGGTGAGCAGAAAGGCTCCCTCCAAAAGCATCACTCCCGCAAGCTGTCTCACGGCAAGACGGCCCGCCGGCAGGGGATTGTTGTCCTCCCCCACGATGCGAAGGTTCATAAGTCTTTTCCCAAGGGTCTGCCCTTTCCACACCCACATGGGAATCACATAGTAGTAAACGGCTCCGAATACCAGGCCCAAAAATCCTGCAAGCCATCCGTAGGGGGCATCAAAAAGGGTTAAATCCGTATTGATAACTACCTCTCCTGTGAGCATATTCCACAAAAGCCCTACCGGAATCACGCTGAAAGCCGAACCAAGATATCCGTCAAGAAGATAGGCAAATCCTCTTCGGCTCCACGGGGCCGGTACATAAACGGGTTCAGACTTCTTTTTTCCCTTCATTTCAACCTCCTATTTAAAGTCGCTGCGCGACAGCTCTAAAGGGTAAAGTCACTTCGATGCACCTGTAATGAGAGAAACTTTCATTCGAAAGGACACTCATGAAAGTTCCTCTCGTGCATCTTTGCGACTTTATCATCCAGCAACAAATCTTTTTCAAAAACACTTGACATTTCTTAGCTGGACTATTCTATCAATTCTACAAAGGCTTTGGCTGTTTTCGCCTCCCGGATTCTGGACAGAAGAAGCGTGTCGTCGCAGATATTCCCGAACCAGTCAAAGAAAATCTTTAAAAGCTCCTTCTCATCATCCCGGATAGCCAGAAGCAGCACCAGATGAACCTGGTAATCTCCCCACTGAACCGGCTTTTTCAGAATGGCAATGCTCATGGTAGACTGAATGGCCGAGTAGTTCAGCGCATGGGGAATGGCATAGCCGTAGCTGAATGAGGTGTACGCCATCTTCTCCCGGTCAAAGGTGGATTTCTTAAAGGTTTCGTCCACCCGGCCGCCCTCATACATCCGGTCGCACATATGGGTGATAACTTCCTCATAGGTGTCGCAGTCCAGATTGTAATAGTAGTAATCTTCCAGAATCAGACACTTGATAAAGTTATTAAACTCCGTTTTGTAATGGCGCTTATCCAGGTCCGTAATAGCCTTGAATATCTTATACTCATCACTGGTATTCACAAACATGCTGATGACAATCGTAGGTATATCCAGCTTGTGGGTCAGCGGTATAGTAGAGATAATCAAATCCGGGTTCAGGCTTTCTATCGCCGGCGCCTCGTAGTAATTCAATATGGTATCAATGACGATCCGATCTCCAAAACGCTCCAGTATCTTATCGCTGCATGCCCCCGACATGGTGTTGCTGTTGGGCTGAATCAAAACCACATGATAGTAATATTTGATGTTCAGCCGGTCATAAGCCGCGCCCAGGTGAATGGCCAGGAAGCCAATCTCATCCTCCGAAACCGAGGTCTCCATATATTCCTCGATGATATGCCCGACGAACACGCTCATCTCAAATACCATCGGATAGGTCTTTTTGATTTCCGGCAGACAGATATTGGAAACAACCGCTCCCAGCTGTATCCGCTCCAGAAGATTCTGAAGGTGCAGTACCAGACCGTCCTTAAAGAGCATATCCGCCGAAAAATCAATGTCATACCTCTGCCGGGCCATGCTTACGATTTTCAGCATCAGCTCCTCTGCCTGTACCAGATAATCTTCCTTCTCAAACAGGGTGCTTCTCTGCCTTCCGATCAGCAGATTTGCAAATAAGACAACCTCATTCTCATTCAGCTCAAAGGAAAGTGTTGCTGTCACCCTTGTGAAAAACTCCATCGCAATCTTATATTCCGGAGTGTCCCTTATTTCACAGCGGTAACGGTTCGTCTCCACATAGTTGTAGTTCATCATTCTCTGAATGGACACGCCTACGTGTATCATGAGCATGGGGAAGGTTTCCTCCCGCACCCGGTAACTGTATTTCTCCAGGATTTCTTCCAGGATATTTTTTACCTTTATCAGATCAAAATTGGGGAAAAGCTCATCAATTTTATTCAGGTTGATGAAGTTTCCTTTGGTCTCATTGGCAAGTAAGTCCTTGTAAACAAACCGTTTGCTTTCCTCGCTCCCTTTTAGATAAATGTGGCTGCCTGTTTTGACCAACTCCACGCCGTCGTATTTTTCCAGCATTTCGGAAATCTTTTTCATATCATTTTTGATGGTAAATTCACTTACGTAAATGTCATACTGGAGATCAAAAATGTTTAATTTCCGTTTGTTTAAAAGCAGTTTTTCGATGATGTATTTGCATCGTTCCTCGGAGGTCTGGGGGATATGCTCCCTTTGCTCCAAATCGCTTTCTTCCGAAACATCCTCATTGATCCGGTAGCCATAGCGCACGCTGGATTCTATAATGCCCTTGTAGGTCTTTCCCAACTGCTCCATGTCGCTGCGGATGGTCCGGTCCGAAACGCTGAGAATCGTTGACAGCTCCTTCCCTGTGATCCAATCCTTTTTCTCTTTTAAAATTTGAAGAATTTTTTTCTGTCTCATTTGCATGGCTTTATTATACATAAACTCACCTCCTTTATTTTCCACATAATTTCCTAGCTGTTAGGAAAAAGTACGTGTCATTTTATATAACCTGTACATTGTAGCATGGGTTTGGAGGTTTCTCTACGTAAAAAACGACTATGCTGCGGATAATTTTTTATTTTCAGTTGTATATACTTAGTGATATACTAAAGGATATCCGCCATCTTTAACCATTAGGAGATTTTATGACTAAAAAGCATTTTAAAGAAAATCTGCTGCGCGGCCGGGGATGCTGTGTGCAGGCGGTTCAGAAAGATCCGGAGGCCTACGGAGCGCTCCTGTAAAAGGAGATTATCAAGAAAGAGGAATCGGCCTTTTTGACAAATCACAATTTCTGTGTTACATTTGACCCTGTTTGGGATATGATAAAAGAAGAATGCTTTCAGCCGGAATTTTGTTATTTGAAAAGGCGTTTGCCGATACCGGAAGAATGGTTCTAAATCTTATGACAGAATGATAAGCTTTAACTATAAAGCCGGAGATTAGGATAATGGAAAAAGATTATTTATTGAAGGAACGCCCTTTGCGTGCCTTGTTTTTGTTTGCGCTGCCGATGATCATCGGGAATCTGTTTCAGCAGTTTTATACAATGGCCGACTCTATGGTGGTGGGCCGCTATGTGAGTGAAAATGCCCTGGCTGCCGTGGGAGCTTCTTATTCTCTTACGAATGTATTTATCTGCGTGGCTATCGGGGGCGGCGTAGGGGCTTCCGTGCTTACCAGCCGGTATTTCGGCGCTCAGGAATACGGACGTATGAAAAAGTCGATTTCTACGGCTCTTCTTACTTTTTTGGGCATCAGTCTGGCCTTAGCAGGGCTGGGGCTTTTTATGGGGCGGGAGTTTATGGTGTTTTTAAAGACGCCGGCGGATATTCTTGATATGGCGGTGGAATATCTGAATATTTATTTTATGGGACTGCCCTTTCTTTTTATGTACAATGTGCTCTCCTCTATGTTCAATGCACTGGGGCGGTCCAGGATTCCGTTATATCTGCTGATCTTCTCTTCTGTTTTTAATATTGTGCTGGATATTTATCTGGTGCGCTCTCTGGGACTTGGAATCGCCGGGGTGGCCTGGGCTACGCTGATTGCTCAGGGGATTTCGGCTTTGCTGTCTTTTTTCATTTTTCTTCGGGAGCTGCGGGGATATCCCGGATCTTCCGGAGACTATGATACCGGAAACTCTATTCCTACCGTTCATTCCAAAAAATATTCGTCCCTTTCACGATTTATTCGCAGATTTTACAGTACAGAAGAGCTTTTAACCATGTGCCGTGTGGCTCTTCCATCCATTTTCCAGCAATCCACCGTGTCTATTGGTATGATGCTGGTTCAATCCGTAGTCAACAGCTTCGGCCCGCAGATGCTGGCAGGCTTCTCTGCCGGAATGCGCGTGGAGAGTATCTGCATCGTCCCTATGGCCGCTCTGGGCAATGCCATGTCCTCCTACACCGCACAAAATATGGGGGCTAATCAAAAGGAGCGTGTAGTAAAAGGCTATCACGCAGCCCTTCGCCTGGCAGCCCTTTTTGCCCTGCTTCTCTGTCTGGCCTTGGAGTTCTTTCATTTTCCCATCATCTCCTCCTTTCTCGGAAGCGACGGCACGAAGCTTGCTCTGGAAACGGGAAGCAGCTACCTGAGATTTATCGGATTCTTCTTCGCCCTTATCGGCCTTAAAATGTGTACGGACGGCCTTCTCCGGGGCGCCGCCGATATGAAGATGTTCACCATAGCCAACCTTGCCAATCTGTCGCTGCGTGTCATATTCGCGATCACTATGGCTCCCCGGTTCGGCATTGCTATGGTATGGTATGCGGTGCCTTTGGGATGGCTGGTAAACTTCTTGATCTCTTTTACGGAATACCGCAGCGGAAAATGGCAGACAAAGCTGAACAGGGCCGCCGCAAAATAAGGCCGCCCTGTTCACTGTTATTTCTTATAAAATGCTTCCAATGCCTCCGCCAGATAATCTGCCGTTCCCTGTCCCTCCGTCTGATCCATCTGCTGCCGAAGGGCCTCATTTGTCCGGTAATCCGCCGCCATCTCCAGCATAAAGCCTTCCATATGCTTCAGCCTGAAAAGCTGCTTCGCCGCAAACTCAAACTCTCCTACAATCTCCTTCACCTCAAAGGAACGGACATCTGTTCCCCGTTTTGCGGCAAGCTTTTTGCGGATGGACTCAAACCGCTTTCCGTAAGCTTCCGTAACCTGTGCGCTTAAGGGATGGGTGGCCACGTCCATATAGGTTTCCTTATCTCCATACCATTCCAGCATCTTAGACATTGTTTTCTGCGCCTGCTCCGTGGACATAGACTCCGCAAGATGCTTTTGAAACGCTTCCTCGCCGCCGTACTGCTCCGCAGCGATTTTCCGCTGCTCCCCGGACATATTGGCAAAGGCCGCGCTGCAAATCTCCTCGATATCCTGTGTACCGAACACTGTAAAATCCATTGCTTCCTCTCCTTTCAGAATGTCGTCGATGCTGGCAATCATACGGTTTAAACGTTCCTTCTTCATCTCCAGCATCCTTTTCTGACTTCTTAATATTGTCTCTCTGTCAAAATCAGGGCTTTGAAGTATTTTCCGAATCTCCTTTAAGGGCATATCAAACTCCCGGAAAAATAAGATCTGCCGCAGAATTTCCAGTGCCTTATCGTCATAAAGCCGGTAGCCCGCCTCACTAATCTCTGTGGGCGGCAGCAGCCCGATCTCGTGGTAATAATGAAGTGTGCGCACACTGATACCTGTCAGATTGGAAATCTCTTTTACTGTTCTCATTATCACAGCCCTGCCTTCTGATTTTGATAAGTCTACTTTATCCTATGACGTTCCGTTAGGGTCAAGAGGAAATTTGTAAAAAATATTGTTTCTTATATAGAAGACAAGGATATCAAAATATGCCCTCAGTGTTTCCCTGCACACCGAAAGTATGATTTCTTTGTTTTAATTTTCTTGCCTTCAGACCATTTTACAGCCTGCTTGCCCAGTAATCAACAGCCTGTTTTAAAAACTCCGCACATCCCTGCACTTCTCTGTCATAATACTGCCGGAATCGCTCGTCGGCCACGTACATTGCCGCAACGCCCTTGTGGGCCTCAGCCGAATACTTCGGCCACGTCATACACAGCCATTTCTTATGCAGGAGCACCAATTCTTTGACTTTTTCTTGATCAAAACTTATTTTAGCTAATACATTTTCCTTCAACTGTTTCAAAATCTCTTTTTCAAGCCCTTGAAACTGCTCCCATTCTTCCTGTGTCATGCCTTTCACTCTTTCATTGGATGCCTCCACGCAGTCTTCCCCGTACTTTTCACGGATTTCCGCGCCGTACTGTGCTTCGTTTTCCTTTATGGCTCTCTCCTTGAGCGCCTCAAATTTTTCTTTGTCACTCATTTTATATTCCCCTTTCTTTGACAAAATCGTATTCTTTACTGTCCGAATTAGAGCATCAAGCTGATCTCTTCGGGCCTCCAGATCGGCCAGGTGATCTTTCAGCGCCTGTTCCGCATCAAAGTCCTTTTTCTTCAAAATCTCCCCAATCTGCTTTAGGCCAAAGCCGCGCTCCCGGTAAAAGAGGATTTGCTGCAAAAGCTCCGCTTCCTCTTCTCCATAAAAGCGGTAGCCGGCCTCATTTACAAACAGAGGCTTTAAAAGCCCGATCTCATCATAGTAGCGAAGCGTGCGTGCACTCACACCTGCAAGCTCTGATAATTCCCGTATTCCGTATCTCATGCTTCTTCCTCCTTTCCCCTTCGGACAAATTCATCATACTTGTTGACGCTGCGTCAAAGTCAAGGGTTTTTTGAATCTTTCCGAAGTTAGTTGAAATAAAGCTTTTATCAAATGGTAAAACATGGTATAATAAGCACAAATTTTAAAGCGTTTGCGGGAGTTGATACCATGGATGAATTTATCAAGGAGCTTGATCCAAATCTGGATTATCTGGAGCATAAAATAATAGGGAATGAAGTCATTATTTATGTAGCC
>CAJTIM010000035.1 GCA_910576325.1 Clostridia bacterium
GAATTGGGTCATAAAATTTGTGACAGAGCTAGAAATCTCATTTCCGTTTTCAGCATTATATGGTATACTTGACATGGCATAAATCTCCTTGCTGTGTGATTGTTATTCGCAATTCAATTATACCATCAAGTGCAGGTTTGTGCCTTTTTTATGGACTAAAGTATTGACTTTTCAAGGTTCAGCACACCAATCGGTGTGGGAAGTTTGAGACTATTAGATAAAGCGTATAAGAAAAGACGGAAAAGGCTACTCAATCAAACGGATAGCCTTTTTCTAATTCCCAACCTAAATTTTTCCAATATTCAGTAGGAAAAATTCTAAATACAGTTGCTCAAATTGCTCGAAAAATTAAGAAATGTATGAATATACACCAAAATTTGGAAAATGAACAGTGGGAACACTTTTCCGAAAAGGGAGAAAAATTTCAACCCCAAGGCGCCCCTGTTCCACCATTGCACCAAAACCACAATAACATCTAAAAAATACCCAAACAGAAAGGACCCTTCAAATGTACGAATTAATACAGATAACCGATCAAAGCTACTATATCCAAAGCCCAACCCGCATCGGCCTGGTAAAGCTTGACGCCGAAAACGTCTGCCTCATCGACAGCGGAAACGACAAAGATGCCGGAAAAAAATACTCCGCCTTCTCGAAGCAAACCACTGGAACCTAACAGCCATCTACAACACCCACTCCAACGCCGACCACATCGGCGGCAACCGCTATCTCCAAAATCAAACCGGCTGCAAAATCTATGCTCCCGGCATCGAGCAATCCTTTACCAAATACCCCCTTCTGGAACCATCCTTCCTATACGGAGGCTATCCCTGCAAAGATCTAAGACACAAATTCCTAATGGCCCAAGAAAGCGACGCCTTAGAACTTACAACCGACTGCCTGCCCCAAGGCTTTACCCTCATCCCCCTGCCAGGACATTTCTTTCACATGACCGGCTTTCAAACCCCAGACAATGTAATCTACCTAGCCGACTGCCTATCCAGCAAAGAAACCTTGGACAAATACCAGATCACCTTCATCTACGACATCGCCGCCTACCTAAACACCCTGGAACAAGTAAAAAACATGAAAGCCAAACACTTCATCCCCTCCCACGCCGAAGCCACCGACCACATCTCCCCTCTGGCCCAATACAACATAGACAAAGTCCTCGAGACAGCCGAAAAAATCACCCATCTCTGCGAATCCCCCCACACCTTCGAACAAATCCTACAGCACCTATTCACAGACCAAGTGGCCTAAAAATGAACTTCGAACAATACGCTCTAGTCGGAAGCACCGTCCGCTCCTACCTATCATGGCTCAAAGACACCCAAAAACTAGAAACCACCTTCGAAAACAACCAACTACTCTGGAAACAAATACACCCATAAAAAATCCCCTATTAAAAGTCGCTGCGCGACAGCACTAAAAGGTAAAGCCACTTCGACACACCTGTAATGAGAGCAACTTTTATTCGAAAAGGCACTCATAAAACTTCCTCTCGCACGCCATTGCGACTTTACCAGCCAGCAAAAAACATCTCACAAAATCACTTAACATTTCTTAGCCGGACTATATCCTTCCCCCCACACAACCCCAAAAGCAGCCAAATCCAAACCACTCCCCCAAAAACCTCCCACAGCCAAGGCTGCTGCAAAATAAGCCGTCAGCCATTTCCGGTATCCGGTGTCCGGCTGTTCGCGTACACGCTGTCTGATATGGACGAACATTGCCAAAAAACCCACCGACCCAAAAAACCAAAAAAGGCAATGTCCGTCCAGAGCAGACAGCGTGTACGTGAACCGTCCGAACACAGGATATGGAAATGGCTGACGGCTTATTTTGCAGCAGCCCTCCCCCCACTAAATCATCCAAACCGGCACCATCAAATCATTACTATTAAACACAGCCACCTCCCCCCGCAAGCAAAGAACCGCCCCTCTCTCCCTCGGAAGCGACGCCTTATCCAAAATAGAAAACACACGCGTACACTTCTGCTCCGGATTCGCAGACCGTTTCACCTCCAAAGGACAAATCCACCCATCCCGTTCCAGAATCAAATCAATCTCCTTCCCCTCCTTATCCCGATAATACCAAAACCGGCACTCCCCGCCGGCCCCATAGGACTTAAGGATCTCCGCCACCGCATAATTTTCCAGAATCCCCCCGCTCAAAGCCCCATTCATCAAAATCTCCGGCGAAGCATACCGTGTCAGATAAGCCACAACCCCCGTATCCATAAAATAAAGCTTCGGCGCCTTAATCACCCGCTTCAGCTTTTCATCCTGATAAGGATAAAGACAGAAAATCAAATGGGTCCGCTCAAGAACCTTAAGCCACCTCCGCGCCGTATCATCGGAAATCCCCACCTCCTGAGCAATCTGATGCAGATTCAGCATCTGCCCGGTTCGACAGGCCGCAGCCCGGATAAAATCACTGAACTGCATCTTATCCGACAAGCTTACCAGCTCTCCCGCATCACGTTCAATATACGTCTGCAAATACGAATTATAAAAAGCAGACCATTCCTCCTTCCCCCCGCTTATCAGCTCCGGCATCGTCCCTTTCCAGATTCTTTCATACATCTCTCCCAAGTCCGCCGCCCGATGGTTCTTCTTCCTTTGGACCAGCCCATTCAAATGCACGGAAAACGGCATCTGCTTTCCACTGCCATACATTTCATGCTGCGACAAAAAAGACAGCCTGCACACAGCTACCCTCTTGGCGGAGGACTCACAGAGAGCCGTAAGCTCCGGAAAAATCTGAGAAGACGCAAGCCAGAAAGTCCCGGGGCCTGCTCCATTGTCCACCGCAATCTTAAGATACACCAAAAGCTCCGGCGCATACTGAATCTCATCAATAAAAATAGGAAGAGGATGCTTCTGCAAAAACAGCACCGGTTCTGTCTTTGCCATCCGCCGTTCCTCAAAATCCTCCAGGCTTACATAGGTTCTTTTCTCATCCATCAGCCTTTTCAGCAAAGTGGTTTTCCCGGCCTGCCTTGGTCCGATCAGCAGAACACAGGGATATTCCTCCGATAAAGCCGGTATTTGTTCCTCCAAATCACGCTTGATATAATCCATACGCCGCCTCCTTTATTGGCCAAAATTCGATATACACCAATTATAGTCCATCCTTTTACCTGTGTCAACGCAAGATCTAATCGTATTTTAGTCCGAATTTTAGTGGTGAATTACAGAACCGCAGCTCCGCTTCCATTTCATTTATTTTAAAAATACCCTAACCAGGCAGCTTACGATATACATCTGCGCTTACACCCCATAAACCCATTCTCTTCAAGGTTGGATACTCCTCCGCGGACAGATACTCCGGAAAATAATTCAGTACCTCTTCTTTCCGCAGCAATCTCTTATTTACCTCCGCCGCCAGACCCCAAACAAGCTTTTCTTATAATGCTTCAGCGCCTCCTGCGCCGGTTCAAAATTCCCTGCCGCCTTCAGATACTCCACACCCTTTTCAATATCCTCCCGTACCCCCAGACCTTCCGCGTACATCATCCCCAGACCATAGCTTTTGAACCGATTGTCCTCGCTTTTCTCCAGCATTTTCCGCCCTTTCTCCACATCCTGAGGACAGCCGTACCCCAGAAGATAACAGATCCCCAGCAGATCATACCGCCTGTACTCAGTCTTATCCATCTCAAAATACTGCACGGCCCGGGCATAATCCTGCGGGGTCCCCAGTCCCCGGAAATACATATACCCTGCCTGCCCGCAGGCATAGCGGTCATTTCCATAACCGGCAGTTTTTTCAAAGCACGCAAGAGCATAGGGCAGATCGCGTTCCACAGCTTTGCCGTCCCAATAAATATCCCCCACAATATGCAAAGCCCACAGATGTCCTGCCTCCGCCGCCTTAAGCGCCCAGGGAAGGGCTTCTTCTGGTCTGCCCGCATCATACGCAAGATGGCTTGCGAAAGCATACATCCATTCCGGATAGCCCTTTTCCGCCCCCTGCCGCATAATTTCCACTGCCTTTGCAGGCTCCGGCGGGATCAGATCCCCTCTGCCGCGCTGATAATAATGGCAGTAATTCCGCCCCGCAAGAATCATTCCGCCGGAAAACGCCTTCTCAAACCAGGGAATACTCTGTTCCATTTCCTGCCGCATCCAGGCATCCCAGGCTTCCTTATTAGCAAATTCACTTTGTTTGCGGTTTTCAATCTCTATCACATCCAGAAAATAATAAGTATTCCCAATCATATACTGGCAGAACGGACAGCCTCTTTCCGCTTTTTCAAGTATTTCCTCCCATGCCTCCCGAATACTGTCAAACGGCATAATCTCCCGCAGCTCCGGGGTCAGCATATCCATACGCAGCGCCCCCAGAACCCCTGCCGCACTGCCCAGGGAGATTGACTGATGGAGCATTGCATAAGCCGCCGCTTCGTTTTCTTCAAAGGGATGATACTCCCAGCTATAACAAGTGCCGGAAAAACAGCGGGAAAGAAAATAGCAGGCATCCCCGTCCCCATCCTTTGCCGCATTCAATAATGCGTCCGCTGCCGCCTTTGCCTTGTCATTATCACAGCAATAATAAAGATCCTCAATGGCCTTATCCACCACATCGCTAAAATACTTTCCCATGCTTCTTTTTTTCCTTTCTCTTTTCTCTTTCCATTATGACCGCAGAACTTTCCACCTCGGCGGTCACATCAGCCCAGCCGCTTCTATCTTCCGAAAAGCCGTGATCCAGATAATTAACCAGCCAGAACTTCACCTGTGACGCAGTTCCTTCCTTTGCTAAAAATCTGGTATTTCCTCCTGCCTGATTGGTGCGCCAGATAACCATCAGTTCATTTTCAATACCGAGAAACAGATCAAAAGCTTCCGTTCCCCACTCCAGAACTGCTTTCTGATATTTTCCCTCATAGATACCATCTACGGCCAGTTCTACATCCCTGGCAGAGAAAAATCTGTGCTCATCATGCCAGCTTTCACCGAAAATCACCAGGAGCTGATGCCAGCAAGACGCTACTCCCTGCCCAGCCAGAAGCTGATGCCAGAAAGCTTCCACACCTTCCTGCAGGGTATCTGTTTCATCTGACCCATCCTCTGCCTTGTCCTCCTGGGTATACTCTTCGTTTTGGAAATCATCATCTTCATCCTGGCAAGTATTTGCTTTCAGGCTTTCCCACTCGGAAAAATCAGGACTGCCTGTCAGCAACTGTTTCATCCATTCTACCGCCATATCCGGCTCCATGCTTTTCTGGCAAATCCGGTATCCGCCCTTTGGCATCTCAAAAAACGCCGCCATAATAATAGTATCATAATAAACACATAAAATCTGCATTAACAACCCCTGTTTCCCGGCAGAGAGAGGCGGCAGTATCTGAATATCGAAGCGTCCTGGCTCTTCACTTTCCACAAGAAGGTTCATCTGTTCCCGCAAACGTTCCGGTGTAACCAGGGAACTCCTGTTTCCGTGTGTATCCGTAAGAACAAACTGGTTAACCGGCGCCTGATCCGTTTTTTTATCCGGCTTAACCAAATCACGCACTCCGTCCCATATTCCTAACAAACCAAATCCCGCCATACCAAGCCCGACCAGCAGCCGGATAATTCCAATCCCTTCCTTTATTTCAGCCAAACCTATAACTGCCAGGCCAAGGCCGAGGAATGTCCCATATATCCCCAATATGAGAGGTATTATACGCAGACGTTTTTTATTTTTATAATGTTTTTCCTTCATAAGCTACTCCTGTTGATATTAAAATCCATTATTTTTATTCTTTTATCTTTTTCTTAACATTTTCACAAATTTAGGTTATAATATTAAAAACACTCAAAATCCATGAGGTAAACATATGTGTGATGTAAAAAAATACGAAAAAATCTATCAAGAACTAGAACACCTCCAACCCGAAGATACCTTACAGCTTGTTTTAGAAGCCGAAACTGAGGAACAGCGTGACTTTTATGAGTTAGTAGGAGATTTTCTTCTGCAAAAAAAACAACGGCAAGTAATAGAAAGGAATCTCTTTTAGTGAAAAAATATATCTTGATAGCAGGTGTAAACGGTGCCGGCAAATCAACTTTGTATCAAGCTCTGCAGGGCCTGCAAAACATGCCAAGAGTAAATACCGATGAAATATTAAGATCTTTTGGAGACTGGACAAATCCTGTCGATGTTATGACCGCCGGTAAAATCGCAGTAAAGCAAATACAGCAATATTTTCAAGAAGGAATCTCTTTTAATCAAGAAACCACATTATGTGGAAAATCCATATTAAACAACATCAAAAAAGCAAAAAAAGATGGATACCTAATTGAACTTCACTATGTGGGAGTTGAAAATGCTGCTATTGCAAAAGAACGGGTGCGAAAACGCATACAACAAGGCGGACATGGAATTCCGGAAAAAGATATTGAAAGAAGATACATCCATACGTTTCAAAATCTAAAAATCGTTTTACCATCCTGTGATTTAGCCGCATTTTATGACAACACAGCAAAATTCCACCGATTTGCCATCTACAAAAACGGCTCCCCCTTACGAATCTCTCAAAACACCCCGCAATGGTTTAAAAATTTTCAGAATCTATAAAAGCCAGCCATTCCTCCGGTATCCGAAGCACCTGCCCCGGAAGCAATAACCCTTGATGCTCCAGTCCATTAACCGCCGCCAGCTCCGGGTAACGGTTCCCATCCCCCGTATACTCCCTGGCAAGATCATAAAGACAATCCCCCCGCTTCACACTCCGCTCACAGGGCAGCCAGGTAAAATTCTTCAAAACCTCATCCACCTCAAACAAAGAGGGCCGGTAATTATCCCCCTTATTCGTAAACAGCAGCAGCCATTCCGCTTCATATCCCGAAGCTTCCGAATACCGCAGCGGCAGAGCCGTCACATTGTCAACCATACCAAACTCATCCGCCACTGCCGCATGCGCAAGCATATCGTCCCGGTAATGCACCAGCCAGGTTTGCCACCCTCCGCTCTGCTCACAGTCCACCGTTTTCACATGCACATCATCCTTATAGCTCGGCCCCGGATGAAGCCAGTGCGCCCCCTCAATTCCAAGCCACACCTCATGCCCCGTATCCTTCACAAAATTCCCATACTCATCCAGATAAGCCCCAATATCCGTAAGTCCCCCAGGCACCCGCATCATCCACACCTGCATCCCGGAATCCGAAGCCCCATCCCCACACGCCTCCATACAAAGAGCATAAGGCGACACCCGCTCAATGGAATACCCCTCCTCACTTCTAAGACAAAACTCCTCACAAAGAAAAACCTCCCCCCGCCCGGCCGTCAGCCGGGACTCCGTAACCCCAAGAGGAATAAGCGGAAGCTTCTCCTTCGCCTCCTCCAAATCAAACTCCCAATTATTCCCCTTAAGAGAAACACTCTCATGATCCGAAAGCCAAAGCTCCATCTCATCCTCCGTAAGCTCCGTCACACTCTCATGACGCATAGACCCCTTCGCCGTCCCCTTAAGGCTCACACACCCGCGAACCGTATGAATCCAAAAAAGCGTATCCCCCGCAATGGCATACGTATCCTCCACCCCATCCTCCAGTATGGAAACCATCCCCTTATTATAACAATCCTCCAAACTATTCCTCCCCATCCGGCCGCAAATCCCCCCGGCCATAGCCCGCTCATACCACTCCGGTTCCTCCGGATAGATATACCCTTTCTGATACCGGACCGAAATCTCCCCCTCATTTCCGCACTCATAAATATCAGCGCAGTCATTATAGGCACAGATCCCCCCGGCCTCCCAGGTCCCCCGGACCCTTCCATAATTCACACATCCCTGAATCTCGGGAACAATCGGTTCCTCCTCACTCTCCCCCTCCAGCACCTCACACTTACTAAGACCGGCAATTCCCCCAGCCCCATAATCTCCAAGACTATCCACCACAACCTCCGCCCGATTCACACAATCCTCAATAAATCCCCGATTAATCCCAACCAATCCCCCCACATAACAGGCAGTCCCTTCCACCCGCCCCCTCGTCTCACAATTCTCAAACCTCCCATAATTCACCATACAAAGCATCCCAACCCCATACTCATCCATATCCCAAACAAGAGAAGGCGCCTCAAAAACCAGATCACGCACCACCCCATCCCGTTCCAGACAGACAAACATCCCATTCCCCGCCTCCGAAACCCAGGTAAGCCGATGCCCATTCCCCTCAAACGTCCCGCTATAATTCAAAATCGCCTGCCGAATATACGGATGCCCCCGGAGCGCATACCTCTCCTCCGTCTCCATATTCACATCCGCCATCAACCGCGCATCCACCGCCACAGCCGTCTCATCCCCCGGCTTCTCCTTCGCAGCCCGATTCACATACCCCACAAACCGCAGATAATCCTTCGCACAAAAAATCTCAAACACCCCATCCACAAAACAAGGGTCCTCCTCAATCGAAGCACAAAGAGGGTCCACCTCCCCCATACGCCCCCAAAAAAGTCCCCCCATTAATCCCCCAACAATCCCAACCACCAAAACACACCCAACCACAATCCTCCGCAATCTCATAACCCCTCCATTCCGCCGCCTTCCCTCGGCAGCACAAATAATACTAAAAGCTCTGATTTCTTCATGCTGCCTCACCGCTTTCCCTCAACAGCACAAATAGACTAAAAACTCCGATTTTTTCACACCACCTTCGCCAAAGCGCCTCCGCCAACCAACAGGATTCTTGCGAAAGGGCGGCTTCGTCTTTTCCTATATCCAGTGTCCGGCTGTTCGCGCACACACGGTCTGATATTGGCGGACAAACATCAAAAAAACAAAACAGGCGCAGCCTGCCATCACCAAAACCGTTTGTCCGACAAGAGCAGACCGTGTGTGCACGAACCGTCCGAACACAGGATATGGAAAAGGCGAAGCCGCCCTTTCGCAAGAATCCGTCCCCCCACATCACCCCACCTCCGACAACAACTCCATAACCCTCTCCCGAACCCCAACATCAAAAAACCCAAAAGCCTCATCCGGCAAATCCGTCTCCGTAAGCCCCCTCTGAAGCCTATCCTTCCGATAAAACCCAATCGTATAAAGCGTATACCTATATACCGTCCTGGACTTGGCCCGCCGTTCCGTTGCGGTCTTCCTCTCCTCATTCCTCCGAATCTCCGCCACATCCGCCAGCCGCACCAGAATCGCATAAGGATAGCTCCCCTCAAGAAACGCAAAATGCGGCGTCAAAACAAACTTCCCCAGTGTCCCCTTAGACCCCGGCCCCGTAATCGTAAAACATATTTTATGCTTCTCATCCGCTTCCAGCATTTCTCGTGCAAGCTGCTCCTTCTCCGCCTCACTCAAAGAAAGCCCCTTCACGCATTTATCAATCTTCTTCCCATACCGCTTAGGACTAAGCCCCGGCAAAAGAACCAAAAGAAAAATACCGCATACAATCGCACCCATCATAAAACCGCCAAAGGCCCCATACCCCAAATCCGCCATACTTCCGCCTCCGACGGCTGACAAAGCGCCAATCACAACCGTAGAGCCTGCCAAAATCAAAGGCGCCGTAACAAAAAGCGACTGCCTGCGTATCTTACTGCAATAAACACCAATCCACTCCATTTCCGCCTGCAGCCATCTCTGATACAAATCCATATTTCCTTTCCCCCTCTGTCCTATATGAGACACAAAATTCCTATAAACATTCATACCGGCTGTCTCCGATAAAACCCCGCACCGATATACGGACCTCTAAAAAAGCTAAGTCAAAGCCCCCGCGCAAGCCGGCGAAGCGCAAGCTTGCTGCGCAGCGAGCTGCGGGGGACTTTGACCCTCGCGTCAATATCCTATAAAGCAGGATCTCCCCCGCCAATTGGAACTGCCAATTAATAATTCTCAGCCTTTACCTGGAAATAAGCCTGAGGATGCGCACAGACCGGACAAACCTCCGGCGCTTTCTTTCCCACACAGATATGACCGCAGTTGGAACACTGCCAGATCACATCTCCATCCCTGGAAAATACCACTTCACCCTCTACGCGCTCAAGGAGCTTGCGGTAACGCTCCTCATGCTCCTTCTCAATAGCCGCAACGCCCTCAAAAAGCGCCGCAATCTCGTCAAAGCCCTCTTCCTTCGCCTCCTTCGCAAAGCCGTCATACATATCGGTCCATTCAAAGTTCTCCCCCTCTGCCGCTGCCTTGAGGTTGGAAATGGTATCCTTCACGCTGCCGCCCTCCAGAAGCTTAAACCACAGCTTTGCATGCTCCTTCTCATTGTCGGCCGTCTCCTCGAAAATCTTTGCAATCTGCACATAGCCTTCCTTCTTCGCCTTGGACGCAAAGTAAGTATACTTGTTCCTTGCCTGAGATTCCCCTGCAAATGCGGTCATCAGATTTTGTTCTGTTTTGGTTCCTTTTAATTCTTTCATTTTCCTTTTCTCCTTTGATTTTAATCTGTATTCAAAGCATCGCTGCTCATGAATCCTTCGCCCAGTCAAAAGCGCATCTCACAGCCTTTTTCCAGCCCTTCACCTTTTCCTTACGTTCCTCCTCTGCCATCTTCGGCTCAAAGGTCCGATCCATCTGCCAGTTCTTTTTCACATCCTCCCGGTCCTTCCAATATCCCACGGTCAGACCGGCCAGGTAAGCGGCTCCCAGGGCCGTTGTCTCCACACAGGCCGGCCGTTTCACCGGCGCCCCTGTAATATCCGCCTGGAACTGCATGATAAAGTTGTTGGCCGAAGCGCCGCCGTCCGCCTTCAAAGCCTGCAGATCAATCCCGGAATCCGCCTCCATAGCGCCGATCACATCATTTACCTGATAAGCAAGGGATTCCAGCGTTGCCCGGATAATATGCTCCCGGTTCACTCCCCGGGTCAGCCCCACAATGCTTCCTCTGGCATATTGATCCCAGTAAGGCGCTCCAAGTCCCGTAAAAGCCGGGACCATATAGCAGCCTGCCGTGTCGGGGACGCGAAGAGCCGCTTCCTCCGAGTCCGGCGCACTGTCAATCAGCTTCATCTCATCCCGGAGCCATTGAATGGCCGCGCCTGCCACAAAGACCGAACCCTCCAGAGCATAAGTAACCTTACCGTCCAGGCCCCAGGCAATGGTTGTTACCAGTCCATTCTTGGAGGACACCGGCTTCTCTCCCGTATTCATCAGCAGGAAGCAGCCGGTTCCATAAGTATTCTTGGCCTCCCCCGGTTCAAAGCAGGTCTGCCCGAAAAGCGCCGCCTGCTGATCCCCGGCCGCTCCCGCAATGGGTACGGGACCTCCGAAAAAGGCCGGGTCCGTCATTCCGTAGAGACAGCCTGAAGGCTTTACCTCGGGAAGCATACAGGCAGGAATGGACAGCTCTTGCAGGATTTCCGCATCCCAGGTGAGGGTGTGAATGTTAAACAGCATGGTCCGGGAGGCATTGGAATAATCCGTCACATGAACGGCGCCCTTTGTCAGCTTCCAGATCAGCCAGGTTTCCACGGTTCCAAATAAAAGCTCTCCCTTTTCCGCCCGCTCCCTGGCTCCCTCCACGTGATCCAGAATCCACTTGAGCTTGGTTCCGGAAAAATAAGCGTCTATCTCAAGGCCGGTTTTCTCCCGATACACCTCGGTAAGTCCCTTTGCCCGCAGCTCATCGCAGTAAACCGAAGTCCGGCGGCACTGCCACACAATGGCGGGGCAGACCGGCTCTCCTGTGGCCTTGTCCCAGACAATCGTAGTTTCTCTCTGATTGGTAATGCCGATAGCCGCCAGGTCTGAGGCTGACGCTCCAAGCTTGGACATCGCTTCTACCGCCACACCTATCTGGGTGGACCAGATTTCTCCGGCATCGTGCTCTACCCATCCGGGCCTGGGGAAGTATTGGGTAAATTCTTTCTGGGCCGCGCTGCACATTTCCCCCTTTTCATTAAAAAGGATGCAGCGGTTGCTGGTGGTTCCCGCATCCAGCGCCATAATATACTTTGCCATAACCTTCTCCTATTCCAGTTCCGTTACATATTTTTTATTCCACTGTAAATTTATATCCTGTTACGCTGCGGTATTTCTCGCCTGCCTTGCATATGGGGCTTTTGAAATTCTCGTGGTGAACCGCATCCGGAAAATATTGAGATTCGAAGCATACGGCGCTCCGTTTTCCATATACGCGCCCGTTCTTTCCGCCGGTCTCATCCTCCAGGAAATTCCCGCAGTAAAGCTGCATACCCGGCAGATCCGTGTAAACCTCCATCACAATCCCTGTTTTCAGGGATTTCAGCTTGCAGCAGAGGGCATAAGCTCCTTCGTTGTTCAGAACATAATTGTGATCATATCCCCCGGCCTGCTTCAAAGGCTCGTAATCCTCTTCAATCCGCTCTCCCAGCGCATGAAAGGTCTTAAAGTCCATAGGCGTTCCCTCTACGCTTCGAATCTCGCCGGTGGGAATCAGGCCGTCGTCCGTAGGCGTAAAGGCATCCGCATCTATCCACACATGATGCTCCAGCACGTTGTTGGACTCCTGTCCCTCCAAATTAAAATAGCTGTGATTGGTCAGATTGAAAATCGTATCCTGGTCAGCCGAAGCTTCATAACCGATCCGAAGCTCGTTGTCCTCTGTCAGCGTGTAGGAGATTTTTACGCTTGCATTTCCCGGAAAGCCCTGATCGCCGTCGGGACTCTCTATGGAAAATTCCACCTTATTGTCATCGGCAATCAAGCCCTTCCACATACGGCGGTTGTAGCCGGGATTGCCTCCGTGAAGGTTATTCTCCCCGTTATTTTTCTGCAGCTCGTACACTTTGCCGTTAATTGTAATCTGCGCCTTGCCGATCCGGTTGGCATTCCGGCCGATGGCAGAGCCAAGGCCCGGTGTGTTCACCTCGTAGCCTGCAATGTCTTCGTAGCCCCATACCACATCATGAAGCTCTCCTTTCTTGTCCGGCACGTGAAGCTCCGTTATCACAGCCCCGTAATTCAGCAGTACGGCTTTCATGCCCTGCTTATTTGCCATGATATACTGCTTTACCTGCTGCCCGTCCGATGTTACTCCATAGTCCCTTACCTCAATACTCATAATTTTCGCCCACCTTTCTTTTTTTATCAGAAGTTCCGCAGAATACTTCCGTATAAAGCTTCTTTTCTCTTATGTGATAGTTGTATGACCTTCAAAAAGCTCATGTCCTCTTAAGTATTTTTTAACCGGCTGTAAATCTTTTCCACGTCATATTCAGGTGCAAATTCGCCGGCTATATGGCAGAGCTTCCCAATCTCCTCCGCATCCTCGCCCAGAAAATCCGCTATGTCCTCAGCAGATCTGCCCTTTTGAAGATTGGTGCAGATAATCCGGATTCTTTCTTTTTCCTGGCCTGCCTTTTCTCCCCTTTTTTGTCCCTTTTCCTCTATCAGCCGTTCCCACTCTTCCGTCCGCATATATGCCGCCTCCATTTCATCGCTCAGCTTTATCTGAGCTATCTTGTTGTGCAGATGCTTCAAGCGTATATCACAATCCTCCGAAAGCTCCTCCTCTCTGCTGTTTTCCACGTAATGAAGAAAATCAACCAGCGTCCGATCTACCTCTTCATCGTTTCTGCCCTTGGTATTTAAAATGATTTTTCGACATTCATCTCCCAGGCAAAGCCCCGGAACCTCCTTGCAGCGATGCTCAAAGGTATAGCGGTACTTTCCCCTGTGGTACAAATCAAAACCGCAGATAATGACCATGTAAGAGGGAGGCAGATTATCAAAGCCCTTCTCCCCGCTTTTTAAAATGGGAGCATCTGCAAGCGCCTGATAAAAGCGGGTGCGCTTTGGAATATTCCCCTCGTTGCGCTTCTGCATTTCCACATCAATGAAGTTTCCCTCTCCGTCCTCCACACAGAAATCCATCCGAATCCCGCGCTTTCCCGGCAGGTTATGTACCACCTTCTGACCTTCCTTCCATTTAATGCTTTTTAATGTCATTCCAAGGGAAAGCTCAATAATAATCTTGCAGGCATCCAGATCCATCGTGGTTACATCAAAGAGAAAGTCATCCAGTAAATTCAGCTCCTTTAAGGGCTTATAGGCGCTTTCCTCCTCCGGCATCTGCTCATACAGTTGTTTCGTTTCTGTCATATATGATTTCCTTTCTATTATAGTTAAATTTCTTATCTTTTGCAATCACAGAACTGCTTTTGTTTCTACCTCCTTTGCATCTTTGTCCGTATTTTTGTTCTTCCGTTTGGAAAATTAGCCGAATTGGCTGTGAATCAGAAGTTCCGTTCCGTATAGATGGAATGGATGATATTGATTGTAGTGGATAATTCTTAAAATGTCAACGGTAAATACAGTATGTTTATCATGTTTATAATGTTTATAATTCTGGTTATAATTCTCAAAATACGGTATATCTATAATTCTTATTATAGCTATCAAAACTCACACTCAATAAATCCCTCAACAAATACAAGGGACCACCAAAATATAGGATAGTCCCCTGCCGCATAGCATATTAAAATAATATCTCTTTACTTACGCGCTCTTCTTTGCCCCTTTTAAATAGAGGAACCAATATGTAAGCCCCACAAGACCGCCGCCGATGATATTCCCGACGGTAACCGGAAGCAGATTGTTCACAAGCATACTGCCGACATTCACGCTGGCCTCTCCCATGCCGTATACGCCGTTGCAGAAAATACCGGCCATAATATAGTACATATTGGCAACGCTGTGCTCAAAGCCCGCAAGCACGAACACCACAATCGGCAAATACAGCGCTGCTATCTTCCCTCCGGCCGTCTTTGCCGAAAAGGACATCCATACGGCCAGACATACCATAATATTACAGAGGATCCCGCGGAAAATCGCATCTCCCACGCTGATTGCCACCTTTGCTGTCGCCGTGGACATCATGGTGTTCATAAGCGCGCCGTCTATAGCGGAAGGCGTATGTCCGTATACCAGCAGGAATGCCAGGATGGTGCTTCCCACAAAGTTGCCAAGATATACAAAGAGCCAGTTCTTCAATACGCCGGAAATGGACGCTTGTTTTTCCAGTAAAGGAATTACCAGCAGACAGTTTCCTGTAAACAGCTCACTTCCTGCAAGCAGAACAAGGGCAAGTCCTGTGGGAAACAGAAAAGCTCCCACAAATTTTCCCAGATTGCCGCCAATTGTCGCCGTAGCAATCTGAAACCCAATGGCGCCAAAGCCGATGAACATTCCTGCCAGAATACCCAGAACAAGCATCTTCACAGCCGGCAGCTCTGTCTTTTTCTTACCAATTCCCACATAATTTTGTGCAATTTCCGCTGGTGAATTCATTTCTACATTCCTCCTATCTGAATCGCTGCGCGATGGCACTAAAGGGTAAAGCCACTTCGACGCACCTGTAATGAGAGGAACTTTTATTCGAAAGGACCTCATAAAAGTTCCTCTCGTGCGTCTTTGCGGCTTTACTATTTAAGTCGCTGCGCGATGGCACTAATCAGTACCGTAATATCTTTTAAGTTGTTAAAACTATAACACTCTTTCCCCGGATATGCCATCATATACTGTGTAGGAAGATTTCAAAAAAAGAAGCCTGTCAGCAGGCTTCTTTTCCTATTATTTTACATGGGTATGTGTAAATAAATGATCCTGACAATATTCATAATACCCGTTGCACTTGGAGCAGACACGGAACTCCAAATTCTCGCCGTCCTTTTCTGTCCGCCCGCAAATGGCACATTTATGGGTGTTTGCGCTCTTTTCTCCCTGTTTTACATTCTTCATATAGGTGCGTCTGCGGCGGATCTCCTTGGGCGAATAACGATGCATACTCCTCATTCCAAGGAAAAAGAGAATAAAATTCCCCAGCGACAAAAGGGCCATCAGGCTATAAGCAGGATGTACGATGATTCCAATCTTTGACAAGCCTATCAGCATATTCATTGTTAAATGTTCCGCAAAAAAACCTGCTAAAATCTCCACACCGAAATAAATTCCGTAAATAATTCCCAATATTTTAGCCTTGATAGGAAGCACAAAATACAGCATAAACTGCATATCCGGATAAGTAGCCGCATAGGCCAGAAAAAGGGAATTGTTCAGCCAATAGGTTCCGAAATACTGACTGAAATTTGCGCCAAACCCATACTGGCACACAAAAGCCGCCACAATATGCAGGAATACGCCGGTAAAAAAGTACAGATTGAACCGAAATGTCCCCCATTGGGCTTCCAGCCTCAATCCAATGGAATAATAAAGATATAATACAAGCATAAACCAAATCAGGCTGGCATTGGGCGGATAAATCAAAAATGTCACCATACGCCAGATCTGTCCGTGCAGAATAGCCGACGCATCCAGCGACAGGTAAGAATAATACATATCCGGCGCAAACAACAGAATCACATACCCAACCGCATACAAAATAATGATATAATGCATCAGATTCGGGATGGCGTACCGTCCAAACTTTTTCTCCAGCTTATCAATCCAGTTCATGAAATCGTATTCTTCCTTTCTTTTTCCTGATACGATACATTATAGGTGAGGCATGATCATTTGTCAATATTCCAGGATCTCCTGTATGAGGCTTCCATATGCCGCGAACTTTCACCGGCCGGCTTGTGTCCGGTCTTTGACATAAAAACACAGGACGGAGCCGGAAAATCCGGCGTCCGCCCCTGTGCAGCGCTCATCCCAATGCTCCCAACATACTCCGGGGCTTGGCAGTCCATTTATCCAACAAATTTATCTTCCTTCCATGTGCCTTCGTGGACAGTACCGTCAGCAGCCGTATGCTTACCATAACCATCTCTCAAACCGTCTTTCCATTCGCCCTCATAAACATTGCCGTTGGTCCAGGTCATAGTTCCCTGACCACTCGGTTTATCGTTTTCCCATTGGCCCGTATAATCACGGCGGTTATACTTATCGTCTTTGGCAAAGGTGTAGGTCCCCTGACCGCTTCTAATTCCGTCTTTCCACTCGCCCTCATAGACGGCGCCGTTGGTCCAGGTCATAGTTCCCTGGCCGTCTCTCTTGTCGTTCGCAAATTCGCCTGCATACTCACGACAACCAGCCTCATCATCTTCCGCAAAGGTGTAGGTCCCCTGACCGCTTCTAATTCCGTCTTTCCACCCGCCTTCATAGACGGCGCCGTTGGTCCAGGTCATAGTTCCCTGACCACTCGCTTTATCGTTTTCCCATTGGCCCGTATAATCACGACGGTTATACTTATCGTCTTTGGCAAAGGTGTGGGTCCCCTGACCGCTTCTATTTCCGTCTTTCCACCCGCCTTCATAGACGGCACCGCTGGTCCAGGTCATGGTTCCCTGGCCGTTTCTCTTGTCGTTCGCAAATTCGCCTACATACTCGCGGCGACCCTTGTCATCATCTTCCGCAAAGGTCATGGTTCCCTGGCCGCTTGCCTTACCGTCTTTCCATTCGCCCTTATAACAATAGCCGTTGGGATTTGTATAAGTTCCCTGGCCATTTTTCAAACCATTTACCCATTCGCCCTCATAGACAGAGCCGTCTGCCCAGGTGTAGGTCCCCTGACCGTTTCTCTTGCCGCCTGCAAACTCACCCTCATAGACAGCATCGTTTGCCCAGGTCATGGTTCCCTGACCGTTTGCCAGGCCGTCCTCCCATTCACCCTCATACACGAAGCTGTTGTCACTGTTATCCGCATCTTCATAGGAAAAAGACCCCTGCCTGTACGGCTTATTGCTCTTCCATTCGCCTGTGTATTCGCCGGAATACAGCTGCATTTTATTCCCGTCCTGCATGCTGAATTCATAGGCCATTGCCTCCACCTGCTTACTTCTGGAGGAAATCAGCACAAAGGCCATGATGACGATTGCAAGTCCCGCCGCAGCGCCAATCAGTATTGCAATGGATTTCTTGCCGCGCGGGCGGGCGCCGGCCGGGCCCTTCCGTACAAGCTCGTCAAGACTGTACTCCGCCGCGGACTGTACCTCGGGCTGAGGATTCCCGGCGGACTGTGCCGTGATCTCTTCCCCCTGACTGCGCACAAAAGACTGTGCTGCGGGACCTGCCTCAGACGGATCACTTGGAGCGGGCTGTTCCCCGGTATGCGCCTCAGACTGAACACTCCGGGCAGGCTGTCCCACGGCCTGCTGTTCCTGCGGCGCAGGTGCTTTTGCCGGAATATAAGGAGCCTCATTTCTGGGATTTTGTTCCGGTATCTTGTCAAATACACGATTGCTGACAGACTTGATCGTATGCATCAGCGCCCTGAGGTCATTTATGCTTTTTCTGTTGATGGATGCGTCGCGGAAAAAGTTGATAAACGCATCGGAAATGTCATATTTCGAGAGCGCGTCCTGCTCAAGAAGGGTAGAGATACTTGTGAAGGATGATTTCATAGCCCTCATCAAGTCATTAGAACTGTTGTTTGTATTGGTGGAAATATTGGCGCCCTGATTCAGGATCTCATTCTTTACGCCGCGCTCAATGCTTGGCTGATCCGTAGTGTCGCCGAGGTGTAACCCCCCCCAAATCCACAAAGACAATCTGCTTTTTATTGTTTACTGCTGTCAAAAGCTCCAGAAAGCAGGCATAGCTTTCAATGTAGTTCTGGCTTACAAAAACAAGCATCAAATCTGAGCCGCGGACATTCCTCAGCATCGGCACGATCCATTTGTCATTTAACTTGTCGAAAGCCTTATCCGCATAAACATGCAGGCCATACTGCTGCTGAAGCGGTATAACCGCCTGCTTAAACACGGTCTCCCAGTCATCGCTTGCATAGCTGACAAAAGCATACTGCTTTTTTTGCGAACACTCTGTTATGATCAGATTATTTTCAAGATAATCCGAACGTGTTTTCTTTTGTACCTCATTCAATCCCATTTTCTTTGGCTCCTTTTCATATACTGTACCTTTTTTACTTTTTATTATTTCCGTACCTGCAAAACAATAAAAAGCGAGGTTTAATCATCTTTATATATATCACAAAAGGAACGATTTTGCAATGTATTCCTGCGGCTCTTCCCTGTTTCCTGTTTATTCCCCGTCAGAGAAGCAGCAGTCTTCCCTGGGCCGTATCCGGCAGGGAATACAGATCTCATCCCCCACCTGAAGATTGTAGATATTGACATAGGGATTTGCATTCAGGACCATCCACAAAGGTATATGATAACGGCGGCTTAAAAGATACAGCGTATCCCCCTTTTGTACAATATGAAGAACGCCCTGGCAATGATTCATAAATATTTTACCTCTATTCTTTCCTTATTTTAATAGGATATTATATGCACCTTTTCTAATTTCCGTTTCTAAAAGCTCCGGATTTTCGATTTTCCATCCACAAACCGTCATATTTGGGAAAAATTAAGAATTTATTTTATAGATTTTTTATTTGCCTTAATTTTTTAATTGTCGTATAATGTAAAATCATGTAGTTTTTCTGCTGCCGGCCGAAGGGAAGGCCGCAACGTTTTTCTTATTGCCCGGACGGTTCAAACCCAATCGTTTCTGCCCCGCCCGGGATTGGAGTATCCCGGAAACCGGATTTTCCGGAAGCGCTCCTCTATAGAAAAGGAGGCTGCAGTACATATCCTGCAGAAAAATTGGTTATGAACAATCAGACTGCATCTATGTTGGGAATCGACATCGGTTCCACCACCGTAAAAATCGCAGTATTGGACGCAAATCGGAAGCTGCTGTTTTCCGATTACGAACGTCATTTTGCTAATATTCAGGAGACGCTGGCTCAGCTTCTCGGCCGTGCCGAAGCCGCGCTCGGCGATCCCATCCTCTCCCCCGCTGTTACAGGCTCCGGCGGCCTTAATCTGGCGAATCATCTGAAGCTTCCCTTTGTTCAGGAAGTGGTTGCGGTAGCGCAGGCACTGGAGGCGGAGGCGCCCAGGACCGACGTTGCCATTGAACTTGGCGGCGAGGATGCAAAAATCATTTACTTCCAGGGCGGTAATATCGAGCAGCGCATGAACGGCATCTGTGCCGGCGGCACAGGCTCCTTTATCGATCAGATGGCGTCCCTTTTACAGACGGACGCTTCCGGCCTGAATGAGTATGCCAAAAATTACCAATCCCTGTACACCATTGCCGCCCGCTGCGGCGTATTTGCAAAATCGGATATTCAGCCACTGATCAACGAAGGAGCGACAAAAGAAGATTTGTCCGCTTCTATTTTTCAGGCCGTAGTGAACCAGACCATCAGCGGACTGGCCTGCGGTAAGCCCATACGGGGGCATGTGGCGTTCCTGGGAGGGCCTCTCCACTTTCTGTCCGAGCTGAAGGCCGCCTTTATCCGCACTCTGAAGCTTGACGAGGAGCATATCATTGCGCCGGCGCACTCCCATCTCTTCGCGGCCATAGGCGCTGCCAGGAACAGCCGGCCGGAGACGACGGTTCGTTTAAGCGAGCTTAAAGAGCGCCTTCAGTCCCATATCCGTATGGATTTCGAGGTGGAGCGTATGGAGCCGCTCTTTACCTCCCGCTATGAATACGGAAAGTTTCAGGAACGCCACAGCCGCCATGAGGTTCTGCGGAGCGATTTCCAGGCATACGAGGGAAACTGCTTTCTCGGTATTGACGCGGGCAGCACTACCACCAAGGCGGCCCTGGTTGCTAAGGACGGCTCCCTGCTCTATTCCTTTTACAGCAGCAATAACGGAAGTCCCTTGAAGACAACCCTGCGGGCCATCCGGGAGATTTACCGTTTTCTGCCCGAGGGCGCCCATATTGCCCGTTCCTGCTCCACCGGCTACGGGGAAGCGCTGATCAAGGCCGCCCTGATGCTCGACGAGGGGGAGGTTGAGACGGTAGCCCACTACTATGCCGCCGAATTTTTTGACCCGGAGGTGGACTGTATCCTGGATATCGGCGGACAGGATATGAAATGCATCCGTATCCGCAATCACACCGTGGACAGCGTTCAGCTCAACGAAGCCTGCTCCTCCGGCTGCGGTTCCTTTATTGAAACCTTTGCCGGTTCTCTCAATTACAGCGTAGAGGATTTTTCCAGGGAAGCCTTGTTTGCGGAGCATCCCATTGACCTCGGAACCCGCTGTACCGTATTTATGAACTCCAAAGTAAAACAGGCGCAAAAGGAAGGGGCAAAGGTGGCGGATATCTCTGCGGGGCTTGCCTACTCTGTTATTAAGAACGCTCTGTTCAAGGTAATCAAGGTCTCCGACGCTTCCTCCCTTGGAAAGCACATCGTTGTTCAGGGCGGCACCTTCTACAACGACGCGGTGCTGCGAAGCTTTGAAAAAATAGCGGGCTGCGAGGTAATCCGCCCGGATATTGCAGGAATCATGGGAGCCTTCGGAGCCGCCCTCATTGCACGGGAGCGCTATACGCCGGAGCTTAAGACCACCATGCTCTCCATCGAGCAGATCAACCGGCTGGAATTTACCACTACCATGTCCAAATGCAAAGGCTGCACCAACAACTGCCGCCTGACCATCAACCGTTTTACGGGCGGCCGGCAGTACATTTCCGGCAACCGCTGTGAGCGCGGAATCGGGAAGACCCGGAATGAGGAACATATCCCCAACCTCTATGAATACAAGAATCAACGGCTGTTTGGCTACACGCCTCTTAACGCCGACGAAGCTGAGCGGGGAGAAGTGGGCATTCCCCGGGTTCTGAATTTTTATGAAAATTATCCCTTCTGGTTTACGTTTTTTACGGAACTTAAATACCGGGTGGTACTCTCCCCGGCCTCCAACCGGAAGATTTATGAACTGGGGATTGAATCCATTCCCAGTGAATCGGAATGTTATCCGGCCAAGCTGGCCCACGGCCATGTGACTTGGCTTATCCGCAAGGGGCTGAAGTTTATCTTCTATCCCTGCATTCCCTATGAGCGGAACGAGTTTCCCGATGCGGGCAACCACTACAACTGCCCCATCGTCACCTCCTATGCGGAAAATATCAAGAACAACATCGACGAGTTGCTTGACGGCTCCATTGACTTTTTCAATCCCTTCCTGTCCTTTGAAAATGAAATGATTCTGGAAAAGCGCCTGACGGAAGAGTTTGAAGGGAAGTATCACATTCCGGCCGCCGAGGTTTCTTCCGCCGTGCGCAAAGCCTGGAAGGAACTGGAAAACGCAAGAGAGGATATGATGCGCAAAGGCGAGGAAACTCTTTCTTTTTTAAAGGAAACCGGGCGGCGGGGAATCGTTCTTGCCGGAAGACCTTATCACATTGACCCGGAAATCAATCATGGTATTCCGGAGCTGATTAATTCCTACGGCATTGCCGTATTTACGGAGGACTCGGTCAGTCATCTATATGGGGTGGAGAGGCCTCTTATTGTCATGGACCAGTGGATGTATCATTCCCGTCTGTACGCGGCGGCCAATTTTGTAAAATCGCGGGAAGACCTGGATCTCATTCAGCTCAATTCCTTTGGCTGCGGTCTGGATGCGGTAACTACCGATCAGGTAAATGATATTTTGAGTAATTCCGGGAAGATTTATACCTGCTTAAAGATTGACGAGGTAAACAATCTGGGAGCCGCCAGAATCCGCGTCCGCTCCCTTATCTCCGCTCTGCGGGTGCGGGAGCAGAAGGCTGTCTGCCGCTCCATCGTATCCTCCTCCTATGAGAGAACCGTCTTTACGGAGGAAATGAAAAAAAACCATACCATCCTCTGCCCTCAGATGTCGCCTATTCATTTTGACCTCATTGAGCCGGCATTTCGGGCTTTTGGCTTCCAATTGGAGGTTTTGCCGGATTCTGACAAGTCCGCCATTGATATGGGCTTAAAATATGTGAACAACGACGCCTGCTACCCCTCTCTTGTCATCGTGGGGCAGATTATGACCGCCATTCTCTCCGGCCGATACAATCCGGAAAAGCTGGCCGTCATCGTTACCCAGACAGGAGGCGGCTGCCGGGCCACCAACTATATCGGCTTTATCCGCCGCGCTTTGGAAAAGGCGGGCTATCCCGATATCCCCGTGATCTCTCTGAATCTGAGCGGCCTTGAGAAAAATCCCGGCTTTAAGCTGACTCCCGCTCTGGCCGTTAAGGGGCTCTACGGGCTGGTGTTCGGCGATATTTTCCTGCGTGTGCTCTACCGGATGCGCCCCTACGAGAAGGTCCCCGGCGCAGCCAACCGGCTTCATGAGAAATGGAAACGCATCTGTCAGGACTTTCTCTCCAAAAGCCATACGCCGCACCGCCGCTTTGTAAAAATATGCAGAGGTATTATTGAGGACTTTGATCGACTTCCCATTTATGAAGATCTGAAAAAGCCCCGGGTAGGTGTGGTTGGCGAGATTTTGGTGAAGTTTTCACCCTCCGCCAACAATCACCTTGTGGATCTGTTAGAGGCTGAGGGCGCGGAAGCCGTGGTGCCGGATTTGATGGATTTCCTGCTTTACTGCTTTAAAAACAATGAATTTAAGGCGGATTATCTCGGGAAAAAGCGTTCCTCCGCCCGGAACGGACGGCTGGGAATCAAGGCTATGGAATGGCTGCGAAAGCCGGCGGCAAAGGCATTGGAAAAGAGCGTTCATTTTGTGCCCCCCGGCAATATTGATGAGATGGGGAAAATGGCTTCAAGATTTGTATCCCTTGGAAACCAGACCGGCGAAGGGTGGTTTCTGACCGGCGAAATGCTGGAGCTGATTCACAACGGCGTGAACAACATTGTCTGCACCCAGCCCTTCGGCTGCCTGCCCAATCATGTCGTGGGCAAGGGCGTAATCAAGGAGCTGCGGAGACAGTATCCCAAGTCCAATGTAATCGCCATTGATTACGATCCGGGAGCAAGCGAGGTAAATCAGCTGAACCGCTTAAAGCTGATGCTGGCTACGGCCAACAAAAATCTGGATGAAAAGCCATTATATTGATATTATATTGAAAATATGGTTATTTTTACGGCCCTGCTACGCAGCAGAGCCGTATTTCTTTTCAGCGGAAAACAACAGCAGGCAAAGCGGAACCGCTATCACACTGTTGAAGTGAAAGAACCGATAGGTCGGCCCGCACAAAAGCAGCATGGTTCCCAAGCTGTAGGCCAGCAGAGGCAAGGCAATGCACATGGCCTTCCATCCCTTATTCTTCTTTACAAATACAAACAGTGTGCTTAGAATCAATGCCAGAAGATGCAGCCCATTGTAGGAGAAAACCAGGTCAAAGGGGCTGTCCATGACCCACTCGTCAAAATCATTCAGCGTTTCCCGCAAAACAGCCCGATTCTTAACATAGGCAAAGTTCCACTCATTTTCCCGAAGCTGAAACTCCAGATCCCCATGCCAGGGCGTAGCGCCCCGGATATCCCACACCATCCGCGTCACCTGATAGACCGCCTGCACGGACAGTCCCGGCGCATTGCCCGCGGTGCGCGCCGTAAATCTGAGAAAATCCGCCGGTTCCGTCTCGGAAATCACCGCATTGGCATTGGTTACAAACTTAAAGGAGTTGTAATTTCCCATCTCATAAACCTTCCACCGTTTTTCCGGGCCAATCTTTGCCAGGAAGTCCGCAGCCTCCGGATCAAGGCTCTCCGGCGCTGTCTCATGAATGTTGCAGAGAATGGTCATGGGAACTCCCACCGTCTCCACATAGGTCTGCTCCGGGCGGCTGGCTCCCACCAGATTGTATACCGGATACTTAATCACCAGCATCCCCGCCAGCATCAGAACAAGCGAAAGAATACTTTGTCTGCGTATCTCCCGAAAGCAAAAGGCTGTCAGCGCCAGGAACGGAATGGTAAACAAAATGCTGTTGTGCCGCACCATAGAAACGGAAATCAGCGCCAGAATCCAGATTGCAAGGTTCCTGCGCTTTCTAAGCCACCTTCCATTGCTCAGCCAGGTATTCAAAAGGAATACGGTGAAGAGCAGCATAAAAAGCGTCAGCGCACTGTCCTTCCACATAAAGAGCAGGATTCGATGTGTCTGAGGATTGGCCGCCAGAAAAAATTCCGTCAGCGCCAGACCCCAGGCCGGAAATCTCCATTTTGCCATTGTGACAAGCAGATATCCACAGAGAAGGCTGTATAAAAACAGCTGCATAAATACCGCAAAGCCGTAATGATTCACAATCCTTGAAAACAGGGCAATGATCAGAGTGTGGAACACCGGATGCCAGGTATCATACTGGCTGTTCTGAATCTGCCACCACTGATCCAGATTGTCCCAGTCAAAGGAACCCGGAAAATAGGCATAGTAGTACAGCATCAGCCAGAGAAAGGTCAGGCCAAAGCCCAGCAGAAACCAACGCCAAAGCCGCCGGTTTTCTTTCTCTTGTCCGTTTTCCGCCCCTTTTCTCCTGAAAAGCCTGCTCTTTTCAAACTCCTCCCAGGTCCCTGTCCTCACAGACAGGAAAGAACACCGGTAAGCGCCCCACAAAAGCCCTGCATATACCGGAAGCAGAAAGAGTATGGACGCTGCTATTTTAACCTTCCAGTATTTCGTGTCCATAGGGACGGCTTCCATCATCTCCGGTATCAGCCAGAGGAGGATTACCATATAAAAAGCAACGGCAGCTGTCAGAAGCAGAAGCATAACCCGCGTGCTCTTTTTCTGCTCAAGAAGCCATTTCCTTACCGCCTCATATTGCTTATACATTCTCAATCTGCCAATCTACAGGCTCCAATCCGTTCCTCTCCAGGAACTCGTTGGTCTGACTGAAGGGCCTGCTGCCAAAGAATCCCCGGTAAGCGGACAGCGGGCTTGGATGAGGGGATTTTAAAATAAGATGCTTCGGGTTATGCAGCATCGCCGCCTTTTTCTGGGCCGGACTTCCCCACAGGATAAACACGATGGGCCGATCCTGCTCATTGAGGATGCGGATGGCTGCATCCGTAAATTCCTCCCAGCCCTTTCCTCTGTGGGAATTGGCCTGATGCGCCCGCACTGTCAGCACCGTATTCAACATCAGCACGCCCTGCTCTGCCCATTTGGTGAGGTAGCCGTTGTTGGGAATGTCGCAGCCCAGATCGTCGTGAAGCTCCTGGTAAATGTTCACCAGAGAGGGGGGGACGTCCACATCCGGCTTCACGGAAAAGCACAGACCGTGAGCCTGTCCGTCATTGTGGTAAGGGTCCTGCCCCAGTATCACTACTTTCACCTGGCTAAGAGGCGTCAGATGAAAGGCATTGAAAATATCATCCGCCGGGGGGAATACCTTTCTTGTGGCGTATTCCTCTTTCACAAATTGAAAAAGCTCCGCATAATAGGGCTTGCGAAATTCCGGGTTTAAGGGTTCCAGCCAGTCATTTTGAATCATTGCCATACTTTTCATCTCCTAATTTAGTCGCTGCGCGACGGCGCTAAAGGGTAAAGCCGCTTCGGCGCACCTGTAATCTTTTTTCAGTTCCGCTACAGCCGCACTGGAACTCCGTGTTCTCTTAAATATTCTTTCAGCTCCCGAATCTCCAGTTCCTTATAATGAAACAGGGAAGCCGCCAATACCGCGTCTGCCTTTCCATCCGTCAGCGCTTCCCGGAAATGCTCCTTTGTTCCGGCCCCTCCGGAGGCGATCACCGGAATCAAGACATGCTCGGCAACGGTGCGGGTCAGTTCAATGTCATACCCCTCCTTCGTTCCGTCACAGTCCATACTGGTGAGCAATATCTCCCCGGCGCCCAGGCGCTCCGCCTTCACGGCCCACTCCACCGCGTCCAGGCCCATATCCACCCGGCCGCCGTTCTTGTAGATATTCCATCCGCTTCCGTCGGCTCTTCGCTTGGCGTCAATGGCCACCACCACGCACTGGCTTCCGAACTTGTCCGCCGCCTCGCTGATAAGCTCCGGCCGCATAATCGCCGCCGTATTTACGGAAATCTTATCCGCACCCTCCCGAAGCAGCGCTCGGAAGTCCTCCACGGTGCGGATGCCGCCTCCCACCGTGAAGGGGATAAAGACCTTCTCGGCCACCTTGCGCACCATATCCACCACCGTATTCCGGGCGTCGGAGCTTGCCGTGATATCCAAAAACACCACCTCGTCCGCCCCGGCCTTGTCGTAGGCAGCCGCAATCTCCACCGGGTCCCCGGCATCCCGGAGATTCACAAAATTAACGCCCTTTACCACCCGTCCGGCATGTACATCCAGACAGGGAATAATTCTCTTTGTAAACATGTTCCTGCCCTCCAACCTCATACCGCAATTTTTTATCGTTGGCGTGCCGTCTGATTACCAGGCGGACAATACACCCGCATATCAATTGCAGGCAGTCAGAAAAATCTTTTTTATTATAGCTTGGAAAAGTTTTCCAGAATCCGCAGTCCGGTTCCGCTGCTCTTCTCGGGATGAAACTGGCAGGCAAATACATTGTCCTGCTCCACCGAGGCATGAATCCGGGTTCCGTACTCCGTTACCGCCTTTACAATGGCTTCGTCCTCCGCCTTCAGATAGTAGGAGTGGACGAAATACACATAAGGTTCGTCACTAAGCCCTTCAAAGAGCCGTCCCTGATTCTCTAGCTTCAGGGAGTTCCATCCGATATGAGGAATCTTAAGCCCCGCTCCTTCCGGAATCCTTAAAATCTTCCCCTTCAAAATCCCAAGTCCCGGTACGCCGGGAGCCTCCTCGCTCTCCTCAAAAAGCAGCTGGAGTCCCAGACAGATGCCAAGAAAGGGAATCCGACTTTTTACAAGCTCCCGTATCACCGGTTCCAGACCATAGGTCCTAAGCTTTTGCATGGCATCCCCGAAATTCCCCACGCCGGGAAGAATCACCTTATCCGCGCTCAAAAGCTCCTCCCTGTCTCTGGTTACAACGGTTTCCTGCCCCAGAGACAGCAAGGCTTTTTCCACGCTCTTTAAATTGCCTGCATCATAGTCAATGATTGCTATCATATTTTGCCTTCACTCCTCATATGTATCACTTTTATCCCTTTGCATCAAAAGGCGTTGGCTCCTGGCCATCCGCTCCCTTCCGGCTGCCCGCATAGCTGTTCATGGCCTTAGCCCGCTTCATCAGCATCCGTTTCAGCTCTTCCTCCTGGGATAAAGATTCCATCTCCATATGCGATTCCTTTGCTTCCTTCGCGCCCTCCGCTCTGTCGGGCAGAGCTTCGTATTCCGGACTCCCGGCAAATTCCTCAATCATCTCAGCCATCATGGACAGCTTTGTATCCTTAAGCATGGTAAATTCCAATTTCTGCTGGAGGGAAAGCACCGGATTACTCTCCACTACGCTGATTCCCAGAAGAAGCGCGTCCTCATAATCCTCTTTGATCTGCCACACCTCTTCCTTGGAGACGCAGCGCCTTACCTTTTCCCTGTACGTATTGATTTCCTGTTCGAGTAGTTCCTGTTCCATTCGCTGCTCTCCCTTAACTCTTCCTCTTATTCCCAAAGCAAATATACGTCCGTCACTTAAAACAGAGCTGTTCTGGTTCAAAATTTCTTTACAATAATACAAGTTTATCATATTTTTTGAAAAATGACCATAGACCAAAATCAGATATCACAGGAATTTTACATTGCGGAAGTGCTTTTGGGGTGGTAAACTGAGATTAAATATATGAAATAACGCTGCCTTGTTCATTGGAGGTAACAAAAGTTTCTTTTACAGGAGGTTTGACATATGGATTTTTTTGAAGAAGAAAAGCGCCGCTTAAATCCGCTTTACGGAATCGGCTTATTTTTTATTATTATGGTTTTATTTATTTTTGTATTTGCGCCTCTGCAGTTTCGCTTTGGCATGGTGGGGCTTCTCTTGACGGAGCTGGGGCTTCTGTTTGTGACGCTGCTGGCCGTGCGTTTGACGAAACAGAGCTTTCGGGAGGTGTTTCCCATCCGCCGGCCGCGGTTTGGACAGATTGTGGGAACCATTCTTATCTGGGTTGGCTGCTTCCTTTTTGTTATGCTGGTAACACTCGCTTCCATGATGATCTTTCCGGAAGGCTTTCTGGATATCAGCTCCAATATGAGCTCTATGTTTTCCTCTGTTCCGGCATTTTTCTCCTTCCTGATTGTAGCCGTATCACCGGCCATCTGTGAGGAGGCCATGCACCGCGGCTTTATCATGCATACCTTTCGGGGTATTACCAGGGACTGGGTGGTGGTTCTGTGCATCGGATTGATTTTCGGTCTGTTTCATCTGGATCCTTACCGTTTTCTTCCTACCGCCCTTCTCGGCATGGGACTGGCCTATGTTATGCGGAAAAGCAATAATATGCTTCTTCCTGCATTGTTCCATTTTATTAACAACAGCATTTCCTTTCTTGCAAGCCTGTCGAACACCGGCCCGGTAAGCGAGGAGGCGGAACGCGCGGCGGCAGAGCTTCTGATGAATCCCTCCATGCTGCTTCTCAGTCTTGGATCCTATCTTCTTATCGGCTGTTTTGCGCCCATTCTTCTTTTCGCCGGAAGCTACCTTTTACGCAAGTCCTCCGGGTGCCTTAAAAAGTATTCGGATCTCCGTCTGGTATTTACGATTATAGGCGTGATTGCCTTAAGTTTCCTTATGATGGCGGCCGGATTTACGATTATAATGCTGAATATGAATTCCGCCATAAATTTAGAGGAGCTTCAGGAGTTTCTCTGTCTTATGGTTTAATAAAGCGCCCCCTTTTGTAAGCACGAATGTATTCTATCCCGCACTCCTCCTCTTCTCTTCCAAGCAAAGTCTCCGTCCCGCAAATCACGGCCTGCAGTCCTCCGTCCAAGGGATCAAGAATTGCGCTGCTGAGTCCCGCCTCCATTGCCAGCGCTGCGAAGCCGTAATTCACGTAACGCCTGGCAGGAAGTCCGTAAGAAATATTGCTGATCGCCGAGGTTATATGCACCTGCGGATACCTGTTTCGAATAAGGCGGACCAGCTCTAAGTATCCGGCTATTCCGGGCTTCTCTCCCTCCTGCGGAGGGGTCAGGACAAGAGATTCCACCATGGGATCGATATGGATGCGAGAGGGCTCAATCCGAAGGTTTTCGGCCTTCCGCATGATCTCGTCCAGAATCCCCAGACGTCTTTTCAATGTAAATGAATGGGAAATCCGCTCATCGCCGCAAAGCATTGCAATCACCTGCCAGCCCGGCTGCTCAGCCATAATTCGGAAGATCTCATCTATCCGCTTCCCGCTCTCCATAGATACGGAATTGAAAATTCCCGGCCTTTTGCAGTATCTCCACACACTTTGCAGCACTTTTGCGCTGGGACTGTCAATGCTGATCGGCACATCGGCCGCATTTTGAACCACATCAATCAGCCAGTGCAGCGTTTCCTCCTCCCCACACTCCGCAGGTGCGCAAATATCTATAAAATCCGCTCCGGCCTCCGCCTGCCTTCGGGCAAGCTCCCGAATCTCCTCCTCCTTCCGGCCGGCTATCAGCTTAGCCACAGAGGGTATGGAACCATTTATTCTTTCTCCGATCAGAATCATCTCTGTCACTCCCAATTCAATTCCGCAGCATCCGCACAATGCGGCTTCCGTTTCCCGTTCCGCAATGTCTTTTCAGGTATTCCTGTCCGTATCATTTCCGGCTTCGGCTCATCATGCCTCCTCAAAACACAGATACTCCATATAAAACTCCTGAAATTCCTTACTTTCAGAGAGTAATATCTCCTCCGCTGTCTCTGCAAGCTGTTCTGCCTTCTCTTCCGCCCGGGGATCCAGAAGATACCGTACGGCGCCTCTTAAGCCGGTGTTCCCCACAGCCACAATCTTTCCCTCACACTCCGGCGGAAGTAGACCGATTCCTACGGCCTTGTGAATGTCCAGCTGACTGCCGAGACCCCCGGCAATATAGATATGCTCCAGCTCACGACAAGTGATTCCGTACTTCAATAGCAGCGTTTCCATTCCGGCGCGTACTGCGGATTTTGCCAGCTGAATTTCCCGAATGTCCTTTTGATAAAAACGAATATTTCCTTCCTCCGAAATCGGAAACCCCTTTTCAAGCCAAGGCATCTTCATGCGCCCTGCCGTATCCGCCGCCTTTTCCTTCATAAGCTCATAGACAGCCTCCACAGCTCCTGTCCCGCAGATTCCTGCGGGCTTCTCGCCGCCGATGGTTTCCGGATATGCCTTTTCTCCCTCTATGATTAATCTGCAGACAGCTCCGGGAATACTGCCTGTCCCGCAGATAATATTTCCTCCCTCAAAAGCAGGGCCTGCCGCCGCGGATGCTGCCAGAAGCCTTTCCCTGTTTCCTACCGCCATCTCTGCGTTGGTTCCCAGATCAATCAAAAGGGAGGGCTTTTCCCGGCTTTCAAATTCCAGTGCAAAGAGTCCGGCGGTAATATCGCCGCCCACAAAGGCGGAAATGCCCGGATATATGATAATCTCAAGCTCCTGTATTACCTGTCGTTCCGCGCCTTTAAACAGCTTTTTGCCCGTAGTGTGAATGGTTCGGATATTCACCGGCGTAAAGGGATATGCGCCCAATGTTTCACAGGAATAACCCATTAAGAGATGCACCATAACCGTATTGGCGCAGATTACCATCCGGCGGATTTCTCCCGGGCAGCTTTTTGCAAGGGTACGGATGCCTTTTTCCAAATCGGCGCATATACTATTTTTCATCTCCTCCCTTTTCCCGGAATTGGATGCCTCAATACGGCTGATCACATCTGCCCCATAGGCATACTGCCGGTTGATGGCCGTATACACTTCCGTGATTCTCCTGCCGGACAGCTCTACCAGCTGCATGGCAATGGTAGTGGTTCCTATATCTGCGGCAATCCCGTAGGTCCTGCTCTGTTTCTGTGCTTCTTCCGGCTTCTCATCTCCAAAAGCATCCCTGCCTTTCTCCTCCGCATCTGCCAAAACAAAGAAATCCCCCTCTCTTTGCTCCATCCAGACAATGCAGTCCTTCTGGGGATATGCCCGGCACGCAAGGCGCCATCCCTTCTTCAGCTCTTCTTTTTTAAAAAATCTCTTATCCTCCGCGGAAGGTTCCGATGCACCTTCCAAAAAATGAACCCTGCATTTTCCGCAGGTTCCCTTTCCTGCACAGACAGCAGACAAAAGGAGCTTATGCTCCCGAAATGTATCAAGCAGACTTTTTGATTTTTCTGCCCGGATGCTCCGCTCCTCTTCTCCTGTATACAGAATAACCCGGACAGTTGAAGCCTGACGGTGCCTGCAGATTTGATTGTCGCATTTTCCGCAGTCATGTTCCGGACAATAACGGCCTGTATTTTCATCCGGAAGATATACCTGACACATGGTTTTCACCGGATCGTACATATAGCTCTCTTTCATGGCGATGCCCACTTTCTCCGCCTGTGTTATCTCGTAAGCCTTCTTCTGAATACTCATGGAAATGTCCTGAGGCGCCTCCAATCTCCCGGCAATTCCCTGTCCGCGTTTCCTGCACAGCTCTACTGCGCTATTTTGCTGCTCCGTATCCATCTGAAAAAGGTAATGATCCGCAATAGCGTTCGCCAGCATACCTTTCAGGCAGTCCCCATCGGCAAAAAGCCTTCTTGACCACTCTTCCATTTCCCTTCCAATCGTCAGAATTCCGTACAGAGCTTCCCTCACCGGCTTTCCGTCGATCTCTATCGAATAACCATCCAGGTCTCCGAATTCCAAAAGTGCCCTTGGCTTGATCCTCTCATATGCCTCCGGCAGCATTTTAGGAAGCTCCTCCATTACTTCTTCGTACAACGGGCTGTTCTTATCTATGTTCAGAAAGGCACATACGTTTTCCATTGATATTTTGATGTTAAATTCCGTTTGTTTTCTCACTGCCGTCTCCGATCAGCGCCTCTTTCCCGTGAATCCTGATGTTCCATATCCACGGTTCCCACTATATATTGACGCTTCTTTCCTGTCAGGATGCTGTTTGATTTTAGTATAACGAATCCGGAAAGAGATTACAATTGTATTTTCCGTAATAACTTAACACTATTTTTTATAAAATCTCTTTTTAACATAAAAAACAGCCTTCCTTGCAGGTATCTCCTGCTGAAAGACTGTTCTGTAAACATATCTCATATGCCTTCAAAACTATATACTGAATTATCTCTTCCACATCTTGGTTTTCTCTTAGTCTTTTCTGTTCTTCTCTCTCCTATGACGCTTGGTCAAGCCCTCGACCGATTAGTAGCAGTCAGCTCCATACATTACTGCACTTCCACCTCTGCCCTATCTACCTTATCGTCTTTAAGGGGTCTTACTTCTTTCGAATGGGATATCTCATCTTGAGGGGGGCTTCACGCTTAGATGCCTTCAGCGTTTATCCCTTCCCGACTTGGCTACTCTGTCATGGCCTTGGTAAACCAGCAGATACACCAGCGGTCAGTCCATCCCGGTCCTCTCGTACTAAGGACAGCTCCTCTCAAATATCCT
>CAJTIM010000036.1 GCA_910576325.1 Clostridia bacterium
TAAAATCGGTAATCCACAAAGATGGAAATAACTGATTAAGCACCGGTTGGTTATCCACCAACAAGAGACAAGTTGAGTGAAAACAAATTTTTTATTTTCTCTGTTTTTCACAAAAAGTCACATGGACTCTATCAGGGGTTCTGAATAGTTTTGCATTTATAAAATTCAAAGCATAACCTAAATTATACATGATTAGCTTTTCACAATAGTAATGTTATATACTTCTCCCAACTGTGCAGGATAGGATTCTAAAATATCTCCGTTATATTCAATTTCAATAATATTTCCCGTTTGCAATTCTAGCCCGTCTTTGTTTGGTATACTGAACTGATCTGATGAACTAAGTTCCGAAGAACCCTCTATCGGTTCTACTAAAATTGAATTACCTGTGACTTCAATTACTGTTGCTTGAAATGTTACCGTTTCGGTAATGCTGTCTACGGAATTGTTACATGCGCATAACATAATCGAAACAAGACTACATAAACAAATAATGTAATATAACTTCTTTTTCATGGTTATCCTCCTCAAAAAATACATTTTATATCATACATTATTTTATTGTATATTTCAACGTACATATATCAATCTTAAGAATGAATGAAAAATATATTGACAATATTCTACTGATACAACTATCGTAGACCAAATATCCTATTACTGGGAAAATGTATAAAATCATTGAAAATGTATATTTATACACGTATTTCACCAGCAACAATTAAACGAACTGGGACAATAAGAAATAACATGTTTATAAATATTCACAAAAGTGATTTGTTTACAAATCGTTCATGCATTTGCCTTTTCAGGTTTCTCATCATACAATCATCACTCTTTCAAACATATATCAAAAAACAAAAAACTTTCCAAATACCAGTAGACACTAATCATCCACTCCGACTATAATAAAATCACCCCCATTCTCCCAATGCAAGCACACGCTCCTGGAAAAACCAACAACACAATTTCATCCCAGCCAAAAGAAAACGCAAATTTTTCTTTCACGATTTATACATATCTTGAAAAAAGCGAAAGGAATAATAAAAACCATGAAAAAACCCCAAGAAAAAACAAACGTCATGCGAATCTTAGACCAAAAGAAAATCCCCTACAAAAGCCACTCCTACGCCAACACCGGCGTCATCAGCGGCCTGGAAGTTGCCGCCATCCTAAACCAAAACCCCAACCAAGTATTCAAAACCCTGGTAACCTCCGGAAGCTCAAAAACCAACTACGTATTCCTAGTCCCCGTCACCAAAGAACTAGACCTCAAAAAAGCCGCCAGCTCCGTCAACGAAAAAAGCATCACCATGCTCAAATCCAAAGATCTCCTCCCCCTAACCGGCTACATCCACGGCGGCTGCTCCCCCATCGGCATGAAAAAGCAATTCCAAACCACCATCGACACCACCGCCCTCACCTTCCAAACCATCCTATTCAGCGCTGGCAAAATAGGCTACCAGGTAGAACTCACCCTACCCGACCTAAAAAAAGCCCTAAACTTCACCCTAAACGACATCACCTAACCCCCCATTCCATATCCATCGCCCTTACGAAACACCCCATAAAGACAATTTCCCACTATTCCAAAAAGACCCACCCCCACCCCTACGCCCCCAAAGACAGGGACCGAGCCGAAACCAGGCCCGGGCTGTTCCAGTATCCCAGTGTCCGGCTGTTCACGCACACACTGTCTGATATTGGCGGACCTGCGTCAAAAAAGTCCAAACAGGCGAAGCCTGTCAAACCCACGCCCCGCAAGTCCGACAAGAGCAGACAGTGTGTACGTGAACCGTCCGAACACGGGATATGGAAAAGCCCGGGCCTGGTTTCGGCTCGGTCCCGTCCACCCCTCCTAAAAATACTCCTTCAACTTCCCCAAAGCATTCTTCTCAATCCTGCTAATATAAGACCTGGAAATCCCAAGCTGCCCCGCAATCTCCCTCTGGGTATACTCCTTCCCATTATAAAGCCCGTACCTCATAATCAAAACCTTCTGCTCCCTGGGCGTCAGCACCTGATCCAAAAGCTCATACAGCTTCTTACTGTCCGCCTTCAAGCTAATCTGCGCAAAAGCATCCCGTTCATTACTCTCAATAATATCCAGCAGATGAATCTCATTTCCTTCCTTATCCGTACCAATCGGTTCATAATAAGAAGTCTCCCTGGCCGTCTTTTTCCTGGCCCTGAAAAACATCAAAAGCTCATTTTCCACACAGCGCGCCGCATACGTAGCGAGCCGCGGTCCCTTTCCGCTGTCAAACGTCGTAACAGCCTTAATCAGACCAATCGTACCAATGGAAATCAAATCCTCCACGTCCTCCTCGGTTCCCTGATATTTCTTCACAATATGGGCCACCAGACGCAGATTATGCTCCACCAGGATATTGCGTGCCTCAAGGTCTCCCTCCTTCAGCTTCTGCAGATAAAATTGCTCCTCTTTGGCCGGTAGTGGTTGGGGAAAAGTTTTCAAAAAGGCACCTCTTTGGCGGATTTATATTATCTTATGATAACTCCCCCAAAGAAGTGCCTTTCCACCTAATATCTCAGATAATAGGCCATGCACAGATCCTCTTTTTTTATTCCGCCCCCGGCGCTTCCTCCCGCTTCCGCAGAATATCAAAAACCTCCGCCTCACCGCTCAGCCGCACAAACAGCTTCTGCTTCGGATGGGGCGCACTCTCCATCCGGCTTCCCTCTTCATCAAGAAGCTCCTCCACCCTCACAGGCACATTGGTCCCGTCCGGCTTCATAATCTCAATCTCGTCCCCCACAGAGAACTTATTGCGCTGCTCAATCCGGCAATACCCGCGCCCGTCAAGCTCATTCACAATTCCCAGGTACGTATACCCCTTGATGTAAGTGTTATTTCCATAAATCTGACTGTTCTCATCCGGTTTCCCATAGAAAAATCCCGTGGTAAACTCCCGATAAGTACAGCCGCCAATCTGCTCCCGATACCAGTCCATATTCTGCCGATAAAGCTCCTGTGATCTAAGGCAGTCATCAATGGCCTTCCGATAAGTCCGGGCTACCGCAGCCACATAAAGGGCTGTCTTCATCCGCCCCTCTATCTTAAAGCTGTCAATCCCCGCCTCCAAAAGCTCTGGAATATGCTCAATCATACAGAGATCCTTGGAGTTAAAAATATAAGACCCTCTCTCATTTTCATAAACAGGAAAATACTCTCCCGGCCGCGTCTCCTCCACCACCGCATATTTCCAGCGGCAGGGATGTGTACATGCCCCCTGATTCGCATCTCTCCCCGTAAAATAATTACTCAAAAGGCACCGCCCGGAATAAGAAATGCACATAGCCCCATGAATAAAGGTCTCAATCTCCAAATCCTCCGGAATATTGGCCCGAAGCTCCCGAAGCTCCGAAAGTGTAAGCTCCCTTGCCGATACCACACGCTTCGCCCCCTGCTCCTTCCAGAAGCGGTAGGTCAGATAATTGGTATTGTTGGCCTGGGTACTGATATGACGCTCAATCTCCGGGCAAATCTCCTTTGCCAGCATGAATACACCGGGGTCCGCAATAATCAGGGCATCCGGACACACCTCCTTAAGCTCCTGAAAATATGTCCGAACCCCCTTAAGGTCCCGGTTATGCGCCAGAATATTAGCCGTCACATAGACCTTCACTCCGTATTTGTGGGCAAATGCAATGCCCTCCTTCATCTCCTCCAAAGAAAAATTCTTAGCCTTTGCCCGAAGACCGAAGGCTTCCCCTCCGATATAAACGGCATCCGCCCCAAAAATCACCGCCACCTTCAATACCTCTAAGCTGCTGGCGGGTATTAACAATTCCGGTTTTCTCATCCCCTGTCACCTTTATTCCAGTTCCGCAATCTCCCGTCCGGTGCCCTTCCTCTAAAAGGATTTCCCGCCACAGATGCAGGTGTCCGTAAATCCTTCCGGTACTGCCGGGAGCTTGCTGTCTTATATCATTGTGTTATATCATTGCTTCACACTCAAAGTCACTCCATCCCCCAAGGGAAGAATCGAAGTAACCAACTGCGGATTGTGCTTCAGCTCATACAAATATTCCCTCATCCTGCTGTGAATGGTCCGGTTCCGGCGCTCCACCGCAAACCGGGATTCAATCAGATCTCCGTCCTGCAGAACATTATCCGACAACAAAAGTCCCCCCTGCGCCAAAATCCGCAGCACATCGGGAAGGAAATGAATATACTGCCCCTTGGCCGCATCCATAAAAATAAAGTCAAAGGGTCCGGAAAGCTGCCGAAGATGCTCCAACGCATCCCCCTCCAAAAGCGTAATGCGCTCCTCCCGCCCGGCTCTCCGAAAATTCTCCTTCGCTATGGGAATCCGCTTCTCATACTTCTCAATCGTCGTAATGTGCGCCTCCGGGTGGGCATACTCACACATCAAAAGAGCAGAAAAGCCTACGGCCGTTCCTACCTCCAGAATGGCCCTGGGCTGTCTGACTGCCAGAAGCGTCTTTAAAAGGCTCTGCATCTCCCGGCGGATCACCGGCACAAAATCCCTTTTCGCTTCCTCTTCTATCTCATTTAAAAGCTCCGTATTGCCCATATCCAGAGAATTGATATAGGCCGTTATTCTCTCGTCAACAATCACTTACTCTTCCTCAGCCGGATCTGTCCCGGCCATGACCGCCATCATTTCCCGCGGCTTCATCGCCGTAGTCAGCGTATAGGTCCCGGCCTCCAGCCTTTTTGCATACTTGGACACCTTAACCTGAATATAGAACAGCTTCCAGTCATTGACCAGCCCCTTATCCTCCAGAAGCTTCGCAATTGCCGAAATATCCGTGCCGTCCTCAATGGTCACCGTAATGCTTCTTCCCGGCTCCGCGTCCACCGCCTCCTCCTGAAATACGGAGTGGCCGTAGTCAAAAGCCATGCCGCCCAGGCGGACAATCCCCAGTATCACGACTGCAATCACCACGATTTTTAAAGCAATTGATAAGACTGTTAAAGCTGCTCGTTTAATATTCATCTTCCGTCTCCTACATGGTAAGTTCCCTACACTTCCATAATAATAGGAAGAATCATGGGATTTCGTTTTGTCCTTTTCCAGATAAAATCACTCAGGGAATCTTTGATCACATTTTTTAATTTTCCCCAATCGGAAACACCGCGATCCAGACAATCATTTACCGCATCATCCACAACCGACCTTGCTTCTCCCATCAAATCCTCGGACTCTCTCACATAGACAAAGCCCCGGGACACAATGTCCGGTCCTGCCAGAAGCTGATTGCTGTACTTCTCCAGCGTCATTACTACAATCATAATACCATCCTCGGCAAGATGCTGTCTATCCCTTAATACGATATTTCCTACATCTCCCACACCCAGGCCGTCCACCAGAATCGCGCCCGTATGCACATGATCCACAACCTTGGCGCTGTTCTCGCCAAGCTCCAGCACATCGCCGGAGGAAAGGATGAAAATGTTCTCCTTGGCAATTCCCAGGTTCTTGGCCAGATCCGCCTGAGCCTTCAGATGGCGGTACTCTCCGTGGATGGGAATGGCATACTTGGGATGCACCAGGGAATAAATCAGCTTGATTTCCTCCTGACAGGCATGGCCGGACACATGGGCATCCTGGAAAATCACATCGGCTCCCTTCATGGAAAGCTCGTTGATCACCTTGGACACGGCTTTCTCATTGCCCGGAATGGCCTTGGAGCTGAAAATCACCGTATCCCCCGGCTTAATCTGCACCTTTTTGTGAAGATTAGCCGCAATCCGGGACAGGGCCGCCATAGATTCCCCCTGGCTTCCCGTGGTGATCAGCACCACCTGGTCGTCCGGATAATTCTTCATCATCTCAATATCAATCAGCGTCTTGTCCGGAACGCTCAGATATCCAAGCTCCGACGCCGTCTTGATTACATTGACCATACTCCGCCCCTCCACTACAACCTTACGGCCGTACTTGTAGGCAGAATTGATAATCTGCTGCACCCGGTCCACATTGGAGGCAAAGGTGGCAATGATAATGCGGGAATTTTTGTGATCCGACATAATATTGTCAAACACGCTTCCCACCGTGCGCTCCGACATGGTAAAGCCCGGGCGCTCCGCATTGGTGCTGTCGCACATCAATGCCAGCACGCCTTTCTTTCCAATCTCTCCGAAACGCTGCAAATCAATGGCGTCCCCAAAGACCGGCGTATAATCCACCTTGAAGTCTCCCGTATGAACGATGATTCCCGCCGGGGAATAAATAGCCAGAGCGGAAGCATCCACAATGCTGTGATTTGTCTTAATAAACTCGATTCGAAATGCTCCCAGATTGATCGACTGCCCATGCTGAATCACCTTCCGCTTGGTCTGATTGAGCAAATTGTGCTCGCGAAGCTTGTTCTCAATAAGACCGATGGTCAGCTTGGTTGCATAGACGGGAACATTGATTTCCTTCAAAACATAGGGAAGAGCACCGATGTGATCCTCATGTCCGTGGGTGATCACAAAGCCCTTGACCTTCTCAATGTTGTCCTTTAAATATGTGATATCGGGAATCACCAAATCGATTCCCAGCATATCATCCTCCGGAAAGGACAGGCCGCAGTCCACAACAATAATACTGTCTTCAAACTGAAAGGCAGTAATATTCATTCCAATCTGCTCCAATCCGCCCAGGGGAATGATACGCAATTTTGAATTGTTAATATTTCTCAATCTTAAACCTCCTATTTTAAGTCGCTGCGCGACGGCACTAAAGGGTAAAGTCGCAAATTATATTTCTTTTTCCGAACAGTCCCTGCAAATGCCGTAAAGCTTCACCTCATGATCCGTCACCCGGAAGCCAAGCGCAGCCTCTACCCCCGTCTCCAGCGCTTCCAGCATGTCCTTCTGAAATGCGGACACACGGCCGCACCGCAGGCAAATCAAATGATGATGCCGGTGGCGCTCACACTCCTGTGTGTCTCCAATCTCATAGCGGGCAAAGCCGTCATCCAGATTGATTCGGTCAATCAGCTCCAGTTCCAGCAAAAGCTGAACCGTTCTATAAACAGTAGCTAACCCGATATCCGGGTTCTCTGCCTTTACTCTCTCGTATATCTCTTCTGTGGTCAGATGTTCCTGCGGGTTTTCCGCCAGTACTTCAAGAACCACCAGGCGCTGCCTGGTTACCTTCAGTCCCTTTTCCCTCAGTAATTTTTTAAAATCCTCTCTTCCGATTGCCACAGACATCACCTGCTCTCTTCTCACCGCAGTCCGGCCTCGGCTGCTGCTTTTTTATCCCTGCTCACTCTGCGGCTGGCAACATATTTTCCCTTATTCAACGGGTGATGTCCACATCCTCCAAAAGCTGTTCAAAAATTCCCAGTACGCTTTCCAGCTCCCGCTCATCCTCTACAATCTCATAAACCGCTTCCTGGTCCCCGTCCGATGACAAATCCTTCAAAATCAGCGCCTGCGCATCCTCTTCTTCCGAATCCGCCACCAAAATATAGTCCGTTCCATTCAGCCTTGTTTCCTCCAGAACAAAAAATTCCGTCTCCTCTCCCGTATCCTCCTGGATGAATGTAATTTTTTCCATTCTCTACTCCTCATCTCCCGGTTCAGCAGTTCCCGGTGCGCAAATACGATCCAGATAACCTTGAAGAATCAGGACTGCCGCAAGGGCGTCCACGTACTTACCTCTCTCTTCTCTTCTCACGTTACCTTCCATCAGGGCACGGTTAGCTTCCACCGTGGTCAGCCGCTCGTCCCACATCACAACAGGCAGGCCCGTCCGTCTCTCAAGCATTTCCTTAAACTCCAGAGATTTCTCCGCCCGCTCTCCTAAGGTATTATTCATATTTTTGGGTAATCCAAGCACAAGCTGCGTAACCTGATATTCCCGAATCAGCTCTTCGATTCTGGCAAGGGTCTGTCTTAGCTTATTCTCCGATTTTCTTCTGACAATCTCGATGGGCTGCGCCGTAATGCCCAGGGGATCACTCACAGCTACCCCCACGGTCTTTGAACCAAAATCCAGTCCCATGATTCTCATAAAAATCCCTCGCCTATTCCTTTACCGTTGTCTTAATGTAAACCTTCAAAAGCTCCTCAACCAGCTCGTCACGCTCAACCTTCATAATCAGGCTGCGGGCATTGTTGTGGCTTGTGATATAAGTCGGATCTCCGGACATAATATACCCTACAATCTGATTTACCGGATTATAACCCTTCTCGGTCATAGCCTGGTATACCTGATGCAGAATATCTCCCACCCGATTCTCCGTCTCCGGCAACACTTTAAAATTTTGTGTGCTATCTAATCTACCCATTCTCTTTCACGCTCCTGACACCACTACCACCTATTCTACTCTATAATTTACAAAAATACAATACCTTTTCAGATAAGTTTACATAAGAGGATTCCATTTTCTAACTGCTTTTCTGCCACAGCACGGACAATCCGCCCCGTCAAGCACTGTTTCGAGTCCAAAACAGCCTTACAATATTCCCTTGTATGCCCTGTCTGATAAGGAATCCCCCCAAGCTCCACCGGCTCCTCCACCAGAATCTCCACCTGACGGCCCAGCTGTCCCTCCAGATAACGCCTTTCATTTTCCTCATTCAGCTTCAAAAGAATCCGGCTCCTCTCAGCCTTCACACCCTCCGTCAGCTGTCCCTCCATCCGATCCGCCTTCGTCCCCTTCCGCCTGGAATATTTAAAAATATGCGTCTCAAAAAACTCAATCCGCTTCAAAAACGCCTCGGTAGCCAAAAACTCCTCCTTTGTCTCCCCCGGAAAGCCCACAATCACATCCGTAGTCAAAGCCGGATGATCAAAGGCCCGGCGCAGAATGACACATCCCTTTTCATATTCTTCCGTAGTATAACGACGGTTCATCCGTCTCAGCACCGTATCACAGCCGCTCTGCAAGGACAGATGAAAATGCGGGCAGACCTTCTCCATCTGCGCCAAAGCCCCCGCAAATTCCTCCGTAACAATCCTCGGCTCCAAAGAACCAAGGCGGATACGCCGAATCCCCGGAACCCGATTCACCATTTGAATCAGAGAAAGCAAATCCTCCCCCTCAAGATCCGAACCGTAAGAGCTTAAATGAATCCCCGTCAGCACAACCTCCTGATAGCCATTCGCCGAAAGCCTCTCAACCTCCCCGAGAACCTCCTCCGCTCTTCTGCTGCGCACACGCCCTCTGGCATAGGGAATAATACAATAACTGCAAAACTGATTACATCCGTCCTGAACCTTCACATAAGCCCTTGTATGCTCCGCCGTCCCGGTCACAGACAGCTCCTCATACTCCTTTGTATGATTAATATCAATCAGCGCCTCCGCCTGCCGCCCTTCCTCATACATCTGCAAAATCGAAATCAGATCCTTCTTTTTATTATTGCCAATAACCAGGTCAATTGAATCATCCGCCTGAATTTTTTCTCCCGCAGCCTGAACATAGCAGCCTGCAGCCACCACCAAAGCCTCCGGGTTCAGCTTCTTCGCCCGATGCAGCATCTGTCTCGACTTGCGATCCGCAATATTCGTCACCGTACAAGTATTAATAATATAAATATCCGCCCCCGCATCAAAAGGAACAATCTCATAACCCGCCTGCTCCAAAAGCTGCCGCATTGCCTCCGTCTCATAAGCATTGACCTTGCACCCCAGATTATGCAGAGCAACCTTCTTCATATCCACCCATCCTTTCCAAAAAACAAATCTCATTACCAGCCTAACAACAGCCAGCCCATAGAGTAAACAAGCAACTTCACAGTTTGTATTGACTTTTATCAACCCTCGTATTAAGATTAATATAAGCTGATAATTTAGGAGGTATTTACTATGAAAACCGTAAAAATATGCCTGAACTCCATTGAAAAAGTAAAGTCCTTTGTAAACGACATTACAAGGTTCGACGTAGACTTTGATCTGGTTTCCGGACGCTATGTCATTGACGCCAAATCCATCATGGGAATCTTTAGTCTGGATCTATCCAAACCCATCGATTTAAACATTCACGCGGAAGAAGAACTCGAATCCGTACTGAACACCCTGCAGCCCTATATCGTAGAATAAGGCCAAACCGGAACACAGCATATTATTTCAAACATCGTATAGCACATCCATCAACCGGAAAAGCTATACAAACCGTACATTCACAAGAACCACAATCTGCATGAGATCAAAAAATCCCATGCAGATTTTTATTATAACAAAAATTCACAAATTAAATTTCCCACTTATATCCAATTCCATTCCCAAACACACAACCCAAAAATCCTTTAACACATCTCCCTTCATCCTCTACCTCATCCATCAAACACTTACCCCCCGCCACTATAACACAGATAACATAATCTCATTCCCTCACAAACGTACACCCCCGCCAAGGGTCTGCCGCAATATAAGCCGGCAGACTTTTCCTATATCCGGTGTCCGGCTGTTCGCGTACACTCTGTCTGATATGAGCGAACATTGCCCAACACCTAACAAACATAACAAACCAAAAAAGCAATGTACGTTCAGAGCAGACAGAGTGTACGTGAACCGTCCGAACACAGGATATGGAAATGGCTGCCGGCTTATATTGCGGCAGACCCCACCCTCACTAACCCACAACAATTAATTCAGCCCTCTTTACAGCCTCCTCCACCATCCCATCAATCTTCTCCGCCAGCTTCGTCTCCGAATGCCTAATCACCTTAACATTCGGCTTCGTCACCGGATGCTTCGCCACAAAAATCGTACAGCAATCCTCAAATGGCTGAATCGACGTTTCAAACGTATCAATCCGCTTGGAAATCGTTACAATATCCTCCTTATCAAAAGCAATCAGAGGCCGAAACACCGGCATCGTGCAAACCTCATTCGTCGCCGCCAGACTCTGCACCGTCTGGCTTGCCACCTGTCCGATGCTCTCCCCGGTAATCAATCCCAAGGACCCGGTTTTCTCCGCAATCCGTTCGGCAATCCGCATCATATACCGCCGCATAATAATCGTCAATTCCTCATGAGGACATTTCTCATAAATATAAAGCTGAATATCCGTAAAATTCACCACATAGAGGTAAACAGGCCCCGCATAACGCGCCACCTTCTCCGCCAGATCCACCACCTTCTGCTTCGCCCGCTCACTTGTATAGGGCGGCGCATGAAAATACACCGCGTCAATCTTCACCCCCCGCTTGGCCACCATATAACCGGCCACAGGGCTGTCGATACCCCCGGAAAGCAGCAGCATAGACTTCCCGTTCGTCCCCACGGGCATACCGCCCGGACCGGGAATCACATCGGAATAAAGATAGATCCGCTCCCGAATCTCCACATAAAGCATCAGCTCCGGCTTATGGACGTCCACCTTCATCCCCGGAAACGCCTCCAAAATCTTTCCCCCAAGCTGCGCATTCAGCTCCATAGACTGTAAGGGATAAGTCTTGCGCGCCCGTCTTGCATGCACCTTAAAGGTCTTATTGCAGTCCCCATAATAAGCGTGAAGATAACTCGCTACCTCCTCGGCCAGCCGTTCAAAGCCCTCGTCCTCCAGAATCACCACCGGACAGATTCCCACAATGCCGAATACGCGCTTTAAAGCCTCCACCGTCTCGTCAAAATCAAAGTCCTCCAAAGCCTCCACATAAATCCGTCCCTGCTCCTTCGTCACCTGAAAGGCTCCCTCCACCGCTTTTAAAGCATGGCGTATCTGTGCAACCAGGGCATTTTCAAAAAGATACCGGTTCTTTCCTTTAATTGCTATTTCTCCATATTTAATCAAAAATGCTTTGAACATATCCCGCTCCTTTATTCGTTAAAACATCATGAGACTAATGTCTTTTAAATCTGCGAAGCACCGGAAGCAGCTCTTCCAGCGTCTTTAGGCAATAGGCAAGCTCTTCCGCAGTAGTAAACTCGCTGAAACTGAAACGAAGGGTGGAATCAAGAAGCTCCCGCCTGATTCCCATCGCCTTCAAGGTCCCGCTGACCGCCGGATGATTGGAAGCGCAGGCCGATCCGGAGGAAACATAAATTCCCTTATCCTCCAAAGCATGAAGCAGCACCTCGCTGCGCACTCCTTCAAAGCTGACGCTGACAATATGGGGCGCGCTGCCGGTTCCTTTTTTTCCGTTGACCACAGTTCCCTCCAGCTCTGAAATTCCATTTACAAACTGCTCCCTCAAGCGGTACAGCCTCCCGCGCTTTTCCTCCAGGTCCGTATAAATCTCCCGGACGGCTTCTCCAAGGCCCGCAATCCCCGGGACATTCTCCGTGCCCGGGCGCAGATCTTTTTGCTGACCGCCTCCGTAGAGCAGCGGCCGCAGCTTTACCCCTTCTCCTATATAAAGAAGTCCGATTCCCTTCGGTCCGTGAATCTTGTGACCGCTGGCGGACAGTAAATCAATATGAAGCTTTTTGGGATGAATCACATATTTTCCGTAAGCCTGCACCGCGTCCACATGAAAGAGCACCGGTTTTTCCCGGCTTTTTAAAAGCTCCCCGATCTCGGCAATGGGCTGCACGGAACCGACCTCATTGTTCACATACATAACGGAAACCAGAATGGTGTCTTCACAGAGCGCTTCCTCCAGATCCGACAGACGGACAACTCCGTCGGCGTCCACGGGAAGGTAGGTCACGCGAAAGCCCTGCTCCTCCAGATATCCCATCGCCTGCAGCACGGCCGGATGCTCGATTCTAGTGGTAATCAGATGCTTCCCGGCTCTCTGATTCGCATAAGCCCCGCCAATCAGAGCCAGATTGTCGCTCTCCGTTCCCCCTGAGGTAAAGTAAAGCTCCTTTTCCTGAACCTTCAGATTCCGGGCCAATATCTTTTTTGCTTCCCGCAAAGCCTGCTCTGCTTCTACTCCTTTGTGGTGAAGGGAGGAGGGATTGCCGTATTCCTCTGTCATAAGCTCATACATCCGCTTCGCCGCCTTGGGATAACACTGTGTCGTAGCGGAATTGTCCAAATATACTTCCATAAATTCTGTGGTTTCCTTTCCTGTTGTTCGCAGCAGATCTGCCGGAGCGAATAGAGCAGTAATATCCGAAACGGACTACTAGCTCTCCAGCAGATAGGCAAGTACGGAAATCAGGGCCATCCCCGCCGTCTCTGTTCGGAGGATTCTCCGCCCCAGAGTAATCGGCTTCGCCCCTGCCTCTATGGCTCCGGCAACCTCATCCTCCTCAAAGCCGCCCTCCGGTCCGATAAAAATTCCCACGGACTGACCGGGCTTTATGGCGGAACAAATCTCTCTCGTATTCTCGATTCCCTTTGCCAGCTCATAGGGAATAAGACATACATCCAGGGAGGCCGCCTCCTTTAATGCCTCGGAAAAATCCAAAACCGCCCCAATCTCCGGCACTATCCCCCGCCCCGACTGCTTGGCCGCGCTCTCGGAAATCCCCAGCCACCTTTTCCTTCTGGCCTGCTCCTTCTTTGCATCCAGCTTCACTACCGTGCGCCGTGTCCGTACCGGTACGATTTTTACCGCTCCAAGCTCTACGCATTTCTGGATAATAAGCTCCAGCTTGTCCCCTTTGGGAAGTCCCTGAAACAGCGTAATGGGACAGGGAAGCTCTGCGTTGCCGCTAAGCTCCCACATAACGGAGGCTGTCACAGAGGCTTCTCCCAGCTCTTCCAGCCGGCAATGGTAATCGGTTCCCTGACCGTTGCTGATAAGAATCTCATCCCCGCAGCGCATACGCAGTACATTGCGGATATGGTTCACATCCGGTCCTGTTAGTAAAATTTCCTTTTCCCTGATTTGAGAAGGGTCCGTAAAAAAGCGATGCATCGTAAACTCCTATTCCAGTTCCGTAATACGGATTACAGTCCCGCTGTTCCTGTTCACTCCGTGACCGGTAATGGTGTATTAACAGTAATCTCCAGCCGGCTTCCTTGCCGTCACGGAAACCCACTCGCCCTGATAAGTAACCTCCAGAACTTCAAAGCCGCATTCCTTCACGGTCTTTACCACCAGCTCTTCCTTGTCGTCAATGATTCCCGAGGTGATATAGATTCCGCCCGGCTTTAAGTGTCTTAACACTACCGGTGTCAGAGGGACTAAGACCTCCGCCAGAATATTTGCCGCCACAATATCGTAGCGCTCATAGCCGGCCCAGTCCTGTACCTCCTTGTCGTCAATGATATTTCCAATCCGCAGTTCAAAGGAATCCGGGGCAATTCGGTTTGCCTCCAGATTTTCCCTGACCGCATCCACGGCACAGGGGTCCAGATCCGTTCCCTTCGCTTCTTTCGCCCCCAGCTTTAAGCTGATAACGGACAAAATACCGCTGCCCGTACCTACGTCCAGAAGCGCCGTCTCCTCTGTGAGATGCTTACGGATCTGACGAATACAAAGCTGAGTGGTCTCGTGCATTCCCGTGCCAAAGGCCGTCCCCGGATCAATCTGTATCAGCAGTTTGTCCGCATCCTCCGGCTTTGTCTCCTCCCATGAGGGCTTGATGAGAATGTCGTCCACATAGAACTGATGGAAATATTCCTTCCAGTTGTTAATCCAGTCCTTGTCCTCCGTCTCGGAGGCCGTTATGGTGCCTTCGCCGATGGAAAGCCCCCAGGTTTGTATTTCCTCCAGTCCTGCCCTTACCCTGGACAGTATTGCCTCCTGATCCGCCTCCGGCTCCAGATAAAAGCTGATATAGGCCGTACCGTCATCCTCCGGCATATCCGGCAGAATATCCACAAACATCTGCTCCTTATCCCGCTGGGAAAGAGGTACTTTGTCCTCTATCTCAATCCCCTCAATTCCGGCTTCCATCATCATATTGCTGATGATGTCTTCCGCTTTTGCAGTTGTCTTTAGCGTATATTTATTCCATTTCAATGTTTTTACCTCAATCTTAATCGGAATATGCCCGGAAATCATTACTGTTCACTCCGTAACCAGCAGCCGGAAGCCTTCCGTGCCCGGGCCGAATGTTTTACATCTTTCTTACCATATCATAAATTGTAAAAATCAACAAGCATTTCCTGCGCTTTGCATTTCCGCTGCCAGTCTGTACTTTTACATGGCAAATCCGTCCTGCAAGGAGCGGATGGCTTCCGGAATCCGCTCTGTCATATCCCGGGGCAGCATCCCAAACTCCCCAAGGGCCTTCCTGCAAAGATCGCCCGCATATCCATGAAGCCACACGGCCAGCGCCGCCGCTTTTTCCGGACTAAGGCCCTGGCCCAGAAGGGAAAGTACCATTCCGCTTAACACATCTCCGCTCCCGCCCTTGGCCATACCGCTGTTGCCGGTGGTATTCACATATACGGCTCCCTCCGGGCAGGCTGTCACCGTTTGGGGTCCTTTCAGCACTAATATACAGCCGTATTCCTCCGCAAATGCCCTGGCCGCCCGGATTCGCTCCCGCATACGCGCCTCCCTGGCCTCCGTATCCGAAGCATCGATGAACTTTCCTTTGGGAAGCGTTCCGCCAAGGTAGGCAAATTCCCCCTCATGAGGCGTTAAAATCGTCACGCGGCCTTTTTCCCTTCGGCTTCTCAAAACCTCTTTGTGATTCCGGATCGCATAAAGGGCGTCGGCGTCCAGCGTCAAAGGTGCTTCTGCCTGCTCTGACAGCCTGCGGACCAGCGCCGTAAGCTCCGCGCTTCGCCCCAGTCCCGGCCCAATCAGCCCGGCGTCACAGCCGTTCATGCGCTCCAGAATCGGGAACAAAGCCTCCGCAGAGAGACTTCCGTCCTTATCCGGCAGGGGGAACGGCATGGCTTCCAGACACATGGACGCTGTGATGGGATAGATTTCCTCCGGCACTCCCAGATATATCAGGCCGCTTCCCATCCTTGCCGCTCCAAGAGCCGCAAGCACAGGCGCGCCCGTAAGGCCGACGCTTCCGCCTACGGCACAGACCTTTCCGAAGGCGCCCTTGTGACCGTCCCAGGGACGCGCGGGAAGCCAGGACGCCGCCAAAGCCTTATCCACCCATGTAAAGTCCTTGTGCTGTTCCCTTTCCATATATGTCTCCTTCCGCTTTTACAGTCCCGTAAGATAGGGCCGGCTGTTGTCGTCCTCGTAATAGTACCAGTCTCTTCCGCATATTTCCGAAGGATGCTCCTGATCCTCCTCCGGGATAAAAATCTCCTGATCGCAGCACGCCTGTCTTTTTGTGAAAAGCACATGGTGATGGGGCTTGTCAAACTGAAAGAACCACTCCTCCCACGGGTGATCCTCCCAAAGCTCCTTTGGCGGAATCCCGTGAATCACATAATTGGCCCGGATTCCCTCCTTCATACAAGTGATTTTTTTCCAGGAGTAGGAGGCATAGACTGCCTGCAGCTTTGAAGATAAGCCTCCAAAGATTTGCTCATAATCATAGCCCAGCTCCTTAAGAGCCTGTTTGATTCCCGATTGCTCCATTTTTTCCTGCAGCATGGCGTTATTCTTCCTTTCCTTATTAAATTTGTACTGCTTTTTATAATCTGATTTTAATGTATCCGAAAGTATTCTGCAATCGGTATTTAAAATGTAATTCCCGAAGCGTATTTGAAAATTTATTTGTGACGCACATGTGTCAGAAAGCAATTTTCAAACACGCTTTGAGAAAAAATTATGGAAACATCAGTTCTTTCATGCTATACTGAATATAATTTTTATTTCACAGGAGGATCACATGGCATTTGACGGCATTACCGTTGCAAGTCTGCGGGCGGAGCTTACAAAGGCTCTCGTCGGAGGGCGGATCACCAAGATCGCCCAGCCGGAGGCGGACGAGCTTCTTCTTACCATAAAAAATAACAAAAACCAGTACCGGCTGCTGATCTCCGCTTCCGCAAGCCTGCCTTTGCTCTACCTCACCGAGAGCAGCAAGCAAAGCCCTATGACGGCGCCGGGATTCTGTATGCTTCTGCGCAAGCATTTAAACGGAGGGAAAATCACCGATATCCGGCAGCCCTCCCTGGAACGGATTATCCAAATTGAAATCGAGCATTTAAATGAGCTTGGAGATCTCTGTCGCAAGCTTCTTATTGTGGAGCTTATGGGAAAGCACAGCAATCTCATTTTCTGTAAGGAGGACGGCACCATTTTGGACAGCATCAAGCATGTGTCCTCCGCCGTCAGCTCCGTCCGGGAGGTGCTTCCGGGGCGTACCTATTTTATTCCGGCCACTCAGGAAAAGCTTGATCCTCTCACAGACTCAGGGGAACACATGCTTGAAGCCATATGCGGGAAGCCCCTGCCTCTTGGCAAAGCCATTTACACCACTCTGACCGGATTTTCCCCTGTTATGGCGGAGGAGTTATGCCACCGCGCCCTGCTGGATTCCGACAGCCAGCCCTCGGCCCTGACAGCGAATCAGCGGGAAATGCTGATGCATCAGCTGTCCCGCATTTTGGAGGATATCCGGGATGATCGCTTTGCCCCTCAGATACGCTTCCGGGGGAAAGAACCTGTGGAGTTCGCCGCACTTCCTCTGACGGTATATGAGGATCTTGAGGCTCAGTCCTTTGAGAGCGTCTCCGCTCTTCTGGAAACCTACTACGCCTCCAAAAATACCATCACCCGAATCCGTCAGAAGTCCTCGGACCTTCGAAGAATTGTACAGACCGCCCTGGAGCGCAGCCGCAAAAAGTATGATCTCCAGGCCAGGCAGCTCAAGGATACGGAAAAACGGGAAAAGTATAAGGTTTACGGGGAGCTGCTCCACGCTTACGGCTACAACCTGGAGGAAGGCGCCCGGTCTTTGGAGGCCCTTAACTATTATACCAATGAAACCATTACCATCCCCCTGGACCCGCAGCTTACCCCTCAGGAGAACGCTAAGAAATATTTTGACAAATACGGGAAACTGAAGCGGACCTTCGAGGCAGTCACGGAGCTTCTTACGGAAACCGCAAAGGAAGTGGAACACTTGGAATCCGTTAGCCAAGCCCTTGATATTGCTCTATCAGAGGAAGATCTGGTGCAGATTCGAGAGGAGCTTATGGAGTCCGGCTATATCCGCAGGCGCAGGAGCCAGGATAAGAAGCCGCGCATCACTTCCAAGCCCTTCCACTATCTGTCCAGTGATGGCTTTCATATCTATGTGGGAAAAAATAATCTCCAGAATGATGAGCTGACCTTTAAATTCGCCTCCGGCAATGACTGGTGGTTTCACGCCAAGGGAACGGCCGGATCTCATGTCATCTTAAAGAGCGAGGGTCGGGAGGTGCCGGATCGGGCCTTTGAGGAAGCGGGACGACTGGCCGCTTACTATTCTAAGAACCGCGGTAATGAGAAGGCGGAGATTGATTATGTGGAGAAAAAGCATGTGAAAAAGCCGGGAAGCGCCAAGCCGGGATTTGTGGTTTACTATACCAATTATTCCCTGGTGATTGATTCCGATATTTCCGGGCTTACTTTGTTGACATAATTCGAAAGAATTTCTTAATACTGGTTTCTGTTTCTTGCAATTTGGAAATAATACGATTATACTGGAAATAAGTGTCTTTACCTGATTATAATTTTCTGTTCTTCGTCCATGAATTGTAATATTTTCATACAAATGACACTTTTTCTTATGGAATACAAATGACAGGGGGTATCTTTATGTTGACCAATTTTTCCCGCAGGCGGACAAGCATTGTTCTCTCCGTTCTGCTGTTACTTTCTCTGCTGCTGACGCCTTTCGGCCCCAGCCTGAACGCACAGGCAGCACGGGCTACCGGTACGGTAAAAAACCGTATCCTCAATGTCCGTTCCTCCGCTTCCACCGGCTCTTCCATTGTGTGTAAGCTGACCCAGGGGACAAAGGTAACTATTCTCTCCGAAACCACCGGAGACGACGGCCTGAAATGGTACAATGTTTATTTTGCTTACAACGGAGATGCCAAAGAGGGCTTTGTGAGGGCGGATCTGGTAAAAGTATCCGGCAGCGTATCCAACACCTCCTCCGGAGGCGGTTCCTCTTCCAATACAGCGGCAGGCTCCGGCTCCACCCGTTATGTCAAGCCGCCGGTAGCCATTATCCGCACATACGCCTCCACCAACGGCGATATCCGTTCCAGGCTTGACCGCGGAACCAGTGTTACCGTCCTCTCTTCCAAGACAGGACCCGACGACGGAAGAACCTGGTACAAAATTTCATTCACCAAGAACGGTTCGGCCATGGAGGGTTATATCCGCGGCGATCTGCTAGTGGAAACAAATCCCGGTGGTACAAGCTCCAACACTACGGACGTATCCGGCGTCCGGTATGTGAATGTAGACGTTGTCAGAGTCCGTACATATGCCTCCACCAACGGTGATATCCGTTCCAGGCTTCCCAAGGGAACGCCTGTTACTCTGATTTCCTCCAAGACCGGCGATGACGGAAAAACCTGGTACAAGGTTTCCTACCAGGACAGCGGTTATCAATTAAACGGCTACATACGTTCGGACATGCTTTCAGAGTCCGGCTCTGGTTCGGGCGGTTCCTCCGGTACGTCCTCAGGCGGAAGCACCAATACACCTGCCACGATAAAACCTGCCGTGGCAAATATCCGTACCTATGCATCCACCAACGGCGACATTCGCTCCAAGCTGTCTGCGGGAACGGGCGTCACCATTATCTCGGAAAAGACGGGAGATGACGGACGGAAATGGTACAAGATCTCCTACAGCCTGAACGGTTTATCCATGCAGGGCTATATCCGTGGAGATTTGTTAAATGTGGGAAGCTCTTCTTCCGGCTCGAACAATTCCAACGGTTCTTCCGGATCCAATACCTCCTCAGGCGGAGCGGCTGTTGCCCAGGTGCGTACTTACGCCTCCCCCTATGCGGATATCCGTACCACCCTGCCAAACGGCGCCAAGGTTACCATATTAAAGGAGGTTACGGGAGAGGACGGCCAAAAGTGGACCAAGATTTCCTTTACACAAAATAACGAAAAGCTGGAAGGCTACATTCCGTCGTCCATCTTAAAGCACTAAAAATCCCGCCGGAACGGAGCGTGTTAAACTCCATACCGGCGGGTCTTTTTTATTCGTATAAAACCTGCTTCTTCTATGCGGCACAAAATCTTGTTTCAACCCTGCAGCCTGCCAGGTTCAGAATGGCCTGCACTACCTGATGGCAGATATGCACAATATAGCGGCAGTCCTCCTGCACATTGCGCTTCCGGCTCAAATACTCCCTGTGGGCGTTCCGGATAAAGTTCACAATGGCCTCCGGCGTGGAAAAACGCCATGCTTCAATCCGCTCCCGGAAGGCTTCGCCGCTTCTCACATATTCCCGAAGCTGGAACTTCAGCTCCTTCTCATAATAACAGTGATCCTTCAGATTCCCGTCATAGGTGCTGTTGTGAGGGAATGTAAAATAATCCGCCAGATAGTGAATCACCTCTCCCAAATGACGCATGTAAGCTCTGAGATTGGACTGCTCCTGTCCTTCCCGCTCGGACAAGCGGCGAATCTCGTCCGTTACCTGATCAAAGGTTGCACCAAACTCATGGCGCTTTGTCAGAAATGAGGGCTTGCAGTCCGGAAGAATACTTCCCAGATAAAAAGCCTTTCGATGAGCCTCAAGCTCCGGTATCCGCATATCCTCTACAATGTACTTTGCCAAAGAAATATGTGATTTTTTTCTCAACCTGATATCCTCCTTGCAGGCTCCGTTCCCGGCAGCCCCTATCTGTTGTTTTCCGGCTTACACCGCCTTTTCTATCATACTCTTTCTCAAGTCCATTTGTCCATAGCTAATTCTGCCAGTTTTTTAAGACTTTTTCCGATATTTTTATTCAATTTCCGTAATACTCCCACTCCCTTGCCAGATTGCCGAAAATACTGTTCCTACGGGCGCTCCTCCGCTATTCTCTCCAAAATTTCCCGGCAGATTTCCTCCGCACCGCGCCCGTCGGTAGATACCAGATAGTCCGCGGCAGCCTCATACCGTTCCTTACGCTCCTCCATAAGAGCCTCAATAAATGCCAGGTTCTTGTTCTTCTCCAGAAGAGGACGGTGATGGCTGTTCTTAACGCGCTCATAAACAGTCTCAGGAGCGGCAGTCAGAAAAATCACCCGCCCGCTCCGTTTCATAATCTCAACATTACAGGAGCGAAGAGGCGTTCCCCCTCCGCAGGACACCACCAGATTCTTCTCATTTGAAAGGCTTTTAAGCAGCCCTGTCTCCAATTCCCGGAAATATTCCTCACCTTTTTCCTCAAAAATACGCGGAATAGTCATCCGCTCCTGCTCTTCAATGCACTCGTCCATCTCCACAGCCTTCCGTCCGCAGCTTTGCTCCAGGCTTCTTGCCACGGTGGACTTTCCGGCTCCCATAAATCCGATTAAATAAATCGTATCCTTCATGCTTATATTCCTCCCAGACGGTTCTTAATCACTCCATTATCACTTCCGTTTTGTCCGTAAACCATTTCCAAGTATATCACACTCCCGCCTTGGACTGCCAGTGCTTTTTTGATGGTTAAACGCAGGGATTTTACAGCCGGAAAACCTTTTATAATCATATCGAGGATATTTAATTCTCTGCTGAAATGGATTCCCCGGCAGGAAACATTTGAAATTCCATAAACGTACCGGCCACCGCCTTTACAAACCGCACCAGAATATCCACAAGCATTTTCTTCGTCTCTTCCTCCTCCCCTTCAAGCTTCCGCAGGATGGCAAAAAGGTTTCCCGGCCTTATAAGCTCATCTATATGCTCCGCGTCGGAGGCTTCCAGAATCTCAAACAGCGTATTGATAAAATGCTCCCTTTCCTCAACGGACAGACCTGCAAGCCAGCTTTTAATGGTTTCATCCACCATGCGGCTACCCTCCGTCACCTGACTAAGCTCCGCAAAGCCGTCACCGGTTATCTCCCAGGAGTAAGGTTCATGCTGAAGCAGTCCTTTCTCCGTACTTTGCACCACCGTATAGGGTTCCTCATGTTCCAGGAGCATTCCCACCACGGAACCTTGGGGAACAAAGGTATGTATCCGGTCCAAAAGCTCCCGATACCCCGGATCCTTCAGCACCTTCTGCCGGAATCCCGGACCGTCGTAATTGTATACCCCGCGTATACGTTCCCTTATGTCCTCCCGGCTGCGGACTGCTGCATAGACTGCCAGATTACCGCCCTTGGAATGGCCGGCCGCATAAAGCTCCCCCGGGCAGAGCTTTCCTATCTCCTCTAAGTAATCCCTGGCCGCCTGCTGCCCGGGAATCACATCCAGAAAGCTTAAGTTCAAATCCTCCTTCCACCCGATCAGTGTCCCGTCTGTTCCCCGAAATGCCGCAAGCGCGCCTCCATTCTCCAACAGCAGAGTAATGGCCGCAAACTGAAGCTCTTTTTTCTCATCGGCCAGTTCCCTTGCCCCGGTTAAACGTAAGGAGCCAAAACGCCGGCTTTTTCCCATGGTCTCCAAAAGCTCCCTGTCCCGCGAGTCCCGAAAGCGGCTTTTCCCCGCTTCTTCGGGCAGCTCCAGGAACATCTGGGAAAGCTCCGATAGCCTTGGGGCTTCTTGGGGATTTGGAGCGATCATATTGTCAAATTGTATGTAGGACAGAGTGCTTATAAGCAAGGCATCTACAGACGAAAGAGGAAACTCGGCAAAAGACAGTTTCCCCTTCCATAATATATAATCAAGCATATTGGGCATCTTAATTACTTCCTTTTGGTTATCCACTGTCATTCTCTATGGTATGGTTTTTTCAGACAAAAAAGACCGCCTTTCGGCGGCCTTCCCGTTCTTCCTGCCAATCAGCAAGTATTTTATTTCTTCTCCCGGCAATAGCATCCCAAAGCCTACGCCCCGAATACCCTTGACGCCTGCTTTATATTTTCCACAATCGGCACTCCAAAGGGACACCGCTTCTCACAGGCCCCGCAGGCAGCACACTCCGCCGCCTTGTGCTTAAGAGCTCCGTAATGCTCCCGGACCGTCTCCGGAATACTGCCCTGGGCCTTTGTCAGATTCAAAAGCTTTGTGACGGCAGCCACATCAATTTCCTTGGGACAGGGTGCACAGTGGCCGCAGTACATACAGTGGCCCTGCCAGCTTATCTTCGGCATAGAGGCAAAAGCCGCCGCATAATCCTTCTCCTCCTCCCCTGCCGTCTCATAAGCAATACTGGCTTCCAGCTCCTCCATGGAACGTGCTCCCGCCATAACACAGGCCACAGCCGGACGGGTCAGGGCATAGTGAATACACTGATACGGCGTCAATGCCTTTCCTGCCGGGGAAAGCTCCGCGCTTAAAAGATCGCCTCCTCCAAAAGCCTTCATCACTGTAATTCCCACTCCATTTCTCTGACAGACCTCATAGAGCTCCTGCCGCTGGGGATCCATATTTACCAGTGGCTTTTCATATAAGGCTGATTCAGAAACCCTTCACAGCCCATGCCAATCTCACTCACCTTAAGTCCGGTTCGTCCCAATACCCTGTAATTCATATCCGATATCCTCCTGTTTCGGTTTCGTAATATACAAGCTTCGTAATGTTCTCCCGCTATTTTATTATTATACTTCTTAAACTCCACTTTAAGTCAAATAAATCTTGTCTTCCTGCATTGTTTGGAGTAAAATTTTTATAACGGAAAGCAATATGCGGACACATTTTGAGGGAGGAATAAAAATGAACTGGAAAGACCGCTGTTTTCTATCCTTAGACGAAGAAAAACTATTCGAAGATTCCGGCCACCGTACCCGGTTCTTCGAACTATTAGACTGCTACGGCGACTACCCCTTTTTCACCAGGGGTCTGTGCAAATGCATGTACCTGTCCGCCTGGGACGAAGAACACTTTGCCATCATGCTGGAAACGCTCAGCGCCATGAGCCTGGGCCGTGAAACCGACACCGAAGACATGCGGATCCAGGGAGACACCCTGGCGGAAGTCCAGCCTGACGCAGAGTACTACGTCTATCAGCTCTCCAACTCCTTCCTGGACAACTGCACCTTCACCCTTCCTCAAAACGCAAAAATCGAACCTGAACAACGCCGCATCATAGAACAGGCCCTAAAAGCCGCCGCCCTCATTGACAGCATTTGAAAGCGCAGACGGCCTCCCGCAAAACAAGCGGCTGCCTTATTCTGCGATAGGCCCCCGCAACCTGCCATTTCAAAACTGTCTCACGGTAAACACGGCCACCGATCTCGGCCTCATAACAAATCTCCCGACAATGCGGACTTCCTCCCCCTCCTGGTAAAAATAACGTCCCTCTCCATCCCCAAATGTATTCACCGTCAAATACCAATCTCCAGAGCTGTAAACCTTAGGAAGGCTAATCTCCACATTCTCCCAAAACGTATTAATCGCTATATACACAATATCATCCCGGCCCTGCTCCCTGTCATACCCTGCAAAGCTCATCCCAAAGGTCCTTGTCCCATAAGGAATCACAACCCTGTCCGCATCCACATCATGGGCATGAATGGCATCCATCCCGCACACCGCCCCCGGCAGCGTTTTGCGAATCACCGGATGCTTATGCCTATAATCAATCATAAACTTAAAAAATTCAAACAGTTTCCGGTTCTTCGTAAGCAGCTCCCAGTTGAGCCAGGAAATTTCATTGTCATGGCAATAGCTGTTGTTATTGCCGTACTGTGTATTTCCAAACTCATCCCCAGCCAGGAACATAGGTGTCCCCCTGCTGCACATCAGTACGGCACAGGCGTTGCGGATCATACGATACCGAAGCGTCAGCACCTCCGGATCATCCGTCTCTCCTTCCGCACCGCAATTCCAGCTTCGGTTATTATCCGAACCGTCCGTATTATCCCATCCATTAATTTCATTATGCTTGTGATTATAAGCATACAAATCATACAGAGAAAATCCGTCATGGCAGGTAAAAAAATTCACGCTGGAATTGTAGCCTGCATATTCCTCTTTATGGCCTTTATGGTGATCCCCATAGAGATCCCCTGATCCTCCTATACTCCAGGCCGCATCCGTAGCTGCATGATTCTCTCCTTTAAGAAAGCTCCTTAGGGCATCCCGGTATCTTCCATTCCACTCCGCCCATCGTTTGCTGGCCGGGAACCGTCCTACCTGATAGAGGCCGCCTGCGTCCCAGGCCTCCGCAATCAGCTTTACCTTGCTCAAAATGGGATCATAAGCCAAACTCCGAAGAAGCGGCGGATTGCTGATAGGAGAACCATCCACATTTCTTCCCAGAATACTTGCCAAATCAAAACGAAAGCCATCCACGCGGTAGCTCACAGTCCAATACCGAAGGCACTCCAATATCAACTGATGAACAATGGGATGATTACAGTTCAAGGTATTGCCGCATCCGCTGAAATTGTAATAATTTCCATCAGGAGTCAGCATATAATAAACCTTATTGTCAAAGCCCTTAAAGCAGAAAGTAGGCCCATGCTCATTGCCCTCCGCCGTGTGATTAAAAACCACGTCCAGGATAACTTCAATTCCGTTTTCATGAAGCTCCCGAATCAGCTCCCGAAGCTCCGTCCCCTCCCGGTTATATTCCTGAGCGGAAATATAATTGGTATTCGGTGCAAAAAATCCAATGGAATTGTAGCCCCAGTAATCCAGAAGCTTCCGGCCATCTATTTCTCGGGAATTCATGGTTTCATCAAAGGCGAAAATAGGCATCAGCTCCACCGCGTTGATACCCAGCTCCTTCAAATAGGGAATCTTCTCCTTCAAGCCCGCAAATGTCCCCCGATGCTCCACCCCTGAGGAAGGATGCTGTGTAAAGCCCCGCACATGAAGCTCATAGATAATCAGATCACTCATCTCTCTGGCAGACTGAGGCATATCCCCCCAATCAAACACATCCTTCACAACCCGTGCCCGGTATCCTCGGCTCCGGCGCTCTCCCCAGCGGCCCTGTCGGGTAACCACTCTGGCATAGGGATCCAAAAGCACGGACTTCTTATTAAAAATCATTCCACGCTCCGGTGCATAGGGTCCTCCCACCCGGTAAGCATATTCAAACTTCTCAATGTCCAGTCCAAACACAATCATAGAATAGACATCGCCAATCTTATATTCCTCAGGAAACGGGAGCGTTGCATAGGGTTCCTCCTCCCCCTCATGAAAAAGCAGCAGCTCACAGGAGGTTCCAAAATGGGTATGGACCGTAAAGTTCACTCCATTCGGCAGGGCCATAGCCCCATTTACATCAAACAAGCCCGGCCTTACGGGAAAGCCTGCGATATTTCCCATAGGCGTCATGGTAATGGTATATTCCGGAACAAATTTCTGTGTGTAATATTTCAAATTTTCTCTCCCATCTTTTGATTTTGTTCTGCCGAACCTTTTTGGAAAAACACACCCTTTCCTACGGCACAAGACGAAAAGCCTCTGCTGCAAAAACCGCTGTCAGGTATGTACTCCGTACAATTACACGCAAAGTTAATATGGTCAACATTATAACTGCTTTCCCCTTCTGCGTCAAAGGAAATCTGCAAAAAAATCCTATTTTTTAGAAATTTTCTCCATTATTTTTATGAAAATTGTTTCAAATGTCCGTATATTAAAGACAATATTTTTGAGATTTGGAAAACCATTAACTATATCTTAATCATATCTGCAAAAATTCCTTTTCCATCCCCTTCATTTATGGTAAACTATATCTCAACAGCCGAAGTCCGCCCACTCCCAGGGATATGGACTAACGGGATACTTATAGCGTATAAAAGAAGAAAAGAGAGTGATTCCATATGCCAATCAAAGTACAAAGCGACCTGCCCGTCCGGGCCATACTGGAAAAAGAAAATATCTTCGTCATGGATGAAACCAGGGCCTTAAATCAGGACATCCGGCCCTTGAAAATAGGAATTTTAAATCTGATGCCGCTAAAGGAGGACACCGAGCTTCAGCTTCTGCGCTCCCTTTCCAACACGCCCCTGCAACTTGACATCACCTTTCTCACCGTAAGCACCCACGAGTCCAAGAATACGGCCCAGAGTCATATTAATAAATTCTACGAGCCATTCTGTCAGATAAAAAGGCGCCGCTTTGACGGCCTTATCATTACCGGGGCGCCTGTGGAGCAGATGGAATTTGAAGAGGTTGATTACTGGACGGAGCTGGAGGAAATCATGGACTGGGCCGAGACACACGTCACCTCCACCTTCTTTATCTGCTGGGGCGCTCAGGCGGCGCTGTATCATTATTATGGACTGAACAAACAATTATTACCCGAGAAACTTTTCGGCCTGTACCGGCATCAGGTGTGGAATCGGAAAGAACCCTTAATCCGGGGCTTCGACGATATCTTCCTTGCGCCTCATTCACGGCATACCACCGTGGACGCCCAGGCTATTCATAACTGTGAAGCCCTGACTGTCCTGGCGGAATCCGAGGAGGCCGGCGTCTTTATTGCTATGGCGGAGGAGGGTCGAAAGATCTTTGTCTTCGGCCACCCGGAATATGACCGCCGTACACTGGAGAAGGAATATCTGAGAGACAAGGGAAAGGGGCTGCCAATCCAGCCGCCCAAAGATTACTTTGAAGGGAATGACAGCAGCAAAAGACCTCCGCTTATGTGGAGGGCGCACGCCAACACCCTTTATACCAACTGGATTAATTATTATGTATATCAGCTCACTCCTTATCAGTGGGAAGATGAAGAGTAAAAAAGAGTGTCTCAAAAGTCCTGAAACGACTTGAGAGGCACTCTCTTTTTATGGCACTAACAAGGGAGCAATCTTTGAATATAATTACCCTCCGTAATAATTACCTTCCGTAAAACAAGTGTAACAAATTTTCTCATCTTCTCCTACCATTCAATCCCCTTGCGGGCCGAACGGCCCTTATCGAAGGGATGCTTCTTCTTCTGAATCTCAGACACATAGTCCGCAAGCTCCACAAGCTCCGGCGCCGGGTCCCGTCCGGTAAGAACTATCTCCGGTTTTTCCGGCTTTTCCTTTAAAAATGAGAGAACCCTTTCCCGATCCAGAAGACCATGATTGTAAGCGGCAATCAGCTCGTCCATCACCAAAAGAAAGATATCTTCCTCTGCAGCAATTTGAACCGCCTTCTCAAACAGCTCTTCATAAGCACTCTTTGCCTCGCCTTTTTGTTCCTCCGTCATATTCCAGAAAAATCCAAATTGCCGGGGGCAGGTAAGCACCCGTATATCGGGAAGCTCTCTTAGAATTTTCAGTTCCGAAGAACTGCCGTCCTTCAAAAACTGTGTCACCAAAACCTTTTTCCCGCTTCCGGCTGCCCGGAGAACCAACCCCATAGCGGCAGTTGTTTTTCCCTTACCGTCTCCGCAGTAAATATGAATGCATGACTGAGCCATCAATGATTCCTCCAATATTTTTTCATATATTTATCCGCACATAATGCCGACATCGAAAATTTTTCAACGATTCTCTCCGCTGTTGCATCCTTTGTCACTCCCAAATCCTGGCAGGTTTCTATCAACGCTTTTATTCCCTGCTCTATTCCTTGCTCTATGCCTTCCTCTCTTCCTTCTTCCCTTCCTTCTTCTCTTCCCTGCTTTATTCCTTTTCCCATTCCATACTGAATCATTTTATTCAGATGTTCATTTGCATCTACCGTTCTTTTTTCTTTATGGGGTTCCTTTCTTTGTATCCAATCCCTTACTTTTGCATACGTAACTGCCATATCAAACGCATCCTCCTCCATTTGCTTATATGCCGGGTTACTCTCTGTCAATTCCTTTAGCTTTTCCGGTTGGCCGGCATAGCGGATATAGTCAAACACCAGACGTATATCCGTGCGGAACACTTCCGTATCCTTTAACTTGCGCACCTCCACTACATGCACCTGATAATTCTGTACTAATTTTCTAAAAGCTTCGGGGATCTCTGAAAAATCAATCATCCCATGAAGCTCGCGAGAGGCGTCCCATTCCTCTTCCCCATAATATAGTACAATCGTTACCACCGGATGAAGGCGGCTATACCTGGCAAAGCCGTAGAGATATTCCCCCGGCGTAAGCTCCTTTCCGCTTTTACGAACCTCTTTTCGGATCTTCGCGGCCTGTGCCTCGTATTCCCGTACATCGTAAGACATCGCCCGCAGAGGAAGCGCATAGTCCAGTTCCTCTTGATTTTCAATTCCAATCACCGCAAAGTTCATGCCAAAGGCCGTGCGCCTTATCAAATCCCTGGCCTTAAACTGCCGCCCTTTTCCCGGCCATCCTCTCTGAAAGCCCCGTATTTTGTAAAATCCGCTCTGTGTATCAAGAGGCTGTAAATCCTCTTTTTTCACAACCTGTTCTCCGCCGCAGATAATTCCGTTGATCAAATCCGCATAGCGTTCATCATCTGAGTAAAATTCCTTAGAACAAAGATCCCGTTCCAATCCTCCGCCTCCTAACCTGATATTTGCAGGAGACTTTTGAAAATCTCCTGCCTTTGTAATTAATGATTTGGGAATCAAAAGCATAGATTTTCTGAATTGAATTAGAATTACAAGAATACCTTCGTTCGAATTGCTCTGAAAAAATCATATATGCCTTTCGGAAATTTTAGCATGTCCGGGAAACATTTGCAAGCTATTTGTTAGATATTTCCTGTTTTTTACAGTGCGGGGCGCTGCAAAATCATCACAATTTGCATAAAACCGGCACACAGGACCACAGAAACCAAAATATCCAGATTCCTGCCAGCGCCAGAACCGCCGTCACATACATCAGTCCGTTTACTCTGCGGATATCTTCATACTCTACAGGACGCAGCGCATCCCCAATGGAAGGCTTCTCATAAAGCTTCCCAAAATACCATGCATTGCCGGCAAGCCGCACCCCAAGCGCTCCTGCTGCCGCAGCCTCCGTATGGGCGGAATTGGGACTTGCGTGGTTCCTTCTGTCCCTGCGGTAGATCCGAAAAGCCTGTCCCATAGAAAGCCCCGAAAAAGGACTTGCAAGTACCATCAGAATCCCTGAAATCCGGGCCGGAATCCAGTTCAGCACATCATCCAATTTGGCAGAGAAACGCCCAAAATAGAGATATTTCTCATTTTTATAACCCACCATAGAATCCAGGGTATTCACCGACTTGTAGAAAAATCCGAGTACCGGTCCTCCAAGAGCCAAAAACAGCATAGGCGCAATCACCCCATCGGAGGTATTCTCAGCCACTGTTTCCACAGCCGCCTTTGCCACTCCTTCCTCATCAAGCCTTTCCGTATCCCTCCCGACAATCATGGATACCGCCCGGCGCGCTTTTGGTAAATCCTTTTCCTCCAAAGCATCATAGACACGCATACTCTCCGTTTTTAAGGACCGGGCCGCAAGAAGCTGGTAATTCCAGAATACACACAAAGCAAAAGCCAGCCGCACATGCACTCTCCGGGCAAGAAACAGAATCAGAAAAGATATCCCACAGGAGGTAAGCGCCACAAAAACTGCAAAAAAGACGCCGGCTGTCAACTGCCCCTGTTCGGACTTTGGAAATATCCTGCGAAATGCCCTTTCCCCTTTGCTAATCAAAAGTCCGATGGCACGCACCGGATGGTACAGCCACCGGGGATCACCGAAAATGAGGTCCAGTACAAAGCCTGCTGTCAGTGCCAATAGGTTCCACCTCATAAAGCCGAATACCTCCTTCGTTACTCTCGTCCCAATGGGCAAGCCAGCCCATTCCATTCTTTACCTGCCAGTCGTAAAATGTCTTCTTCGGCTCTCCATAAGCCGCCAGAATACTCATAATGGTTCCTCCGTGGACCACAAGAGCCGCTTTTTTACAGCCTTTTTTCCGGATCTCCTCCAATACCTCTGTGAAACCCTCACAGCATCTGTTTTGAAAATCCTCTCGCCTCTCCCCTCCGGGAAACGGCATCCTGCTCTCGCTGTCCACCCATGCCTGATAACGGGGATTGTCTTTTAGTTCCTGATAATTTTTATTTTCAAACTCACCAAAGTCGCATTCGCGAAGCTTTTCAAAACACCGTATCGGCAGCTCCGGCCAGAGAAGATCCGCTGTCTCCAGACATCGCTTCATGGGGCTTGCATAGACGGCCTCCACCTGGGGATAGAGAAAGCGCTTCAAAGCCTGCCGGCCTTCCGAACATAAGCTCTCATCTGTGGTTCCGATATAACGTCCCAATGTGTTGCCGTAAGTTTTTCCGTGACGGATGAAATACAGCTCAATCATGCTTAATCACCATACCTATCCCGCAGACAACACGGTGAACCTCCCGGGCCTTTTTCGCCAGTTCACAGCAGATCCTTCCCGTTGTTTCTCTGTAATTTCGATTGAAGGCATCTATGGGGACTACGCCGCTGCCAAGCTCATTTACCACAATTACTGCCTCTGGATTTCGCTGAGTCAGATCTTCCGCAAGAGTTTTAAGCTCTCTTCCTTCCTCCAGAGCGCGCCGGATATATGAGTGAAAATGAAAGATTCCCCTGGCCTTGTATATGTCCTCCCAGGAGCAGCTCTCACCGTCTGCCATCATAGATTCATCTAAAGAAAATGTTTCCATCGCATAAGCTTTCTTTCCCTGAAAGGCTCCGCCTGTTATCAGTATCATATGTTCTCCTATTTCAATTCCATACCAGTGTTGTTTTATCTGTCACTGTGCACTTGTATAAAATCATTTTTCAATAACTTAAAGATATGCCTGCAAATCAATTTGTACCCTGTAAGTAACTATTCAGAACCACCCTTATTCAAAGATGAAATCAGGATGACCTGAGATTGCATTTCTGATTGCTTCGTAAGCATTGTATCCCTGCTTATGTGCGGTACCAACGTAGGACATGATTTTTAGATAATCTCTGGCACCTTCCTCAGTTCGGAAGCATCCGGATACTTTGGTTTTCACCTTTATCATCCGCAGATCTCGTTCCGCCTGGTTGTTATCAAACGGGACATTGAAGTTATGGATAAAAAGGCAGACTGAGGCCTTGTAATTCGCAAGGCGTTCTGCCAGGGCAAGGATTTTTCCTTTTTTCTTCCGTCC
>CAJTIM010000037.1 GCA_910576325.1 Clostridia bacterium
CTCTGTTATCTGTGATACAACTGGGGAATTATGTTTTAGTAATCCACAACCCAAAAGCACTTGGCAGTTATACTGGAAAGTTATCCACTTTTTACACTAAAGCAATGACGAAACAGAAATTTTATTTTCTCTGTTTTGTCCAAAAATCAATGTGCCCTTAACGGGGTGCTGAACAGTTACCCCTGTAAAAGATATTACTATTTTTCAGCTTCGTAATATTTTCCCTGTGCCTTTGGTTAGAACAATTTTCCGGCCAGATACACGGACCCAGCCATCACCAATTCGCAGATTTGCAGAAAAAATCCGGCCAGATCCCCGGTAATTCCTCCAAACTGTTTTTTTGACATTCGGTAGTAATACACAAAGGTCAGCCAGGCGCCGGCCAAAGCCGCCGCGCCCATTTTTACATTTGTGAGACACATATACCCGGCAGAGAAAACCACCAGTACATACATGCTGATTTCCACACACCGTTTCTGTGCCGCGTCTGCAAACATAGCGACTGTTCCGCTTTTCTTGGCGCTGGGAAATGCCGCCACCGCAAGGCCGCTGAAAGCTCTGGACAGCACATAGCCGCCCGCCAGAAGACGCACCTGCTCCTCCCCTAGCTCACTCCAGATCCCAAGACAAGCCGTAAAATAGCAGCAGGCCGTTATCACCGCAAACGCTCCTGCATGGGAATCCTTCAAAATCTCCAGCTTCCGCTCTTTCGTCTGGTAAGAGCTTAAAGCGTCCGCCGTGTCAAGAAGGCCATCCAGATGAATCCCTCCCGTCACCATCACCGGAATCAGTACATAGCCTGCGGTCCGCAGAAAATTCCCGGCCTCCAGCCATTGAGCCGCATAGCTCCAGAGCTGCATAGCCGCCCCTATCACAATCCCTATCAACGGAAAGAAGCACATCATATAACGCATGTTTTCCTTTTCCCAATCCGCTCTTGGCATGGGAATCTTTGAGTACATGGCAAATGCAATTTTAAAGCTGTTCCACAATTTTCCCATGACTTACCTTTCTTATTCCAGTCCCGTAATATCCCTCACAACACACCTCTTTGAAATCAATTTCCAGTCACAAGTCCATGTGCCTGCAAATCGATTTGTGTATTGTGAGGCATATTACTGTTTTCCAGTTCCGTAATATCCGGCTATTTTTTCAGCTGCAAAGGAATCCCACAGACAACCTCCATCACCTCGTCCGCTTCCCTCGCCAGCTCCCGGTTGACCCTGCCCAAATAGCGCTGATACTGCTCCGTCGTTTTATCATATGTGATTCCATCCGAAAAAATATCATTGGTAACCACAATCAAATGCCTGCTGCTTGACCGAATTTGCCGGATTCCATCCATAATCTCCTCCGGGGTATGCTCTCCCGCTCCCTCCGGCTCAAACATCTCGTTTGCTGTCAGATTGGAAAGACATTCCAGAAGAACTACTCCTTCCCCCGGAAGTATCAGTTGTTTCAAATTTACATAATGCTCAATCGTAAAAAATCCCTTTCCTGACCGCAGCCTCCTGTGGCGTTCCACACGTCTTTTGCCTTCCTCCCCGAAGGGCTTCATGGTAGCTATGTAATACAGGAGAAGACCTTCCTTTTTTGAAAGCATGACAGCCCGATTCTCCGCATATTCTGACTTTCCGCTTCCGCTTCCTCCGGTAATCAACACAAACATAACATCCCTCCGCCTACTAGTCCAAAACCAATCAGCACATACATGGTGTTTCCTCACATTTCCGAAGAAAATTCCAAGCAGCTATGGGATTGGAATAAAAAAACAAGTGAGGAAAGCCTGCATATAAGCTTCCGCTTCCATGCACACATTCCCAATTCCGCTTCCGCAAAGGCTTTTTCGCTCTCATACTGCCGCCGCAGCTCTCACTCTCCCAATAGTGAAATTCATGGCCCCTTATTTCCATTCCCGTCTCAAGCAGCATCTGATTTTCCAATGCCTCCAGCGTCACATAGCCGAATCTGGTAAGCTTCTCCCTCCGGTACGCCCTTGCATCCAAAACGCCTGCCAAAGGATAATCCTTACCGTCTGCCCCCTCAAGACTTTTGTGCAGATAGAGAAAGCCGCCGCACTCCGCAATACAGGGAAGCCCCCCGCGTATCGCCCGGCAAACACAAGTCCGCATGGAAGTATTTTCACTCAAAGCCTTTGCGTGAAGCTCCGGATAACCGCCGCTTAAGATAAGCCCCCGGATTCCTTCGGGAAGCTCCCTGTCATGGAGCGGCGAAAACTTCACCAGCCGGGCGCCCATTTCCTCCAAAAGCTGCAAATTATCCCGGTAAGTAAAGCAGAACGCCTCATCTTCCGCTACGGCCACCGAAACAGAACCTGGATTTTTCAAAACCGGAATTTCAGGCGCCACATAATCAAACTCAGAAGCCGCCACCGCCATAGCCAAAAATGCATCCAAATCCAAGGTTTCCTCCAAACGCTCTGCCAGTTTATGAAGCTTCTCCTGAAGCGCCTCAATCTCCCCCGGCAGCACCAGCCCCAGATGGCGGCTTTCCAGTGTCCAGTCCGTAAGCCTTGGCACATACCCCAAAACCTTCAAAGGAAAACGCTCCTCCACCATTCGTTTCAAATCAGGATACATTCCCTCGGACACCTGATTTAAAATAATTCCCTGAATCCGGGAAGGCTTTTCAAATTCCAGAAAGCCCTGGATCAGAGGAAGGAGCGAAACGCTTAACCCCCGGCAGTTTACAATCAGAACCACCGGAATATCCAAAGCCCTCGCCACGTCCGCCGAGCTTGCCTTTGCAGAAATACCGGCCAGGCCGTCATAGTAGCCCATAACTCCTTCCACCACGGAAATTTCCGCTTCACGGGCCGCTTTGCCGAAAAGATAACGGGTCACGCTTTCCTCCGTAAAAAAAGTGTCCAGGTTGCCGGAGCGCGTGCCAATCACACGGCTGTGAAACATGGGGTCGATATAGTCCGGGCCGCATTTAAAGGAAGCCGTCCGGTAGCCACGATTTACCAGAGCGCTGAGGATTCCGCAAGTAATCAAGGTCTTTCCGCTTCCGCTGGCAGGGGCGGCCAGCATAATTCTTGGCAGTTTCATAACTGTTTTCTCCTATTATAGTCGCTGCGCGACGGCACTAAAGGGTAAAATCGCTTCGACACACTGTGATGAGAGGAACTTTTATTCGAAAGGGCACTCATAAAAGTTCCTCTCGTGCGCCTTTGCGACTTTACCGGTATAGTCGCTGCGCGACGGCACTAAAGGGTAAAGTCGCTTCGACACACCTGTGATTTTTACCCTTGTGTATTTCCCTGTGCCGTAAAAATGTATACCGGATTCTGACCCATCATCAGCTGATACCGGCCCAGGGTCTTTGCTTTTGACAACTGCACCTGCACAGTTTCCACCTGGGAAAACGGCAGCTCCTTCAGGCATTGCACCGTCTCACCGATGGTTTCCAGGGTTACGGCGTTTATTATCACCCGGATACCTGGGTTTTTCTTAAGCAGCAGCTCAAGTATCTCCCGCAGATTGCCGGAAGACCCGCCGATAAATGCGTGAGTAGGCGCCGGAAGCTCTCTCAATGCCTCCGGTGCGATGCCTTCGATCACCTCAATATTGGAAGCCCGGAATCTTCGGGCGTTTTCCTCAATAAGACGGACGGACTCTTTCTCTTTTTCAATGGCCCATACCATCCCTTCCGACGCCTGCAATGCCATTTCCACGCTGACAGAGCCGGTTCCGGCGCCGATGTCGTAGATAAGGGAATCCCGGCGCAGTCCGAGCTTTGCCACGGAAAGGCAGCGGATTTCGCTCTTGGTCATAGGCGCCTTTCCCCGGATAAATGCCTCGTCCGGGATGCAGGAAGGAATCCTCCCTTCATAATCCGGGTTTTCGATAAGCGCCGCACAAAGTCCGTCAAAAGAACCCTGTTGAAGCTCCCCCGGCCTTCCCTTTGTAATGCGCTCCTCCGAATAGCCAAGCCGCTCTCCCACATAGATCACCGCATGTTCCAGGCCATAGCGGAGAAGCTCCTCACACAATGCCTGCACATTGTCCTTTCCTCCAAGAAGGGTAAAGGTGCGGAAATGTTCCCGTACAGCTCCTATGAGATTGGTCTTCCGTCCGTGAATACTTACCAGCTTCACATCCTCCCAGGCAATCCGAAGCTTACTGCACAGATAGGATACGGAGGAAATGCCGGGCAGAAGTTCGGCCCCTATTCCTTCTTTTTCAAATGCTGTAATCAACCTTTTTCCATTGCTGTAAAATCCCACATCCCCGGACAGGGCTACCGCAATGTTCCGGTACTCCGGGTGTTCGCGGAGATAAGTAAGCATTTTGTCCGGGTCGTAGGCGTCCAGTACAGGTTTTTGTAAAATGCTGAGGTTCTCAAGCATCCGTCCTGCACCCAGGATACAGTCGGACTTTTCAAAAACTGTCCACGCCTCTATTGTCATATTCGCCTGAGGCCCCATGCCGATTCCTACCAGAAAAGCACGCCTTTCTCCGTCTCCATTGATTACTATCCCGGCAGTTTCGATTTTTTTATGAGATTCATTTTCAGGATAACTTGTTAAGGAAAATCGCTTACGCAAAAGTTCAATCCCTTCTTCCACGGAAATCCCTTCCTGCTCCGCAGGTCTCCCGATAAGCACTGCCTTCGCTCCTGCCTCCCTTGCCGCCGCAAGCTTTTCCCCAAAACCACCTTCTTTTCCCGATTCCTTGGTCACAAGCCAGGAAGCCTTAAACTGGCGCAGCATAGCCGTATTCATTTCCCTGGAAAACGGCCCCTGCATACAGATAAGGTGCTGCCCGCGAAATCCAAGACCCTGACAATGCTCCACCACCTCCGCAGACGCCAGAACACGGGCATAGACGCGCTCCTGGTAATCTGACAGGCTTGTAAAATGATGAAGCTCCTTGCTTCCGGTAGTCACCAGAATACGCCCTGTGGTTTTTTCCAGACAGGCGACTGCTTCCTTCACACTTCCCACGGTTATACAGTCTTCTCTTGTTTCTTCCCCCCTGGCATCCTCAGGGCGGATCAATCGCAGATATTCGCAGCCTGCTTCTTCACAGGCAGCACGTATGTTGTGAGATACCTCTGCGGCATAGGGATGGGTCGCATCCAGTACCAAGGGGCAATTCTCCGCCTTCAAAAGCTGTGCCATTTCCTCCCTGGGCAGACGGCCTTGGTGTATATGAAGATGCTCTCCCTCCCTCACCAGAAGACTTCCGTATTCGGTAGCTACACAGGCCAGGACCTCCAGTCCTTCCCCGGAAAGCCACTCGCTGAGAAGGCGTCCCTCCGTTGTTCCTGCAAATATAATAATCTGTTTCATAACATGCCTCTATTCCTGTTTCGAGTTTTTCAGTGCGAAATCACATCCTTTTGCGATTTCTGTGCATCGGTTATCATAAGAGGGACCAAACCTGCCCGGTGGATTCTTTGTAATCTTGCAAAGGGCGTTACCGGCCACGGAGCGAACAGTAACCAAGCCATTGCTGTCTTCCGGTTCCGCTTAAAACCGTACTACATAATTCTCCAGTGCAATAGCCACCGTGACACCATTTTCCGCTGTCTTCCCCTGAATCAGCCTTGTCCGGCCGGATGCTTTGAGAGCGCTGCGCTCACACACATTTCCCAGGCCGGTAACCTCCTTTACAAACGAAGATTCGGAAAAACCCTCCTCACAAGTCACCGCCTCAAGGTCCTCTTTACTGTAGGTGAGAAACGCCGCGTCATAAGCCTCGCAGAACTTCCGAAGCCCCGGCTCCTCCTTTTTTAAGTCGATGGAACCTACCTTTTTGATGCTGTGCATGGAAAATTGATTCTGTGCCATAACCTTTTTTACCACGGCTTCAATCTGCTCCTTTGAGGTCCCCTTTTTACAGCCAATCCCAAGAACCGCAATCTTGGGCACCAGATGAAGGGTCCGGGGAAACGGGTTGTAGCTGTCGTCCAGGGAAATACTGATTCCAAGGTCCTCCTGTTTTCCAAAAGCCGGTATGCTGTGCCGGGAACAGGCCCCCGCATTTCCGGTACGGACTGCCAGTTCTATCGGTATCTGCCCGGACAGCTCAAAGTCACTGTAAAGTCCTATGGTACGGTTCTCCAGCACTTCTGCGGAAATCTGCTTGGCAAGCTTAAGATCATCCAGATACAAGCGCTCTTTTCTTGCAAAGCTGTCCACGGAAAAACGGCCGCCTGCGTCCGTAGCCGTAGTAATCACCGGAACCGCCCCGCAGATGGCGGCAAGCTCTTTGGTCAGCTCATTGGCGCCGCCCAGGTGCCCGGACAGCAGAGAAATCACAAATTTCCCCTGTTCATCCATGCACAGCACCGCCGGATCGGATGCCTTGCTCTCCACAAAAGGCGCAATGGCGCGGACCGCAATTCCGGCGGCTCCGATAAAAAGCAGGGCGTCACTGGCGGCAAACTGCTGCCTGGTCCAATCCTTTAGCGATCCCTCCAGTACAGGAATCCCCCAGGATGATGCTTCTTTTCCCTTTGCCCGGATTTCACATGCATTGCCTCTTGAATCCATGACTTCCCGTATTCTTTCCCCATGCCGGCAGCCGGCCCGGGTAAATGCAATGATGGCTAATCTCATATCTTTCTCCTATAAAAGTCGCAATATCTCCTCCGCATGCTCCGACTTTCCCAGGATTCCATGCTTCAATGAAAAAGTAATCACCCCGCAGGAAAATGCACCGCCGCTTCTGTGACTGACGTAAAATTCCATCCGCTCCATGAGGCGGTTCATAACTCCCTTCAAAAGCCCCGCATCCTTTAGAATATCCAAAGCTTCATCGGTAGTCACACAGTCCATAAGAGCCGCGGCCGTATCCTGACCGGCACCCAGTACCGCCGCATGGGAGGTGAGAATCTCCATTCTGGCATCTGCATTGCGGGAATGGGTATTCATAATTCCTCCGGCCAGCTTCACCAGCTTTCCGATATGCCCCGCAATCAGAACCCCCTGAAATCCATACTCTGCCGCCGCATCAAGGGCTTCTCCCAAAAAGTTGCTGTATTTTACACAATGCTCTAACAGCTTCGGATTGTATTCTTTAAGAAAATCCAGTCCGTAATTACCGGGGGCCAGCACCAGATACTTATGGTCCTGGGTATTTTGCATACGGATTTCCATGCGGATTGTCTCAATAAGAGCCGCTTCGCTCATAGGCTCCACAATTCCGCTTGTTCCAAGAACGGAAAGCCCTCCTTCAATTCCCAATCTGGGGTTAAAGGTTTTTTTTGCAAGCTCCCGGCCTTCCGGGATAGAGATGATAACGGAAATACCTCCCTCATATCCAAAACGGCGGCAAACCTCCTCCACTCCCTCCTGAATCATAGCCCGGGGAACGGAATTGATGGCAGCGCTCCCCACGGACTGCTCCAATCCTTCCCTGGTTACACGGCCTACGCCTTCTCCGCCGTCAATTCGGATGCCTGCCTTCTCTGTCTTACACACCGAAGCATATATTTTAAGTCCGTCGGTTACATCCGGATCGTCTCCGGCATCCTTTTTAACGGCGCAGGAAACCGTATTTTCCGAATATTGAATATTGATATCCAAAACTTCCAGATTGAGCCGGATACCCTTTGGCGTCGTCAATTCCACATAAGGCACCGGCTTCCCTGTCAGAAGCATCTGCAGTGCCGCTTTCACCGCCCCTGCCGCACAGGAGCCTGTCGTGTAGCCCAAACGCATTTTTTGATTGTTTTTGTAAATGTATTTCTCCAGCATCTGCTTCTATTCTTTCCCTATCTATATTCCGTGTAATCTGAGTTCCCTTAGGGGCAATCCTGCTCTTGAACACGCCGGCAGACTGAGCAGGGCTGTTTCTTAACCTTTTTTCACAAATACATATTCCCCTTTTGCCGACCTTTCCGCGCAATAGGAAAATCCCAGTCCGTCAAACTCTCGTACATCCTCCGGTTCTTCTATCTGTTGTTCCGAAAGCCACCGCACCATCTCACCCCGCGCCATCTTAGCCTCTGTTCCCTTCACCTTGATCTTTCCATCCTTCAGGCTCCCAAAAATGCAGGTCACGTACCGAATCTCCGGCTTAAGATAAGGTTCTATTGCTTTGGAATACTCCCTGGAAGCCAGATTCAGAATGACCCGATCCTCCCTTACCAGTTCCCGGTAAAGCCTGTCTCCCCAGAATGCGTAGAGATCCTTCGTCTCCCCAACCGAAAGCCGCGCCTGCATCTCCAGGCGGTAGGGCGTCACCCCGTGATCCGGCCGCAGCATTCCATAAAAACCGCTTAAGATCCACAAATGCTTTTTCACATATTCCCACTGTTCCCCGGTAAACACCTGAGGCGCCATATACTGATACTGAAGCCCCACATAAGAAAGCAGCGCCGGCGTCCGGCCATTTTCGGGATTCATGCAGGAATATCTCTGAAAATTTTCCTCCGTAATCTTCTCATTGGCCCGAAACAGTTCCCGAAGCTCTTCCCTGTTAAAAGTCCTCAGCCGGTTCAAGAGTTTTTTTGTTTCCTCCAAAAACAAAGGCCGTTCCCCTGATTCTATGGAATCCGTATCCACACGCATCTGCTTCGCCGGTGAAATGATAATCTGCATTCACTCGCTCCTCCCCAGCCGTCTTTTGATCTTGGCATCTACATATGAATTTCCCCGCTAAAAGCACACTATTTCAAATGCTCATAAGCCTCCACCTTCCCATCATTCCAACCGGGAAGCCCATCATACAAAGCAAACGCATACTGATAAAGCCCGTAAGCCGTCACCGCTCCCGTTCCCTCTCCCAGATGCATCCCTGCATGAATAGGAGCCTCCATTCCCAAGGCTTCCAGCATCAGCCGCCCTGCAGGTTCCGCGGAGCAGTGGGTCGGCACCATATAAGCCTTACATGCGGGAGCCAGAACAGCCGCACAGTAAGCCGCCACCGAGGAAATAAATCCGTCAATCAATGCCGGAACCCTGCAAAGGGCCGCGCCGATATAACATCCAATCATCCCCGCAATATCCAGACTGCCCACCTTACTGAGCACATCCAGAACATCCTCCTTATCTGGCTGATTTACCTCAATCGCCCTTTGAATCACCCGAATCTTCCGCTCCAGACCTTCACTGGAAAGCCCGGCTCCCCGGCCTGTCATCTCTTCCACCTTCCGGGAAAGAAGCACCGAAGCCATAGCCGAGCTGGGCGTCGTATTTCCAATTCCCATCTCGCCGGTAATCACCATCCGATAGCCCTCATCATAAAGCGACCTCACGACTTCAATCCCCGTAACAATCGCCCGAAGCGCCTCATCCCGTGTCATAGCCGGCCCCTTTGCAATATTTCCGGTTCCACAACGCACCACCCGGTTCCAAATCCGCGGATGCTTCCCATCTGTCAGCATCCCGATATTCACCGGAATCACCTCAATCCCCTGAGTCCGCGCCATAATACAAACCGAAGAAATCCGATTTCCCATATTCTCCAGAACCTGAGCCGTCACCTCGCTCCCGGTCTGGCTGACTCCCTCGGCCACAACTCCGTTATCCGCACCCATAATCACAACCACAGGCTTAAGCTCCTTCGGATGGGCCGTCCCATAAATCCCGGCCAGCTGAACCACCATCTCCTCAAGCTTCCCCATCCCCCGAAGCGGTTTACATAAAGAATCCCAGTGTTTCCACGATTCTTCCATAGCCCCCTCGTCCAAAGGCTGAATCTCACCGATATACTTCTGAAGCACTTTAAACAATCCCATCACAACCAACCTCTTTCCTGCTAATATCCACTCCCACACCCCAAAGCCCAAACGTCAGAGTACGCCGATTGACGCTGACACCGCCGGCCGACAAGAGACGGCGCTTAGGGTGCGAAGGAGTATCATTCGCTGTAGAAATATCCCTCATTGATACAGCAGCGCATTACAGATAGCCGCAACAATATTGCTTCCTCCTTTGCGCCCCCGCGGAACGATAAAAGGCACCCCGGCTGTCATAATCAGCTCTTTTGCCTCCACTACATTCACAAACCCCACCGGCGCCCCCACTATCAGCACCGGCCGGATCTCCCCGGCCTGAATCAGCTCATAAAGCCGAATCAACGCAGTGGGCGCATTTCCCACCGCAATCACCGGATTTTCATGGAGAGCCGCCGCCCGTTCCATGCAGACTGCCGCCCGGGTACACCCGCGCTCCCTGGCCTCCTCCGCCACATCCGGCGCATCCATAAAGCAGTGAACCTCTCCGCCATACGCGGAAAGCCGCTTCTTATTAATCCCCGAAGCCGCCATTCTTGTATCCGTCACAATAGACACCCCTTCCTTAAGAGCTTTCACACCCAAAGCGGCCGCCCCTTCGGAAAAGTAGAGATTATCCGCATAGTCAAAATCCGCCGAGGTGTGAATACACCGCTTTACAACGGAAAATTCCGGCTCCGGCCAAGTCCTCCCGTTCAGCTCCTTTGTGATGATCTCCATGCTCCGCGCTTCGATCATTTCCGGCTTTACAAACTCTATTTTCTCTAACATCTGATTCCTGCCTCCAATATCTCATAAATTTTATCCATATCCAGGGAATTGCGCACCAGATCCGCCAGCTTATCGTACTCCTGCTGCTTATGGGCCTCCGGGTCAAAATGCCAGCTTCCCGGGTCCAGGCCCTTTTTCCGCATAAGCCGCACGGCCACAAGAGCCGCCAGATCCCCAAAATCAAAGATTCCATGTAGATATGTGCCAAAGACCGTCTGGGTCTCGTTGCAAAGACCGTCGATGCGCCCGTCCTCTAAGCGGATGGTTTCCCGGCAGCGGCCCAGATTCACCGTTCTTCCCATATGGATCTCGTAGCCCCGGACCTCCTTTCCTGTGGTACTGTCCGGCACATCCTTATCCCAGATAACACCGCCGGAAATCTGAGTTCTGGTTTTGGCCAGTTCAAAGATTGTCCGGGTATTCAAAAGTCCCATACCGCGCATGGAGCCGCCCTGCTCCACGCCGTCCGGGTCCTCCAGTTCTTCCCCAAGCATCTGATAACCGCCGCAGATGCCTACAACGGGAGTGCGTATTTCCGCCTGACGCAGTATGGCCGCTTCCAGACCGGATTCCCGGAGCCAGCACAGATCGCTCATGGTATTTTTGGTGCCCGGAAGGAAAATCAGATCCGGCTTCCCAAGGTCTCTTGCCTGCTTCACGTACCGGAGAGAAACGCCCTTCATTCCTTCAAAGACGTTGAAGTCCGTGAAATTGGAAATATGGGGCAGATGAATAACGGCAATGTCTACGGCTCCCTCATCTCCTCTGCGGTTCAGCCGTTCTGACAAACTGTCCTCATCATCCAGATCAAGGGGTGTCATCGGCACGACGCCGACTACGGGAATCCCTGTCTTTTCTTCTATCATGTCAAGGCCGGGCCGGAGGATTTCCACATCTCCGCGGAATTTGTTGATGATAAGGCCCTTGATGCGTTGCTGCTCGTCTTTCTCTAAGAGCTTTACGGTTCCGTAGAGGGAGGCGAAGACGCCGCCCCGGTCGATGTCTCCGGCAAGAAGTACGGGGGCATTTGCAAGCTTTGCCATTCCCATATTTACAATGTCATTGTCTTTTAAATTGATTTCTGCCGGGCTTCCGGCGCCTTCTATGACGATGATATCAAAGTCTCGGGAGAGCTTTTGAAAGGCCTTCTCTATGTGGGGGATGAGCTGCGGCTTGTAGGCGTAGTAGTCCGCCGCGCTCATATTTCCCAAGACTTCGCCATTTACGATAACCTGGCTTCCGGTGTGACTGGTGGGCTTTAGGAGGATGGGATTCATCTCTACTCTTGGTTCGATTCCGGCAGCCTCGGCCTGCATCACCTGAGCGCGGCCCATTTCCAGGCCGGATTTTGTGATGTAGGAGTTGAGGGCCATATTTTGAGATTTGAACGGCGCGGCGCGGTAGCCGTCCTGCTTAAAGATGCGGCAGAGGGCGGCGGTGAGAAAGCTTTTGCCGGCGTTTGAGGTGGTGCCCTGGATCATAATTGTTTTGGTGGGGGTCATATTTTGCTCCTTTTGCTATATGAACGAACGCCGCCATGCAGGAAGTATCTTCCTTCCCTGCTCCGCCCAAAGGCTAACACGCCTGGAAGAAAGATACTCCCTGCATGGCGGCCGACTTTGGCGGCGGGGCTTTTCCGTTGCTTTTTTGGGGAAAATTTTTGCGCAAATCACATTATCTATAATAGCTTAACCATTCTATAAAATGGAAGTTATAAATCTGTTAAAAAAATCTTCGGTATTTGTTTTTTCCTGAATTTATATTTTTGAACTTTCGTAAGCGGTATCTCATATCGTCTGCCGCTTTCTTTATAGTTGTTGCCTAGAATATTGTTGTAAAGAGAATAGATAAACTGTTCCCATTCGTCTAATCTGCTTTTTTCTGCAAACCCATCTAAATAAGCAAATCCATCGGCAAGATAAAAAATTTTTAATGCTAATGCTAAATCACAATAAGGATTGCTTAAAATCTCTTTTGGTATTTCAAATCCATCATCCCAATTATATTCATCCAAAAGTTTTTCCAGATCGTCATATGACATTTCCGATGCCCCCCCCAATTCAAATTTTACAATCTTTGCTTCAATCAACGAGAGCGCCTTCATAATTTCTGTTTTTTCATCCCGAGAAAAAATCGTAAAACAGGCATTCTCTTTACGATGTCATATATAAAAAATGTTCCAATAAATGAAATCAATACAGTCAATAAAAATTGCCCTGCAACACCAACAGGTAATTTCAAGACGAAAAAACCTGCCACAACCAGAATTGGCATATGGAGAATGTAAATTGGGAAAGATGCTTGGGTTAAATAAATGCTCACACGGTTATGAAAGTTCATCTTTGACTGCCCAATGCCAAACAACATCATAATTGCCATCCATCCGTAAAATATGTAAAGCTCATCCATCAATATGTTTCGGATATTTTCAAAACAGTACAGATAGGTGTATAGACTGCCTGACAGGATGCAAATTGTCAGACTTACAAACTGGTATTGCCGTAGTTTTTGCAGAATACTTTCCTCCGAAAGAATATAGTATCCGAATAAAAACAGTATCATAAATTGCCCTAAGCTTTTCCCGCCTATATTCAGGACATATAGGCAGCACCACTCCGGTACAAACAGCAGAATAAGGAAGAAATAGGAAAGGCTGCCGACTCTAAACTTCGGTAAACATTTCTTTTGCAAGCGGACAATTTGTAATGCTGTCAAAGAAATAACAAACAAATACAATAAAAACCAAAGATGTGCAGGGGTAAAGCCTCCATGATATCCTGTTAAATCGGTTTTCTTTGTAAAAAACAATTTATACTGCTGCCAGTAAGTGCCTGTATACCCATTAAAAAATACTTCTGCAATATAGGTCATTATAGGAACCAGTGCAAGCAGTCCAAAGAAAAATGGAATGACTAATTTTTTTATTCGCTCCGCAACAAATTGTCCGCTTGTCCTTTTTCGGAGAGAATACTTGCAGCTCATACCTGCAATAGTAAACAAAAAGGTCATATACCACGGATACACAGCACTTGAAAACACATAAAGAGCGGTGCTTGTGTTTGACCATATGTAAAACCCACCGTATTCGCCTCCGCTCCAAATCTGTGCTGCATGGAACGGAAAAAGCAACAGGCTTGCCATCCATCTTAAATTATCTATATAATATCTTCTCTCCATTCGCATACTCCTTGCCGTAATCCTGTATATGACAGTTTGTTCGTTTAAGCCATTCTCAGCTAAACTCCGATTTACATAATTGATTATAAAATCTTTACCTGCCATTTACAGTGCATTTTTATATGTCATTTCCCATTGAGTACACAATTTCAGAAAAGAAGTTCTGTAAACCTTCGTTTTTCCGTTATGCTTTTTCGTTTGTGAAAACTTCGTTTATTGCCTGTATCAAACGGCTGTTTTCTTCCGGTGTCCGAACGGCTATCCGGTAGTCTTCTTTTGTAAGGCCATTGTAGTTTTGGCAGCGGCGGATCAGGATTCCTTTTTCCAGGAGTTTTTCGTACAGCGCTGTCTCGCCCGGGGCGCGGAAGCAGAGGTAGTTGGCTTTTCCGGGCCATACGTCCAGGCCCAGCTTTGTCAGGGCTGTTTCCAGGCGCTCACGTTCTGCTTCTACCAGGGTAAGGGTTCGCTCACGAAAATCGGTTTCCGTGAGGGCTGCTATTCCGGCCTGCTGCGCCGGTTCGGATACGGACCAGGGCTGACCGGCTTTGCGGATGCGCTCAAGCAGGGCCTGGTTTTGGGATAGTATGTAGCCTAAGCGCAGGCCGGGCATGGCGTAGAGCTTCGTAAAGGATTTGAGAATCAGTAGATTCGGGAAGGCTGCAAGGGCGCCTGTTATGGTATAGGCTTCTTTTTCTCTTACAAAGTCCAGGAAACATTCATCTATGCAGACGTAAGTTTTTTGGGTCTTTGCTTTCTCCAGGATCTCCAGAAGAAGCTGACGGCCTGTCAGCAGTCCTGTGGGGTTGTTGGGATTGCAGATGAATAGCAGATCCGTATCGTCTGCAATGGCCTGCAGGCAGTCTTTTTCAAGCTTCATGGATTTTGGAAGCATGTAGTGACGTATCTGCGCTCCTGCCTGATGTAAGGCTTCCTCGTATTCGGCAAAGGTGGGGGCCGTTACCAGAGCGTGCTTTGGCTTCAGGGCATATACCAGACGGTAAATGAGATCGGCGCCTCCGTTTCCGCATAGGATATTTTCTGCTTCTACGCCTTCTTTTTTTGCCAGCTCTGCCCTTAAGCGGCGGCAGAAGGGGTCCGGGTAGTGGGCAGAGGAGGACAGACCTTTGAGGATTGCTTCTTTTATGCTTTTCGGCATCCCCAGAGGGTTGATGTTTGCGGAAAAGTCCAAAAGCTCTTCCTGGGAAAAGGGGGTCTGTAAGGATGCACCGTAACGGTCGCCTCCGTGTATGGGTTGTTGTGATCCTGTTTGCTGTGGCGGTTTCATTTTTTCTCTTTCTATTCTGTCCTCAGCGATCAGCGGGACTCATGGTCCTTTTGCTCACTAAGGATATCTGTTCTTATTTTTACCATATTTTCCGACAGCCCGGCTTGCTGTCCGAGGGTCTCAGAAAATATCGGATGCTTATGCCATGTCATAATGCCGGAAGCCTATGACAGCTTTCCGTATCGGAATGTCATTTCAGCTTATGTCAACCTGCGTTCCCGCAAAAGCACATCACGAATCCCTTCCGCCGTATAGACCACGGCGCTTTGATGCACGTTCAAGCCTGCCTTTATTGCCGCGCGCTCTGTCACGGGGCCGATGCAGATTACTTTCGCCGTAAGCCCGCTCAAATCTCCTGCCATGCTGACAAAGGCTTTTACCGCTGACGCGCTGGCAAATGTAATGTAATCGACTTCGGAAAGCACCCTCTTTAGCTCTTCTTCCTTCCGCCGGTCGATTTCCGTGGTGTACAGAGGGATGGCTTTATAGGGAATCTCTGCCTGCTCCAAAGCCTGCGTAAGCTCCGGGGAGGCTTCCTCCGCCCGCAGAAGCAGCACATGATCCTTTCGGGTCAGGCCGGGAATCCACTCGGCGGCCAGATCCCTGCCGGAATATCGGGACGGTACAAAGTCCGCATAGATGCCTCTTGCCTCCAATGCCTCTTTTGTTCCGCTTCCGATGACGGCAAAACGGATTCCGGCCAGGTTGCGGATGTCCTTTTGGTTTTCCTTCATTTCGTCAAAGAAAAAGTCCACGCCGTTGCTGCTTGTAAAAACGATCCAGGTATAGCCTCTCGCCGGCAGTCCCTGAGTTTCCTTTGCTGCCAGATTCGGATTCTCCTGTCCGGCCAGTTCTCCTACTGCCCTTGCAAGAACCTCCGACCGAAGGCGTTTTGTTCGGATAAGGCTGAAGGAGACAGCTTCCGCCCCTTCCTCCTTTAAGACCACCTGCTGTTTCCGGCACATGCCTTCCGTTCCGGTCAGCAGTACACGCATACCGAAAAGGGGGCCTTTGCCGAACCAGTTAAGCTGCTCTTGTAAGGATATGACTTCTCCCACGATAATGATTGCAGGGGTATGGATTCCCGCCTTTTTGACTTCTTCCTCAATGGTTGCCAAGGTTCCTGCTGCCGTCCGCTGACGGGCTGTGGTTCCCGCCTGGATCACAGCCGCCGGCGTATCCGGCGCTTTTCCTCCGGCTATCAGTTCTCTTGTGATATGAGGCAGATTACCCAATCCCATCAGAAATGCAAGGGTCCCTTCTTCCTGGGCCAACAGCTTATAGTTCAGCGCCAGTCCGTCCTTGGTATTGCTCTCATGGCCGGTGATAATATGAAAGGAGGATGCATAGTCCCGGTGGGTTACGGGGATGCCTGCGTAGGCTGCCGCCGCATAGGATGAAGATACGCCGGGGACAATCTCAAATTCAATTCCGGCCTTTCGAAGTTCCTGGGCTTCCTCGCCGCCCCGTCCGAAGATAAAGGGATCGCCTCCCTTTAAGCGTGCTATGTTCTTTCCTTCCAAAGCTTTTTTTACCAAAAGCTCATTGGTTTCCTCCTGCTTTAAATGGTGATTGGAGGCACGCTTGCCTGCGTAGATTAGCTCCGCGTCCGGGCGGGCTTCATTTAACAGGGAGGCGGATACCAGATTGTCATAGACGATCACATCGGCTGTCCGTAAGCAATGGAGACATTTTTCCGTAAGGAGCGACGTGTCGCCAGGGCCTGCTCCCAAAAGCCAGACTTTGCCCTTTCTTACCTGAGCGGCCATTTGCCTGCCCAGGTGTTTCATTTGATCCGGTGTGGGGAGTTTTAACCGGTCAGTTCCTGCCGGCTGTTCCCCGTCCAAGGCTTTCCGGCAGGATGCGTACTTGATATGTCTGCCATCCTTAGCGAACATTACCTTCATCCGAATCTCTCCGCCCTCCAGACAGCATAAGGCGGCGGCCGGTGCATTGCAGCTTCCACCGATTCCGGCCAGAAAGCTGCGCTCCGCCTCCAGTACCAGGGCTGCCTCCTGACAGTGGATGGCAGAAAGCACTTCCGTTAAATGACCCTCTCTTGCCTCCACAGCCAGTATTCCCTGCCCGGCCGCCGGAAGAAAGGAATCAGGCTCCAGATATTCCAGCTGCAGATCCGGCTCCTCCAACAGCCCCAGGCGTTCCAGGCCGGCGGCGGCCAACAGGATTCCGTCATACTGTCCCTCTCTTAGCTTTCGAAGGCGGGTTTCTACATTTCCCCGGAGGAGAGCGATGCGCACTGTCGGATTGATAGCCCTGATCTGAAGCTCCCGGCGCAGAGAGCTGGTGCCCACTACGCTTCCGGCCGGCAAATCCGCCGCTTTTATACCGTTTGCTGTGACAAAGACGTCTCTTACGTCGGCGCGCTCAAGGACAGCCCCTATTTTCAATCCTGGGGGAAATTCCATAGGCATATCCTTTGCACTGTGTACGGCCAGATCGATTTCTCCCGAAAGCAAAGCCTCCTCAAGCTCTCTGGTAAATACGCCCTTTCCGCCGAAGGAAGTCAGGGAACGATCTAATAGCTCGTCTCCCTTGGTAGACAGTTTGACAAGCTCAATCTCTGCTTCGGGAAATGCCTGCTCTATTTTTTCCTTTACAAGCTCTGTCTGAATCAAGGCCAGACGGCTTTTTCTCGTTCCTATGCGAATCTTCATATTTGCCTCCTATTTGTAGACGCTGCGCGACGGCACGAAAGGGGAAAGTCACGTCTGTTTCGCAGCTCTTGAGCCGGGACTTTTACACTGTTTCCTGTTATACCGAATAACCTCGGGGTGTAATCATGCACTCGTTGCTTATATATGTCTGAGAATTTCCGATAATTACTACGCTGAACATATCTATCTCGGCATCCTTTAAATGCTCCAGGGTGGTAATCTGGCTGCTCTCATCCTTACGGCCTGCATTGCGCACGATTCCCACCGGCGTCTCAGGACTGCGGTAGCGCAGCAGAATATCGGCTGCCTGCTCTACATAGGTGGTGCGCTTTTTGCTTTTTGGATTGTAAAGGCACACGATCAAATCTCCCTGGCCTGCACAGTCCACCCGTTTCCAGATAAGATCCAGGGGGGTCATCAGATCACTCAGGCTGATGACTGCAAAATCATGCATCAGGGGAGCGCCCAGTACGGAGGCCGCCGCACTTGCCGCTGTCACGCCGGGCACAGTCTCTATCTTAATATCTGCCTTCATTTCCTCCGCTATCTGATAGATAATGCCGGCCATTCCGTAGATACCGCTGTCCCCGGAACTGACCATTGCTACCACCTGGTCCTTCTGCGCTTCCTCCACAGCCATGCGGCAGCGCTTTACTTCCTGCATCATCGGAGTGGCCAGATAGTGCTTATCCGGGAAATACTCCTTCAATATGTTTACATAAGTAGTGTAGCCTGTTATTACATCTGCTTTTTCTATCACTTGAATACATTTGGCGGTCATATGCTCATAGCCGCCGGGTCCGAAGCCTACTACATACAATTTTCCCATTTTTATGCTCCTATTTCAGTTCCGTAATATTCCTTCCAATACACACGTACACCTGTATGCTGCTTAAAGCTCTTCCCCCAGACACCGAAAGACTGCTTCCAATTCCCCGGGCGACGCCTGTTCCCTCAGGCGGTAGAAAAATTTGTCAATGGCCTTGGAAAAGCCCTTTTTCTCCGCTTCCTCAAGCATCCATTTCTTTGTCTTTTCTATCTGGGGCATGGCCTGCTGGAAAATCATCCAGCACATAAATTCTTCCTCATACTCTTTCAAGATCTCACCCGCCTCCTTTGCCGCCTGTTTTTTCGCCTGATTGTTGGCCCTTGCCAGGGCTTCCATGTCGTCCATATTATAGAGAAAGGTTCTCGGAATCTCCGTTATGGACTCTTCGATGTCCACCGGCACAGCCAGATCCACAAACACCCTGGGCTTTGACCTATGTATCCGTTCACGCAGCTTATGGCAGGTCAGCGTATAATGAGGACTGGAGGTGGCGCTTATCACCACATCCATCTCATCCACATAAGAATACCGCTCCTTATAATCAATCACATGGCTGCTCTCGCTTTTCAAATGCGCATCATGGCTTAAGGTAATATTCCGTATGGTACTGTAAATGTGAAGTCCCTTCATGCTGTAAAGATTCTTCAATACGATTCCGCCGATTTCCCCTGTTCCCCCAATCACCATAATCTTCTTTCCCGCAAGCCCTCCCAAAGCTTCCTCGGCGGCTTTGATGGCAAGCGTAGCTGTAGAAACAGATGTTTTGGACAGCTCCGTATCCGTCTTGATTCGTTTTGCGCAGGTTACGGCGTAGCGGAACAGCGTGTTCAGATATTTTCCTGTGGTGCCCGCCTCTCTTGCATGCTCGTGGGCTTTCTTTACCTGACCCAGAATCTGATCTTCTCCGACCACCATAGAATCCAATCCCGCCGCTACCAGGAACAGATGGCGGACTGCCTTTTCTCCCTGGTAAAACCGCAGATAATCCGTAATGTGATCCACCTTAAGCGCGCCGGCCTTCTCAAGCAGCACCCTTTGCAGCCTGGAAAAAAGCTTTTGCTGCTGCTCTTCCTTTGTATAGTAAGTATAAACCTCCGTCCGGTTGCAGGTAGAAATCACCACACTCTCCGCTGCCTTTGCCTCCGCGCACAAAGCCCTGAGAAGCTCCGCCTGCTGCTCCGGGGTAAAGGCGAACAATTCCCGAATGGCAAGAGGGGCCGTTTTGTGGCTGATACTTAAAAGCTGAATCCCCATTTATGGCTCCACTCCTTTTCGAAATTCGTGTGTAAAGGTTTTATCATAAAGCCTGGACAGCTCGTAATCATCTCCAAGAAAGTCTCCCACCACCGTCAGCGCCGTCTTTCGGATACCCGATTCCTTCACCTTTTGGGGCAGATCCGTAAGCGTACCGCGGACAATTTTTTCGTCCTCCCAGGACGCCTTGTATACAACCGCCGCCGGGGTATCGGGCCTGTATGCCTGCCGCAGCGTGGCGCACATTTCTTCCAACATTCCCACACTTAAAAAGATTACCATTGTCGCCCGGTGACGGGCCAGGTCCAAAAGCTTCTCTCCCTCCGGCATGGGGGTACGCCCCTCCATCCGGGTAAGAATAACCGTCTGGCTGACGCCGGGCAGCGTATATTCCTTCTTCAGAGCGGCGGCAGTTGCCAAAAAGGAGCTGACACCGGGAATCACTTCATAGGTAATGCCCATCCGATCCAGGGCATCCATCTGCTCCCTGTGCGCGCCGTAAATAGCCGGATCGCCGGTATGTACCCGGACCACCTTCTTTCCGGCTGCCTCTCCCTTTTGCATCACGTCCAGGACTTCCTCCAAAGTCATGCCGGCGCTGTTAAAAATACGCGCGTCTTTTTTCGCATCTGCCAGCACCTTCGGATTCACCAGCGAGCCTGCATAAATAATAATATCCGCACTGTCTATCAAACGCTTTCCCTTAATGGTCAAAAGCTCCGGATCTCCGGGTCCTGCTCCTATAAACGATACCATATTTCAACCTCTTTCTCTTGTATTATTCCTTCAACAAACCCTTTCCAATGCTGCAAAATAAAAAGACCCGCAGCATAAACGGGCCTTGTCTGTCTCTTTCTTTCCTCGAACTGCTTTTACCGGAAGCCCATTCAATTACCGGAGCGCTTCCGACAGCTTCGGAAACACCCGCCGGCAGAAAGCAGGTTTCCTGACTTATAGTTCCCCGCCTGCACCCTGCCTTCTCACGCATATGCGCAATGGCATTTTGAAGCATACGCTCCCGGGTCTGGCTCCCTAAATACAGTGACCGGATCGCTTGGGATTCTAACCCAATTCCCTTTTCTGCGTCCGCAAACATCAACTTCAGCAGACCAGATATACCCCCCTTATCCGCAGAGAGTATATACGGTTCATCCCATGAGTGATCTTTTGCAGACGCACACTTTCTGCTAAACTTTATTCTTTTTTTCTGTAACAAAATCTAGGGTATAGTCTATCATATGGCGGTTCATTCGTCAAATAAGAAAACGATACGTTTACCTTCTTCTGCCTTTTCGCATATCCGGCATTCCATACCCCCGCAGCTCGCTGTGAAGGGCCGAATGTCTGGGAAATTCCTCCCTGTATTTGAGAAGAAGCTTTTCCTTTGCTCCGATGTCTCCCCGTGAAGCCTTCACTTCTCCCAGTGCCGCTGCCAAAGCCGCCACACTTCTATAGTGATTGCGATGCTGCCCGGATACGATTGCCCGGAATCTCCTGTCAATCATCTCTTCCAGGGAACTCAGATAACTCTTTGCCTCTTCTTCCGCCACTGACAGTCCGTGCACTGCCTTCCAGCTCTGAAAGCAGGACCAGAACAGGGCAATCTCTTCTTCCTTCTTCTCTCCCGTACCGGAAGCGTCCTTTTGATTTTCATCCGTTCCTTTCACATAATCTTCTCCATGAAAGTCCAGATAGAACACGGCTTCTCTTGCCATTTCCCGGCATCCCTGACCAAGCTGTTCCGATTGCAGCAGCAAAAGCAGAAACAGCGGAATCCCTTTTTTAATAAATTCTCCTGACCATCCAAGCCCTTGCCTTGTTTTAAGGCACTCCTTCATAGATGCATCGAACTCACCCAGAAAAAACCTCATTACGTTTCCGTCGTCCCCTGAGAGAAAGTTGATTTGCAGCTCCTTATTTAATTCATTTCCATAGGAATCTGTTTTCCCCTTACATGGCAGCTTATTTATAACCTGGACCGCCCTCTCCCTGTAGGATGCCGGTTCTTTCATATTTGCCGTAATTCTCAAATAATTTACCGGTGTGCTGTGAGATTCAAAGGCTTCGATCCAGCACGCTTCCGCCATTCTTGTGTCGCCTGCTTCCAGGGCTGCTTCCGCCGTATAAAGCGCCGCCCTGCTGCGCAGCCTGCAGCTTTTGTCCATTGCCTCCAGAGCTTCCTCTCCCACCCGGAGCTGCCGCTCACGTTTCCCCCTGCTTTCCAGATATTCCAGCACAGCCAGATAAAGAGACGGATGCTTCTTAGCAGCCTTTTGAGCTGTCTCTATCATCTCATCCTCATCCTTTTGGAAAAGAACGGCCTGCCGTAAAAATTCTCCTGCCGTATCGCCTTCCTTATGAATCAGAAGCTCAATCCACGCATTCCAAAATTCCGAAAGTCCTTTCAGCTCCTCGCTGCCCAGTGATAATATCTCTTCCAACCGAACTTTTCTGAAAAACGGCCTGGTACAATATTCATAAAAGCTTTCCGCACGCTTGTCCGGTTCCGTATTTTGATATACGGCATACAATACATGCTGCGCCAGATTTTCCCCATCTATGGATGCCAAATTCTCGTCTATCATTTCTTCCAGGCTCAATGTGAAACAGTCTCCCTGGTCCTCCACAAGCACCTCTGTTTCTGTCAAAAGGTCAAAGAGTTTGATGGCTGTTCCATAGCATCTGTCATTGACGCTTCGAAGCAGCAGGCGGGAGGCGTCCTCAAAAATCTTCCCGATTCCCTGAGTATCCTCATATTCATATACCCAATCCGAGTCCCAATAGCCGGAGGAATAGTCCTCATACCCTTCCGCATAAAGGCAAAGCTCTTCCTCCTGGATTTTTGCGAACTGTTCTTCTAACCGGATGTATTCCTTGTTTATTTCCGCTTCGTCCTGTTTCCTTGCTTTAGACACAAAGCTGTTTTCTTCCGTTTGGTCATTTTTATGGGCTGTTATCTCCTTTAAAATATCAATAAACTCTGCTCTTTGCACCTCAGGAATCTTGCGCGCAAAGCTGTGAAGAACCATCTGAAGCTCTTCCTTTGTCATTTTCTCCGCTAATTTGTCTATGGATTCCGTAAATTCTCTTAAGTTCATTTTTGTATTTCCTTTCGTACTTTTTTCTTTATCCGATTAAAACTCTTTTTCCTTCAAATGCAAAACCAAGCTTGCGAATCCGTTCCGGTGCAATCCCCTTTGCTTCCAAAACCGCCGCATATCCCTTTTCCTCAATCTGCGCAAGGGCTGCCTGCACGGTATTCTCCAGAGTATGCTCTTTCTCCGGGCGGAACACCTTAAATTCTATGATAATCGCATCATCTTCCTCCTTCATCGGCTCCAGCATCACGTCATATCGCCCGAAGCCGCTCTCGCGATTGGAAGTCAGCGTGTAACGTCCCCGCAGCTCTGCCAAAAGCCCCAGCACAAAACCATGATAGAAGCGCTCCGGCTCCGCTTCTTTGGCGTTTTTTTCCCGGTGTCAAAGAAACTGAAGGTTTCCTTCGTCACCCTGTTCATGTATTCATTCATTTCCTCCAAATTGCTGAAGCAGAGCCTCCACAAATTCACCGTATCCCGAACCGTCGCCTGCAAACCAATCCCGAAACATCCGCTCAAACATGGTGCGTACTTCTTTATTCGTCAATACCAGCTCATATTCCTGGCGTCCCCATTCCTCATGAAACCGAAATTTTTCTACACGAAGATAGCCTCCGGCCAATAAAAGGCTCCAGATTGCGCTTTCGCTTCCTGTACTTCTCTTCCTTCCAAATCTCAAGCCCCTCAAACAGCTCGCCCCTCCCTGCATATTCCACAGAAAAGAACTGCTCCACCGTATTCATCATCAATGTCTTTCCGAATTATCATTTGCAATCAAATGTTCAAAATTCTGATACCCGATTCCTACGGTTCTTGCCATATCCGTCCTCCTATTTGCAGTCGCTGCGCGGCAGCTCTAAAGAGTAAAGTCGCTTCGGCACACCTGAAATGAGAGGAACTTTTATTCGAAAGGGCACTCATAAAAGTTCCTCTCGTGCGCCTTTGTGACTTTACTTTCCTGACTGTTTTGCAGTATTCGGATAATTTCAACAATATTGAAAAACAGCCCTTCGCTGTCTCTAGTATAACAACTTAGGGCTGTCTGTTCAATGATTATTCACTTTTCCTCTCCGGCAATCTCCGTCCGAACTGTTACATCAGGCCGAAAGCCTTCATGGTTTCCTCCAAAAAGAGCAGCTCCTCATCCGGCATATGTACCTTTTCCCGAGGATACTTATTGATAAGCTCCCGATACGGCGATTTTCTGAATCTCTCATATGTATTGGCAATCACAATGGCATCATAACTGATACCGGGAATGACCGCCGGACTTTCCACAGGCAGCCCCATTCCCCGAAGCTGCATATAGTTGCGATCCACCCATGCGGCTGTAAGCAGACTTTGTGGACAGCTTCACGGATGCGGCAATCTCCTTTGTGGAATAGCCCTGCATTTTCAGCAGGACGATTTGTAACGTGCACCTGTCCGCCATGCCCTCAAGGTATTCGCCAAAGTCGCTCGCCCATCGGTAAAACCGCCTGTTGGAATTAAAATCTGCCCTGTCGTCTGTGCGGATTTTGCTCAATGACCGTTTCATCAACGCCACACTCACGCAAAACCTTTTCCTCAGCTTCGCAAGGATTTTGGCTTTGCGCTTATTGACAACGCTCTGTGTTACACCCAACCGCAATCCGACTTCCCGCTCGGAAAGTTCTTCAAAGAAGATTGCGTTTATCAATGCCTGTTCACTGCCTGACAATAAGGGCAGGGCGGCTTTCAGCCTGTCCACCATCGCCGCATGGATAACGGTCTCTGCAACGTCCACCGCTTCATCAACAACGAAGTCAATCACATTTCCCTCACTATCCGTAAATCCCTCCAAACTTCAAAACAGGTCTGGAGAGTGTCTGTTTTGTCTTTTCGGGTATAGCAAATCAGCCCACCAAAACACCATTTTTTTATATGGCGGGCTTGTATTGCCTATTTCAAATTCCAATAATGATTTCTTTATGTTCTAATAATCCTCTAAAAAATGCCTAATGAGCATAGCTATTTCTTCTTTTTTATATCCCAATTGGGACAATTTACATAGCAACTCTTTCTTAGCCTCATCCACTAATTTTTCCTTACATCTTAATATCAATAGCAACACAATAACCTTTTCTTTTGTTGGCATAAATAATACCCTTTTCCATTAACAACCTTAAAGCACAAGCTACTGTATGGGGATTTACTTGATTTACTTCCGCATATTCCCTTATGCTCGGAATCGGTTTACTTGGTGCTTGATGATTTACCAAAATATCCATTTTAATTCGTTCTGCGATTTCCTGATACTTGTATCTTTATTCATCTTTTTCTTTCCCTGTTAATAGTCTTTGAACTGTTATATTATAAAATTTTTCATCTGTTCTTATCTGCCAAAGCCTTAAATTTCAAGTCTAAAAAGCTATGTTTTTCACAACTTTATACATATAATTGTGTTCGGCAAACCTTAAGATAGATTGCCAAAGTTGCCAGCAGTATTAGACAAGTAATACCAAACATAATCATCATTTGGTAATGCGGAAAGATTATACAGAGATACAATGGCGTTAAGCTGCTTGCCATTCCACCTCCAACTGTAGCTAAAACTGAAATTGCCCCACCTTTTACCGCATAATACTCACTTGTCCAATCATACTTAGGAAACTTGATATTCAGATAAACACCAAGAACTGAAATGAAAAAAGAATATACCGTAGGGATAATAAATAACAGTACAGTCTGCATCAAGGAACACGGAATCGCAATTCTGATAAAAATTGCACTAATATATAAAACAGGAAGTATCACTGTTAAATTTACCGCAATTTTAGAATTGTAAACTGTCCTTGCCTGCGTTGGAGCGGAGCACATAATCCATCGGTTTTTTCCCTCTAAAGACAAGGATGCTGCTGTGGTAGAAGTCATAGTCACAAAAACAGCAAGCGCAACCGGCATAATATTTTGAATGATGCTCATCATTCCCATCGTTTCTATTTGCTGTCGTAAATCAGGCGGCATAAAAAATACTGCCCCAAGTGCCACAACGAAAAGCAGGACAATTCCAATACATGAATTCAAGGCATAAATCGTACATGAACTTAATCGGCGAAGCTCCTTTTTATACAATGCCATAAACGGAGATGAAGATTTTAATGTTCCCATTTTATACTCTTTTTTTGCATAATGTGAGAATACGGCTGTATTCAATCTTTTATAGTAATGAGAAACAATCGTTATGAAAGCAATGCCCAGCAACAGGGAAACAGCGGCAAAGATAACAAAGCCTGCCCAATTATTATGTAATAAGGCATTTGTAAAAAGAATAGCAGGCGGATAAAATTTGTTTACCGCTTCTGCCATTGCAACACCTAAATTAGTTATCTGCGTTGCATCCATTGATTGTGTTTTTGCGGAAGCCAATACAATCATCAGTACGGCAGCCGTACTCAAAACCAATGAAAAAACATTTTTGTGTCTTGAATGTGATGAAACGGCAACAATTAGAACACCTAATGATAGTGAAATAATCATGGGAATAATCGGTGTCAAAAATAACGCACCCACTAAAAACAGGTAACTAAAAATCGGCGGATGTTCGTATACAACATAGATAATGCTTGACGGCAGCATGGCTATAAAGCCAATTATCAGATTGATGAGATACAGCATCGTTATACGGCTTGTCACAATAGAAACCGTACTTACAGGCATGGACATAACCATATCATAATCTTTTAATCCGATAAGCACTCCTGTACTTTTAACAAATGTAAGGGTCAAGGTTGCTAAAGAGCAGACCACTACCATGAGCGTTGGTAATGCTTCGCTGAGTCCCGCTAATGCCATACTATTGCTGAATTTTGTCGTATAGACTACAAGAATGGCAATGGCAGTAAGTCCTAAAGCGCCAACAATCGCAGAACGTTGTTTTTCCTGTTTATCGCGAGAATGAATCAATCGGTTAATTCCGAAAAGATTGTATAACTGCATTCTCAAGAGATACTTATACTTGCCTTTCATTTTCAACTACCTCCATGAATACATCTTCAAGACTATGGCTTCCTTTGATTTCTTCCATTGTTCCACTTTCTATCAATTTACCGTTATTGATGATAGTAACCTTGTCGCACAATTTTTCGGCAACTTCAAGCACATGAGTAGAGAAAAAAATTGCCGCCCCTGCATCACATAGTTCACGCATCATCTTCTTTAGATGAAAAGATGCTTCAGGGTCAAGACCTACAAATGGCTCGTCCAACACTAAAAGATGTGGGGAATGTATAAATGCACCTATCAACGCAAGCTTTTGTTTCATACCATGCGAATAGGAGCTGATTAAATCCCCCAGACTGTCCGTTAATTTGAGAACATCTGCATATTTTTGTATTCTTGAAACTCTTTCCTTTGCAGGGACAGAAAACATATCACACATATATTTTAAATACTGGATGCCTGTTATATAGTCATATAAGTCGGGATTGTCTGGAATATAAGCTGTCATGGATTTGCATTTCACAGGCTCGTCCTTCACGGAATGGCCATTTACAAGGATTTCCCCCTCGTCAAAGTCCATTATCCCGACAACCGCACGGATTGTTGTTGTTTTCCCTGCACCATTGTGACCAATAAAAGCATGGATTTCTCCTGCTTTTACCGTCAAATTCAAACTGTCAACAGCCTTTTTATTTCCAGAATAAACTTTAGTATAATTCTTGATTTCTAATACATTGTTCATTTTATGAGCCTCCTTACTGTTTTAGTTTTTGTATTTTTTCGCAATTGCCCAGTAAAGGATTGCTGGTACAGGAGCAAATAATAGAATACAATATTTATTTACGACTGAACCAGAACCAGATACCCCAAAGTGTAATGGGATTTCCTGCGGCAATATAAAAGTCAGTGCCACTAATACCACAAAAGTTACGACTGTAATGATGATACATTTTTTCTTCATGTGTATTACCTCCTTTTATTATCATTTTGATAATACTATCATTATGATAATAAAAAGTCAAGAAAAATCCCATCCATCACAGAGGACAGATGGGAAATTTTTATTCCATTTTAGGTGGAGAGATTATAACGCCAATAGAATGCAGCTTTCGCCCCGCTGCTGATGTGTTGTTCCCATAAGGTTTTATTACATCCCGAATATTTCCAATTAACATTTCAAGCTCCTCATCCGTTAGATAAAGAGGGGATAAGGAAAAACCAGATTTATCCTTTACAATGTCTATATCATCCCGTTTGCAATAATCTTGGAATAGTTCCGCAAAGCCAATGATATATTGCATAAACGACTGCAAATAGGCTTCGCCAGAGTTACTGTCTAAGATTTCTTTAAAATCCTTTGTCATATCAATATCTACCGCATAAGTTTTTTCTAATGCACCTCTGACTTGTGTTTGATTCACTATCTTTAATACTTTGTCATTTGTCATTCTTTTCAAATAGCGGTAAAGCGTTGCAGATGGAATATCCGAAAATGTTTCAGATAAATGTTTTGCGGTAGTTTCCCCACACTTTTGTATTTCCAGAAATAATTTACATTTAACAGGGTTCGTCAATACATCCATAATTTTTTTGTCCATGCGTATCACTCCAACAATTCAGTTTATGTGATAATATTATCATTTTGGCAACAAAAATTCAATAACTTTTCATGGGTGATAATTTATGATTACTGACTGACAAAAAAAGTGGCAAAGTTTTTATATCTTACCACTTTTGGCACTTATGCGTTGATTATTTTGCTGAATCTTTCCGAAGTTAGTTGATTTTGCGTTTTAACTCAAGCCGCAACAGTTTCCCTTTCAGCAACTCAAAACTGTTGCGGCCATACATGATCCTTTTGACAACTTTCAGCTTGTTCACGCTTCCTTCTGCCAGTCCATTATTGTAATCAAGACGAATGGCGTTTTTTA
>CAJTIM010000038.1 GCA_910576325.1 Clostridia bacterium
GAGATGGCTTATTAAAGTATACTCTTTTTATAGAATAACAGGGCAATCAAGGGATTTTTCTTGAAATCACATATAAAAACAGCAAAAATGAAGCTGCCGTTTCACGAATTTTCATTCGTTAAAGCGACAGCCCCGTCCGATCTCATATATTTTTCTTTTCCAGGGAGGGTCTTGTCAAACTTCTCAAAAAGAGTTATACTGTTACCAGTCTAGGAGACACACCAGACAGGGAGGTTTTGCAATGATTGAGGCAACCAGTTGTGGCGGTGTGGTGATATTTCGGGGGAAGATTCTGCTTTTGTATAAGAATTACAAGAATCGGTACGAGGGCTGGGTGCTTCCTAAGGGAACTGTAGAACCGGGAGAGGAATTCAAGGATACGGCGGTTCGGGAGGTGCGTGAGGAGACGGGTGTAGTGGCTTCCATTATTAAGTACATCGGAAAAAGCCAGTATTCTTTTTCAGTGCCGGAGGATACGGTGGAGAAGGATGTCCACTGGTATCTGATGATGGCTGATAATTATTACAGTAAACCACAGCGTGAAGAATATTTTGTAGATTCGGGTTATTATAAGTTTCATGAGGCTTATCATCTGCTGAAGTTTTCCAATGAGAAGCAGATTCTGGAGCGCGCCTATAATGAGTATCTGGATTTGAAAAAGAGTAATCTTTGGGGAAATAAAAAGTATTTTTAGGGGAATACCGCAAAGTAAATCCTGTTTTTTGTTTTGCGGTGTTCCTTTCGTGTTAATATGAGAAAGTTATTTTGAGGTGAACAGGTTGTTTTTGCGTTCCGCAAAATCCAAAAAGGGAAGGCAGTTATATGAGGTGGGCGAAGGCACTTTATTTAAGCGAAAAGACAGCCAAAAAGAAGGACAAGATTATCCGCAAGGCAAACAGAGGCATTGGAATGGTCAGCATTTACTTTATTTCGCTGGCGTCCAATGAGCGGAATCTGTTTGATATTTTTCATGCGGCCCATTTGAAACAGCCGGGGTTTTACGGGCAGAATCCTTTTATTGTGGGGATTGCCTCCGGTTATGAAGAAGCCCTGGAGCTGACACAGCGGATGGTAGAGGATATTTACCGGGAAACGGGCGGTTTTCGGGTGAGAGAATATTTTGAGGATTAGAAGATCAGGACGGGAGAAACGGATGCTGCATTTATTTTTATTCATTTTAAAAATAATTGGTATCATTCTGGCAGCTCTTTTGGGGCTGTTGCTTTTGATCCTGCTTCTTCTGCTGTTTGTACCTATCCGTTACCGTGGGCAGCTTACCAAAGAGAAGGAACTGGAGATAACGGCGAAGGGAACCTGGCTGCTGCATATGGTAAGTGTCCCCATTAGCTTTCGGAAGGGAGCTCTTACCGGGAAAATAAAGGTTTTCGGTATCACTGTGAAAAATTTTGCTGAGGATGAGGAGGAGCTTAAGGAGACGGCGGAGGAGCTGTTTCGTGATATGGAAGAGGCGGCAAAACAGGGTGAGATTGAGATTCTTAAGGCAGAAAAACCGGACATGGCCGATGGTGAGACGGAAAAAGAATCCGTTGCGCAGAGCGGGAAAAGCGAAAGCCCCCCGGAAACTGCTTCGGAAGACAGGATTCCGGAAAAAGATGCGGAGGAAGGGGAAGGAAGCATAAATGAGGAGAAGCCGCCGGACAGCATACCGAAGCATGACGGTCTTGCAGGACGTGTCTGGCGGAAAATCAAGGCGTTTTTCCTAAAGATTTTCCAAATTTGGAAAAAAATTAAAAATCTCAAATATACATTCCGGCGATTTTGTGTTAAAATAAGAACAGGCATAAGGAAATATAAGGATACAAAGGAATTTCTGCTGGACCAACGGACAAAAGCAGCTGTCAGGCACTGTATGGATGAGTTAAAGCTTCTGCTGAGAAAGCTGCTTCCCAAACGAATTCGGGGCGAGCTTTGTTTCGGCACGGAGGACCCGGCTCTGACAGGGGAGATTCTGGGTGGTATCGGTATATTTTATCCGGTTTTTAAGGATAATGTTAAGGTATACCCGGATTTTCAGCAAAGTGTTCTGGAAGGCGAGCTTTTTGTAAAGGGAAGCTTTCGTCTGGTGACAGCAGCCTTGATTTTGTGGAGGCTTTGGAGAGATAAGAATGTCCGCTATGTATATCACAGATTCCATGACAGGGAATAACAGGGGATGTGGAAGCAATTGCGGAACTTATAACAGGAGGATTACCATGAACAATAATTTTGATACAACCATACAATCGCTGTTTAAAGGAATGGACAGCTTCATTACCACAAAGACGGTGGTAGGCGATGCTGTAACAATCGGAGATACCATCATTCTTCCTTTGGTGGATGTGTCCTTCGGCGTGGGCGCCGGAGCCTTTGCAGGCGACAAGAATCAGAATGCGGGAGGCGGTATGGGCGCAAAGATTTCGCCCAGCGCTATTCTGGTGATTTCCGGCGGCGTGACAAAGCTTGTGAATGTAAAGAATCAAGATACGGTGACCAAGATTCTGGATATGGTTCCGGATTTTGTGAATAAGTTTACCGCTGGCAAGAAGGAGAGCAGCCCTGTGGCGGACGCCATTCAGGATGCGGTGGATGTGATTGAGAAGGAAGAGGCCAACGGGTAGTACGATACAAAAAAGCAGCTGGAATCTCAAAGCTTCATATATGGAGGGGCGGCAGGTATCTGCCGGCCCTTTTTCCGCATATAATAGGGTGAGAACCTTTTTTGTCTGGAGCCATTATGAAGCAATTGCTTGGGTTTGTCATGTTTTGGATCGGCGTAGGGATTTTGACCACCTTCTTTATGCCCGTACAGGGGTGGTTTGTACGCGCCCTGGCGGCCTTTTCCCTGATGCTGGTGGGGTACAATCTGTTTTCCTCCGATGGAAAATGCGGGAAATAGCCGCAAGGCTTTAAATGCGGCTGTTACATTCAATTCTTAAGAAAACTTAAATATTTGTAACAAATGCTTCCCTTTTGTGTAAAAATATTGTAAAATATCTTGGATATACAAAAGTGGGGGTTACGAACATGTCGGTAGCTATGCTGAAACGAATTGCCTTGGCTGCAATGGCAATTAATTATATCGGAGCATTTATACCGGGGGCGCCTGTCTGGTTTCAGTGGATTGGACGGCTGGCGGCGCCCTTGTTTTTTTATGCCATGGCCTGGAGCCTGGACAAGACCAGGGATAAAAGGCTGTATTTCAGACGTTTGTATGTGTGCAGCGCAGGGATGGCACTGGTTAATTTTATCCTGTCTGTTATTGCCCAGAAGACAGGGCTTATCACGGCTGTAACCAATAATATTTTTGCCACGCTGTTTGCGGGGGCCTTCTTTATTGAGGTGCTGGAGTACGGCAGGAAGCATCCCAAACGGAGATGGCGCATGTGGTTCAGCTACGGCTTTTGGCAGCTTGCCTTTGCGGGACTCTGGGCAGTGCTTTATGAGATTGTGGAGGTGCCCTATGCTGCTTTGAATCTCCTGTCCGCAGTCTGCGGCAGCGCCTTAACCTGCGAGGGAGCCTTTATGTATGTGATGATGGGTGCTTTGTTCTATTACACCAAGGAGGACAAAAGGAGGCTCACTGTCGGCTATTCGGTTTTATGCCTCATCTTTTTCCTGAATTCCGCATTTGGAATCTGGGGACGTATTTTTATGCTGCTGGGAAGCGACGTGCTGGTAGCTCTTATGGAGATTATGACGGGTATGGTGCTCTGGGGAGCGTCTTTCCGTTCCATATTTGATATTTCTCATATGCTGAACAGTGATTTTCAATGGATGATGATTGCGGCCCTGCCCCTGCTTCTGAGCTGCAACGGAAGCTGCGGGCGGTATAAGAAATATTTTTATTACATTTTTTATCCGGCCCACGTGTATTTATTGTGGTTTCTAGGGATTGTAATTTTGAGGTAGGCGTAAGGGCAGCTTGGTGGGACATGCCCGTTTGATTCATTGCATGAGGAGAGAAAGAGGAAGGAAGCCGCTGCATTGGAAAATGTACGGTTTCTTTTTTGATGAAATTTTGTGGAGGATGGTAAAGAAGGAGAAGGGCATAAATAATCATGAGTTTCGTCATACAAAAAAGAAGCTGTCACAACCGCAACAGCTTCTTTCACATATCCACGCTTTACGCTCTTTCCACTTTGCCGGATCTCAGACAAGAAGTACAAACATACATCTTCTTGGAGCCGCCATCAACCTTGACTCTTACAGACTTAACATTGGATTTCCACATCTTATTGGAACGTCTATGTGAATGACTTACAGCATTTCCGAAGTGAGCGCCTTTTTCACAAATTGCACATTTAGCCATCTTAGCACCTCCTTGATCTTTAGTGAACCCTATATCTAGGCTCGCAACATGTATTATTCTAGCAGAAAGTACTATATTTTGCAAGTAGTAATTTGAAAATATTGCAACTTTTTGAGAAACTGGTTAAAATTTGAAAAATCACTTTGAATTTTAAGGGAAAAAGGGTATACTGTCAATATAGAATAACAACAGGCTGGCGGGGAATGTTATGAAGTACCAGCAGGTTATTGAAGGAAAGCTACATAGTTCATTCAGCTTTCGTTACGGCATGGTCCGTAACCGGCTTTCCACATACCGGCAGAAAAGCCGGACATGTTAAAAAACATAATTGGAGGTAATCATAATGAAGGGACTTATGAATACACAACTAGGTGCGGTAATCATCGACCCGGAAGTCATAGCCAGATATGCCGGCTCTGTAGCTGTGGAGTGCTTCGGCATCGTGGGAATGGCTATGGTCAATGTCCGTGACGGCATTGTAAAGCTCTTAAAGGGCGATAATCTGACCCGGGGCGTCAATGTTCGGATTAACGACAACCGCATTACATTATCCTTCCACGTGATCGTATCCTACGGAGTGAGCATTTCCGCAGTATCCGACAACCTGATCAGCAATGTGAAATACAAGGTGGAAGAATTTACAGGTATGTCCATTGAGAAAATCAACATCTTTGTAGAAGGTGTACGGGTAATAGACTAATAGCAGGAGGAGCTTAACAAAGTTATGAAGACCATAGATGTAGAAACACTGACAAAGATGTTCTTGGCCGGCGCCAAAAACCTGGAAGCAAAAAAGGAATGGATCAATGAACTGAATGTATTCCCCGTTCCCGACGGAGATACAGGAACCAATATGACGCTCACCATTATGTCAGCTGCTTCCGAGGTGAATAATCTGCCGTCACGTACCATGGAGACCGTGGCAAAGTCCATATCCTCCGGATCCCTGCGGGGAGCCAGAGGCAACTCCGGCGTTATCCTGTCCCAGCTTTTGCGGGGGTTTACCAAGGGAATCCGCAATTACGAGACACTGGACACCATAATCTTTGCAAATGCCTTTCAGAAAGCGGTGGAAACCGCTTACAAGGCGGTTATGAAGCCCAAGGAGGGAACAATTCTTACCGTAGCAAGAGGAGCGGCGGACAAGGCGGCCGAGCTGGCTCAGTCAGAGGACGATTTGGAGATATTCTTCCGTGAGATCATCAGGGAGGCGGAGGCGGTTCTTCTGAAGACTCCGGAGCTTCTTCCCGTATTAAAGGAAGCGGGCGTGGTAGATTCCGGCGGACAGGGATTGGTCGAGGTTCTAAAGGGAGCCTACGATGCCTTTTTAGGCAAGGAGATTGATTACACCTTCGAGGCTCCCAAAGCGGCGCCGGTGAAGATCAGCGCCCAGACCGAGGCGGATATCAAGTTCGGATACTGTACCGAATTTATTATCATGTTAAATAAGGAATTTCCATCCGAAACGGAGCATGAATTCAAACAATTCCTGGAATCCATCGGCGATTCCATTGTGTGCGTGGCAGACGACGATATCGTAAAAATCCACGTACATACCAATCATCCCGGGCAGGCCATTGAGAAGGCGCTGACCTACGGTTCCCTGTCCCGGCTGAAGATTGATAATATGCGTGAAGAACATGAGGAAAAGCTGATCAAGGATGCCTCCCGGATTGCGGCGCAGCAGGCAGAGGAGGAAGCGGCAAGAAAAGCTGCGGAGCCCCGAAAGGAGATGGGCTTTATTTCCGTATCCATCGGGGAGGGAATCGGAGAGATCTTCCGCGGCCTGGGCGTGGATTATCTGATTGAGGGCGGCCAGACCATGAACCCCAGTACCGAGGATATGCTGAATGCCATTGACCAGGTAAATGCGGATCATATTTTCATTCTGCCCAATAACAAGAACATCATCCTGGCAGCCAACCAGGCTCAGGCGCTGTGCAAGGATAAGGACATTATCGTAGTTCCCACTAAGACAGTGCCGCAGGGAATCACGGCTATGATCAATTATATTCCCGATATGTCTCCCAAGGAAAATGAGGAGCGTATGACGGAGGAGATTCAAAATGTAAAGACTGGACAGGTGACCTATGCCGTCCGGGATACGCATCTGGATGATAAGGAGATAAAAGAGGGCGACATTATGGGAATCGGAGATCACTCCATTCTGTCCGTAGGCAGCGGGATTGCGGATGTAACTCTTGCCATGTTCCGGGAGCTGATTGATGAAGATTCGGAGCTTATCAGCATATACTATGGAGAGGATGTCAGCGAGGAGGATGCGGAAGGTCTGGGAGAAAAGCTTGGAGAGGCTTACCCGGACTGCGATATCGAGGTGCATTTCGGCGGCCAGCCCATCTACTATTACGTGGTATCCGTAGAATAATAAAAATTAGAGGAAGCATATGGATTCACCAATTACAAGCATCAAGGGAATTGGAGAAAAAACAGCCACGCTCTTTCACCGTGTGGGAGTTCACACGGTGGGAGAGCTGTTGTCATATTATCCCAGAACCTATGACGTATATGAGGAGCCTGTTACCTTCGCCAATCTGAAGACGGAACAGACCCAGGCCGTCACCGGCTTTCTGAGAAAAGCACCGTCCGTCACAAAAGCAAAGCGTTATGCCGTAACTACCGTGGTTCTGGAGGAATTCGGGGAGTATATTCATCTCACCTGGTTCAATATGCCATTTTTGAAAAATACATTGCTCCCCGGAAGCACCTACATTTTCCGGGGAAGGGTTCGGAAGAAAAAGGGCCGCTTGGTGATGGAGCAGCCGGAATACTTTACGCCGGAGGCATATAAGGAGAAACTGAACACCATGCAGCCCATTTACGGACTGACCTCCGGCCTTTCAAACAAAACCGTGGCGAAGGCGGTAAAGCAGGCTTTGGATGGCCGTAATCTGAATCCGGAGTATCTGCCGGAGGAGATTCGCATGAACCAGGAGCTTGCAGAGTACAATTTTGCCCTGCGGACCATTCATTTTCCGGTGAAATGGGAAGATTTGCTGCTGGCCAGAAAGCGTCTGGTCTTCGATGAATTTTTCCTGTTTATTCTGGCTTTGCGTCAGCTGAAGGAGGCGGCGGAGATTCGAAAGAACGAATATCCCTGCGGCCCGGTTCAGGAGACGGAGAAGCTTTTGAAATCCCTGCCTTATGAGCTTACGGGGGCGCAGAAAAAGGTCTGGGGGGAGCTTCGCAGAGATCTGTCAGGAGAAGGCGTTATGAGCCGTCTGATTCAGGGGGATGTGGGATCCGGCAAGACGGTGGTGGCTCTGCTGGCACTGGTATGCGCCGTGTACAACGGATATCAGGGGGCGCTGATGGCTCCCACGGAGGTCCTGGCAAGGCAGCATGGGCAATCCATCCGGGAGATGCTGAAAAATGCCGGGCTTTCCGTCCGGGTCGTGATTCTGACGGGCTCCATGACCGCAAAGGAAAAGAGGCTGGCCTATGAGGAGATTGAGAACGGGCAGGCAGGAATTGCTGTGGGTACTCATGCTCTGATACAGAGTCAGGTTCATTTCCGGCGTCTTGGCCTGGTAGTGACGGACGAGCAGCACCGGTTCGGCGTCCGCCAGAGGGAGACGCTGGCAGATAAGGGCGCTTATCCCCATGTTCTGGTTATGAGTGCTACGCCCATTCCGAGAACCCTGGCAATTATCCTCTACGGCGATCTGGATATCTCCGTTCTGGACGAACTGCCGGCGAACAGGCTTCCCATCAAAAACTGTGTGGTGGACGAGAGCTACCGGGCGACGGCCTACCGTTTTATGGAAAAGGAGATTGCCGCCGGAAGGCAGGTCTATGTAATCTGCGCTATGGTGGAGGAGAATCCGGAGCTTGAGCTGGAGAATGTGGTGGATTACACGGAAAAGCTGAAAAAGGCCATGAATCCCTCTGTCTCCATTGAATATCTCCATGGGAAAATGAAGTCTGCAAAAAAGAATGAGATTATGGAGCGCTTTGCTTCCGGAGAGATTCAGGTACTGGTGTCGACAACCGTAGTGGAGGTTGGCGTCAATGTGCCCAACGCTACGGTGATGATGGTGGAAAATGCGGAGCGTTTCGGTCTGGCACAGCTGCATCAGCTTCGGGGCCGGGTGGGCAGGGGAAAGCATCAGTCCTACTGTATTTTCGTCAGCGGGAATGACAATCTGGATACGAAGAAGCGCCTGGAGATTCTGAGTAAGTCCAACGACGGATTTTACATTGCCGGTGAGGACCTGAAACTGCGGGGACCGGGGGATCTCTTCGGTATCCGTCAGAGCGGCCTTCTGGAATTCAAAATCGGAGATGTATTTACGGATGCAAAGATTCTTCAGGCGGCCAGTGAGGAGGCGGCCGGGCTGCTTCGGCAAGATCCGTCTCTTATAAAGGAAGAACACCGGGAGCTTCGAAAAAGGCTTGCTGCCTGCCGGATGACAGGAGACGGGAGCGTAAGCCTTTGAATCCGTCCTCGCAGTAAGCACAGGTCTGTGAAATGTGAAATATCCGTGATCAAAATTGACATTTGCCTGTTTTATGGTAAACTATTACGGAATTATACTGTGAGATCCGCAGTTCCTGATTGTGGAATCCGCAGAGGGAAATTTTTGACAGTTGGAATGGGAGATGGGCATGATAGAAAACGGCGGAAAGAGAAAAACCTTGGCAGGCATATTGGTTCTGGCAGCCTTACTGGCAGCTCTGTGGAGTGTACCTTCTTATGCGGAACCGGATTCCGTGGAGCTTGATCTGGCAAAGGGCGACATTGTAATTACCAATATGGGCTATACCCAGGGAGGAGGAGAACTGGTTCCCGTCCACGGAAGCTATACCATTACAAGCTCCGGAACAAAGCCAGTTTCCCATACCGTTACCATCGAGAGCGATTTGGTAGAGGTAACCTTAAAGGATGTGCTTGCGGCGTCAAAGGAAAGTCCTGTTTCTCTGCGGGGCGATTCGGATCATGCCATGATGCGGCTGACCTTAAACGGAACGAATGTGCTGCAGAGTGTGGAGGGCGATCACGCGGGAATAGCCGTTCCCCAGGGAGCTTATCTTGTCATTGAAGAGAGCACCGGCTCCCTGTCTGTCACGGGCTCGGGGACAGGCGCAGGAATCGGCGGCACGGGCAGCGGGGAGGCGTCTGAGGGAAGTAGTCCGGAAAACTGCGGAAACATTACGATCCACGGGGGAATTGTCACGGTTACGGGCGGACTGAAGGGCGGCTCAGGAATCGGAGGCGCAGCAGGCGGGTCCGGAGGAAATATAGAAGTTACGGGAGGATACATAACGGCTTCGGCCAATACGGATGCGACAGGAATCGGAAGCAGCCCCAGGTTTGAAAATCAGGAAACGGCCGGAATTGTCAAGATCACGGGCGGTGTCGTAAAGGTAAACGGAAGGCTCGGAGCCGCAGGCGATGTGATTACGGGAGCGGACGATGTGGGGCCCTGGGTGGAAGCTGATCAGGTAGGCGGCAGAATCAGCGGCTTTTCCGGCATGCTGTTTCAGGAATCTCAGGGACGCATTTACGGGGATCAGACCTATGTGATTGAGGAGGATCGAACCGTGCTGTCCGGCAACACGCTTACGCTGGAGTCCAAGGATATTCTGGAGATACGGGACGGAGCCTCCCTTACCGTAAACGGAAAACTGGAAAATCAGGGTTCTCTTCGCCTGGCGGCGGAGGACTGTATGAAGCTGGGCAAGGAAGGAAGCCTGAGCGGACGGGGAAAGTTCTCTGTTCCGGGCATTACGGCGGATATGATTTCCGTCCCCGCAAATCTTGTTTATGAGGTAACGGAGGGGGAGGAAATGGATATTACGGAGCAAGTGCTGGAGCAGATCACACTGAGCCGTAATAAGAGAGGCGTCAAAGAGCTTTTTGGTGTGGAATTTACTGTGCTGCCTGATTTTACCGGCTGGGAGACAAAGAAGATTGACTGGCCGGTTATGGAGCCGGGAGCTTACACGGTGACCTACGAAAAGGCCGGGGAAAAATCCTTAAGCAAGCGGTTTATGGTTTATTCTCCCGGTGATGCCGTGCGGGAGGGACTGTCCTCCATTGAGGTTTTCCAGAAGCCGTCCAAGATGAAATACGGATACGGAGATTCCTTCGACGGAACGGATCTGATTGTAGTGGGAACGTATGAGGACGGAAGCGTCCGCAATGTAACCGCACTTGTGGAGGTGAAATGGGAGACCTTTGAAATAGGAGAACATTCGGTAGATGTGATCTGCGCCCGTGATGATGAGAGACAGGAGCTCAAATGTCTTTTAAAGGGAATTACCATTGTTCCCAAAGAAATTGATGTGTCAGGTATGAGCTGGGAGACAGCGGATTTTGTCTATGACGGAATGGAAAAGACCGTCTATCTGGGCGGTTCGCTGCCCGAGGGCGTTATAGCAGGTCGAAAAACCTCTACGGGAAAGGATGCCGGAACGTATGAAGCGCTTGTGTATTTTTCTTTAAGCGGCAGTCTGGACGAAGAGCATTATACCATTGTGGGGCCCAATCCTCTGCGTGCGGAATGGAAGATTGCGCCCAAGGAACTGACCTGGGATACGAATGACTTGTCAGCTGTCGGGCAGGCAGGAGACAGCTATGAGCAGCGCATCTCTCTTTACGGAACTCTGCGGGCTGTAGGAATTTTGTCAGAAGATATGGAGGATACGGAAAGCGAATGGCCGGCCAGCCGCCTGGAGGCTTCCTGTGAGGGAACGGAAGCGGGAGAGCAGGAGGTTATGCTTTCCTGGAAAGGCGGCTTTGAGCCTGCTCCGGGAAATAATTACTGCCTGCCAAAAGAAATGCCGGTGATTACGGGAACTATGAACCAGGTGAAAGGGCTTCCGGAACCCGAGGAGCTTTCGGAAGACAATCGCTCCTATCATGCGGAGATGGAGATTGGAATTTCCCATGTGTCGGATACTTTGGCGGAGGATCCGAAGCTTCGCAGCCCCAGAGGAATCGAAACCCGGATGCGCATGGCTATTACGGACCATGATGCAGGAATTCTGATTACCAACACCAATGTTTATGATATCCGTCTTTTCGTACTGCAGGAGGATCAGACCTGGGTGAAGGCCGGGCCGGAGGCATTTCCAGAATCGGGTATTACAATTACCCTTCCTTATCCCAGCAATACGAATAAGGGCGGCCCTTATGATTTTACGGTGGCCCATATGTATACGGAGGAAAAGGGGAAGCATAAGGCCGGAGATATTGAGTATCTGGCTGTTACCCAGACAGCGGAAGGGATACGGTTTCAGGTAAAAAGTCTCTCTCCCGTTTCTGTGGGCTGGAAGCTGCATGCGGACGGCGGTACGGGAGAAAACGGCGGTTCCTCCAAGGTGTTTACCTCCGAGATGACATTTGTGCTGATATGTATTGTCATGTCGCTTATTACAATAGCAGCGGTGATTGTAATTGTGCGTCTGGGAATTCTGCCGAGGCTGAAAAAGAAAAAGAAGGCCGCACCGAAACGTCATCATATTGATTTTAGAGCTTAGCGGCCGTTTTTTGACTTAATGGCAGCTGGCGTATCCATATATAAGGGATGAGAAATGCCGATCCGATAACAGATTTGTTTGCGGATCGGCATTCTCATTACATTGATTTGCACATGCTTTTTTATCCGTTTTTCATTGGGTATTACGGAAAATCAGAAATACCGTACCTTACTTGCCGGCCATCTGTCTTTCCTGTGCTTCGATCATTTTCTTGACCATATAGCCGCCTACGGAACCGTTCTGCTTGGAAGTCAGATTTCCGTTGTAGCCGTCGGTAAGAGGTACGCCAAGCTCGCTTGCTACCTCATACTTGAATTTGTCCAGAGCGCCCTTAGCCTCGGGAACGGCTGCGGTATTAGATGATTTGTTAGCCATAATAAACGCCTCCTTACTGCAGATTTTTTTAAAATGTTATCTGCGGTTTGTTGTTGTTTATCCGTGTTGTTTTCGCTGTATTGCTTCCTGTTTTATAGAAGTGCATGCGAAGCTTTCACGGTTGTTACGAGAATAGTATGTGAGATTTTTTTTTCAATACACTGGCATTTGCTTGTTAATTTGATAATATTTGACAAAGAGTTCGGTATGTCCGGCTCCATTTTGTTTTACAATTAATATAGAGGCTTTATAAGTTCTCTTTGGCTTAAAAGTCAAAAAAGGGAGACACGGATTGAAAATAATCATAAAAAAGCCTTAAAACAATCTTAAAAACTATTGAAGCTTTGTGATAAATGTGCTAAAGTAGAGTTGTTCAAAAGCATATACATGACGACGTGTTACTGGTAATGCAGGCAAGATCAGATTGAGGTAGGGAAGGAACAGAAAAAGGTTTCTTCATATTTTCGATTTGATCTTTTTTATTGCAAAAGCAAGCTGGACGCAGCTTACGGGAAGGAAGCCTGCCTGCCGGGGAACGCGGATGGGCAGTCCGGACAGCTTGTACAGCGTATCGCCCCGAAAATCAGGCGCTGTACACAGGAAAAAAGAAAAAGGAGAATGAGGCTATGGATTACGGCAGAATCGCCAGTGATATTCTGGCAAATGTAGGCGGAAAAGAAAATGTAAAATCGGTTACTCACTGTTTTACCCGGCTTCGCTTTGTCTTAAAGGATGACAGCAAGGCCAAGAAGGATGTAGTAGAGCATTTGGAGGGCGTAATCTCCGTTGTAGTTGCAGGCGGGCAGTTCCAGGTAGTATGCGGCGCGAAGGTGACAAAGATTTATGATGCGGTGCTTCCGCTGGTGGGAGATCTGGATGACAGCGCTTCCGAGGGAGGCAATAAGGGCGGTTTTAACCTGGTTCTCCAGAAGATTTCCGAGATCTTCACACCCATCGTTCCCGCTATTGCGGCAGCCGGACTTATCAAGGGACTTCTGGCGGCTTGTTCCAGACTTCCCATGTTTGAGGCGTTTACGGCCACAAGTACTTATACGCTGCTTAACACGGCCAGCAATATTATCTTCTATTTTATGCCGATTTTCCTGGCTTATACGGCTGCGAAGGCTTTGAAATGCAACCAGGTCATTGCGATGGTTCTGGGCGGCTTCCTCTGCCATCCCGTTGTGGATGCGCTGATTCAGGATGTGGCCACGCCTTCCACGATCTTCGGTCTGCCTGTAATTAAAAAGGCATTTACCATCGGAGAATCCACCAAGGTGTTCAGTTATACGGAGTCGGTTATCCCGATTATTCTGGCCGTGCTGGTAATGGCGGCTCTGGAACGCTTTTTAAAGAAGGTGATTCCGGAGATTCTGCAGATTATCTTGGTTCCCGGACTCTGTCTGATTATTATGCTTCCGGTAATGCTTGTAGTTGTAGGCCCTGTGGGAATCTATGTTGGTTACTTTATTCAGTGGCTGTATCAGATGCTTTACTCCTTCAGTCCCCTTCTGGGCGGTATTATTGTGGGCGGCTTGTGGGGCGTCTGCGTTATCTTCGGCGCGCACCGGGCGCTTTTGCCTATCGGACTTAATGATGTGGCCATTTCCGGAACGAATACGCTGATGTGCTTTGCAGGAGCGGCAAACTTTGCTCAGGCAGGAGCGGCCCTCGGCGTTACCTTAAAGACAAAGAGTGCGGAGACAAAGCAGGTAGCCGGAGCGGCAACCCTGTCGGCGTTCCTGGTTGGTATTACGGAGCCGGCGATTTACGGATGCAACCTGCGTCTGAAACGGCCTATGATCTGTGCGGTCATTGCAGGAGCACTGGGCGGCGCCATTATGGGCATCGGCAATGCGGTAAATACGGGCTTTGCAAACAACGGTATTTTAACCATTATGTCCTACTATGGAGAGGGCACCAGCTTTTCACGCTTCCTGGCTTATCTGATTGGTATTGCGGTGGCGTTTGTGGGAGCTGCGGTTCTTACCTATCTGGCCGGCTTTGAGGAGGTTGTGCCCGGAACAAAGGCAGCCGTTCCGGAGAATGGTGAGGTTCCTTTCGTAAAAGTAACAAAAGAAAATGCGGATCTGACAATCGGCTCTCCGGTAGAGGGCAAGGCAGTAGATTTAAAGGAAACGGCAGACGAAGTATTTGCTTCGGAGGCGCTTGGAAAGGGAATTGCGGTGATTCCTTCCAAGGGTGAAATCCTGGCTCCGGCGGACGGAACTCTTTCCGTACTGTACCCCACGCTCCATGCTCTGGGCTTTGTACTGGACAATGGGGTGGAGCTATTGATTCACATTGGCATTAATACGGTGGAATTAAACGGAGAACATTTTAAGAAGTATGTGGAACAGGGAGCCAGGGTAAAGAAGGGCGATAAGCTGGTGACCTTTGATATCGATGCTATTCAGAAGAAGGGATACGATCCTACAGTTATGGTTCTGATTTCCAATACGGAACAGTTCGCCGGCGTGGACGGCGTGCCGGGGGAGCGGGCTTCCTTGGATAAGGATGTTATCCTGATTAAAAAATAAGAACTGGAATGGAGGACAGCTAAATGAAAGCAAAATTTCCGGAAGATTTTCTCTGGGGAGCCGCTTCTTCGGCTTTCCAGATTGAAGGCGGATGGGATGAGGACGGAAAAGGAATGACAGTTGCGGATTTCAATTCCTTTAAGCGCTCCGACCGCCAGGCGGACAGTAAGGTGGCAAGTGATTTTTACCATCATTGGAAAGAGGACATTGCTCTGATGAAGGAGCTTGGCCTTAAGACTTATCGTTTTTCCCTTTCCTGGGCACGGATCATTCCTGACGGCGACGGGGAAGTGAATCAGAAGGGTATTGATTTTTATAACCAGGTGATTGATGAATTGCTGGCAAATGAGATTCTTCCCTTTGTGACGTTGTATCATTTTGACCTGCCCTATGCTCTGGTGGAAAAATACAACGGCTGGGAGGACAGAAGATGCGCCTATGCCTTTGAAAAGTATGCAAAAGTGTGCTTTGAAGCTTTTGGCGACAGGGTGAAATGGTGGCTGGTGCACAATGAGCAGAATCTTATGATCCGCGTGGATGAGCGTATGAATATTACGGAGAAGGATAACTGGAAGGCGGATAAGATCCGCGCACAGATGGACTATCATATGTTCCTGGCTCATGCGCTGGCGGTAAATGCCTGCCACGATATGGTCGAGGGAGGTAAGATTGCTCCGGCGGTTTCCTCTACCTGTACGTATCCTCTGACAAATAAGCCGGAGGATGTGTGGGCGGCTAAGATGAATGATTGGTTTAAGACGAATTATTGCCTGGATATGCATTATTACGGGGAGTATCCCGGGTATTATATGCGGTATCTGAAGGAGCGGGATATTGTTCCGAAGACGGAGGCAGGGGATGACGAGCTTTTGAAGAGCGCGAAGATGGATTTTATTGCGCTTAATTATTATCGGACGCTCTGTGCAAGCTATCTGCCGGCGGATGAGGAGCATCCGGTTGGGATGCGCGTGTTCCGCGGGAATGAGGTGGATTTTGATCAGTATGGGTATTGCAGAGATGAGAAGAATACCAATCTGAAGGCCAGTGAGTATGGGGCGCAGATTGACCCGATGGGACTTCGGATTGTGCTGAATGATTATTATGCACGGTATCATCTGCCCCTGATTATTACGGAAAACGGACTGGGAACGCCGGATGTGCTGACGGAGGACGGGAAGGTTCATGATGATTACCGGATTGATTATATTCGGGGACATTTGGAGGCTATGGCTCTGGCTATGGAGGATGGCGTGGAGCTTATGGGGTATTGCCCCTGGTCGGTGATTGATCTTTTGAGTTCGCATCAGGGATTTCGGAAGAGGTATGGGTTTGTTTATGTGAATCGGGAGGATATGGATCTGAAGGATTTGGGGCGTATTCGGAAGGATAGTTTTTATTGGTATCAGAGGGTTATTAAGACGGACGGGGCAGGCGCAAGCTAAGCCATCAGGTATTTCCATATCCTGTGTTCGGACGGTTCACGTACACCCTGTCTGCTCTGTACGGACATTGCTTTGGAGGTTTTGGGTGTTGTTGTTTTTGAGGCAATGTGCGTCCATATCAGACAGGGTGTACGCGAACAGCCGGACACCGGATATCGGAAATACCTTCTGACTTAGCTTGCACCTGCCCCTGATGTTGGGTGGTGGTGCCGTAGGATGTTCTGCATTGGTTGGTATTAGGGGACTAAGGTTGTTTGGGGGATTTTTTGTGAGCTTGTGGTTGTGGAGCGTGTTAGTGGTGATGGAGTTTATAGTAACAGAGGGATAGTGTGAGGGTGGTTATGGTGGGTTTTATGGCTGTGTGAATACGGATGAGATGATGGGGAGAGGGATATGCGGGTAGTTAAGGTTTTGAATAATTCGTTGGTGCTTGCTTTGGATGAACAGGGGCAGGAAACTATTTTGATGGGGAAGGGGATTGGGTTTCATAAGGCTTCGGGGTATGAGTTTGGGGCGGATGAGGTGGAGAAGGTTTTTGTGCTTCGGGATCGGTCGGTTGCCAGGAGTATTATTCGGCTGGCGGCGGAGACGGATGGGGTGTTTTTTGAGATTGGGAAGAATGTGATTGATTATGCCAAGGATACGTTTGAGATGAAGCTTTTGGATCATATTTATCTTTCGCTTACGGATCATTTGGCGTTTGCGGTGCGGCGGGTGGAAAAGGGGATTTTGGTGCCGAATTTTTATACCCAGGATATGCAGCGCTTTAATCCCAATGAGTTTCAGGTGGGGCATTTTGCGCTGAAGCTGATTCGGGAGCAGATGGGGGTGGAACTTCCCGGGGATGAGGCGGGGAATATTGCTTTTCATTTTATTAATGCTCAGGAGGATCATCCTTATAATGAGAAGAACAGGCGGATTTGGCAGCTGACGGAGGATGTTCTGGATGTGGTGAAGTATTATTATCAGCTTGTTTATGATGAGGATAGTATTTCTTATTCCAGGTATTTGACGCATATTCGTCTTTTTGCGCAGCGTCTGGTGTCGGGGCAGCAGCTTCCTGAGGATAGCTCGGGGCTCCTGTATGATCAGATTGCGCAGGTGTGTACCTCGGAGTTTTCCTGTGTGGATCGGGTGGACCGGTTTGTGCGGGAACGGTTCGGCGTGGGGCTGACGAATCAGGAGGAAATGTATCTGGCGTTGCATATTCACAGGGTTCTTGAAGGCGGAAGGAAGGATTTGTAGATGAATACGTTGATTGTTGATATTGGGACCTCCAGTATGCGGGGGATTCTTTTTACGGAGCAGGGGGAGCGGCTTGCTTCCTGTCAGGTGCTTTATGAGCCGGTGAAGTATCCGGACGGGCGGATTGAGCAGGCGCCCGGGGATTTTTCGGGGGCGCTTCGTAAGATTGCTTCTGTTGCTGCGAAGGAAGCAAAGGAGCAAAAGACGGCGGTGGACGCGGTGGCGGTGACGGCTCAGCGTTCGGCTATTATTCCGGTGGATCGGAACGGGAAGCCGCTGATGGATACGATTATGTGGCAGGATAGGCGGAATGCGGGGATTTGTAAGGAGCTGGAGGGAAAGAATGATTTGATCTTTGAGCGGAGCGGGGCGCGGATCAATACGGTTTTTTCCGGGAGCCGGATGGCTTGGATTCTTCGGAATTGTCCCGAAGTCTTTGAGAGGATTTTTAAGCTTGTGAATATTCCGGAGTTTGTGATGCATGAGATGACGGGGGAGTATAAGACGGATGTGACGTATGCAAGCCGTTCTCATTTGATGAATCTGCGGACGCGGCGGTGGGATGAGGAGATGCTTGGGCTTTTTGGCGTTCCGGGGGAGCTGCTCTGTGAGATTTTGGAGCCGGGGAGTATCTGCGGCAGGGTGACGGAGGCTTTTGCCGAAGAGACGGGGCTGCCGGAGGGGATTCCGGTGATTACGGCCGGCGGAGATCAGCAGTGTGCCGCAGTGGGACAGGGAGCATACCAGGAGGGGACGCTTTCTCTGGTGGCAGGTACGGGGGGATTTTTGGTGACGGCTCTTGATTCAGTGCCCAAAAACCCGGACCCGCAGTTGATTTTTAATTGTTCTTCGGTGAAAGGGCGCTATATGGTGGAGGCCAATGTGCTTACCTGCTGTTCGGCTTTTGACTGGTTTGGCAGGAATTTTTATCCTCTGAAGGATGGGGGGATTGATTATGCTGCTATCAATGGAGAGCTTAAGGAGTTTGAGGGGAAGGTGAGCAGCGCTCTTGTGCTGCCTTATTTCCAGGGGCGCAGCACGCCGAACTGGAATCCGGGGGCGAAGGCCCATTTTGGGGAGATTTCGCTGGCGGACGGGCGCGGGGATCTGGTGAAGGGGCTTTTGGAAGGTATTTTTCTGGAGATTCGCAATAATATTTTGCTGTTTGGGGATTATGCAGGTATTCGGAAGGCTTATATCAGCGGCGGGCTGACGAACAGTGAGGTGATTAATCAGATCCAGGCGGATGTGTATGGGATTTCTCTTTATCATATGGAGGACAGCGAGTCTACGGCTTTTGGGGCGTTGATGGTGGCTTTGGTCGGCCTTGGCGTTTATGGGACTTTGGATGAGGCTTTTTCCGGGGTGCGGGGAGGCACGGGGGTAAAGTGCTATGAACCGGGGAGGGAGCTTTTTGCGGAGTATGAAAAGAAGCGTGAGCGGATGAATGAGATGTATGGAAGACTGTATGGGAGTTGAGGCTTTTTATATCCGGTAAATGAACGGCAGGCTGATGGGATGTTACTGTTCACCTAGTAGTCCGTATCGGAAATCCTTGTGCATATTTCCGGTCTATTTCTCCGATAGCACAGGTCAAAAAGCCTCGCCGTAGCACCACTACGTCTGCGTTTTTTGACCTGCACTCTCGGAAAAATATCCTCAGAAATATGCACAAGGATTTCCAGTACGGACTACTAGTGACCAGTAACACGCTTCGCGATGCACAGAAATCGCAAAAAGATGCGATTTCGCGCCGAAAAACTCGGGATTTCCGCACAAAATGTGCGGAAACGCCTCGCGGAACAGTGGCGAGTGAACAGTAACCCAACAGGTAACAAAGCATCACAAGATAGAAAAATTTACTTGCCATATGGAAAAATTTGGTATATACTAATTTTGTCGAAGGATTCTAAGAAATTTTCAGACGTTTCCGTCAGAAAAATCCCGTAGATGAGAACTTTTTTAGAACTATTTGTAAGGAAAGAAAGATATTGTATCAGATGTGGAAATCCTTTATAATAAAAACAGATTTACGGCTGTTCTTATCTTTCTTTCCGAAATACCCAGTGGGAAAGGAGAACAGCATATTGAGTCATGAACAGACATTTTTAATGAAACCGAAGGTGGATTTCTGCTTCAAAGAATTGATGGAGGATACAATACGCAGGATGTATTCGGATAAGCTGGAGATCCACATTTTGGAGCTGCCCAAGCTTGCAGAAAGGCAATACCCGCAGACAGAGCTGCTAAAGTGGGCCAGCTTTTTCCAGGCGGAGAAGAAGGAGGAGTTTGAGATGGCGGCGGAAGGAAGTTCCTATATTGAGAGAGCCTATGAAAGACTGACGGAAATCAGTGCGGACGACTTGAAGCGTCTGGAATATGAGTCCAGGGAGAAGGCCATACGGGATCATATCTATCTTATGAATTACAATTTGAAAAAGGGCCTGGAGGAAGGAAAAGAAGAGGGCCGGAAAGAGGGTAGAGAAGAGGGGCTTGAAGAAGGATTGACAAAAGGCCGGCAGGAAGGAATAGAACAGGGAATGAAAGTCTTAATAAAATTTTGAAGGGAATATTCCTGTACAAGAGAAGAAACTTGTTCCGGATTGGTTCAGAATTTTTCCGTTTCATTTGAAGAGGCAGAAAAATATCTGAAAAAATATTGGACCGTTCAACTATAAATGGAATGTTCCGCGGCCCAAAATAGATTTTACAAAGGTGTGCAAAGGGAGCATACGGAAGGAAAACAGGTAAACTGCCAATGAAAAAACAAAAACTGCTTATTCTGTGGGTAATGATGCTACTCACGCTTACCGCGTGCGTCAAAAGCCGCCCAAAGACGGATAATTCGGGCGTAGGAGCAGAAAAGCAAAAGTCACAAAACAGTGAAAAGCGAAATACAATGGACGCAGAAAATGCATCCGAAAAAGCGGCGGCTTCTGCTGCGGAACCGGCTGCCTCGGATTTTGAGGATATAGAGGTTTGGAAAAACGCCTATCTGGAATATCTTTCTGCTTTCGAATACGCCGATTCCTGCACCTACAGTCTAATCTATGTAGATGAGGACGAGATCCCGGAGCTTGTGGCAGACACCGGCGTTGAGGCAGGAGGCTGTCAGATTTTGACCTGGCATGAGGGAACTGTGGATGTTCTGCAGACGTCGCGCTTATATTTTACCTATATTGAGAAAGGAAATCTTCTCTGCAATTCCGAGGGAAATATGGGCTATTACTATGATAATGTCTATGCCATAAAGGACAGTATGTGGGAATTTGTCGGAGGAGGAACCTACCACGATCCGCCGTCCGGTCCAGAGCTTGATGAAAACGGAGGAGAGGTATTTGAATACGAATGGTTAGAAGAACCGGTAAAGTCTTCCGAATATGAAGAAAGACTCCATGCCATATACCCGGAAAAACAAGGAAAGACGCCGGAAACCTACTATATCAAGGACGAAATAAGCTCGCTCCTGAAAACAGGAAAAACCACGTCCGCAAATCACCGTTATGAGCTGATAGTTCAGGATCTTACATGGACTGAGGCCCGCAAAGCCTGTGAGGAGAAAGGCGGCTATCTGGCAACCCTCACCTCAAGGGAGGAATTTGAGCGCGTTCAGGCACAGATTCTGTCGGAGGAAAAAACGGCGGTTACTTTCTTCACAGGCGCGGCCAATAAAGAGGGACACTTTGGCTTTACCTGGCTTGAGCCGGGAAAGGGGCAGGGATATGATATGCTGGATCTGTATAATGCCCTGTTTGCAGACTATTGGCTGAAGGGTGAGCCAAGCTATACCGGGCTGACGGAGGATGGGCAGGAGGTGAGGGAGGACTGTGTATCTCTTATTTACCGTTCCTCTGAGGAAAGATGTTATTTCAATGATGTGCCGGATGATATCTTGTCCGCATTTCCTTCCTTTGCCGGACAGGTGGGGTATATCTGTGAGTTTGATGAGTGAAAAAGCGTGCTTGCTGTGATATAGAAGAAAAAATTACTGCTAAGGCATATCTTTTCATAAAAAATATGTAACTGTTCAGGACACCCATTATCCAAAGATGAAATCTGGATTTCCTGAAATTGCATTTTTGATTGCTTCATAAGCATTGTAACCCTGTTTGTGTGCGGTACCGATATAAGACATGATTTTCAAGTAATCTCTTGCACCTTCTTCGGTA
>CAJTIM010000039.1 GCA_910576325.1 Clostridia bacterium
CTATAATTTTTCTGTAAGTTAATGTGTTTGGTCATACATTAATTTTACACCAACTGCCGGATTCTTTCGAGGTCTGGCAGTTATTTTTTGCATAGAAAAGGAGCTGCGCACTAATTACTTAGTGCGACAGCCCCTGTGTATTCATGATAATCCCTGTTCAATCAGCTCTCTCAGTTTTCCAAAGGCATCCTTAATTCCCCCTACTTCATTGATCACGCCTTCCTCTACCGCCTGCTTTCCCACCAGAACGGAACCTACATCCTTCGTCAGCTGCCCTGTCTCCAACATCAGCTTCAGCAGCCTCTCCTCCGAAATTCCGCTGTGGGAGGTAATAAACCCGGCAATCCGATCCTGGATCTTCTGAAAATAATCAAAGGTCTGAGCCACCCCGATAATCAGCCCTGTCATCCGCACCGGATGGATCATCATCGTCCCTGTCGGCACAATAAAAGAATAATCCGTGGACACGGCCAGCGGCACCCCAATAGAATGGCTTCCTCCGAGAACCAGCGAAACTGTCGGCTTGCTTAGGGAAGAAATCATTTCCGCAATGGCGAGGCCCGACTCCACATCGCCGCCCACCGTATTGATCAGCACAAGAAGCCCCTGAATAGTCTTACTGTCCTCCAGAGCCGCAAGCTGGGGAATCACATGCTCATACTTGGTTGTCTTGGAATTGGAGGGCAGGCACTCATGGCCCTCGATCTCTCCGATAATATTTAAGAGATGTATCTTTGCTTCCCCGTCCTCCAGGGTAAGCTGTCCGTACTCCTCCACCTGTTTGTCCTGCCGCTCCTGCTTCTCCTCTGTCCGCTCCTCCTGATTCCGGTTCTTTTCCTTCTTATTCTCGCTCATAAATAAAATCAGCCTCGCTTCCCATACCCTAACAGACCAAATCCGCCATCCCCTAGGGACCTGTATGAAAGAATGCCTGCAGGTATACATTTTTGTTTACTAGTATACCCTATCGGTATTGATTCATACCTGTCCTCCCTGAAATGGGCGAAATCAATCCGTTAAGACACGGAAAACAAGGCTGATTTTTATTCTTGCATAATATCATGCAGCTTTCCGCTTATAAAGCCTAAAAGCTACACCTGCTCCAAAGCCTGCTTAAGATCCGCAATAATATCCTCCGGATTCTCAATTCCTACGGAGAGCCGTATCATGCCCGGTGTCACGCCTGCCTCCGCAAGCTGCTCATCCGTCATCTGTCTGTGGGTATGGCTGGCCGGATGCAGTACACAGGTCCGGGCATCCGCCACATGGGTCACAATAGCCGCCAGCTTCAGGCTGTCCATAAAGCGAACCGCTTCTTCTCTCCCGCCCTTTAAACCAAAGGAAATCACGCCGCAGGTGCCTTTCGGCATATATTTCTGCGCCAGCTCATAATAAGGATCGTCCTTCAGGCCCGCAAAGTTTACAAACTCCACCTTTTCATGGTCATGAAGGTATTCCGCCACCGCCTTCGCATTGCTGCAGTGCCGCTCTACCCGAAGCGCCAGCGTCTCCAGACCCACGTTCAGAAGAAATGCATTCATAGGCGAGGGAATACTTCCCAGATCCCGCATCAGCTGTGCCGTAGCCTTCGTTATATAAGCCAGCTTCCCAAACTGCTGCGTATACACAACACCATGATAGGTCGGATCCGGTGCGGTCAGTCCCGGAAACTTATCCCCGTGGGCATCCCAGTCAAAATTGCCGCTGTCCACGATGCAGCCGCCTACCGCCATTGCGTGGCCGTCCATATATTTTGTTGTGGAGTGGGTCACAATGTCCGCTCCCCACTCGAAAGGACGGCAATTGATGGGCGTCGCAAAGGTATTGTCCACAAGCAGAGGACAGCCGTGAGCATGGGCCAGCCGTGCGAACTTCTCAATATCCAGAACCACCAATGCCGGATTGGCTATGGTTTCTCCCACAACTGCCTTTGTATTGGGACGGAATGCCGCCTCAATCTCCTCCTCGGGGGCATCGGGATCCACAAAGGTGCACTCAATTCCCATCTTTTTTAAGGTGGCCGCATACAGATTAAAGGTGCCGCCGTATACCTTGGCGGAGCAAACCAGATGATCCCCTGCTTCGCAGATATTAGTCACCGCATAAAAATTAGCTGCCTGTCCGGAGGCGGTAAGCATGGCTGCCGCACCACCCTCCAGCTCCGCAATCTTCGCCGCCACACAGTCATTGGTGGGGTTTTGGAGACGCGTGTAAAAATATCCGTTGTCTTCCAGTGCAAAGAGACGTCCCATCTCTTCCGTGGTATCATACTTAAAAGTCGTGCTCTGATAAATGGGAAGAACCCTGGGCTCACCCTTTTTCGGCTTCCAGCCTCCCTGGACACAGATCGTATCCTGTCTCATGCCATATACCTGCCTTTCAGCTCATATACCATAGCCATATACTGTTCCTGACATGCCTCCGGCCGGCCGGCCTCAATCAGTCCTACACAGGGCGCCAGATAATTTTTCCAGATTTCCTCATAAACCTGCTTTGGCGCCTCCGAGCGGGCAATGCGGCTTACAATGGTGGGCGCAATATTATAATATTCCTTTACAAGAGCCTCGCCTTCCGGTGTAGAAAGGAGGTAGGTGTCCCGATACTCCCGAAGAAGCTCCAGCTCATAACAGTCGTCCGCCTTCCCCTGGCTCTCGCAAACGGCCGTCGTAATATAACAGAGCTTTCTTCGAAAGCCGCTGTCAATCTTTTCATAGCTTGCACAGCCGATGCTGGTTTTAAAAGCGGCATTCCACTTTTCCACAAGAAGCTTTGTCAGCGGCTCCGCAGACTGTCCTTTCTTTTCCAGAATAGCCGGAAACATATAAACGGCAAGGGTCATATTGTAGTTCACCAGCTGCTCGTTGCGCCTTCCCTTTTTGGGAATCCGCTCAAGCTCCGCGGCCGCCTGGTCAACCAGATGATCCGCAAGCTTATTCAGCCATTCCTCGTCAGTGCCGTCGTCCTTTACATACACCTTCTCAATGGCGTCAATTACCTCTATGTATCTGCGAAGATACGCCTGGAAAGCCTCCACATAGAGATTCTTCTTAAAGGAATTCAAGGGATTCCCTGCCTGAAACAGCATGTCTTCTATGCCCTGCATCGCCCTGTTATAATGCTCACCGTATTCTACAATATCCATACTCTTCTCCTATTTTAGTAGTTCCGTAATCTCTCTGTTCTGTTTATTCATCCCAGTTATGATACACATTCTGAACATCATCGTCATCGTCCAGAAGATCCAGGGTTTTCTGTAAATTCTTGATATCCGTTTCATCCGTTAATGACACGTAGGTCTGCGGGATCATAGTCACCTCCGCCTGGGCCATCACAATGCCCTCTGACTCCAGAACCTGACGCACCTGACTGAAGGCATCGGGATCCGTAATCACCTCAAAGCTGTCCTCTTCCTCGGAAAAATCCTCCGCTCCCGCGTCCAGTGCCAGCATCATCAAATCATCCGGATCCATCCCGCACTCCTCCCGGTCAATGATAATCTGTCCCTTCTTATCAAACATGTAAGAAACACAGCCCTGAGTTCCCACGGAACCGTTCCCCTTGGTAAAGGCGCTGCGGACATTGGCCGCCGTCCGGTTTTTGTTGTCCGTAAGCGCATCCACAATGATGGCGATTCCGCTGGGGCCGTAGCCCTCATAGGATACATATTCGTAATTCACCGCACTGGCATTGCCGGCCGCCTTTTTGATGCCCCGGTCAATGGTATCGTTCGGCATGTTGTTGGCCTTGGCCTTGGCAATCACATCGCGCAGACGGCTGTTGTTGGCCGGATCCGCACCGCCCTCCTTGACCGCAACCGCAATCTCACGGCCGATTATGGTAAATATCTTTCCTCTGGCCGCATCATTCTTTTCCTTTTTATGCTTTATATTCGCAAACTTTGAATGTCCTGACATAACGAAACACTCCTTTTCCCTTCGTTCTTTTTCATCCGCTCCTTTGCGGGCAGACGTTCTTATCTATTTTAGCATTAATTTTCCATGATGGCAAGCGTTATGTATCCAGCTCCAGGCTTACCCGCAGGGCTTCGTTTACCCTTGACAAAAGGCCCTCGTCCAGATGGCAGACCTTATCTCTCAGCCGCTGCTTATCAATGGTTCGAAGCTGCTCCAGCAGAATCACGGAATCTTTTACAATCTGGCATTGTCTTGTACTCAGCTCCACATGCGTAGGAAGCTTTGCCTTATTCATTTTTGAGGTAATGGCCGCCACTATCACCGTAGGACTGTGCCGGTTCCCCGTATCGTTCTGAATCACCAGAACCGGACGAATCCCTCCCTGTTCCGAACCCACTACGGGGCGAAGGTCCGCATAGTAAATGTCTCCCCGCCTGATTATCACTTTTCTCACACTCCGATTTTCTGAAATTCTTTTGACCGGTATGAAACTGCTTTCTGGTCATATCGGAAGTATTTCCAAAAAAATCGGAAGTATTCAGGAAAAAGGGTACTATGAACGGTAGATTCTCGGCACCCGCTTGTTAATGTCGCAGACAAATTCATAATTAAAACGGCCGGACAGCTCGCACAGAACCTCAAGAGGAAGCTCCTCGCCGTTGTCTTTTCCAAAAAGCGTAACCTCCATACCAAGCTCCGCTTCGGGAATATCCGTTACATCCACCATCATCTGATCCATACAGACACGCCCCCGGATAGGCGCCTTTTGCCCGTGAATCAGCACATAGCCCTTGTTGGAGAGGCTTCTCGGATAGCCGTCCCCATAGCCTACCGGAATGGTAGCAATCCGCCGCACGGTGTCCGCACGGTAGATTCCCCCATAGCTCACCTCCGTCCCCGGCGCAATCTCCTTTACCTGAACAATACGGCTTTTCAATTCCATGGCCGGTCTTAAAGGCATCTGCTCCTTATGAACCTCATCAGAGGGATAGAGGCCGTAGAGGATTATCCCTGCACGGACCATCTCCCACTGTGCTTCTTTTAAGTCCATAATTCCTGCGCTGTTGGAACAGTGGCGTATGGGAAAACGGATCCCCTTCCCCTCACAGGCCCTCACAAATTGCTCAAAACGGGAAATCTGACTTTTTACGGATGCTTTATCCCTCTCGTCCGCCCTTGCAAAGTGCGTAAAGATCCCTTCCAGACAAATACCCGGAAGCTTTCCAATCTCCCGAATTGCTTCCACACTTTCATCCGTATCACAAAAACCGATACGGCTCATCCCCGTATCCACCTTCACATGTACCGGCATCACAACACGTTTACCCGTAAGCTCGCTTTGCCTCTTCGCCGCCTCGGAGAGCTGCCGGGCCGTCTCAAGACTGTATACGGCCGGACGTATCTGTGTGCAATAGCTTCCGTCCTTTCCGGGAGCGCTTTCCAAAATACCGGCAATGGTATCGCAGTCTTCCGGATAAACATAACCCAGAATCAGAAGGGGCTTTTGAATTCCGACCTCGTGAAGTCTTTGGGCCTCCTCCAGCATGGCCGTGGCAAATCCCCATACATATTCCTTCCCCTCCACGTAATGGGCAACGGCCTTAGCTCCATGACCATAAGCATCTGTCTTCACCACCGCCGTCACCTTGGTTTTGCCGGACAGATTGGCTCTGATTGCCTCCAGATTCGCTTCAATGGCTCTCAGGTCCACAAAAGCTCCTATGCGTGTATATGCGCTCATAATGTAACTTCCTTTCTGACTATAGTATATGCCTGCCAGCTCTCTGTTGTCAGACGCCGCAGTTCTCCCTCATATGGCAAAAGGGGAACCAAAGGTCTCTGCCTTTTAAGCTCCCCCATACATACTATTTTATTTTAAGAATGTTCTTTTTCATACCGGTTAATGTTGTAGGACAGCTGCATCAGGCTCTCGGACAGATGGACATTCTCCACCAAAACATCCTCCGGCACCTGCAGATCCACATGGGCAAAATTCCAAATGGCTTTGACTCCGTATTTTACCAGAAGTTCCGCCATCTCCGCCGCCTTGGACTTGGGTAAGGTCAGGGTTGCTATCTGAATATCCTGTTCCCGGATAAAGCTTTCCAGATCCTCCAGCATATAAATCTGAATTCCTCTGACACTTAAGCCCTTCAATACGGGATTCACGTCAAAAATCCCCTTGATAACAAAGCCCCTCTTCTCAAAGGATACATAGTTGGCCAATGCCTGACCCAGATTTCCGCCTCCTACGATGATCATATTGTATTGTTTATCCAGCCCCAGGATCTTTCCGATTTCCTCATATAAATGTGCAACGTTATATCCATATCCCTGCTGTCCGAAGCCGCCGAAATTATTCAAGTCCTGCCGGATCTGCGAAGCCGTCACATGCATCCGGTCGCTCAGCTCTCCGGAGGAAATACGCTCCACACCGCTTTCCATAATCTCACCCAGGTATCGGTAGTAACGCGGAAGTCTTTTGATGACTGCTTTTGAAATTTCCCGTTCTTCCATTGAAATACCGCTCCCGTCATTGTTTTTCTGTTACCATTATATCGGTCACTCCCGGGATTGTCAACGAGTTTGTAGGATTTTTCACAAACTATTTGACTTTTCCGCTTCTTCCGATATAATAAAGAATAGTTACGAAGATTCAGGAAAGCTGAGGTTTTTACTTATGATACTCGCATGTCAGGGCATCTGCCAGTCCTTTGGCACCGATGTTATTTTAAAGGATGCATCCTTTCATATAGAAGAACGGGAAAAGGCGGCCATTGTAGGCATCAACGGCGCCGGAAAGTCCACGCTTTTAAAAATCATTGTTCACGAGCTGGAGCCGGATTCCGGCCAGGTGGTGCTGGCGAAAGGCCGTACATTGGGCTACCTGGCCCAGCATCAGGCGCCGGAAAGCCAGCGCACCATTTATCAGGAGCTTCTGGAGGTAAAGCGGGATGTGATCGTTCTGGAGGAGCGGCTTCGTGTACTGGAGCAGGAAATGAAGGAGCTCTCCGGCGACCGCCTTCAGACGGCACTTGATACCTACACAAGGCTCAGCCATGAGTTTGAACAGAAAAACGGCTACGCTTACAAAAGCGAAATTACCGGCGTTCTGAAAGGGCTTGGCTTTACGGAGGAGGAGTTTGAGAAGGAGATAAACACTCTCTCCGGCGGTCAAAAGACGCGCGTTTCTCTTGGAAAGCTTCTGCTCTCCAGGCCGGATGTGATTCTTCTGGACGAGCCCACCAATCATCTGGACATGGCCTCTATCGCGTGGCTGGAGACCTTTCTTCTCAATTATGACGGAGCCGTTGTGATTGTAGCCCATGACCGGTATTTTCTCAACCGTGTAGTGACCAAGATTATTGAGATTGACAACGGCCTGGTGATGTCCTTTCAGGGCAATTATTCCGATTATGCAGGGAAAAAGTCTCAGCTTCGGGAAGCTCAAATGAATGCCTGGCTGAATCAGCAGAAGGAGATTAAGCATCAGGAGGAAGTGATTGCCAAGCTCAAGTCTTTCAACCGTGAGAAATCCATCCGCCGGGCGGAAAGCCGGGAAAAGCTGCTGGATAAGATGGAGGTGCTGGAAAAGCCTATGGAGGTCTGTTCGGAAATGCGCATCCATTTGGAGCCTGAAATCGTCAGCGGCAACGATGTGCTGACCGTAGAGGGGCTTTCCAAGGCCTTCGGCCCCCTCTCCCTGTTTCGCGATCTGAATTTTGAAATCAAACGCGGTGAGCGGGTGGCGCTGATCGGCAATAACGGCACGGGAAAGACGACAATACTTAAGATTCTTAACGGACTTCTGGATGCGGATCACGGATCCTTTTGTCTCGGAACCAAAGTAAAAATCGGTTATTACGATCAGGAGCATCACGTGCTCCATATGGAAAAAACGTTATTTGAAGAAATCTCGGATACCTATCCGGGTCTTGACAATACGAAAATCCGAAGTACTCTTGCCGCATTTCTCTTTACCGGAGATGATGTGTTTAAACGGATCGGAGATTTAAGCGGCGGGGAACGGGGACGTGTCTCTCTGGCAAAGCTTATGCTGTCGGAGGCCAATTTTCTCATTCTGGATGAGCCGACGAACCATCTGGATATTGTGTCAAAGGAGATTCTGGAGGATGCGCTGAATCGGTATACGGGAACCGTGCTCTACGTGTCTCATGACCGGTATTTTATCAATACGACAGCCACCCGGATTCTGGATCTGACGGAGCGGCAATTGGTGAATTATATTGGAAATTACGATTATTATCTAGAAAAACGAGAAGCACTGTCCCCGGCCTCTGCCTCAGTTCCCGGCGCGCAGGCGGATTCGGAAGCCGCTTCCGCCGGAAAGCTTGACTGGAAGCAGCAAAAGGAGGAGCAGGCCAGGATCCGCAAGCGGGAAAATGATTTGAAAAAGACGGAAAATGAAATCTTTGACCTGGAAACTCGGGATCAGGAAATTGACGAGCTTCTTACAAGGGAAGAAATCTACACCAGTACGGCGGAATGTTTAAAGCTTCATCAGGAAAAGGAGGCAATCCATAAACGCCTGGAACTGCTCTATGAGGCCTGGGAGTCATTGGCATAGCATTTCAGTGATTCCCCATCGCATCTAAAAACGTTCCCCAATAATTTTCCCCTGTTACATAGAATCCGAAGCCCTGGCTCTCCAGCCTTTCATCCGTAACTCCATTGAAAATCCGATCGATAATCATATCTCCCACCACCTCCGTGTAATGGCTGGCTTCATAATAATTATTCCGATTGGTCGTAACATCGTTGATTCCGCTGAAATTATAATAATCCACCGGGTCGGAAAGCCATTCCAGGAAGACATCATAGCCGTAGGTCTTTGATTCCTGATAGGTCGTGTAAAACATAGGGTTGGTAAATACAATCAGGTTGATATTATTTTCTTCACAGAGGGCCGCAATGCGGCGGACGCTTAAAAGGGCGTCGTCCATATAGTTTCGGTAATAGTTTTCCCAATAGGGGGCTTCCCCTTTCCAGGTTCCTCCAAGTGACGGGTCCCGCCTGCTGCAGCCGCTTCGATAGTATCGATCCACATAATCGGGATCCTCCGCCTCATACTCCAATGTAACCTCCAGGGAGCGGATCACGCCCTTGATACTGAAATAATTGGCGTAAAAGCTCAGCTTATTCTCCCGGGGATAGGGGATTCGGTAAAATTGCTTGTCATGCATCACCGGATCCACAAAGCAGGAGATATTGTCCAGGCCGATCATGACATTTTTTGGGATAATGCCGTTTTCGATAAGCTCCTGCAGATTTTCCAGGTGCTCTTCGGGAAGGCCCTCGGAGTAGGACATGTTGTACCATTTTCCTGTAGGGATTTTTTCCACGTTGATAAAGCCTGTGCGTGAGGAGCCGAACAAGAAAGAATCAAATTTGTCAGGGTTGTGGAGAATGTACTGCATTTTGATGTAGTTGCTGTTGGGCTCTACGCCGTTGTCGCGGATTCTCTTCCAGTGGAAAATATTGTAGGGATCCACCAGGACGGGGATGGCTATTTCTAACAGCAGTATGAAAAAAATGAAAGGGGCTATCTTTTTCAGGAATGTTTTCATTGGGATCTCCATTTGTTTTTTTATAAAAGCGGACGCCGTCAGGTCAGTCCCGCAGCAATACGCTTCTGCCCCTGCTCCGCCCATTCGGGCTAACACGCCTGGACAGAAGCGTATTGCTGCGGGACTGACCTGACGGCTGTTTTTTGAATACGGGTTGAAATCGGAGCTTCGTATTTTGGGGAGCGTTGGGTTTTGCCTGTGCTAAAACTGAAAGTATACGAACTCGTATTCGCCCAGCTGGCGGCTGTATAGGATTATGAATAACAGCAAAAAGTAGAGCGCATAGCGGAGGGGCTTTTTCAGGCCTCCTATGCGGGCCCAGACATCTTTTGTTTGGTTGAGGCGGTCGTGCAGCAGCAAAATCAGGATGCACAAAAAGCTGATGATGAGAGTGCTTAAGCCGGGGACCTGTACCATTCCGGCATGCTGAAAGGCATGGTAGCCGTCCGTCAAGTAGGCTTTTGGATCGGTAATTCCGTCGAACAGATGGGTTAGTATATAGCTTGCGTCGGAGATGGTATTGGCCCGGAAGAAGATCCAGGTTACGCTCACAAACAGGAAGGTGCAGCCCATTTTCAGCCAGGTTTTCTTGTTTGGATCTATGCGGAACATACGGTTCCACTCCCGCTCCAGGATTTGGCCCAGACCGTGAATACCGCCCCAGAGGACATAAGTCCAGTCAGCTCCGTGCCAGAGGCCGCTGACAAGAAAGGTAACCAGCAGGTTCCATCTTGTCCGCCAGGGTCCTCTCCTGTTGCCGCCCAACGGAATGTATACATAATCTCGGAACCAGGTGGACAAGGATATGTGCCAGCGGCTCCAGAATTCACGGATGGAAGCGGAAAAGTACGGACTTTTGAAGTTGATCATGAGGTCGATATCCAGAAGACCGGCGGTTCCTACTGCGATGTCGGAGTAGCCTGAAAAATCGCAGTATATCTGGAAAGTGAATAATACGGTGGCCAGCAGCAGAGGAAAGCCGGTGAAGCTTTCCGCCGCGTTGTATACGGTGTCTACGTAGATGGCTACCGTATCTGCAATAGCTATTTTTTTAAAGAAGCCCCAGGCTATCATTTTGGCGCCCCGGATACCTTTTTCCGTGTGGAAGGTATGCTCTCCCTCAATCTGAGGAAGCAGATTCCGGGTACGCTCAATAGGCCCGGCCACAAGCTGCGGGAAAAATGAAATAAATGTGGCATATTTCCCGAAATGGCGGCAGGCCTTTACCTCGCCTCTGTATACGTCGATTACATAGCTTAAGGTCTGGAAGGTATAAAAGGATATGCCTACAGGAAGCATAAGGTTCAGTGTGGCTTGTCCCACCGGTATGGCGAAGCTTTGCAGCACATCGGTGACGCTTTTGCTTAAAAAGTTAAAATACTTGAAGAAGAACAGGATGCCGAAGCTGATAAGAAGGGCCGATGTCAGGCACAGCTTCTTTTTTCTCCGGCTCTCGGTTCGTTCCATCAGTAAGGCCGCACAGTAGGATACCAGGGTGGTGGTTAGTATCAGTGTTACGTATTTTATATTCCAGCTCATATAGAAATAATAGCTGGATATTAGAAGGACTCCCCACCGGTATTTTGCCGGAATGATCCAGTACACGGTAAATACGATGGGGAAAAAGATATAAAATGCATTGGAATTAAACAGCATGTAAAAGTTCCTCTAAGGTAGTTCGTATCTCTTTGATAAAAGCCTCGCTTGAAAGGACAGCCGGGTTTTCCAGGGTCGTAATCAGGGCCAGATCCTTTGTCATTTTCCCGGATTCTATGGTCTTTAGGGATGCTTCTTCCAGCTTATCGGCAAAGTCCGTCAGAGCCTTATTTCCATCAAGCTCCCCGCGCTTTCTCAGTGCGCCGGACCATGCAAAAATAGTAGCCATAGAATTGGTGGAAGTCTCCTCACCTTTTAAATGCTTATAATAATGGCGCTGCACGGTGCCGTGAGCCGCCTCGTACTCAAAGTATCCGTGGGGGGATACGAGGACGGAAGTCATCATAGCCAGGGAACCGAAAGCTGTGGCTATGAGATCACTCATGACATCGCCGTCGTAGTTCTTACAGGCCCAAATGTAGCCACCCTCAGATTTGATCACGCGGGCTACCGCGTCGTCAATCAGCGTGTAGAAATACTCAATGCCCAAGCGGTTGAATTCTTCCTTGTATTCCTTCTCAAAGATCTCCTGGAAGGTGTCCTTGAAGTAGTGATCATATTTCTTGGAAATGGTGTCCTTGGTGGCAAACCACAGATCCTGCTTCTGGGAAACGGCGTAGGAAAAACAGCTTCTTGCAAAGCTTTCCACGGAGCTTTCCAGATTATGCATACCCTGGGCAATTCCTGCTTCCTTGAAATTGTGAACGGTTTCGCGTATCTCGGTTCCGTCCTCCCCCGTGAATACAAGCTCGCATGTTCCCGAACCGGGGACTTTGATTTCCGTGGCTTTGTATACGTCGCCGTAAGCGTGACGGGCTACGGTGATGGGCTTTTTCCAGGTCTTTACATAAGGCTCAATGCCTTTCACAATAATGGGAACGCGAAATACGGTGCCATCCAGAATCGCCCGGATGGTGCCGTTGGGACTCTTCCACATTTCTTTTAAGTCATACTCCTCCATGCGGGCGGCATTTGGTGTGATGGTTGCGCATTTTACGGCCACTCCGTATTTCTTTGTGGCTTCGGCCGCATCTATGGTGATCTGGTCGTTGGTTTCGTTGCGCTTTTCCAGGCCCAGATCGTAATATTCCGTATTTAAATCAATAAATGGATGCAGCAGTTCTTCCTTAATCATCCTCCAAAGAATACGTGTCATTTCATCCCCGTCCATCTCTACCAGCGGGGTTGGCATCTTGATTTTTTCCATTCTTTGCTCCTCCTCAGATTTCCGGCGAAAGGCCGATTCTGCTCTACATTATAGTCGATCTTTCACTTGTCTGCAAGCTCAAAATCTTCCGAGGAGCTGGAAGCTGCTGTACAAATCCAAAGCCCCGTAGCCCCAGGAGCGGTTGGGGTAAAGGTCCTTGGGATTGCGTCTGGCTCCCCGGATCATAAGCTGCTTGATTTCAAAAGTGCCCATTGACGGACGGTTATTCCGCACAATCCCCCATTCCAGAAGAAGAGCCGCCGCTCCTGCCGCTATGGCTGCCGCTGCGCTGGTTCCCGTTAAGCAGCTTATCCTGTTTCCCTGTTCAAAGCCGCACACCTCCACACCGGGAGCCGCGATATCCGGCTTAATGCGTCCCCGCCTGGTGTAGCCCCGGCTGGAAGCTATATAAATGCTGTCGTTTTGAACCTGGTAGCCGGCCACTGCAATAGGCGTATCCGCATTGGCCGGAGAGGTAAGGGTGATATCCGGATTGGAATTGGGAAATACCGTTCCTTCCGAGATAAATCCCTTTACCGGAAGCCAGATATTATAAACACCGTGAATCACACTCGTTCCATACACTTTCAGCTTCCAGATACCCGGAGAAGGAGCAAACATGCGGATCAGGATCAGCTCCTCTCCGCTGTTGGGGTCCAGCGCCTGAAAATCAACATACACCACCGTATCCTCAAATAAGAAATCATACTGCCGCGTTCCCAGGCTTGCACCCATCCGTGGAATCTCCTCTCCGGCCGGCGACACTATGGATATATCCAGAAGATCCGGCGTACTGCTCCAAAGCTCCATAGCAAGCCCATATTCTCCTTCCGCAACACGAAGCTCCACCTCTTCGTAGGGAAGACCCTCTCTAAGATTTCCATAAAAATGATGTCCCTGGTTGGCCTCATTTCCCCCGGCAATCACCACACAGCGCCCGGAACGGGCGCCCACCGCATTGAGCGTGGCGGAAAGCGGCGTCGTCCCCTCGTGGCCGCCACGGTTGCTTCCAAGGGCAATGCAGAGCACCAAAGGCTTCTTTTCCCGAAACGCCAGCTCGTTCAGATAGCGGACACCCATCATAATATCATTTTCCTGATAGGCCTGCGCATCCGGACGGACCATGTAGTACCGCATGAGACGTTTTTTGGCAGGCTTTAGCTTGACTACTGCCAGATCCGCCATAGGGGCCGCACCTGTCCAGCCCCGGCTGTCATCTACGCTTCCTGCCGCAATGCTGGCGACCTGCGTGCCGTGTCCCGATTCATCTCTGCTTGGCACTACTGCAAAGGGATCGGCGCTTTGCAGCGCCTGATTGATTTCTTCCTGATTGTAAACGCTTCCGTAGCCGATTCCCTCCGGAAGACGTCCGCTCTGATCCGTCTGATCCCAGATCTCCAGAATCCGGGTAGTGCCGTCCGGATTTCGGAAACAGTCGTTTGTGTAGTCGATTCCCTCTCCTGTCAAGTACCTGAGAGAAATTTTTTTATCTTTTTTTCAAGTTCTTTCCCACTTTCCTACCCAAATGGATATCTGCCGTTAAATCCGTGTTTCAAAATATAGGATTCCATCTTAAATAACTGCAAAAAATCTAGCAAACACCCTTCACCTTTGCATCTTTCCAATAGATTTCTATGTGCTGTTCATCATATACCTCAATCTTTTCAATATAGCGTCCCAGCATCTCTTTGGACAGCTCCGCAAATGTGCTTCCTGTATACGGCTTATTCCGGCCAGTTCTCATGTGGATATAATTCTCTTCCATCATTTCAAGGCTTTTATCTAAGGCTTTCAACTCTTTTTCAATTGACTCCTGTATCAGATTATCCGATTGAAAAGCGTCTGTCTTACCAGAAGCATATTCCTGATAGGCCTCAAAATTCTGCTGTTTCAGCCTTTCTCTTTTAGCCAATAAAATCCGCCTCTCCTCTTTCAGTTTTCCGATCTCCTGTCCTAACCTGTCTGCTTCTTCCATATGGAGCCTTTCCAATTCTCCATCCGCTTCCAACTTATTCTGCATCATTAATAGGACATATTGCTCTATAAACATGGCATTTACTTTGCTGACACACTGTTTCATTGTATTTGAATAGCGTTGCCAACAGCAGAAATATGGATTTAATCCCCTGCGGTATCGTAAATTCTTTTTACAACAGCCGCATACCAGCTTCCCAACAAGCGGATGCGTCTGACGGTACTGGGGTGTTGCTTTCCTCCCCCTGCTCTCCTGTACCTTGTCAAATACGGCTTTATCAATGAGCGGTTCGTGGTGATTGCAGGTAATCAGCCAGTCTTCACGAGGATTTAAATGGTTCTTTCCACCAACAAAATCCCTTGTATACTTTTTCTGCACAATATTCCCAATATATATTTCGTTCCTCAGTATTTGGCATATGGTACTGCTGTTCCATAAAAACCTTTCCCCTTTGGGATTTCTTTTTGTCTTTCCTTTTTCGATTTTAAATTCAATCGGCGTCTTTACCCGTGCTTCATTCAGCATCCTTGCTATCTCTATGGATGTATGTCCTTCCACGGTTAAAGAGAAAATCTGCCTGACAATCTCCGCTTCATCTTCTGCAATCAGCAGAGCGTGTCTGTCTTTCGGATCTTTTTCATAACCAAAGGGACTGTTACCGCTTACATACTGTCCTTTCTCTTTTCTTATGGCAAGGGATGAACGCACTTTTCCGGACAGATCCTTGCTGTACAGATCGTAGAGCAGATTTTTAAAATTCACATCTATATCAGCAATGCTTCCTTGATAATTGCTGCTGTCGTAATTATCATTTATGGAAATGAAACGGACTCCAAGGAAAGGAAATATCTGCTCAAGATAAGCACCCAGCTCAATGTAATCCCTCGCAAATCTTGAAAAGTCTTTCACAATAACACAATTTATCACGCCGTTTCGGATCTCTTCCAGCATTGCCTGCATACCCGGCCGTTCAAAATTTGTCCCCGTATAGCCGTCATCACAAAACTCAAGCAGCTCATAGTCTTCAAAATGATCCGCAGCATATTGATTCAAAAGGATTCTCTGCATGGTAATGCTGTTGCTTTCAGATGATGTTTCTGCTTTCATCTTGTCATCCTCTTTAGATAATCGGATATAAATTGCAATCTGGTACTTTTTCATGTTAAATGTCCCCCTTTCCCGTCAGGACATCTTTTCTTTTGAAAGCAAAGATTACCCTGACTCTGTGATCCGGATAAACCTCTATCCTTTCAATCAGGGTCCGAACCACCTCTGCGGTCAATTCACTCTTTTCATTCCCTTTTACCAGTGTACGCAGAAAGTGATTCTTTCTGATAGTCTCGGAATCCATTCTCCTGAGTCTGTCTGTGACAGCAGCACTTTTCTGCCGAAGGGATTCAATCCTTTTGTCGTTTTCTTCTTTTGCCTTTTTAAAGCCCTCTTCCTCCATCTCTCCCATTCGGTATTTGAGGTACTGTTCGCTTCCAAGCTTCCGAATCTCCTCCAGCTTTTTTTCACAGTCAAATATCTGCCTGTTCCATCCCTCTTTCAAAGCTTCCGCTTCCCGGTTATTGCTCTCAACAAGCTCCTTTGGACGCATTGCTGACAAGGAAAACTCCTGACTGATCGCTTTCTTTACAATATCAGTCAATGCATACAGGGTAATATTTTTCCCCTCACATTTCAGATGATCCATACGGGTGTGCATTGGACAGTTATAGCCATATGCTCTTACTCTGCCCTTTTTTAATTCCTTTATGGCTATGTTTCTTTTCATTTTTGAACCGCAGGCCCCACAGTAGAGTACATCCGCAAAGATATCCTCATCCAAGGGAACCGCTTTTGAAAATCCGTCCTTGTTGCAGTATACGGACATCTTTTCAAATCTGCCTGCCGCTTCAAAGAAAGTTTCTTCACTGACAATCGGCTCATGGGTATGCTCTTTTACTGACCAGTCCTCGGAATCAATATCATGCCTTTCACGCATCATATAATCTTTTCCGCAGGTACGCCCCTGAACAAGACAGCCCATGTATACCGGATTTGTCAAAATCATTTTGACTGTCCCCCTTGGCCATTCCAAAAGTTTTTCTTTATCTTGACAGTAAATCTGCCCGGTCTTATGATATTCCGATGGTCTGGCAATCCTCTTTTCATAGAGCCATGCAGCAATCTCTCTCATGTTTTTGCCGGAAAGAAATAAATCAAATATCTTTTTTACTACATCCGATGTAATTTCCTCCACAAAAAGACATTTCTTATCTCCTATCCACCCGGCTCTGTAACCATAAGGCGGAATACCGCCCGTATAGCTGCCCTGCTCCCACTTTGCCTTTCTGCTGGATTTTACCTTTACGGCAATGTCCTTTGCGTACATTTCATTGACCAGATTTTTAAGGTTTACGCTTAATGTCTCATTCTGTCCGGATATGTTCATGCTGTCAAAATTATCGGTGACGGCAATAAAGCGTACGCCCATAAATGGAAATATTTTCTCAATATAATTTCCGGTTTCAATATGGTTCCTGCCAAACCTGGACAAATCTTTTACAATGATACAGTCTATCTTCCTCATTCTTACATCACGCATCATGCGTTCAAAGCCTTCCCGTTCAAAATTTGTTCCGGTTCTGCCCAAATCCGTATAGGTGTCATAGAGCACCATATCCTTTTGCCGGCCTATAAACTCCTTTACAATTTCCACCTGTGTTTCAATGGATTCATTTTTTCTTTCATCCGAATCCACGGAAAGCCTTGCATAAATACCGACGGAATACATTTTTGCTGATTGTCTCTTTACCCTTGTATCCAAAGCCGACTGATTCTTTTTAGAGGTTCTTGCCATTTAGACCGCCTCCTTTTCATTCTGCCGTTCTGTCAAGGCATAATCCGCAAGCATAAGCATTTTAGAAAACAGTTCTTTATACCTTAATTCCAGATATACACGCTTATCTTCATATACAAGGATACGCTTTACAAAGGAAATAAGCGTTGTCCTGTCAAGGGCCGTAATCTGCATTACGTTTTTCATCCGTTCCAGATTGATTCCTGCCGTAATTCCCGACCGGAAAAGCTTCTTTATGGTTTCCTCCTGACTGCTGATGGACTTCTGAAGCTCCCGGTAACGCTTCTCATAAATTTCTCTGAAATTTTTAAAATCCTCCTCTGTGATAATCCCTTTCTTCAAGTCCTCGTAAAGCGCTGCCCGAAGATTCAGGTATTTGTCCTGTTCACCGTGCAGTTTTTGAATTTCCTTATCAAAAGCCGCCACTTCTTCAAAATGAATCTCCATCTGCTCTATTTTCTCAAGGACCCTGCTCTTATCCAAAAAAAGCGCCACCTGTTGTCTTAGTCCCGTCAATACAAGGAAGTTTAAATCTTCTTCGGAAATGGCATGTCTGGAGCAGCTGCCGCCGTTATTTTGGGTGGAACAGATAAAGGCAACGGTTTCTCTCCCCTTATATCTGTTTATGCGCCGTGTCATCGGCTCCATACAATCGCCGCAGAACAACAGGCCGGCATAAATATGCGCTTTCTTTTCTCCACTTACCGCACGGGTATCAACCTTTAGCAAATCCTGGACAATCTCAAAATCTTCATTCGAAATAATTGCTTCGTGGGCTTTTGGCACCCTTACCCATTCGTCCTCCGGTTTTCTGACGGATTTCTTTACCTTGTAATTGACTTTCTCCTCTTTTCCCTGTACCAGGGTCCCGATATAAGTCTCATTCGTCAGTATCCTCTTTATGGCAACGGACGACCATCTGGCTTTGGCTTCGGTTACAAAACTCGTCTGAAATTTTTCTCCGCGTAATTTCTTGTATTCCATAGGGGAAAGGATTCCCATTTCATCCAGCCGTTTTGCAATGGCAAGATTACTGTATCCCTCTATTTTCCATGCAAAAATCTTTTTCACAATGTCAGCGGCATAATCATCCGGCACAAGCTGATTCCTGTTGTCCTCACTCTTTTTATACCCGAAAACTGTGAAGGATCCAATAAACTCTCCCTTTTCTCTCTTGATTTTCTGATGGCTCCGCACTTTTCCGGATATGTCCCTGGAATAAGAATCATTGACAAAGTTTTTGACGGGCACTACTAAGGATGTTTCATTATAATCCGCTGTCAATGAATCAAAATGGTCCGTCAATGCAATAAAGCGCACGGAAAAAGCCGGAAAGGTCTTTTGAATCAACCGCCCGGCTTCTATATAATCTCGTCCCAGTCTGGACAAATCCTTTACTATCACACAGTCTACATGACCGGCTTCTATGTCTTTCATCATCCGCTTAAATTCCGGTCTGTCAAAATTGGCTCCTGAAAATCCATCGTCTACATAGATGTCATAGATCTCCATATCGTCCTGTTTTCTGATAAAAGAACGGATCATGTCTCTTTGTGAACTGATACTGTTGCTCTCAGATTTGCTGCCATCAATATCTTCATCATCACGACTCAAACGGAGATAAATGGCTGCATTATAAAATTCTTTCGCTTTCATCTGCGTTCCTCCTGATTTCAATATCGTTAGCAAAACCCGTCCTACGGGGCAATGTAACCTGCAATCAGGATTCCCACTGAAATAATCCTGTTTTCAGATTAACATAACTCTTTTTGTTTGTAAAGGATTTTGGAAATATTCTATACCATAATCTGTGTCTTTCTTTTTGTCAGCAAAATCATCCGGTCATCAATGGAATCCTCCGCTCCCTCCATAAAGCCTATCTGTAAAATATATTCTCCAACGTTCATTGCAAATGGATTTCCCGTCTGTTCAAGAAAAGATCGGATGCGGCTTGAAACACTTTTCGTTGTATCAATTACAATATCCTGGATGTCCGCCAGCTCTTTCCGATCCAACTCCATGACGTCCATGTCCTGCATACGTTTTAACTCTTCTATTGAAAAATCCATCCTCATTACCGCCTCTTTGTACTTGCTCTTTCTACCTTATTCGTCAATCCGGTTGTCCTATGACTTTATAAAGACATCTGCCAATAATCTGCCTTTGGCGTTTTTCTTCATACTCATGTATGTAAATGCCGGACATGCGCCCGGCTGAAAAAATTCCTTTGTCCATATATTTTACTCTCAATTGTATTTGTTAAATACGCCTACCTGCACTTGCACCGCTTCGGTAATCCTGTCAAGGGTTTCCTCACTGACTCTTCCCATATGGGCTATGATGCGGTCAAAGTTCAGTGCCGTCACCTGCTCACACAGGGCAATGCTGTGCTGCTCCAGCCCCTCGGCTCTGTGGGCAGATACAAATACATGGGTGGGAAGATTCTGCTTTTTATAGATTTTTGTAGACAACGGCACCACCGTAATCACCATGCTGTGCTTATTTGCCCTGTTATTACTGACTACTACCACCGGGCGCATACCGCCCTGCAGGCTTCCCTGGTACTGTACACCCAAGTCAGCGTACAGTATATCTCCTCTTCGTATACTCATTGAAAACTTCCGCCTCCTCTTTCTTTGTGTTCTTATGAATTGAAATATCATTCAGGTATCCTGTCATGCTGCAGGCATCACAAAATGCCGAAACAAAAGAGAAGTATCTGCCGGCATTATCCTCTCATACAGAAAAGCCTTAACTGTCACTCTAAGCTTGAAAGGCTTTCCTGTATCAGAGGATAACGTGATGTTTCCACCACATTATCCCTTAAGTTTCTTCTGATAGTATCCATTACTCTCGCTTATCCCCGAATCGGGTAACATACACAGGGACGGCTGTCCCACGCTGCGTCTCCGTCATGCCCATCCGGACGGAATCCGCAGAGAGCCGCTTCCGAAAAATGCGTTTCGCTGAAATTCCGGCGCTGTTTTATCTCATTATCCCCGGAT
>CAJTIM010000040.1 GCA_910576325.1 Clostridia bacterium
CTCTGTTATCTGTGATACAACTGGGGAATTATGTTTTAGTAATCCACAACCCAAAAGCACTTGGCAGTTATACTGGAAAGTTATCCACTTTTTACACTAAAGCAATGACGAAACAGAAATTTTATTTTCTCTGTTTTGTCCAAAAATCAATGTGCCCTTAACGGGGTGCTGAACAGTTACGTTTATGGTAACTTAATTATAACATTTACAGAGTGTTTTTGCATTTGTACTTTGGTATGAAATAAGTGTTAAATAAACCTAAAATAAGCTATCTGAAAAAAGGGTACTGTTTATATACCGCTGTTTTGCAAGATATTTCCGTATCTCTCGTGTGAAAATTCCTACTTTTTCAACGAGAAATTGCATCTTTTTGCGATTTCAGTGCAGCAGTCATCAGAACAGAGGGGCAAAGCTCTGCCTGATGGATTCCTTGTAAACCTGCAAAGCGTGTTAATGCTTACGAAGCCACAGTAACAATAATGGGGAAACTCTGACAGTTTCTGCAACAGAAAGCAAACAAAGACATGAAATATCAAATATTACACCTCAGCCTGACTGCGCTGGCACTGGCTTTGGCAATTGGCCTCTCCGCCTGCGGCAATTCACAGTCCGCCACCATGAAACTGACAAAAACCGGCGGTTCCATGAGCGTGTCCGTCGGAGACAGCAAGTCCGTTCCGAGCGCCTCCGGCATCGACGTGCTGAATCCTCCAAAGCCGGAGCCTGCGACCGATGCCCTGACAGCATACCGCACGCTCGTCCAACAGGCCGATACATATTTTACCGACGAGTATATCGGCAACGATGTACCCGTGATAAACTATACCTATGCACTGATCCCAATGCAGCAGGAGCATCAGATTCCAGCATTGGTCTTGAGAAAGGAAACCGTCAGCAGCAAATGGGGGGACGTTATATGCAGCGCCGTTGTCTTTCAGTACGACCCCGGCCGCGGGACTGCGGTCCGGCTGGAAGGACTGTTGGAGGAGGGCGTGGGAACCGGCTACCGCCGAAGCCTGACCGTGCCCGGGGACGGAGTGGGCATTTTGGAAACATCCTGGTCCAGCGGAACCGGCGACGGTACTATCGTGAAAGTAACCGCAGAGGAAGGCAAGCTCCAATCAGAGACGCTTTTTGACGGCTCTATCTTTGATGAAACAAATGTGACACTGAATCAGATTACCTCTCTGATAATCGACTGGCATGGCATCACCGATTTGAGCTATCTGAACAGCTATCTTCAGCCGGAAACACAGCCGAAGACACAGACAGAGAATAAAAACACCGGCCTGTTGGCCGGTTACACCGGGACTTATACACCTTACGAAAACTTCCATAACTGGTATGGCGGCGGTGAACGGCTGCGTGATATCACATTGGATGAGAGCGGAATGGTTACCGGTGGAGGAACCAGTTGGGGTCCGATAGACGGCAACGGCCTGGAACCCTCCCAAATCCTCCAAAACGAGGATGGTTCCATTGAAATTACATTCAGCGGCTGCCCCGCAGTTTATACGGTTTATCCCGCCGGCGTTGTGCCGGATGGTTACGCCTCCGATTACACGGATGATTACTGGCAGGGAGAGCTTGATCTCAGCAAAATACACATCCTATACCTCTACATTGACGGCGGTGTAAAGGAGATTTTATATCACAATTGAAACTCCGATTCTCCCGGTTCCGCTGCGCCCCGACGACATCATAGGGTGCAGCAGACCGGGGAACCGGAAAATCCCGTTCATACAAAAAATTTGAAAGCGAGGTATAACATTTCCCATGAGAAACTATAAAATCGCATCCATACTAATGATCCTGCACGGCGCCTTCATGGAATTACTGGGCGCATTATCTGTCATTCCCCTCATAATAAGTAAAAACAATCAAATAGACCTAACAGAATATTTTGCCTTTAAGCTCCCCTATCTGCAGCAAAATCTTAACCTGGTCGTCCTCACAGGCGGAATTTACGGAATCGTTCGAATCACCGGCGCAATCGGGCTGCTGAAAAACAGACTATGGGGCCTCGTCCTATCCGTTATAAACTGCATCGTCACAATATCACTCATGATGTTTTTACTGCCCTTCGGGATCATAGACGGCCTGCTGGCCTGCACCTCACTGCTCTTAATACTGACGCAATATTTTGGAAAAAAAGAAATCCCCAGGATTAATAATTGAAAATCACACCAAAATACATTAAAACATATATGTTTTTTAGTACACCAATCAAATACGGAGGTTCAAAACTATGATAAAAGCAGTCTTTCTGGATTATACAGGCACAATCATTCAGGAAAAAGGGGAAGATTTAGAAAAAATTGTTTCCCGCATATGGAAAAACAGCCGCATAGAAACAGCAGAAGAAACCATAAAACTCTGGTGGAGCCTGTTAAAAACAATGGAAGAAAAAAGCTGCGGAGATACCTTTATGACAGAAGATGAAATTGTAGTCCATCTGCTGGAAAAGCTGGGCCGCGAAGTCGGCCTCACCGATAATTTTTCAGAGCTGCACAAGCTCTTTCAGCGTTTCTGGGCATACGCACCTCTTTTCGACGATGCAAAAGATTTTTTTGAACAATGCACACTTCCCATCTATATAATCACAAATAACGGAACCTGTTACGTAGAAAAATGCCTAAAACACAATCATTTAAAAGCCGCAGGAATCATTTCCGGAGAAACCGTTCGGGCATATAAGCCCCACAAAGAAGTATTTTCCTACGCACTGAAACAAAGCGGCCTCAGCCCAAAAGAAGTAGTTCATATAGGAGACTCCGTCATATCAGATGTAACCGGAGCATCAGCAGCAGGCATCACTCCCATTCTAATAGATCGAAAACAAAGAAAACAAGATTTAGAATACAAAGTAATTCATCACCTTACAGACGCCCTGCCATACCTAAAAACCCTTTAACAATTCCCACCAGAGCTAAACACCCCTTATCCCCAAACCACAAAAAAAATAAAATGCACCCTCAACCACCAGCAAAATAAGCCGGCAGACTTTTCCGGTATCCCAGTGTCCGGCTGTTCTCGCACGCCTGTCTGATATTGGCGGACTAACGTTCAAACCATCCAACAGGCGAAAGCCTGTCAAAACCTCCACCACGTTAGTCCTCCAAGAGCAGACAGGTGTGCGAGAACCGTCCGAACACGGGATATGGAAAAGTCTGCCGGCTTATTTTGCGTCCGTTCTACCAACTTATTTTGCATCCGCCTGCATCTGATCCAACCTCCCCAAACACTCCTCCACCGAAGCTCCCTCCAAAAGCTCCCGCACTACCAAACAAGTATTCCCCCACTGTTCCAGCTTCATCCCCGCATTGGACCCCAGCACAAAAACCCCGTCATTCACCAATTCATTCAGCGGTTTCAAAGCATCCACACACTCCACCTCCACATTCTTGGAAGGCGAGATCACCCTGTTCGTCTCCGCATAAATCTGAAGAGCCTCATCCGAAAGCATAATATCCAGCACCGCAAGCGTATCCTCCAAGTGCTCCGCATTCACACAAACCCCAAATCCCGACATAGACACCACCGGCATCTGTCCCCGATGGCTCGGAAATCCAATCACCTGCATATTAAAATCCGTCTTCCCGTAAGCCGTCTCCGTATTGGCCGCTCCCCAGTACGCCATCACAATCGGAGTTTTCTGAGCCAGAAAATCCGGCCCCTCCCCCTCAATCGCCTCATACGTCAAAGCCTTCTTGGCATCCACATACCCCAAATCAATCAACGTTTTTACAAACTCAAATCCCTCACGCATATAATCGCTGTACTTGGCCTCTCCGCTGTTAAGAGCCGCAATCTCCTTTTGCGTATTTTCCCCGTTATACAGATCCACATAAGCCTGGGCAAATACAAAATTCTCCAGCCACCAGCGATTGGCTCCCACCGGAGTCTCTATCCCATTCTCCTTAAAAACCCGGCAGCACTCCAAAAATTCCTCCGGGGTATCCGGAAGCTCCAATTCATACTTGTCAAACATATCCTGATTCACAAAAAGCCCGTAAACCACAACCTCCTGAGGGATTGCAACCAGCTTTCCGTCCACCGTATTAGACACTTTCACAACTTCCCGCAGGTTGGCCGCGCTCTCAAGGCAGGACAGATCCACAAGCTTCTCTTCCGCACCGAGAATCTGAATCGTATCCGGATTCAAGAGGTAAACATCATCCATATCGCTGCGCGCCCTGGCCAAAGTTACATCATCATAAGTCTTATCTTGATAATCTTCCGCCGTATAAGTCCGATATTCCAGCGTAATCCCCAACCGCTCCTCCGCCATCATCACCGTCAGATCATGAGCGCTCCTGGCAGTATTATCCGCATCCGGATTGGACTTCTCCATCGGACCGAACAGGTTCACCACCTTCGTTTCCTCCTTCTCGTCATCTGCCAGATTCACCATACCGTTCTCATTGCTCTTGCAGGCAGCCGCACCCACAAGCAGCAGCCCCGCCAAAAACAGACTCAGACCTCTCTTAATATCCCTTATCATGAAACTAACCTCTTCTCTTTAACTCTTTAATCGTCCTCTTCAGCACTTCCATATCCACCGGCTTCGATACATGGGCGTTCATACCGGCATTCAGAGCTTCCTTCACATCCTCCGCAAAGGCATTTGCCGTCATGGCTACAATGGGAATGGAAGCCGCATCCTCCCGTTCAAGAGCACGAATACGTCTTGTGGCTTCATAGCCATTCATCACCGGCATCTGCACATCCATCAGAATTGCGTCAAATTCGCCGGGCTGAGCATTGGCAAAGCGTTCCACTACCAGTTCTCCGTTTTCCAAAATCTCGCAGTCCGCTCCCTCAATGCTCAATAGCTCCTCCAAAATTTCGGCATTGATTTCATTGTCTTCCGCTACCAGGAAATGCTCTCCCTCCAGGCCGGATTCCTCTCCCGTATTCCAGATATGTTCTTCTTCCCGGACGGTAAGCTCCAGAATCTTCTCCTTAAGCGCGGAAACAAAGAAAGGCTTGGTGAGAAATCCGTCAATTCCGGCCTCCCGGGCCTCCTCCTCTATCTCATCCCAATCATAGGCAGTCAGAAGTAAAATGGGAATATCCTCCGCAATCTCCCTTCTGATCCGCCTGGCTGTCTCAACTCCGTCGATTCCCGGCATTTTCCAATCCAGAAGAACCATTTGGTAAGACTTTTCCCCGCAGTCAGCATTTTGCAGTGCTTCCACAGCCGCCTCGCCATCCTGCAGTGTATCTGTCAGAACGCCCGTATCTTCCATAAGAGCCTGAATGCTCTCACGGACATCCGGATCGTCATCCACCACCAGGATCTGACTGATTCCGTGATTCTTCCAGAACCTTGAATCCTCCTCCTGCTCAGAAATGCGCAGCTCAAGGTCTACCGTAAAGATGGTTCCCTTATCTACCTCGCTGGCGACCTCGATGGTTCCTCCCATAAGCTCCACGATATTTTTCGTAATGGCCATTCCCAAGCCCGTACCCTGAACCTTATTGGTGGTGCTGTTCTCCGCTCTGGTAAATGCGTCGAAAATCACCTGCAGATATTCCTGGGTCATGCCGTAGCCGTTGTCCTCCACCTCAATGCGGATATGCTCATACTGACCGGAACGCTGCTCCAGGCCGATAATGCGTAACCATATGCTGCCGCCCTCCTGGGTGTATTTCACCGCATTGGAAAGAAGGTTGATCAGAATCTGGTTCAGCCTTGTTTCATCGCCCACCAGGTATTCATGGCGGATTCCCGTTACCTGTATGTCGAAATTCTGCCCTCTGTCCTTAGCTGCCGGCCGGATAATAGCATCCACGGAGGAAATCACGCTGTTCAGCCGAAATTCCCCAATGGTGAGCACCGCCTTTCCGCTCTCTATCTTGGACACATCCAGCACATCGTTGATAAGGCTTAAAAGGTGCTGACCGGAGGCTGTCAGCTTCCTGGTGTATTCCCGTACCTTGGCCGGATTATCGGCATCCTTGGCAAGCAGGGTGGTGAAGCCCAGAATGGCGTTCATGGGTGTGCGGATATCATGTGACATGTTGGAAAGGAAGGTAGTTTTGGAGTTGTTGGCTGCCTGCGCCGCCCGCAGCGCCTGCCCCAGCTGCTCATTGTGAAGCTCCCGCTCCGCCTCCCGTTCCTGCCGGAACTTATTCTGCTGCCGCTCATAGAGGTAAAATACAATGCAGCAGATGAAAAAGGTGGAAAGCATAAAGATAACCACTATCAGAATATTCTGATTTACGGCGTTGCCTTCTCTCTGAATGGCTTCCACCGGCACATAGCCGATCAGGTATACGGAACCGCCGTTCACGGCCCACATGTAGATCAGGGAATCTTTGCTCCGGATTTTGTGGTAGAACATCATATTCCCGTTGTGACTGATGCTTTCGGCTACTTTTTGTTGTATATCTTCTTCCAAAATTTCATTGGCACGGTAAAAATCCTGCAGATTCAGATGACCGGCGTCGCGCTCTCCTATGCCCTTTGGCTTTAGCAGGAACCGCTCGGTCTTTCCGTCCATAATGTAGAGAGTGGCGCTTCCGTTGTAAAGTCTGTCGGGAAGGGCTTTGTCAAAGGAATCATAGATGTATTCCACATACAGCCAGGCTATTTCGCGGCCGTCCTTGGTAACCGGACACTTTATGGTATAGGCCCAGGTTCCCATGTCATTGATGTAGGAGACGGATACCGGCAGATCATCGACTGTTTCCTCATTGGAAAAGTCCAGCTCTTCCGGGTAAAAGGGTTCTCCTGTGTTGGAAATGCCTTCTGTCTCTCCGGTGAATACGAGGGACATTTTAACCAGGGTGCTGTTTCGATCATAGGAGAGAATAAATTCTTCCGGATAGCTGATGATGGACAGCTCCTCCGCTATCAACTTCTGATATTCGGCCTCTCTTTGATACAGTACTTCTATGGTGCCTTTTAGAAGCTCCAGGCTTTCGCTTAAGTTTCCGATGGCGGACTGGGACATTTCCTGTGATATTCTTGCGGCAATGAAGAATACGAAGCTGCCCAGGATTAGAAATACGGTTAAAATAAGAGTAATTAATATTTTTCTGCTGCTTTTTTTCTCTTGATTCTCTCTTTTCATCTTTTACCAATGACCTTTTGATAACGTTTTGTTGAACTTATGTGATGCTTTGGAATGAAGACTCTTTCCGGGCTGCGGGGGCTTAGCCTGGGAAGGGTGTTTACTATTATTATAGCAGTGTTGGGGCTTTAGGTCAAAATGTTTATTTGTAGAGGGGGACGGGAATGTCATAAAATGCGTCCTGCGGCTTTTCCATATCTGTGTTCGGACGGTTCGCGTACACGCTGTCTGCCCCGGACGGACATTGCCTCATGATTAATGACTTGCTGTGATGTTTTTGAGCAATGTCCGGCCGGGGCAGACAGCGTGTACGCGAACAGCCGGACACCTGATATCGGAAAAGCCGCAGGACGCATTTTATGACATTCCCTGACTTTGGGGGTGGGATGTTTTTGTTTCTGGGTGGTTGATTTTAGTTGATTTAGTTGGGTTAGTTGTTAGGTTGTTTCTAGGATTATGAGTTGGTAGCTTTGGAGGGGGATTTGGTGGTTGGGGGTAGCTTTTAGGGGGGCGGCGTAGTTGTTTAGGAGGACTTTTTTTATGGGGGCTGGCAGGGTTATGGTTCTTGATTTCGAACAGGTGTTTGCTAGGATGAGGAGGGTTTTTTCTTGGCCTTTTCGGTAGAAGGCCGTTAGGTCGGTCTCTTCTTCCAGGAAGGGTTCTTGGCTTCCGTAGACGATTGCTTCTTCGTACTCGGGGGCGGTTCTTAGTGCTATGAGTTTTTTGTAGAAGCTTAGAACGGAATTTTCTTGGGGTTCCTGTTCTTTGACGTGGATGGTTTGACAGTTTTCGTTGACGGGGAGCCAGGGGGTGCCGGTTGTAAAGCCTCCGTGGGCTTCTTCGCTCCACTGCATGGGGGTTCGGGCGTTGTCGCGGCTCATCTCGGCTACAAGCGCCAAGGCTCCCTCCCCGGTATAGCCGTGCTCCAGGGCTACCTGGTATTCGTCCAGGGTGCTGATGTCGTCTACTTCTTCGATGGAGCGGAAGGTCTTGTTGGTCATGCCGATCTCCTGGCCCTGGTAAATGAAGGGGAGGCCGAAGCTCATAAGGGAGATGGCTGCCAGGAGCTTTTTGCCCTGCTCGGTTTGGCCTTCGGCCGGAAGATAGCGGCTGACGCCTCTTGGCTCGTCATGGTTTTCGATGATGTTTGCCATCATGCCGATTTCCTGGGAAATGGCCTTGCTTGCAAATACGGCGTCCCGGAATTGGTCCATTGTGACGGGACGGCGGTTGTACCAGCCGTGATCGCTGCCTCCTAGGAGGTGGGGCGCGAAGTCGAAGATGGATTCGAAGCAGCCGTCTTCTCCGATATAGCGCTTTAGCTCCTGCTGATCGAAGTCAAACAGCTCTCCGATGGTAAATGCGTTGTAGGGGGCAAAGGCTTCTTTTTTCATTTCCATTAAAAAGTCCAGGATTCCGTGGGCGGAGGCGAGCATGGTGGTTGCGGCGCACATGCCGTCCTCCCGATCTGCGGGGAAATCCTCGAAACGCAGGTCTTTTTTGATGTTGATGATGGCGTCGATGCGGAAGCCGGCTACGCCTTTTTCCAGCCACCAGCGGATCATTTTGTAGATCTCCTGGCGAAGTGCCGGATTCTCCCAGTTGAGATCGGGCTGTTCTTTTGCGAACATGTGCAGGTAGAACAGGTTGTCATAGCCGGGAAGCGGCTCCCATACGCTGCCGCCGAAGTAGGATCGCCAGTTGCAGGGCGGGTTGCCGTCTTTTCCTTCGCGGATGTAGAAGTATTCTCCGTATGGGCCGAAGGGATCTTTTAGTGCCTTTTGGAACCATTCGTGCTGATCGGAGCAGTGGTTTACTACCAGATCCATTACGATGGCGATGTCTCGTTTTTTTGCTTCTCTCAGCAGTTCGTCCATGTCTTCCATTGTTCCGAAGGCCGGATCGATGGCGTAATAATCGGATATGTCGTAGCCCTGGTCTATAAAGGGGGATTGGTAAATGGGGGATATCCAGACGATTCCGATTCCCAGATCTTTTAGGTAGTCCAGTTTTTGGATGATTCCCCGAAGATCTCCGATGCCGTCGCCGTTGCTGTCATAAAAGCTTTTGGGGTATATCTGGTACGCCGTTTTGTTGTGCCACCATCTTTTTTTCATGTCTGCCTCCATTGGGAAGGGAGCCGCCTCATTTTACGGCAGCTCCTTCTTTTTCCTGTCTTGATTTACAATGTTCACCGCTATTCTTTATGTCCGACAAATTTTGTTCCTATTTGTTTTCCTTTTACTATGTCATAGAGAGCCGCCGGGTTGCTGCCGTTGGCTACAATGGTGTCGATGCCCTGGGAGGTTGCAAGGTCGGCTGCCTGAAGCTTGGTGCGCATACCGCCGGTGCCCCGCCTTGAGCCTGCACCTCCGGCCAGCTTGTATGTACTGTCGTTTATCTCGTCAATCTGCTCTATCAGCACCGCATCCTTGTAGAGACGGGGATCTTTGTTGTAAAAGCCGTCGATGTCGGAGAGGATGATCAGCTTGTCTGCGCTGCAGAGTACGGCTACGACTGCGGAGAGCATGTCGTTGTCTCCGAAGAGCTTTTCTTCGGACTCGATCTCCGTGTAGCTTACGGAGTCGTTCTCATTGACAATGGGGATGATGCCATGCTCTAAGAGGGCGTCGAAGGTGTTGGTCAGGTTTTCTTTTTTTTCCTCCTGGGTGATGTCCTCGGCATTCAGCAGGATCTGGGCTACGGTTTTGTCGTAGTAGCCGAAAAATTTGTCGTAGAGGAACATGTTGGTGCACTGTCCTACGGCTGCGGCCGCCTGCTTCATCCGCATGCTGCGGGGCTTTTCTTGGAGGCGCATTTTGTTGGCTCCTACGGCTATGGCGCCGGAGGATACGAGAATGACCTCATGTCCCATATTTTGAATATCTGAGATAGCCAGGGCAAGCTCCTCCATCCGGTGAAGATTGCTGTTGCCCAGTTCGTTGGTCAGGGTGGTGGTGCCTGCCTTGATGACGATTCGTTCTTGTTTTAAGCTCATGTTTTCTCCTATTTTAAGTCGCTGCGCGACGGCACTAAAGGGTAAAGTCGCTTCGTCACACCTGTTATGAGAGAAACTTTTATTCGAAAGGGCACTCATAAAAGTTCCTCTCGTGCGCCTTTGCGACTTTACCAGACGGCCAAAAGCATTTTTTATAAACAGGTGCATGTGTCTGTAAGTCAACTTTTTAAAAATCCAGCAGTATTGGCACCTGGTTTTCCATTGAAAACTTAACGGCCCTCCATAAGATGGAAAAGGCAAACTTTGCCAGGGATTCCGTATTGTAGACAGTGTGTTCTTCCATGCCGGCTTTTGTCAGCTTTCCGTTTTGGATCTCTGCGTCCGCCGGGTAGCCCTCTGAGCGGGACCAGCTTAAAATTGTTTCTTCGTCCGCATTCCAGCCGATGGTGTTGATCTGCTCCAGCTCCATTTTCAGGGCGCCTGTGGTAGAGAAGGTGATTTCCTCGTCTGTGGGGCAGGGGGCGTTGAAAGCCAGGCCGTCCGCTATGGGCAGCCACCAGCTTGCGCCGATAAACAGAGACCAGACTCCGTGATCCTCGTCCTCTCCCATCCGCTGAATCAGAGGATGATTTTCAAAATCCCAGCTCTTTTCCACGGTTTCCTGCAAAGGCTCCCCATAGGTCCTGGCTGCCGTGTACAGAAGCAAAGCTCCAAAGGCATCCCAGTCGGGCTTGTCGGTGTAATAGGGGGTCTCATTGTCCTCGGTCCATGATTCATAGGGAGGACACTCCTTGGGAGAAATGGCCTCAAGAATCTGACTCTGCCAGTTTTTCATGGCATTTTTGATTTCCTGGGGATCTGCTTCTTCCTCCTGAACCGCCTGTTCTCCCCGGGGGGTGATACGGGAAAAGGAAAAGCCGTTGGTCTCAGCCCACTGCTGTGTGACGGTCTTCCAGTTGTGGGCGTAGTAGCGTGTGAGTGTTCCTGCATAAATGTCAAGTCCCATTTTATTCCTCCTGATTTCTGTTATTCCAGCGGACAATGAGCCACAATACTGGTTCTGATGTCTAACGATATTATACTAAGAATCCCTTTATTCTTCAAGATCCGTTCTTTATCCTTAAATCAGCATACGAAACGGCTGTAAAAGAAAGCCTACAACGCCCCAAGCCGCTCGTTTCCAGTAGGGTACTTCCTCCACCGTTATATGCTCCGGCACTTCATAGTTCCCGTCCGGCAGGACCCTGCGGCTGTCCGTCTCCATCTCCTTCATATAGCCCTCCAGTTCCCGGTTCAGCTCCCGGCTCTCCACCACCAGCATCAGTTCCGTATCCAGATAGGAGCTTCTCAAATCTAAGTTGTAGGAACCAATAACGGACAAATCGCTGTCTATCAAAATGCTCTTCGCATGGTTGGAAATACCGCCATCGTACTCATATAAGGGAATTCCCGTATCAAGAATCCTGTCCTTATTTCTCAGGTAATCGCTGGAAGCCACAAAATTGTCGCCGTTCTCCACGGAATTCAGCAGGATTTTCACATCCGGAACTGTCTCCTTCAGCATGGTAAGCTCCTGGCACATATAGGAATTCAGGACCACATAGGGCGACTGAATCACCACCCGCTCCCCGGCCTCCTTCATCAGCTGCACCAGCTTGTAAAATACTACCGGCTCTTTGGCGTAAATCCCCGTAGGATTGGAAATAAGCCGGATACTGCCCGCCTCATAGGTGTGCTGCTCGTAGTCCCATTCCGGATCAAAAAGCTTTGGAGCCTTTTTTGCAAGCTGCTCATAGCGTTCCTCCAGAAGGGCTCTCTGCTCCTTCACGCTCTCCTTTTTTGCCAAATCCTCATTGTTGTGGAAGGGCCTGCAGACTTCCAGATTCCAGACCTGTTCAAAATAGGCCTCCAGTTCACAAAGAGAGGTTTCCGGACTTCCCGGCTTTGTATTGTAAATCAGCACTTCACGGTCGCGGCTTACGTTTTTATCCGTGTACGTTCCGATAAAATAGTCAAAGGTGTTGCGGCCGCCCAAAATATAGGCTTCATCATCCACAATCACGTATTTGTCATGCATCCGGCCTTCAAGCTTCCAGGGAAACAGCAGATTCATAGGATTGTAAATCCGTATCTCCACATTTGGATGGGAGGAAAGGGCATAAAACAAGGAGCGCCCCTCCATGCGGACGGCGCCGCTGAAGCCGTCCACCAGAATCCGCACCTGAACGCCCTTGTCCGCCCGGTTTAAAAGCATTGCCAGGATGTCCATGGTGCTCTCTCCCGGACGCATGTCAAAGGTAGAGAGCACGATCCGCTCCCTTGCTCTGGCCATAAGACGGATTCGTTCCTCCCAGGCGCTTTCATTTGTCTCCAGAAGAGCTGCCCGATCCACGCCGGGCGTACCCTTGCGAAAAGCGGAAGCTTCAAAGTCCCCAACCGTCTCCGGGCGAAGCTCCGGAAAACGCATAAAAGGGACCGTGGCCCCTGTTATCAGATAGATAAATATAAGAAATACCAGGCATATCAGCTTATGTGCCCGGAAAAAACCTTTTGTTTTTTTGTGTTTCATCGACTGCTCCTTGTAAAAATCCTCATTCATATTTCCCGATGGAAACTTGATCTGTACCTGTCATTCTTCAAAATCAACCCAGAAATATCCCTCCGGAGCTTCCTCCGTGATTCTCCGGTTCAGATTAATCCAGCTTATGCATTTGTCCAGAATAATTGCATCCGCCGATATCACATGATTCAGTGTCGAGAGAACGGTGTCCACATTGTAAATCACCTCTGCCTGTACCTCTAAGGAAAAGGCTTCCGACAGCTCCAGGATCCTCTGCCTCAGTCTTCCGGAGTTTGACACGGGTGAATCCAAGTAAAAGACAGCCTTTGCCGCATTTTCCTGCTCCAGCCTCTTTAAAATCCGGGTAATGGCAGTATCAGTCTTATCAATAAGGCGGTAAGTTCCCCTCAGCCCGGCCAGATCCCGGACAGTACCATCCATGCATTTCAGAAGAACGGAACCGGACAGAGCTACCTCCAGGGTTATGATAGTATTAAAGCCGTCTATATGAACGGTGCTCCCGGGCGTAAGTGCCTCTATCTCCTTTTCCTTCCTTTTTCGAATATGTTCATCCGATGAGACGGCTCTTGCCAGAGCCAGCCGCTGGCGTTCGGAGAGCTGATAGTGATTGCCCGTAAAGGCAGAAGCTCCCTTTATCTCATAGCCCTGATTCAGTAAATAGCGCAAATCATTGGCAGCCTTATGCAGTATTTCAGAGGATTTTGGACTAAACTCCCTCTCATCATCGGGGAAATAGCCTCGTTTCACTATTTTGCTCATATTCTTATACCATATGCTTTTTACTTCAGAGTCTTTTCCAGGCACACCAGACGCACGCCGGGGATGCCGTTGAATTCGCAGGCAACAATTCCGGCCTCACGGTAGCCCAGATGGCCGTACAGTCCGCGGGCCGCCTGATTGGAGGCATTGGTGTCCATCCGCAGATAAAGACAGCCGTTTTCGGCCGCATACTGCTCGTAAAAACGAACAAACCGGGTGCCGTATCCCTTTCCGGCAAAGACCGGGTCCACTACAAGGGTATGCAGCACCATAACCTCATCCTCCGGCGCATCGGGATATTCCCAGTCAGCATCCTCATACCCCGGCGCCTGAATCCGGTTGATTCTGGCAACGGCGGCTGTTGTCCCGTTCTCTGACAGCACAAACAGCTCTCCGGCCTCCGCGGCTTCCCTTGCTGTCTCTTCGGTTGGATAGACACCCCGAATCCACCCAGTAGCGGTCATTCCGGCCTCCTCTTTATCTAAAATATGCTCATAAATTTCCGCTGCACTGGGAACATCCGCAAGCGTCCCCTTTCGTATCTCAATCATTTTCTGCTATCCTCCTGCCGTTTACAGCTGTAATTATCTGTAAATACTCATAAGTATATACAAAAAAGCATATGCTGTCAAACACTTTTGATTCTCAGTTATGTAAGAATAATTCGTTCTTCTTGGGGGTGCCGCATGCCTTTTTCAGCTTCATGCTACCTGCCGTAAGGAATGCTTTGCTGACACTTCTGGCCTTCCGGGGGCATACGGCAATGCAGCGCATACAGGAAATACATGCGGAGGTGTCGGTCTTTGACGGATCTTCATCCGGAATTGCACCCACAGGACATTCCTTTGCACACAGGCCACATTGGATACAGGCCTTTCCTGCCTTGGGCTTCATGGGCACGCCGCCATACTCACGATAAGGCCGGTTACCCGGAAAGTCTATGGGATCCGACAGTTCTCCCTCATCTATTTTAAAACGAAGCTCCCTGGCAAAGCCTCTAAGCTCCTCTTCATCCTGAGCATCCGGCCTCCCTGTTGCAAACTGGCGCATAATGGAGTGCTCGGCAATCGCCGCTATTCCGGCCACGCAGGAAAAACCGGAAGCTGTCAGGGTGTCCTGCAGCTCCGCAAAGGTATCATCATAATCCCGGGTTTCCGTATACTACCATCAAAACTTCCCTGGCTCCGTTTCCCTTCATCCGGTGCAGTCTGGATACGGCAATATCCGGAACCCGGCCACCATAGGAGAGAACCACTACAATACAGATATCATCCTTCTGAAAAGAATATGCGGAAAAATCAGGCCTGCAAGGTCAGGAAAATACTTTATGGGTCATTGCTGTTCATCAGCTCCGCTGTCCCCCATTCAGCATCTTCCTTCCTGATTCCCGATTGCAATCCAGCAGATACCGTCAGTCCCTCCGCCAAAGATTTTCTCCAGCAAGCTGCAGGCACACCCAACAATATGCGAGTTCTCCCCAAACGCCGGCCTCTCAACCCTCACCTCATGATAATCCCCAAGCAGCTTCCTCCGATTAATCTGCCTCTGCAGCTCATTCAGATAACGCTTTGGCAGCCAGTACCCTTCATGCCCAATCAGAACCTTCTGCGGATTATACAGATTCACCGCATTCGTAATACCGCACGCCAGCTTATCCACCAGATCCTCAAACACTTGGTTTACCCGCTCATCCTTTTCTTTCTCCGCCATCTCACAGAATCCTCTGAAATCACGGTTCTCCCCGGTAATCTCAGCCAGCCTCTTTGTAATTACCCTGCTCCCCGCATATGTTTCCAGACAGCCTCTTCGGCCACAGGTACAAAGATTTCCGTTCCAGTCAATGCTCACATGTCCCAATTCACTTGTAAATCCGCTGAAATCACGGTTAATCTCTCCCCCGGACACTACGCCGGATCCGATTCCGTTGGAAATCCCCACAAAGAGAAAATCCTCCGCATCCCGGCCATTTCCATAATATTTCTCGGCCAGCGCCGCGCAGTTATACTGACTGTCAAAAAAGACCGGCAGCTTATATCTTTTCTTCAGCATGGAAACAATCTCTATATCCTTTTTCCCATAGAAATTAGGCGGGTTTAAAATTCTTCCCTGCCCAATATCCACCGGCCCCAGAGAGCCGATTCCTATCCCGTAGAGACGCTCCTCCCCGGCGCTTTGAAGGACCGCATCAATACTTTCATACAATTGCTCCCATATCCTGCCGCAGTTTTCCTTTGCCACAACAAATTTCCGGCGCATTATTACATTCAGCCTGAGATCGCACAATACCACGCTGCACTCATCCCGGAAGACGTGAACTCCTATCATTTTTGGCGCATTTTCAGAAAGGCAGAGACGGATGGGATTGCGCCCCTTTCCCTTCACCGGAAGCGACGCGCTCTCCTCAATGATACCCTCCTCCAGAAATTCACTGATAATGTGCGTTGCCGCCATTTTGGACAGCCCCGTTTTTTTTGACACCTCGATTCTGGAGGAACATTCCTCCGTGACAATCAGTTTTAAGACCAGTCCGCGGTTCTGCCTTCGAAGCGTCGTATTGTTCAGCCCTGCATCCTTCATTACTGGCACCAAACCTCAAAAAAGCATCTGCATTTTCGTCTGAGGCGCAAACATAAAGAGTGAGAGATCAATGTTTGCAATCATTCCTTTCTTCGCTTTTTCTTTCACCCTTTTCCCGAAGCAGCCGGGTAAACCAGTATCGGTGCTTTAAATGCTCTAATATCCGATGCATTTTAAAATCCCATCAATGATTCGGGCATTCGCCAGGGAAAATGCTTCCGATACGGCAGGCGTCTCGCCCTCCGTAATGCAGCGTCCCAGCTGTTCCACCTCCAACCGGTAATTCTGAGGGACCGCCACGGTTTTCAGCTCTTCCCTGCCTTCAAAGGTCTTCACCAGGTAGCTCAGCTCTCCCGGCGCATTAAAGCCGAATTTTACTCCCTGAATAGAGCCTTTTGTTCCGTGAATCTGAAAACGATCCAAAGCGGAATGTTTCTCCGTGGCAAGCACCATACCGCAGTCAAAGCTTGCCCGCAGACCATTTTCATATTCCATCAGAACCGTTGTGTACATATCTACATTTTCCCCCGAAAAAGAGCTGACCGCCTGAATTTTTTCCGGCTCCTTTCCAAGCATACGCAGAATCAGGCTGCTGCAGTAGACGCCCAGATCATAGGTACTGCCTCCCAGAGTTTCCCTGCGCATGCGGATATTTTTCTCTCCATAGTCCGATGTAATCAAGGCCGCCTCCATGTAGCGCACTTCTCCGATGGTTCCGTTTTCCAGCTCTTTGTGAATCTCAGCGATATAAGGGCTGTGCTGGTAGGCAAAAGCCTCCATCAGAAAAACCTTCTGCTCCCGGGCTGTCTCAAACATTCTTTGGGCCTCCTCCGCCGTGGGAGCCAGCGGCTTTTCGCACAGAACATGCTTCTTTGCCTTTAATGCTCTGATGGTCCACTCATAATGCATGGTATTGGGAAGGGGAATGTAGACTGCCTCCACCTGAGGATCCAAAAGCAGCTCTTCGTAGCTTCCATATGCCTTTTGGAAGCCGTATTTTTCTTTAAAAGCCTCTGCTTTTTCCATGCTGCGGCCTGCGATTGCATAAAGCTCACAGTTTTCTGCCTGCTTCATTCCCTCGGCCGTATCTCTTTCAAAAATATACGCTGTTCCCAAAACGCCCCATTTTACTGTTCTCATTTTAGTATCCTCCATATTAAATTCCGCAAAGTCCTGTCAAATCTCTTAAAGTGCCATCCGGTAAATTTCAGCCATATCTTCCTTTTTTAAGGGTACGACACAGCCGTTTGCTCCCCCCGAAGCCTGCTCGCAACTTGCTGCCATCCGCTCAATCTGTTCCTCTGTCGGGCTGATTCCAAGCTCTGTCAGGGATGTGGGCATGTGAATGGAGCGGTAGAAATCCTCCATGGCACGGATTCCTTTGTCAATGGTTTCTTCTTTTGTCCCTTCCGGAACAACGCCCAGTACATTTACCGCAAATTTTTCAAATCGATCCTTTGCCGCATGATTTACATACCTTGCCCAGCTTCCCCAGATTGCAGCAAGTCCTGCTCCGTGGGCTACGTCGAACATGCCTCCCAGCTCGTGCTCCAGATTGTGGCTGGCCCAGTCGCCTCCTCCTGTGGCACAACCCGTAAGTCCGTTATGTGCCAGGCTGCCTGCCCACATAATTTCTGCCCTGGCTTCGTAATTCTGAGGCTCATCCACAAGGATACGGGCGTATTTCATTACATTTCTCATCAGTGCCTCACTGATAACGTCTGTGATCTCCATATTATGGCTGTGATTGAAGTAACGCTCCATGGTATGCATCAAAATATCCGCAACGCCGCTTGCCGTCTGATAAGCCGGAAGCGTCATGGTCAGCTCCGGATTCATAACTGCAAATCTCGGACGGCACAAATCCGCATCATACGCCCGTTTCAGTCCTTCCCTCTCGTCGGTAATAACACAGCCGTCGCTCATTTCACTTCCCGCCGCCGCTATCGTAAGCACCACGCCCAGCGGCAGACATGCCTCTGCTTCCCGCTTTCCTTCAAAGAAATCCCACACATCTCCTTCATTTGCCACGCCGTATCCGATAGCCTTTGCCGAATCAATCACGCTGCCTCCCCCGACAGCAAGAATAAAGTCAACGCTTTCTTTTTTGCAGAGTGTGATTCCTTCATACACCAGAGAAAGGTGCGGATTGGGGACAACGCCGCCCAGGGTTACATAGGAAATCCCCGCTTCCTCCAATGAGTGCCGGATACGATCCAGCAAGCCGGAACGCGCCGCACTTTTTCCTCCGAAATGAATCAGAACCTTTTTGCTTCCCTGTTCCCTGATTAATTCGCCTGTCCGCAGTTCCGTCTCTTTTCCGAATATTACCTTTGTAGGGGTATAATACTCAAAATTTTGATACATTTTTTGCCCTCCGTTTTCATTCCGCAAAACCTCTCCGTGTACCTTTTATGAAAAAATTTCCTGCACAAATTGAGATTTTGCTGTTTCCAATTAGTATAACGCTTTTACTTTATACTTATATAATACACTCATTTTACTAATTGTCAAGGAATAATAGAATCTTTCCGAAGTTAGTTGAAATAAAGCTTTTATCAAATGGTAAAACATGGTATAATAAGCACAAATTTTAAAGCGTTTGCGGGAGTTGATACCATGGATGAATTTATCAAGGAGCTTGATCCAAATCTGGATTATCTGGAGCATAAAATAATAGGGAATGAAGTCATTATTTATGTAGCC
>CAJTIM010000041.1 GCA_910576325.1 Clostridia bacterium
TAAAAAACGCCATTCGTCTTGATTACAATAATGGACTGGCAGAAGGAAGCGTGAACAAGCTGAAAGTTGTCAAAAGGATCATGTATGGCCGCAACAGTTTTGAGTTGCTGAAAGGGAAACTGTTGCGGCTTGAGTTAAAACGCAAAATCAACTAACTTCGGAAAGATTCAATTTTGTCTTGACAATGATAAGCCGGGCAGAACCGCAGCGGAAAAGCTTATGCAGAAATATTATGAAGCAGGCTATGAGGTGGAGGATTGTCCGCCGCCCAAAGGCTGCAAGGATTATAACCTGTTTTTGCAGAAGATAAAAGAATTAAGCACTTCTAGGGAGGGAAAAGAAAACAATACGCTGAAACGATAAAAGAATCCGCAAAAGTAAACTGAAAAATTAAACTTAAAATTCCAAAAGCGAACTGAAAAGGAAATTTATGGAAAGAAGTGAGGATGAGCATAAACTGAAAAAGTAAGTTGATTTTTGGAAAATCAGTTGAAAAAGTCAACTTAGATTTCTGTTTTCAACTTAAAAAGTCAACTTACCATATCAATAAACGGGGTTTTAGGGGTGTTCCCCTAACCAGAGGCACTTGTATTACAAAGTGCGTATCTGGCAAATTCCCGTTGGGAATTTTAAAAGAGCAGACGCCGGGAAAAGAAATTAGAGAAATAAAAGGAGGGTGGGAACGATGGGATAAAAACAGGCTTCAAAAAAAGAATGATGTAAGTGTGAAGTGCTGAGCAGTCAGCGCTATTTTTGTGCACAAAACCAGAGAAAGGAGGTGGAGTTCCTGGCCAGGGAAAAGATATCTGACTCCCTTTTGCATGGATTTAGAACAAAAAGCAATCGAACGGGTAAGAACGGCATCCGAGATGTCGTTTGCCCTTTATGGAAGTCCTCTTGTTGTAACAGACAGCGGAGGCAAAGACAGCGCCATCTGCCGTGAGATTGTAAGGAGAGCAGGGATTCCCTATGAGGTGCAGCACAACCTTACAACGGCAGACGCTCCCCAGACACTCAAAACGGAATTGGTCAGGCAGGGAATCCCGGCGGATGAAATCGCCTTTATTCACGACGCGAAAACGGATACACAGCGTGAAAAGTTATTTCGGGATATGCGCAGCGGCAGAAAAAAGATATTAATCGGTTCCACGGATCAGTGCGGAACAGGCGTAAATGTGCAGGCGCATATTACTGCCATGCATCATGTGGACTGCCCCTGGAAACCATCCAGCATTGAACAGCGTGAAGGGCGCGGAGTCAGGCAGGGAAATGAAAATGAAGAGGTGGTAATCTACCGTTATGTGACAAAAGAGACCTTTGACGCCTATTCATGGTCATTGGTGGAGAACAAACAGCGTTTTATTTCTCAGGTAATGACAAGCAGAGCGGTTTCGAGAACCTGTGAGGATATTGATGAAGCAATACTGTCCTATGCGGAAATAAAGGCAGTAGCCACGGGCAATCCATTGATTAAGGAAAAAATGCAGCTTGAAAATGACGTGCAGCGTCTCAAAATGTTAAAAAGCAATTATGACAGTCGGCGATATTCGCTCCAGGATAATTTTATGGTACGATATCCAAAGCTGATTGCAGCATCAAAAACGAAACTAGCCCATATTCGTGAAGATGTAAAAACAGCAGAGACGGCGTTCCTTGCAGAGCCGGATTTTGCAATTACAATAGGCAATGCAAGATTTTCGGAGCGCACGGATGGAGGCACGGTTATGCTTGAGGCAGTCAGCAGATGTAAGAAAGGGGAGACTACCCACATTGGAAGCTTTAAAGGGTTTGAACTTTTGGTGGAGAAGAATTATATGGAGGTAAATTTCATGGTTCTAAGAGGAAAGACAGACTACAAAGCGGAGCTTTCCGCAAGCCCCGTAGGAAATATGATAAAGCTGGAAAATCTGTGCCAAAATATATCTTCCGATATAGGCGAACTGGAAGAGCGTATTAACCTATATGAGCGTGATATGGAGCAGTCCAGGCAGGAGTATGAGAATCCCTTTATGCAGGAAGAAGAGTTGAAAGAAAAACTGGCACGTCTCAACGAACTGAATGTGCAGTTGGATTTGGAAGACGGAAGGGTTGATGAGATTGGTCTGTGTGAAGAGCAGGACAATGCAAGAGTGGCGGAGAAAAATAGTTATTATACGGGAGCTTTGCCGGAGAGTTATGGCCGGCAGAGCAGAAAAGAGGTAAGATAATGCAAAAAATCATAGCGGTATTTTTTATTTCCGTGGGACTGGCGGCTGTGTCAGCCCCGCTTTTTTATCACTTCTACGGTAATTATAAGACCAAGAAATTGATAAGCAGATTTGAACAATGTGTCAGTCAGGAGCAGAAAGAGGATGGCGAAAAACAGAAGAAAAGAGAAAACTTCGGTTATTCGGAGGATGAGACCTTGCTTTCGTCCGTGAATGTGATCGGCTTGATAGAAATAGAAGCTTTGCATCTAAAGTATCCCATTGTGGAAGGTACGGACAGTAAACAGCTTTCTCATGGAATTGGGCACATCTTGGGTACAGGAGCTATCGGCAGGAAGGGCAATTGCGTGCTTGCCGGACACAGAGGAAGCAGATATGGCACTTATTTTAAGTATCTGAACCGGCTTTCAAAGGGAGACACAGTAAAGGTTACGGATAAGGAAGGACATGCGCATTACTATGAGGTTGATTCGTGGGAGGTGGTAGATCCATATGATAATTCCATAAAGGCACAGAGAGAGGAAAGGGAACTTACTTTGCTGACTTGTGAGAAGAAAGGAACTATGCGCCTGATTTACCATTGCAGTTATAAGGAGGGGGACTGATTTTGCGAATTTATCCGTATACCGGATAAAAGCCTGTTGGCGAAAGAATGAGCCTGCGTCCATGCATTTAAAGCAAGGGGCGGTTCAGATAAAAAATTTTAAAGCCCAAAAGGGCGGAAAAGGAGGAACTTGTGGAATATTCAATCCAACTAAACGCAGTAAATAATCCGGATAAAAGCGTGAGGGCATTTGCAACCTTGGTATTCGGGGACAGCTTCAAGGTTATAAATGTGGCAGTACTTGAGGGCAAGAAGGGAAACTTTGTTTCCATGCCAAGTTTCCGCACCAAGGAGAGGGATGAGCATAACAATCCTGTTTATAAGGATGTGTGCAACCCAATTACAAAAGAGTTTCGTGAGGAGCTGTATCAGGATATTTTGGAACTTTATGATGAAATGGAACAGACAGGAAAAGCAGAGATTAAGAGAGAGGCAGTTGATCCCGAAGAACCTGATTTCACCGTGAGAGTTACGCCTTTTGAGCGTGAGGGCAGTAATATGGCTGGTCTGGCAAGTATTGTGCTGGATGGCAGCTTTTCTGTGGGAAATGTGAGTGTTGTGCAGGGGAAAAACGGAATGTTTGTGGCAATGCCCTCTTACAAAACGAGCAATTCCAGGTACAAAGATGTATGCTTTCCGATTACGAAGGAGTTTCGTGAGAAAGTGAATAAAGCGGTACTGGAGACTTATGAGCAGGAAAAGGAAAAGGCGGTACAAAAGGGGCAGGAACGTGTTTCACAGCAGATACGGGAGGATGAAAGAGGCTATTTGCAGTATGACGGGGAACCGCTGCCGTTTCGGTGAGTGACATTTTTAACAGAAGCAGCATAGGGTGGTTGAAACCACCCTATGAGTAAAACGTTAACTTAAAAATTCTGAGATAAGTTCGTTTAAAATATCAAGTTGACGTCCTGTCAATTTTACTTGCTGATAACTCTTCATATTACGAAACTCTACCAGAAGGGTATTTAGAATATTAATCTGGTTCGGTGTAAGATTTTCGATGGATATAACATCTTTCTTTTCTAAACCAACCAGATAATCCAAGCTGACATTGAAAAGAGTGGAGATATCAATCAAGGTATTTAAAGAGGGTTCTTTTCCGCCGCTTTCATAGCGGCAGATTGCAGATTTACTTTTGTTCAGTTTCTTTGCAAGCTGTGCCTGAGTAAAACCATTTTGGTTACGCAGATATTTAATACGCTGGCCTATATCAAACATAGTCCCCTCCTTTCTGTTAATAATTATATGATATTATGGTTGACTAAAAGGAAACTTATTACTAAAATTAATTTAACTAAATGAAAATATTGGGGAATAAGTTTACAGTGGAAGGTGAAAAGGATGATTATATTACACAGTGGATTTACAGAGGAGAGTATGAGAGTTATTGAAGGTTATGCTGTCAGAGAAGAAAACGGAGTTTATATTATTCTGGCAGATGGAACAAAAATGAAAGTACGCAGAGAAACAGTCAGACCATGTTATGTTCGCAATAGAATAGAGGATTATATAAATTTGACAGGTAATATCTTGCTGGAATTTCATAAAAAAGGAATCTATTACTTGGAGGATATAGCAGAACTAAGTGATGGGGAACTGGAGAGCATAAAAGGAATTGGAAAAGTCCGGAGAAAGGCAATCAGAAAGATTGTAGAAGAAGAACTTGGAACAGAATATAAGATATAGCAATCATGCTGCCCAGATACTTAAAATGTGCCTGGGCAGTTTTTATGCTTCAATCAAAGACTGTTTTAATCTTAAAAAATGGAAAAATGCCGGATTATGTCGTAATTAACCGGATTATGTTGTAATGGTTGAAATTTAAAGACAGCTTTGTATAATATAGCCTAAATACTAAAAGTATGGAACAGGGTGGTTAAGATATACAGATTATCATCATTTTTATGTGAATGGATGTGCAAAGAACAAATCATAAACGAGGATGAGTTGGAGTTATCTGAATATGGATTGCAGATAACAATGGCCAATATAATAAATTTTGCGATTATGTCCGTAATCGGGTTTCTATTTGGTTCCATATGGGAGATGCTTTTGTTCTATGCGGTATTTGTGAGCTTAAGGGTTTATTGTGGAGGCTATCATGCGGACAGCTATGGAAAATGCTTTTGTATGTTTGCTTTAACCTGCGCGGCAGCAATGCTTGGTATAAAGACAATTGTACTTCATGGAATAACAGAGGCAGTCATATTGGTATCGGCGGCATTGGTGCAATTTTTCTGCATTTATAAATGGGCACCCATAGAACATGTAAACAGACCAGCGACAACAAAGGAAAAGAGGTGCTTCCGTACAAAGAGTCTTTGGAGCTTTGCCTTTTGGTTTATGATTGGGAGATGAAAAAAAAGCAAGTATTGAAGATTTGGTAGTGGCCTTAAATTTTTGCATACAAGAAAGAGTAGAAATAATAAATTTAAGCATTGGGACAACAAGGTTGTCCGATTATCAAAAAATTTATCCAATGATTCAGAGAGTAATTGCTAATAATATTGTAGTTGTGGCAGCTCAGAGTAATCAAAATAGAATTACAGTTCCTGCTTGTTTACCTAATGTAATTGGTGTTATTTCCTCAACACAAAAATTAGAATGTACTAAGCGTGTAGAAAAAAATCGTTGGGGAATAAATTTAATAGTTCCACTTGAACAGTATATAGACGATGGTATAGAAAGGCCAGAAAGAGTAGAAGGTAATAGCTATGCTGTTCCTGCTATTATATCTGAGCTTTGTCGGTTTAAAAAGAAAGTATCTGATTTACCCATTGATAAAATATGTAATTTATTTCTAGAACAATTTCAAATATTGGGCACTACAAGTATTGATGAAGAGATTAGAAAAAAGAGCAAACTATCTATGATAGTTCCTTATATTTATTTTGGAAATAAAGCTCTATGCGAGGAAAGTATAATCTTGGAGATGATGAACACATTTCAAGCAAGATATGGAATTGAAACAATATGCATAGTTAATGAAGAGAAAGAGGATGTTCGGTTTATCCAATTTGATAAAAGAAGAATTAAAGATGATATAAACAATAATTTTTATAGTGATGTAGATTTGATTTTTGTCGAATTTTTTGAAGAAATAAATGATTCTATAAAAAAGGAATTTGATATTATTTTAACCTTGGAAGATAATGGTTATGCTCTTATAGGAGAAAATGAAAATGGCAAGATAGCTTGTCATGTGGATAAAATATCTCAAGTATGTGATAAAATTGTTGCTTTGCTAAGCACATGAAGAGGTGAAAATGAAAAAAGACATCATTTATTTTGTGGTTTTTCTAATCCCTGCTTTATTTATGGCAGGCTGTCAGCCCACACCAGATACCCCTCCGGTAGTCAACCGTTCGGAGGGGCTTTCTCCGGAGGCGGTCATGGCGCCCATAGAAGGGGATGTGGCAAAGGAGATAGAGGCTCCTGACATATGGAATGAAGAAATCATAAAAGGGGAAGGAAGGGTAGTAATTCTGGCAGACGAGGTAGAGCTGGAAATTCCAGAAATACAAAATACTCCTATTCTGGAAATACAGGAAAGGGAATTTGACAATTCTCTCCTTTCGTTGTTGACAGATTATTTTGCGGGGAACAGTTCTCTATATGCGGTTCCGGCAATGACGAAAGAGGAATTGAGCTACTGGTCAGAAAGAATCGAAAATCGAAAAGGAATCTATGGACATCCGGATGAAAAGCCCTGGATTTCGTCAGAACTGTTAAATATTCGTGAGTTGCTCGAAAAAGCGCCAGATACAAGTGAGAGGGAGTATGTTCGGCCGGAATTTACCAGTGCGGCCTTTTCGGAATATGAATATGTGAGAATGGGCAGACGGACAGACGGTACGGATCCGGATACTTTTCAGGCAATTGTGTCAGAGAACGGAGCGTTGATTATGGCGGAAACACGAAATGAGAATCGTGGAACGACTGCTCATTTCGGCTATCAGAAAGGCGGTTACCTGGATTTGACATATTTGGAAAGAGCCGAAGCGGATTTTGTCCAGATGTTGGAGCGTGAGGATGCGGATCAGATATGGTTGGAAGAGTATCGGACCTTTATTGAAAAACTGCGGGATGGGATTCAAGAGGTAGAAACAGAACTAAAGCCGGAAATAGCATTACGATATGCAGAAAAGTGCCAGGAGGATTTAGAAATTACGGAATTGACAATGACAGAGATCAGTCCCTGCATAGTGACCGCTGATTCACTAAAATGGGACAAAATGAATGTGAACTGGGAAAAGGCAAAGAGTGGCTATGTGGTGCAGTTTTCAAGAAAATGTGGAGAGCTGGCGGCTAAGATGCCGAGTGGAGCTTTCTATCACTATGACACGTTGCCAGAAAAAACCTATGCGCCTTATTTTTATCCGGAAATGATTACTATGGTAATTACAGCAGAGGGAGTGCAGATTTTTGAATGGGACAATATGGCATCTTTATCAAAAGTTATTGCAGAGAATACAAGACTGATGCCCTTTGATGAGATAAAGGAAAAATTTGCTCAGCATTTGTTTTATGCTGCGGCAGCCCAGGATGAAAATGTAGAAAGGAGTGCTGACGTCAAAGAAACTTATGTAGTGGATAAAGTTTGCTTGACAGCTTACTATTCTGAAGCGTATGGAAATCCGAAAAATGCCTGGGTGGTTCCTGCTTGGCTTTTTACTTATGATTATTATCGAACGGTGGAGGGCAAGGAAAGGTTTGTGGCAAAGGTAAGCACGATGATTCATGCCATTGATGGAGGATACATTCAGCTCATTTATGGGAATTAATGGGAAAGGAGTGCTGCAATGGGGCTAATCTTACGGATGGATTTGAAAAGAGGGATAAAGAGGGGCGGTTTTATACTGGCCTTGGCCGGGATGGTGATTGCGGGAATCCTGGGAATGAGTGAGGTTTATAGGGAATGGAGACTGAACGGTCATTTAGGAGGAGGAATGGTCTTTTTTCAGCTGGCTCAGACGGGCAGTTCATCCTTGATCTATTTGTACATGATTCCACTGATGGTTGTGATTCCCTTCTCTTCTGCCTTAAGAGATGATATCAAATCGGGTTTTCGTATTCTTCTGCTACCCCGGTGTGGGATCAAAAATTATCTGTGCTCCAAGCTTTTGAGTTCTTGCCTGATCGGTGGGTTGATTGCAGTTGCCAGTACATTGTTTCTATACCTGGGCTGTTATTGCGTCTTTCCTCCAGGCGATCTTGAAATACAAGATTTCAAGACGTATTCAGCTGTTTATTTTCGAATTGCCGGTCAATATCTGTTGTTGGGCATGTTGAATGGGAGCCTTTGGTCTTTGCTCGGGACTGTGCTTGCAGTTTTGCTGGAAGATAAGTTCATAGGACTGGGTGCGCCGTTTATCCTATACTATATTTTGGTTTCCTTTCAAAAACGTTATTATGCAGACCTTATCTATCTGAATCCACAGGAATGGGCATCACCTTTTGCAACGAACGGATGGATTGATTTTCTTTTGCTGACAGGTCTGGGGATATTGATAGGCGTTCTTTCTTTTCTATATTTGAAAAGGAGGTTGCTATGAAATATATGCATCAGTTACTACAGATTGTTTGGCTCAGTTTTCGGAGATGGAGGAAAAATCCCAGGATTATTTTAACATTTACCCTAGCTTTTTTGTTGTGCCTGATGCTTACTGATAAAGCAGTAAGTTTTGCAAAACATTATCATACGGTTATGCAGGCGGTGGAAGCTTTTGTATGGATTTTCGGGGATGCGGATTCAATTATGATCTCCAGCCTTTTAGTGACCTTGTTGTTTCTGGATATGCCTTTGCTTGATGAGGCTGCCCCTTATTATTTGTTACGTATGAATCGAAGTGCCTGGCTTCTGGGACAGATGTTGTATATAATGGCTGCAACATTGATTTATATTGTATTTTTATTTGTCGTTTCCTGTCTGATATGTGCACCTATTTCTTTTCCCGGCAATATGTGGAGTGAAACGGGAGCTCTGCTGGGGTATTCGGGTATAGGTGAAAAAATAGCGTTGCCTGCGTCTGTTCGTACTATGGAAATGTCTCTCCCTTATCAGTGCGCAATGGTGATTTGTGTTTTGATTTTATTGTACTGTCTGTTTCTGGCAGTACAGATGATGATGCTTCGTATATATGGGAATAAAACAGGAAGTGTTGTATCTGTATTTATCATCAACTTATATGGATTGCTGTTGAATCCGGAGCTGTTTCAAAAGCTTTTTAAGCTGCCTGAAACCCAGCTTTATAAGGCAAATGTGTTGGCTGGCTGGTTGTCGCCACTTAATCATGCCACTTATTATATGCACAATTTTGGATATGATTATCTTCCTAGATTATGGATGAGCTGTACATTATTTTTGATATTGATCGGACTCTGTATTATGGTGACTCTAAAAAAGGTTAAGAAGTTTGAGTTTCAATTTCAACAGAAAACAGATGGCTAAAGCAAATGACAGGAGAAGAGAATGATTCTTGTAAAGGATGTTAGCAAAAAATATGAGGACGAATGGGTTCTGAAAAATGTAAATGTGGAATTTGAGTCAGGAAAGATTCATGGAATCGTAGGAATGAATGGATCTGGAAAAACGATGCTGTTTAAATGCATATGCGGATTTGTAAGGCCCGATTCCGGCTGTGTATACGTAAATGGGAAGCGAATCGGCAAAGATATTGATTTCCCAGAGGATACCGGCTTTATTATAGAAACACCAGGGTTTCTTCCGGATTATACTGGTTTTCAGAATTTGAAAATGCTTGCGGATGTAAATCGGAAAATAGGGGCGGAAGAGATCAAAAGGACATTGGAACGTGTCGGTTTGGATCCGTACTCAAAAAAGCAGGTAAAAAAATATTCTCTGGGAATGCGGGAGAGGTTAGGTATTGCCCAGGCGATTATGGAAGCACCAAAATTGCTGATTTTGGACGAACCCTTTAACGGTTTGGATAAAAAAGGTGTGGAAGAGGTATATGGAATTTTGCAAGAGCTTAAAAGGCAGGGAACAACGATTTTGCTGGCTAGTCATAATGAGATGGATATACAGACCTTATGTGACGATATTTGTGAGATGGAGCTTGGCGTATTATCTAAGTTGACTTGTTGTGCCGGCTGATTTAGAGTAGTTAAAGATGGTGATTTTTGTTTAAATAACAGTTAGCTATACAATTCTATTTCAGTAGGAATAAAAAGTTGATTTTATGTTGCAAAATAAATTTTAAGAAATTCAAATTTATAATAAAGGAATGTTTTTGTTTTTGAAAAATGAGAAGGAAAGGATGTTCCTTCTTATTTTTCGCAAGCATTATCCTTCAAGCTTTTTAGACACCTATATATTTAATAATGGTTAAAGATAAGGAACATGTTTCTTGTTTGCATGATTCAGAAAATAGAGTCTTTTTGGAAAGAGCACATACAAATAAACTGTAGTAAGCTTTTCGAAATTGCCTTTTGCAATCTTATTGGTAATAACATAAATATTATAAAAAATTTCAAATATTTTTTGGAACAAAAAAGTAAAAAACATTAAATCTATATGGAAAGAAAGGGCATTTTAGGGATAAATTCAAAGGTAAGTAAATAGGTATATGGATTATTCGACAAAATAAAACAATTTTATAACTTTATATGGCAAAACAACAGTATTTCTTGTAATATTATTGAAAAAGAGAGGATGTTGGTACAATGCATGAGAAGTTATATTTCGCAGTCTGTGATGATGAGCCAGAGGCTCTTGCGCAGATATGCGAGGCGTTGCGGAAGGCGTTGCATAAACTGGAATATCGGACAAACTGTGCATTACAAAAGTTTACCAGTGGAGCGGCGCTTTATGAAACAGGCCTGAAAGAACGTTTTCATTTGATTTTTCTTGATATAGAAATGCCGAATCTAAACGGGTTTCAATTGGCGGAGAAGCTGCATCTTATAGCTTCTGATGCATATATAGTTTTTGTTTCCGGTTATGAGAACTATGTGCATGATGTATTTGGATATGCGCCTTTAGCCTTTGTACGAAAATCGGCACTTGACTATGACGTATATCGCGCCATATACTTATATTTTCAGAGAACGTCTTATTTACATCTTTCCGTTCGCTTGAAAGATGGCATCGGTTATAAAGAGTTGCTTGTAAAAGATATTTTATATGTGGAGTGCGAAGGCCATCGTCTGACTTACATAACTGTCGTGGGAGGAAGTGTAGAAGCGTATGGAACCTTGAAAGCGATAGAGGAAGAGTTGTCCATATATGGTTTTCTAAGGGTACATAAGAGTTATCTGGTGAATCAAAGGTATGTGGAATCAGTAGGAAAAAGGGAAATATTGCTTGCAGGTGGCAGGAGTGTGGATATGGGGAAGGAGCGTAGGAAGGAAGTGCAGGCAGCAATGTTTCAATATGCAGAGAAAAGGGAGAAAAATGGTATTTGAAGAACACATAAGTACATTGCTTTCCTCAGTGATTGCAGTAGAATATATGGATTATAGCTTTCCTAAAAAATATAAGGGGTATAAGCGGTGGCTGTATTTTACTGCAGGAGTAGCCGTATATTTTTTGGTGCTGACAGGGTTTGGCGTTCAAGAAAAGTTTGAGGGAGTAATGGGCTTTGTGTATGGCATGGCAGTCATTGGTTATGGCCTGGCAGCACTGCGGGGAAAGCCAGGAAATATCATTTTTTATGGTATACTGTGGATGCTGATTACAATCATCGGAACCTATATGGCATACGGAACTGTGGGAATTATGAGAGACAGCGGACTTCGAATACTGGTTGAAAACAGCAGTCAGCTTGGAAGATTTGTCTGGCTGTCAGCGGCGGCATTAAAATTCGCAATGGGAAGAATTGTGATAGGAATAAGTCGGAAAAGAGGAGAGCCAAGAAAGACAGAGGACTGGCTGATTGCAGCGGTGTTTTTACTGATGTTTCTGCTGGCTCATGGAATGTTTTATTTGGAAATTGGCATTGCGGATCAAGAGACAAGGTATCGGCTGACGATTCTGTTACTTGGCGGAATGTTCGGTTTGATTCTGCTGATCGAGGTGGCCTATCGAAAGCTTTGGAAATATCGTGAAGAGAATCTGGAGCTGCGGCATCAAAGGGAGCAGGAGCTGAGCCAGTGGGAGAATATTCAGGAATTCTACCAGGTGGGACGGGAGATAAACCGTGTGCGTCATGATATGGGCGGACGTTTGGATGTACTGCACTCTCTTCTTAAAAAGGAGAAGTATGAGGAGGCCAAAGGCTACATAGAGAATTTGAGAGAAGGCTTGTCTGGATATCCGGAGCTTCCAAAAGAGACAGGGAATATAGGTTTGAATGCGGCACTGCTTAAGGCGAAGCAGGAGTGCAGGGTAAAAGGAATCCGTTTCCATTATGTGATTTTGGGGAAGCCGGAACGGATTGATAATATGGATATGGCGACTCTGTTATATAATCTGTTCAGCAACGGAATAGAGGCATGCGACGAGGTAAAGGGAGAAAAAGAGCTTTCTCTGGTGTTAAGGGAGCAGAAGGGGGAGACAGAGCTTGAGGTTGAGAATACGGTTGCATATTCCGTATTCAAAGAGAATCCCAGGCTGGAGAGCAGGAAGCCAGAGAAGGATCGGCATGGCCTCGGGATGGAGAGCATCCGGAGGGTTATCGAGAAGTATCATGGAGATTATGTGTGCAGAGAAGAGGAGGGGAGATTTATACAAGTGATTCGCCTGATGCATTTTGAATGATAGATAATGAGTTAAAAGCCGCTTTTTTGCGGCTTTTTTTGCCGGATTATGTTGTAAAATTCCGGATTATGTAAAAACAATTGTTTTTAAAACTTTGTCCATGTACAATAGGTCAAGAACTGTAGAGTGTGAATATGGAATAAGTTTATTTTCGAAAATTCTAAATGATGTAAAAACCAGTCATAGATACTTCGTTCATAAACCCATGAAAAATAACTGAATATAAAAATTGTTACAGTAATACTGCAAAAGGTTCCCATCAAAGAAAAAAAACAGCGCTTTGACGGGTATCTTTACATGTCTAAAAACAATTATCTTTCTAAGCTCTGTTTTGGAGTGTCAGAAAGATTTTTTGTTTTTAGGTAATCCTTTCATACCCAAAATCCTTCCAGCCTTGCATAATTACCAGGATACAGCTTCAAAAGCTTCTGACCATAGCAGGAGCTTTGCAAAGTGTTTGGCTGTAAAAAAATCAAATGCCGGTCACCGCCGGCTTGTTCTTCATTTCAAAAATACACAGAATGGAGAACAAAACATGAAGGATATCAAATACATCATTGCGGATAACGTGAGATTCTACCGGAAGAAAGCAGACTTAACACAAGCCGGGCTTGCGGAAAGGGCCGAATTATCTCTGGATACCATAAAACGGATAGAAGCAGGTAAAAGAACAATGTCCCTGGAAAATTTCCTGGGATTGTCCGATGCGCTGCGGATTCCATTAACATTTTTATTATATGAGCAGAAAGACAGAATGCCGGACGAAGAACGGATTTGGGGCATTTTGAAGGGAAGGAGCGACGGGCAGAAAGAATATCTCCTGCATATGCTGCAGGAGATAGCGGATGGAATAGACCGGTATCTATAAAAGGTTTTACTTGCGAAGCTTATAATGTATATAATCAAGATGGCCTACGACATCATGCATAACCTGATACAGTAGGCCGTCACTTTTAGGATTTTATCACGCTCCCAAAGCTGTCTGATTTCCCAGGCAGATTTCCATATTTACGATATAGCAGAAATCTTTA
>CAJTIM010000042.1 GCA_910576325.1 Clostridia bacterium
CCTTTTTCATTTCCAGTAAAAGGTCTATAAATGCAGATGCCCACTTCTGATCCGGATGATTTTCATCAATCCCCGTTAATTCACGGAGAAGATGGGCACAGCAGACTGCATGCTGAATATCCGGATAATTCCAGTAGGAAGCCCAGCAGTCATGCATGGCAATCCCTCTGAATTCTGGGAGAACACCGCATTGCTCCATGCCTGCGGTCCCACGTTTGGGACTGATATCAAGATAGGTATATTCACAGTTTGAGGCATCATGAACCCACCAGAGCTTTTTATCCACTCTGGTTCCGGTTTCATCGAAATGTCCAAGTGAGGAACCGATCATCTTATCCTTTATCTTACCGACTGTTTCACTCAGGCTGTCAGCGCATCTTTTTACCATGCTGCTGATCGTTCCTGTTGCAATCGGAATGTTAAATACTCCGGAAAGGATCTCATGAGTGCGTTTGATGCTGACTGCACCCACGGTGTTTAATGCGACAGATAGCGCCTGCAGGTTTTCACCATACTGTACGGTTGCTTTTACATCAGAAGGGAACTCTCCTCTGCGGGTGTCCCCATGCAGCATACAGATTGGAAGTTCCAGTGCCTGATGTTCTGTTACATTGACTGTAACAACCGCATCAATCACATGGCGTTTTTCTGCAATGCATGCGGTGCCTTTACACATCTGATAGTGCGGGCATCCTCCGCATGAGGATGGCATATGCCTGACGATTTCATCCGGAGCTGTTATCACCGCCAGATGTGTTCCCTGGTGTCCGTTCTGCCCGCCAGCTTTTTTTCCGGATGGCTTCCGGAGACTCTTTGGGGCAGGCTTTTTAAAGCCATCGCCGGATGGCGGTTTGGAACTGTTTTTGGAATTCTTGTTAAGCTGTTCCTTCAGTTCCTGTATGGTCTGATTGAGTTGGGCAATCAACTGAGTCTGAGCAGCGATAGTTGTTGATAATGCTTCATTTTGTTGTAATAACTGTTTAATCAGTTCATCGTTTGTCAACCGGACCACCTTCTTCCGATAAAATTTGATACTTCTATTTTAACGGAAAATGAGCCAAAAAGCGAATCGTATCGTTTTGGTGTACTGTCAAAATGACGGTGGATAACCAGAAAAAATCAGAGATTAACTGCCGACAACTCTCGGATAAAATTGACAAATAGTTCATTATTAGGCTGTGATCAAGGATTGATGATGCCATAATCCACAGGCCAAAAGTACTTGGTAGTTATATTGAAAAGTTATCCACTTTTCGTGATAAAGCAATGGTAAAACAGAAATTTTATTTTCTCTGTTTTGACCAAAAATCAATATGCCCTAAACGGGGTGCTGAATAGTTACAAAAATTTTCCGAAAAATCATAGGGACTTTTTGGGCCTTTTCAGTGTTTAGGCAAAGTATGCAATATTAGTTATTTAAGTAGCACAACAAGTTAATATAGAGTTCGTATAATAATGTCCCCAAAAGCTACTGAATGAGAAAAGCGAGATGGACTGCGTATAGAACAGGCAGCATGTATGTGGGGAGTCAGGCGTTATCTGATGTATTAAGCGCCAAACGGGGAAATATAGGAAAGAGAAAGGATAGTTGGTGAATATATTCTGCGAGGCGACTGATTTGAGTTATTTAGGTTTAGCTAAAAAAATTATGGTTGAAGATCTTTCAGAAGAGGAATTGTTGGAGTGTCTAGATATTCCTAATGTTACGGTTGTAAAGCAAACAATTTTTAGAATTATAGAAAAAAACACAGCACTTTACAAATTTTTTTCATTTTAAGCAATAAAAAAACATACAATCTACTCTATTTGTTGTATAGTATAAGCGCTAACAAATCTTTACAAAAACAGGAGATTGTATGTCACGCTTATTTTACAACAGAAACCATACTTTTAACAAGCTTTTTTGGTTCTTTTGGAATTATTTTCAGGATGCCTCAATGCCATCTGCGGAAAATTTGTTCCTGCTGGTCATTTCCATGTTGGCCCTGGATTCTTTCCGCTCCATCCGGTTTGCATGGATGCATATAATTTCAAGGCTTACTGGCAAGTCGCTGAATTCCTTTTACTATACGCTCAGCTATGCTGCTTTTGACCACCTCAGATGGACAGCTGTAACCGCCAGGCTTGTTTTAAGCTGTATACCCATTTCCCTGAGGGATTCCTCCGTGTTCCTCTCCATTGATGATACCTTAGTGGAAAAATACGGTACGAAATTTCAGGCCCGTTCAAACTTGTTTGACCATGCCGCCCATAACGGCTCCAATTACCTTAAGGGGCACTGCTTCGTCAGTCTCATGCTCCATGTGCCGCTTAAGTCAGCGGATGGAATCACTTACCTCTCCGTTCCCCTCGGCTACCGCCTGTGGACGAAGGAACTTTCCAAACTGGAGCTTGCCGCAGACATGGTACGTTCCGTTATGGCGGAACTTTCCTCCTGCAGGCAGGTCATCCTTTTGTGCGACAGCTGGTATCCCAAGAAGCCCGTCACCGGGCTTGTGTCAGAATTCGAAAATCTGGAGATGATCTGCTGTGTGAGGTCAGATACCGTACTCTATGACCTCCCTGGTGAAAGGACAGGCAGGCGTGGACGTCCACGGATCCACGGCAGCCGGCTGGAGCTTTCAGCCATCATTTTGAACAAACCGGAAGGCGCGTCTTATTACATGGGATGCCGCAAGGTCATTACCAACCTGTGGAAAGGCCGTATCGTACATGCCTGCGTGACAGCCACTGACCCTGGAAAGCCTGGCAGTTTCCGTCTGTTCCTATGCACAGCGGCACCAGAAGAGATAGCTGTTGAACCGGAAAAACAGGCAGAAGAAAAAATCTGCAGGTATAACACCTGGGGCATGCTGCCGCTGGGTCTGTTCTCGCTGCGGTGGAATATAGAAATCAGTTATTATGAGACAAAAACATTTTGGTCATTCCGTGATTACATGATTCGTTCCGTGCAGGGGATCGAAAGGCTTTCCAACCTGATTTGTATCAGTTATGCAGCTGTGCGGATGTTGCCATACTATAGTAAGGAATTCCAAAAGTACCAGGGTCAAAGTCCGCAGGAAATCCGTTATGAGCTGGGAGAAAAGATTCGCATGAACCTAATAATTCACAGTTTGGGGCAGACCATCGAAGCCATTAAAAAATACTCATCATTAAAAACGGCTTTTCAAGAGCTTATGCGCAATTGCGGCTATCTATAAAAAGTTGTAAAGTGCTGAAAAAAACATAAAAAATAGAAAAATACATTCGAAACTTTTGGAATATTCCGGATTCATGAATGATAACTTTAAGATATTGGGTTTTTGTAAATTAGGACATTTTGCCATTTATGCTTTAAAACAGCTTGGATACAATGATGATTTCCAGAGCATATTTGACAATCTAAAGGATGATGATAAAGAAATGGTAACAATGTTAGAAATGACTTTAAAAGATCATTAATTATTACAGAAGATGCAGCTCAAGCTTTACAGGGACAGCATGAGAATGGAAACTCCGGTGAACAAGTTTCTTCTGGATGCGTCAAAAGGGATTAAGTAAAAAAGTTATATCCAGATTTACTTTGAAGGTGGGATATACAATGTCAAATGATAAAAAAGAAGAATTTGATATGAATGAAGCGATTGATAAGGTTTTTAAGGATTCAAAGGGTTACTGTTCATGTGCCATTGTTCCGCGAGGTGTTTCCGCACATTCTGTGCGGAAATCCCGAGTTTTTCAGCGCGAAATCGCATCTTTTTGCGATTTCTGTGCATCGCGAAGCGTGTTACTGGTCACGGAGTGAACCAATGTCATTAAGTTAAACAAGGCTTGTCAGAGGAACCCTGCCATAAATCAGCCATATATTGTGATGATACGAGGATTCTGTTAGCTGTCAGAAGTTCTATAAGCTGATCTGCAGTATAATGGGAAGTTTTTGGGTATAGCAAACAGACAGATTGCATATCTGCCTCAAATAATGGTATACTGTTAGCGGCAGTTGCGCTTTATATGAAACGATAAGCGAAACTGGCTGGTGCTTGGAACCTTAGCTGGCGGGCATAGGTTCTCTCTGGCCTGATCGGCAGTATATAACGGCTGATCAGGTCATTTACGCTTCCGGGACCCACATGGTCTGAAAGGAATGCAAAGCATATTTTTATTGCCATAGACAAATTGACTTGATATTCCCATTTCTCCGTTCTCTTTTCTATGGGAACCTCCATGGTTATAATCGTGCAAAAATTATACAGGGTCATCCGGCTAAGAATCTCGAACTCAATGTATTCCGGAGACTTGGAATGAAAGTTTGCGGTTCCGATTGTATGCTTCAAATCACGGAAAGAAGTTTCCTGGCCCCACCGGAGATAGTAAAGTCGCTTTATCTCTTCCAATGAAAATTCATCCGAGGGGAGATTGGTAAGGATATTCTCAAAAACCCCTTCCGCTATCTGAAAACGAACCACACGCAGCCGCATGTGGTATTCCGGAGAGTTGTCCGAGATAAAGTCAAAGGGGACAGTTTTGCATATATAGCGGTACAGGGGGGCTGATTCCGGGTGCTGCATTTTCTTTCTGGCCCTGGACCGGGAAAGGATAACTTCTGTCCAGCCATCCATCCGGTCCGTCAGGCTGTCGGCTGCAAGGAGCCGTTTTATGTTGATGTCTTTGGCGCGGATGGCAAAGAAACAGCCTTTTTCAATGGCATGTGCAAAGACGTTATAGCTGGAAAACCCTCTGTCAGCCACGAAGATTGGGAAACCGCCATAAATATAGCGGTCAATGAGCTGGCAGATAGCGAGAAATTCATTTTTGAGTTTTCCCGGCTGGAGAACCACATCCAAAAACCTCTTGGAAAGCAGGTCATACAGAGAAATGGTATGGAGAGAGTTGAAGCCTCTTTTAGACCTTCCGCTTGTAGGATGGAAGGTGGAAGGGTCCCCAGGGTTCTGGGCAATGTTAAATTCACAGCCGTCTACGGCAATGAGGGAATACTTGCCCCAAAGCCCTTTTGCCGGGAAACGAAGGTTAAACTGCGTGAGGACATGTCGGAAAGCTTCGGGAAGGAGCTTGGCCCGCTGTTGGATGAAGGAGGAAGCAGAGGGGATTTCATCGGGAAGGAAATAAAAATATTTCAATAGTTCGTGGTTGATGCAGCCGCTTTCCATAGAGAGAAAGAAACGGATGAGTTGAGCAAAGCCCAGCTTACGGTTACGGGTAAAGTCCTTTTTTGGTTTTTTAACGAAGCAGGCAGTGTTGCAGGCCATGTTGTCCACGATCGCCCAAGGAGTGGACTTGACCTTTTGAGGAAATGACATATAAGTACCTTGAAATTGAAATAATAGTTTTGTCTTCAATTTCAAGGGCCGCTCTCGCCGCCTCTTAAAATATAATCAGCAGCGAGAGCGGCCGCACATTTTAGGCTCTGTGTCAACCACTTTTTGAGAAATTTATTGATAAATTTGAGTTAGACCATAGGATAAGATTTTTTCAATCAGCTTAACTTAATGACATTGGGAGTGAACAGTAACTTCAAAGGAGCAGGGATTGGTCAAAGTTATATGCAGCTTATTGTCCAAAATGTGAATTTGGTGTAAAATTTACATATAAGTTGACATGAATTACACCAATGCTGTGGATGAAAATGGATGGCACAAATATATTGTGGCAGCAGGAGATGTTAGAATTTTTAATTCTACAATGATTATATTGGTGGAATAAGAGCATGCAAAAGAATCATGTGGGAAAAAGGAAAGGGAATTTGTGTATGGCTGGGCATTCGCCCGGCTTTTTATATACCAAGGCCGGCATGTCATAGGACAATCCGGCGGAGGAATAAATTATACTGGTAAATGATAAAAAGGGGAATCGGGATGCTTAGGATAACGGAAGAAGAATTGGACGCAATGGAGGCAGTTGATGTCAGGAGCGTGGATATCAATATGTTGACAGATATCCGGGATATTCAGATTGATACCAGGTTGCCAGTGGAAAGAAAGCTGGCTCTTTTTGCGGAGCAGACAAACAACCTTTTTCTGCACCGCATCGGGGATTATATCGTAAAAGTCCGGTTTCAGAAAGAGGGGCCGGATATTAATGATAAAATGGAGGAATATCTGCGTCATCTTGCAGAAATCTATATCTGAAAAAGAAAAAAGCCTTGAAAGAATCACAAAGTTATGTTAACTTTAAATCGGGACAAATCAGTGGTTGCTTTTGATTTATGGTTAATGCTGACAAATAATCATAAGTTGGGAGTGACAATATGAAACATTATCTAGCAGCTATGTACCTGCGTCTTTCAAGGGACGACAATGATGCTGCTGCGGCATCCTCTGAGGGTGTCTCTATGCCATACGGCAGGAAAGCAGAAACACCCTCCGGGGATACCTCTATGCCATACGGCAGAAAAGCGGAAAGCAACAGCATTGGAAATCAGAGAGAGCTGATCAGAGCCTTTATCCATGAACAGCAGGATATGGAACTTTATGATATCTATGTTGACGATGGATTTTCGGGCAGCAATTTCGACAGACCGGAATTTAAAAGAATGATAAGCGACATTGAAGCAGGAAGGGCAAACTGTGTCATCGTAAAGGATCTTTCCCGTTTTGGCCGTGATTATATTGAATCGGGAAGGTATATTCAGAAAATCTTTCCAAAGCTTGGCGTGCGCTTTATTGCCCTTACAGACCGCTATGACAGTGCACAGGCAGATACATCGGAGAGCGGAATTATCCTCCCCGTAAAAAACTTCATCAATGATTCCTACTGCCGTGATATTTCCACAAAGGTAAAAAGCCAGTTTGAAGTAAAAAGAAAGAATGGGGAATGTATCTCCCCTTTTGCACCTTACGGATATCAGAAAGCGGAAAATAACAAAAACTATCTTGTGCCGGATGAATATGCCGCAGACATTGTCCGGAAGATCTATGCATGGAAGATAGAAGGCATGGCGGTGTCCGCAATCGCAGAAAAGCTCAATGCTCTAGGCATCCTGTCCCCAAAGGAATATAAAAAGTCTCTGGGAATCAACTACAAAGGCGGCTTTACCAGTTCAAAGGGTTCCCATTGGAGCAATTCTACCGTAAAGCGGATACTGACAAATGAGATCTATCTGGGCCATATGGTTCAGGGAAAAAGCGAGAAAATCAATTACAAACTGAAAAAGAGCATTGAAAAGCCCAGGGAGGAATGGATCAAGGTAGAGAATACCCATGAAGCAGTCATATCAGAGGAACAGTTCCGGATTGTCCGGAACCTTTTAAAGACAGATGCCCGGGTAAGTCCGGTAACAGGAGAAAACAGCCTGTTTACAGGGATTCTTTTTTGCGGAGACTGCGGCGAACAGATGATCCGGCGTGTGAACCGCTATAAAGATACCCGGAGGGTTTATTATATCTGTTCCACAAAAAACCGGAGAGAGGGCTGCAGCAGACACAGCATACAGGAAGAACGGCTGAAAGAAATAGCCGCAGAAATGATCCGGCGTTACGCTGAGAGCTTCCTGGAAGAAAAGAAAGTCTTTGAAAAAGCCAGAGAATTAGAAGCAGATTTTGAATCCATCGTCCGTTATGACAGTGAAATTGAACGGCTTAGGGCAGAGCAGGATAAGTATACATCACTCTGTTTCGGACTGCATGAGGATTTGAGGCAGGGAGTTATCACAAAGGAAGAATTTGAAAGACTGGAAGGGGAGTTCAAACGAAAGGCGGCGGCCTTTGAGGAAGCGCAGAAAAAGCAGGAGAGTATGATAAAGAAGCTGTTCAAAAACGGCGTAATGTCAGCAGCGCGATTAAAAACAATGCAGGACTGCGCAAAGATTCAGGAGATAGACCGGTATACCTTATGCAGCATGGTAAAGGCCATCCGGATATATGAGGACAAAAGGCTGGAAATCGAGTTCTATTACAGGAACCAGTTTCGTGTGATAAGGGAAGCAAATAAGCAGGACAAAAATAAGGAAAGGAGTGCATAGAGGTGGGCAGAGTATCCAAAAGAAAATCGGCATCCCGGCAGGCAGATGCAGGCTGCGAGGGTAAAAGATATAAGGCAGGAATCTATGCAAGGCTTTCTTCGGATCAAGATCTGCAAAAGAATGAATCCATCGAGGTTCAAGTAGAGATGGCCAGGAAATTTGCAGAAGAATTTAACCGTCAGAAAACAGGAGAAGTAATTAGTATTGTGGAATGTTACACGGATCTTGGCAAAACAGGCAGCAATTTTGAGCGTGAAGGCTTTCTGCGGCTCCTGCAGGATATCCGGCTTGGAGAAATCAACTGTGTCATCGTAAAGGATTTCTCCAGATTCGGCAGAAATTATCTGGAGGCAGGCAATTACATTGAGAAAATCTTTCCCTTTCTGGGCGTGCGTTTTATTGCCGTAGCAGACGGTTTTGATACCGGAAGAGACGGAAATGAAAATAAGCAGATGGCTTCGGAGATTAAAAACCTTGTGAATGACATGTACGCAAAGGATTTTTCCAAAAAGGCAAAGCTGCACTTAAAACAGAGACGGGAGGAAGACTCTTATGTGGGAGGCCCTCCTCCGTATGGCTATCAGGCCCAATGGAACGAAAAGAAACGCGTGCTGGTGCCGGATGAAAATACGCAGGAGATTGTCCGTTTTTTATATGAAACATTTATTAAGACGGAAAGCTATACTGCCGTTGCCGATGAACTGAACCGCAGGCGCATCAATCCCCCTTATGTGTATAAGAAAACAAAAGAGGTCTATCATTCATCCGCTGATACGGACTACAAAGGCTGGGACAAAAGTACTGTGGAACGGATTTTAAAAAGCGAAACCTACACAGGAACCTTAGTACAGGGGAAAACCAGCATTACCGCAAGAAACGAGAATAACCGCATCCATAAGCCGGAGGATGAGTGGGTTGTGGTACGAGATGCCCACGAACCCCTGATTGGAGAGGAAATGTATAAAAAAGCGGCAGAGATCCGGCAGAAAATAAGAAACAGAACCATGACCAGCCAGAATCCTACAAAGGGCTGTCCAATAGAGGAAAATATTTTTGATCAAGTCCTTTACTGTGGGGTATGCGGCAGGAAAATGACAAGACACAGTTATGTAAAACAGTACAAAACAGGGGAGAGGGCAAGGATTGACGGATATTTCTGCCTGAACGGAGGACAGACAAAGGTCACGACATGTCCGGAATCAAACCGCATTTCCAAGAATGAGCTTGTGGATATCCTGCTTCCCCTTATCCGTATAGAATTTGAAGTTCTTCTTCGCAGGCCGAAGCATTATGTGGAGTATGGAAAGGAAAGAATAGCGGAAGCGGCTAAGAGGATAGAAGCACAATTAAACGAAACAGAGCGAAAAATAGTCCGCTTCCAGGGGGAAGAGAGCAGCATCTATATGGACTACCGTGCCGGGAAAATGCTTCAAAAGGATTATGCGGCATTTCGGAAGAAGCAGGAGGACAGGCTGAAGGAATTGAGAAAACAGCAGGAGGAATGGGAAAAGGAAAAGAAAGAGCTGGATAAATTGTCGGAAAAATATCTGAAAGCCATAAGAGCGCTGATGAAGCTGAAAGACGGTAAAGTACTTACAAAGGAAATGGTGGAGGCTTTTATTTCAAAAATCTATATCTATCCGGGAAAACGCGTGGAGGTACTGTTTGCAGCTGCGGTTGATGGCATCAAGGTATATGCAGGGCGGAGTGCATCTGCCTGCAAGACAAAGAAAGAGCATCCCGGAACAGAGCCTCTATGCCTGGAAAACAAAACCTTGATACGGAAGGGGTGGGATAATGGATAGACTGGCAATGTATCTGCGTTTGTCCCTTGAGGACAAAAAAATGGACATTGAAGAGGCAGCCGCCGGACAGACGGATTTGCCATACGGTGAAAAAACGGAAAGCAGCAGCATTGGAAGCCAGAGAAAGCAGATTTTGGAATACATACGCCGCGACCCGGAGCTTGCAAAATATGAGATTTTGGAATTTTGTGACGATGGTTTTTCCGGAACCGATATGGACAGACCGGGAATGGAAAAATTATTACAGGAGGTAAAAGCATCCAAAATCCGCTGCATTATCGTAAAGGATATGTCCCGTTTTTCCAGGGACTATATTGAGATGGGAACCTATTTAAACCAGATATTCCCGTTTATGGGTATCCGTTTCATTGCTCTCAACGACCATTACGACAGCCGGGAGCACCAGGGCAGCACCATAGAGATTGATACGGCATTTCAGACCCTTTTATATGATTTATACAGCAAGGATATATCAGTTAAAGTAAAATCATCCATTGAAAACAAGTGTGCTAATGGGGAATATGTTTTTGGCCAGCCTCCCTTTGGATATGAAAAAAGCAGAGAAATAAAAAATATGGTTGTGGTGAATGAAAGAGAGGCGGAAATTGTGCGTTATATTTTTTCTCTGGCTATGGAGGGGAAAAGCAGTACGCAGATAGCAAAGCAGCTTTATGAAGAACAGATACCGGCCATAGCACAGATCCGAAAGCCGGACAGGGAGACATCGGATAAAAGGATTTATACCTGGAGCAGCCAGACAATCCGGCGTATCTTAAATAACCGATTTTATCTTGGGGAAATGGCCTATGGAAAAACCATCAGAAAGTCCGTAGGGAGCAGAAGCGGAAGCGCCGTCCCTAGGGAAGAGTGGAAAGTCATACCAGGCTGCCATGAGGCATTGATTTCCGAAGAAATCTTTGAGCAGGTATCGGCATTTCGGCCGGGCTATTCTACAAAACGGAACAGGGAGAAGCATCCGCTGACCGGAAAACTGTACTGCGGCGGCTGCGGATATTCCCTGAATTATAAGCCAATCCAGGAAAAAAATAAGCACCGGTATTTCGAGTGCCGGAAGCATGCGCTTCTTCAGATACCGGAGTGCTGCACCTATATGAATGCGGATCTCTTAGAAGAAACCGTACTCTTGATGTTGAATAAGGAGCTGATGCTTCGGGGAAACGCAATGAGGCAGAAGGACAATTTATATTCCTTTCAGAAAGCAGGCATCCAGGCTTTGGAAAAGCGCCTTGAGAATTACGGAGCGGAGAAAAGGCGGCTGAGGGCAGAAAAGGATACTTTGTATGAAAGCTATGCACTTATGGAGCTTTCCCTTGCGGAATATCAGGAAAGGGCAGGAGAACTGGAGGAGAGGTTATCTCTTTTATCCGATGCGGAGACAGAAGCTGCGAAAAGGCTTCATTGGCTTGAGGATGAATACCAGAAAGCAGAGGCGGATATGAGACAGATCATCCGGTATTCCCATATAGAAAAGCTGACGGAGGAAGTGGCTGATGTTTTTATAAAAAGAATTTATGTTTATAAAGGCAGGAAGATAGAGATCGAGTGGAATTTCTGCGTAGACAGAGGAAGCAGTTAGGGTGAAGGAAGGTAGAATTATATGTATGCAATTTTTACTGCATTAAGTACTACTCCAATAAAGACATACTGGTTTTCAGGCTTTTGAGATAAAAAATTATGTTTCTGTAGACCCAGGTTTGTGATAGAATAATAGAGAATTTTGGCGCTCTAATCTCGTTAGAAAATTTTATAGACTAAGGGATAAGGTCAATGATAAGTTGGCGTAATAAGGTTAGGTGATTTTATGGATAAAAAAATGCAGATCAGAAATAGTACGACGGACTTTCTTGTTTTTACAAAACAGAATAGTGAAGACAGCATTGAGGTTAGAGTACATGATGAAGATGTATGGCTTACACAAAAGAGCATGGCACAGCTTTTCGATTGCTCAACAGACAATATTGGTTTACATTTAAAAAATATTTTTGCCAGCGGAGAGCTAGATGCAGAAGCAGTTACCGAGGAATCCTCGGCAACTGCTTCCGATGGCAAAAAGTATAGGATGAAATTTTATAATCTTGACGCAATTATCTCCGTAGGCTATCGAATTAATTCCATTCGTGCAACCCAATTCAGGCAGTGGGCGACAAAGGTGTTAAAGACCTTTACGGTTCAGGGGTATGTGTTGGATAAAAAGCGTCTTGAAAACGGGCAGATATTTGACGAGGAATATTTTGAACATTTACTTGATGAAATCAGGGAGATTCGTGCAAGCGAGAGGAAATTTTATCAAAAGATAACAGATATCTATACAACAGCGGTGGATTATTCTCCTACGGCGGCAACTTCAAAGGATTTTTTTGCTATGGTCCAGAATAAGCTGCATTATGCCATTCATCGTCATACGGCTGCGGAGGTGATTGTAGAACGTGCAGATCATAGAAAAGAGTATATGGGATTGACTACTTGGAAGAATGCACCAAGGGGTAAAATAGTGAAAGCGGATGTCAGCATAGCGAAGAATTATTTGACAAAAGAGGAAATGCAGGACTTAAATCAGTTTGTTAACATGTATTTGGACTATGCGGAGAGACAGGCAAGACGGCAGATTCCCATGACTATGGAAGATTGGGCAAAAAAGTTGGATGTATTTCTTGAATTTAATGAAGAAGAAGTATTGAAAGATAAGGGAAGAGTATCTGCTGAGATTGCTAAAAGCTTTGCCGAGAGTGAATTTGAGAAATATAGGATTATGCAGGATAAATTGTATCAAAGTGATTTTGATAAGTTATTGCTTGGAATTGGTGATGGGGAGTAGGAAAGTTTTTTCAATCCGAAAAGAACTTGACAATAATTCATCATCAATTTTGTTTTAACTTGGCAATACCCTGCCATGCTCCCTATGAAATTAAGCGGATTCTAGCGATTTTGACTTAAAGAAAGTGAAAAAAAATCGTGGCAAAAGCTTGACATGAACGGGGTGGGGGGCGCTATGTGTGAGGGATAGCCTGCCAGTATAAATTGCCTTTTTGTATAATTTCAGGTAACTGTTCAGGACCCCCATTATCCAAAGGTGAAATCTGGATTTCCTGAAATTGCATTTTTGATTGCTTCATAAGCATTGTAACCCTGTTTGTGTGCGGTACCGATATAAGACATGATTTTCAAGTAATCTCTTGCACCTTCTTCGGTACGGAAACAGCCTGATACTTTCGTTTTGACCTTTATCATGCGAATGTCACGC
>CAJTIM010000043.1 GCA_910576325.1 Clostridia bacterium
AAAAAAATATATTCGGGACCAGTCAGAAGAGTCTCGGAAAGAAGAAAGTGAGGGAGCCGCTTTTTAGCGGCAGCAAGTAATATAAGCTTGCGATACCCGCCTTTCAGGCGAGCAGTAACAGAGCCCTTGGGGGCGTTTTTCAAACCCCCACTTGAAGTGGGGGTTGGTGATTAGTGGAGAGTAGCATTTGGGATGAGTGGCTGTCCAGTGCGCCGGTGGGTTCGTCCGCCAGAATCAGCTTGGGATTGTTGATGATGGCTCTGGCGCAGGCGCACCGCTGCTTCTGGCCGCCGGACACCTGATAGGGGTATTTGTCCAGAATATCTGTGATGTTCAGCTTTCTGGTTATTTCCCGCACCCGACCATCGATCTCGCCTGCGGGGACCTTGTTGATGGTCAGCGCCAGGGCGATATTTTCGGAGATGGTCAGGGTGTCCAGCAGGTTAAAATCCTGAAACACAAAGCCCAGGTTCTCCCGGCGGAACCGGGCAATCTGCTTTTCGTTGATTTCGGTCACATCGGTTCCATCTAAATAGATATGTCCCGCGCTGACGGTATCAATGGTGGAAATGCAGTTGAGCAGGGTGGTCTTGCCGGAGCCGGACGCGCCCATGATCCCCACAAATTCCCCTTCCTCCACGGAAAAGCTGATGTCCTGAATGGCTTTTGTGACATTCCCGCCGTTACCGTAATATTTCTGGATATGTTCCAGCTTCAATACTTCTTTCATAACTATCACCTCTGCTCTCTATTGTAAAATAGTGCGAACGGCGTTTGTATCAAGTTTTCTTACAAAGTTCTAACAAAAATGTAAGAAGTGCAGGACTACAATCAGCCCTGCACTTCATGGATCAGACAGTTGATGTGAAACGCCAGGGAAATGGCGGTTCCTTGTCCCGATGATTCCGCCGCAATGCCGATGCCCAGCTTGTCACAGAGCCGTTTGCACAGGTACAGGCCGATGCCCGTGGACTGCTGGACCATGCGCCCGTTCTGCCCGGTAAACCCCTTCTCAAAGACGCGCGGCAGGTCGGCGGGAGAAATCCCGATGCCGTTGTCCTCCACCACGAGGATTACCTGATCCTGCTGCCTGCGGGTGGAAAAGCGGAGAACCGGCTGTCCGGACCGATACTTGACTACGTTGGCAATCAGCTGGTTCAGGATAAACCGCACCCATTTTTCATCGGAATAAACCGTATCCGCCATTTCCTCTACTTCCAGCCGCACCCCGCTCTGAAGCAGCAGGTATTTGTTGTCCGCAATCGCCTGATGCACCACTTGGGACAAGGACATTTCCCGGACGGAATAATCCTTCTCGGTGTGTTCGCTGCGGGCATAGTAGAGCGCCTGTTCGGTAAAGCGGTTGGTCTTTTCCAGTTCCAGAAGAAGTTCCTTTGTCCAGTCCGTCCGGTGATTTTCGCATAACAGCTTCATGGCGGTGATAGGCGTCTTGATCTCGTGAATCCACTGCTCAATGTACTCCTTGTATTCCAGGCGCTCCCGCCGAACCTCCCCGATCTGCTCCAGCATAGACTTCCCGGCCATTTTCAAAAGCTGGTAGTACACCTGATCCTCTGCCTGCTCCGGCAGCTCCATCACTTCGGAAATAAGATAGCGTTCCGACAGCCATCCAGCCATATCTAAAAGTTTTTGCATCTGCTGTTTCCGTTTCCAGTAGGTGAGGAACAGTCCCGACAGCAGAACCACCGCCCACACCACGAGAATCAGAAGCACCACCGAGATGGAGTTACCGCACACCAGCAGGAACACGATGAGGGCCACCATGCAGATCAGGTTGGTTAGCAAAAACGGGATTCTGTTTTTCCAATATCGTCTGCTATTCATATCATGTACCCTTGCCGGTGCTTGGTCTTAATAAAATCGGTTAGTCCAATGCCCGCCAATTTCTCCCGGATGCGGTTGATGTTGACGCTCAAGGCGTTGTCATCCACATAAAGTTGGTTGTCCCACAAAAACTCTACCAGATCTCCGCGGGCGCAAATTTTCCCCGCATTTTTGAACAGGTAATAGAGGATTTTCAGTTCGTTCTTGGTCAGCTCCACACTCTGCCCGTCATAGTCCAGACTGCTGGATTCCAAGCGCAGCACCGCACCCCCGCAGGTCATTTGCTCGCTTTGCTGGACCGGGTACGCCCGCTTGAGCAGGGAGGCAATCTTCGCCAGCAGGATGGCCGTATGGTATGGCTTCGTAATAAAGGCGTCGCCGCCCAGCATGATACTGTTGAGTTCGTCCATATCCGTGTTGCAGCTTGTCACAAAGATGATCGGCACCTGGGAGAAGGTGCGAATTTGAGTGCAGAGGGAAAATCCGCTGGTTCCCGGTAGTTTGATGTCCAGCAAAATCAAGTGCGGCTGTTCCGCCTTGATTTGGTCAATTACATTGTCAAAATCCTCCGGCGCGGCTGTTTCATAGCCGTTACTTTGTAGCAGGGTGTCCAGTTCATTTCGTATCAACGGGTCATCTTCTATCATCAATATTTTTTGCTTCATTTTATCCCTCGTTCAAAGAGCTTCAACGCCTCTTTTCAGAATCATCCTTTTTTCTTTTTTCCTCCCGATACTTACGGATCAGCTTGTTACGGACAGGAATACCAACGCCAATCAGAAGGACTACCGCTAAAATTGTAAAATCCATATTGCTCACCTCACATTTCTTTGTTTTCCATAATCCGAATAGAGAACCAGATAGACACAGCGTACATGACAGCGACGAGTACAAGCACAAGGCCGATTAGCAGTACCGGGGAACTTACAACCGTAGCCACAATGGGATTGTCTGCGGGCATCTTGGGCAGGAAAAACAAGGTCGCCAAAAATCCAGCCACGGGAATATACATGAACACACGGCCTTTGATGGCTCCATATTTGTAATAGCCCGGAATCTGAAATACGGTATAAAGGGCGAACAGGAACAGGCCACCGATGGCTGCGCTAATCATATCAAATGCTCCAACACTTTCACCCATTACCCGCAGCACAATCGGCTGTGTGATAAGAGAAACCACCAGAGCCAGCGCGCCCAGCGCAAGAACAAAGAGATACCGTCCTGTTACCATTTCGCTTTTCTTGATTGGTAAAATCCCATACAAACGCTCCATGCTGTTTTTCTCCGTTACCGAGAAAGTGTAGCCTGTGGTCATAGCGATAAAGCACATGGCAAAGGAAACGCCTGTCAGGATCGAACGGTTAATGGCCGCAAAAGCGATAGGAAGAAGCATGGTAAACCCAATCACCTTGATATATGGCTTTACCAGCGAAAAGTCCAATTTTGTTGCTTTCAATGTGTTACTCATAATCGTCACCTTTCTTGCTCGTGAATACAACAATTTCATCAATGGTTGCCGGTTCAATGCTCAAAGAGGAAAAAGCACCCGTATCTTCGGCCTTGACCAGAGCCTCAAAGCCCGTAGGGAATGTGCGAACACCAACCGCTTTTTCTTTCAGGTCAGCAGACAGTTCTTCCGTTCCTCCCTTGACAATGCGGAACATATCGACAAATTCATCCTTGCTGCCGCTGAAAAACAATTCTCCATAGCTGATATAAGTAATATAGTCCGCAGCGCGTTCCAGATCTCCGGTAATATGGGTAGAGAACAAAACACTGTGTTCTCCATCCTCAATATACTCCGAGAGAATTTGCAGCAGTTCATCTCTAGAAACCGGATCGAGACCACTGGTAGGTTCGTCCAGGATCAGCAGCTTTGCGTCGTAAGAGAACGCACAGGCCAGCATCAACTTCATCTGCATCCCCTTTGAGAGTTCTTTCACTTTCTTGGTGGGAGCGATGTGAAACTTCCGCAGCATCTCCGCAAACCGTTCCGACTTCCAGTTGGGATAGAAAACGGAGATAGATTTTTCTACCTGTGTTACCTGCCAATCATCGCTGAAATAGTTGGTATCAAATACAACACCAAGTTCCGATTTTGCTTTCTGCTCGTCAGCGATATTATCCAGCCCCATGATTTTGATTTCGCCGCCGTTGCGCTTGAGCATATTCAGGATGAGTTTGATGGTGGTTGTCTTGCCGGAGCCGTTTGGCCCGATCAGCCCCATAATATATCCTTTCGGCAAGGTGAAGCTGATATTGTGAAGCTGGAAACTGTCAAAGGATTTCGACAGGTTTTTCACCTCTAAATAGTTAGTCATCTTTATTCGCCTCCAATAAAATATCTAAAAGACGGTGCAGTTCTTCGTTTGGAAGATCTGCGATTCTTGCCGCCTTGATTGCATCGGTCAACCCATTTTCCACTTTACAAATAAGCTGCTCTCTCATCAGTTCAGAGCCACGGCCCATGACAAAGCAGCCGCGCCCCTGAACATTTTTGACGAATCCCTCTTGCTCTAATTCTGTGTAGGCCCGTGTAACCGTTAGAACGCTGATTTTCAAATCTTTTGCCAGCGTTCTGAGAGAAGGTAAGGCTTCGTCCTCTTTCAGTTCTCCAGATAGGATCGCCGCCTTGACCTGCTGCTTAATTTGCTCATAGATGGGTATGCCTGATACATTTGAAATAATTAGTTTCAATCCATCTCACCTTCTTGCTGTTTTAAGTGTTATGCTATTATACATAACACTATAACACAAAACAAATGAAAAGACAATACGATTCAAAAAAGTTTACAAATAGCAAAAACTGGTCGGCATCGGAATCTATGATTAAGATAGGTTTCATACGACAAATCCTCCCTTATACCGTAATCCTAAAGGGGAAATGTTGCAGAAATGTCCTGAAAACAAAAAAATTGGCCGGAACAGAAATTTTCTGTCCCGGCCAGCGGTTGTTATTCCACAAGCCGCATCTGCTCAATGAGAGAATTTTGCTCCTGCTTGCGGATGGTGCAGATGGAAAGTAGCAGTTCCAGCACCACCAGGACGCCGATATACAGCAGCATTGATCCAACGGGGAACTGATAAGGCATTACCTGTCCCATCATCGCTTCACCCATCCAGCGGCAAATCCCAATCGCCACGGGGGTTCCTGCCACCATCCGAGTTTTAAGGTTTTAAAGTAATTGTAAATACTGTTGGAATGATGTATACTGTTTGCAACGGACACCCCCTTGTTGTTTGAGTATGTTGTTTGTTGGTACTTCAATGATACATCATTCAGCAGCGGGTGTCCTTATTTTGTGCAATATTTGGTATTTACTCATTTATAGTTATGAAGATTTCTCGCTTTGCTCTATCTGTAATTCACCCTTTTTCAGCCGGAACACCACATCCGCCTGTTTTGCCAGCTCACCTGAGTGGGTAACAACTATCACGCATTTCTTCATCTGATGGGCGCTTTCTTTCAAGATTTCCGTAATATCCCCAGCCGTATCCTCGTCCAGATTGCCGGTAGGCTCGTCCGCCAGAATCACCGGAGCTTCGCTTGCGAGCGCCCTTGCAATGGCTACCCGCTGCTGCTGGCCGCCGGAGAGTTTCAGCACGTTCCGTTTGGATTCCTCCCTCGTCAGCCCCAGCCGTTCCAGAAACGGGAGTGCCGGTTTCTTTGAAGTCAGCCGGACATTCTCCTGCGGGGTCATATAGTCAATCAGGTTGTAGCTCTGAAAGATAAAAGAAACATTCTTTTTCCGATGGCCTGCCAATCCGGCCTGTGCAATGTCTTTCCCTTCAAACAGGATATTCCCGCTTGTGGGGCTGTCCAGACCGCCCAGCAGGGATAGAAGGGTTGTCTTGCCGCACCCGGACGGGCCGAGAATGGCATACATTTTTCCCGCCTCCATCTGCGCATTGATCCCTCTCAGCACCTTCCTCTTTTTGTCATAAGAGTATGTTAGATTTTGCAGTTCCAAAATTCCCATAGAGGCACCTCCTATTCACCTTCGGGCACAAATTCATAGTCAAAATCATAGTCCTTTACTTTATCCGGCACCTCGTAATCTATGATGGGCGAGCCGGATTGCTCCTGCGTTTCGTCTGATTTATTCTCCTTGGGGGTACACCCTGTGAACAGCAATCCCACAAAAAGGAGGACAGAAAACATTTTCCATACTTTTTTCATATCGTTACCGCCTTTCTCAGCTCATTTTCGATAGAATTTCCCGCGGTTTCAGCCGCATGACGGAAATTGAGGATATTCCAGCGGATACCGTTACAATCCCGATCCCCAGCAGGAATAGGAGGCCCATTTCCTCAAGCTGTACACGAACCTGTAATTCCGGGGTTTCGATTTCCGGCTCACCGGTATCTGTTCCGGCCTCCCCACGGGTTCCGGCAGATAAGCCGTCTTCCTGCTGCGCCTCCGTTACCGCCTGCCCGGATTGCAATACGTTTCCCATCTGGCCCGCAATGGCGCTGGCGGAGAAATAAGAGAGGGAAAATGCTAATATCGCAATCAGCAAAACCTCGGCAATATACTGCCCTAAGATGGACAGCTTGCTGATCCCAACCGAGAGCAGGACGCCGGTTTCATGGATGCGGGTTCTGGCCCACATGGTTAGAATGAGCGAGAGGATGGCGATGCTTACAATCAGCGCGATCATCAAAATGGTGGATACCAGCTCCGATAACTGTTCCAAAGAGGACGCGGCGTTTTCATAGTCCTCGTTGTCAACCAGAAAAGAAAAGCCTTTCCAGTCCACGCCGCTGATTTCCTTTACTTTAGAAATGATTTCCTCCATGTTCTGCGGGTCGTTCACCGATACCGTCAGCTCGTTAAAGCCCTGTATTGCGGGGCCGTTTTCGTAAGCCACCAAAGTGGCAAGGTCGGTGATGATAAGGTTTTGTATTTTATCGTAGGTTGTCACCTGATCGTTGATGCCTTCGATTTCTTTTGGAGAGAACAGGCCCACAATCTCAATCTCCACGCCTTTGTCCGTCTGGATTTTGTCACCAATTTTCAGGCCGTTTTTCTCAGCCAAATCCTTGCTGATCAGCCCCTTGTTTTTGTCGTCCGGCAGGATATGCCGCCCCTGCGTCAGCGTAAGCTGCCCGGAAGTAAACCGGGTAAGCTCCTCGCTTTTCCATGTGCTTAAAATCTTTGAGGATGCGCGAAATTCTTCCTCAATGGGGATATTGCCGGTAAATAGTTCCAGAGAGGGGAACGCCGCCAGCCCCTCCACGGTGGCGCTGCACTCCTTGATCCCCTCAATTTCCCGGATTTGCTCTACCAGCTCCGGGCTGATCTGCTGGGTGGAATACATCAGGGTTCCGCCCTCCACGCTTTCCACCTTCAAATAGGGGTTGTTTTCCGTGTAGTCAAAGCCAATGAGAAAACTCCCGCCAAGGCTTTGCCGCAGCTCCTGCTGGGCGGCTTTCGAAGCGTTCCCCAGTGCCAGAGCGGTCAATACAAAGGTTGCCATCACCAGCAAGATGACAAAAAGAAGGATACTCTTGCCCCTCTTGCGGACGATATACAGCCACGCTCGATTCATAAAGTTCATAGAATGACCTCCATTTCATATAGGATAAGTGTTGCAACGCTGACAGCATAGCACCCCAATATGGAACCAGTATGAAACGGATAAAAAAAGCCATCGCTTTATGGGAGATAAAGGGTAAAGCACATTCCCGGCGGGTTTTTGGTCGCCTCAAATTGATAGGGCATCCCAAGGGCCTTTGAAAGCGTATCTACAATATATAATCCCAGCCCATTCCCTCCATCTTTGCGATCTCTGGCAAAGTCTGGGCGGTAGAACGGCTCAAATACATGGGTCAGCTTATCCGGCGGGATGGGCGTACACTCATTATCTATTTTTATCTGTCGGGCGTTCAATATAACGGTGATCTTGCATCCCGGCTTTGTGTATGCGACCGCATTGGAGAGCAGGTTAGACAGGATCTTTTCAAGGCTTTTCTTTGACGTGTGGACAGGGCACTTTCCCTGTATGCTGAAAGAAAAGTCGAGTCCCTTTGCCTTCGCAATCAACTGATAGGGCTCGCAGATTGCCGGAAGACGCTCAGACAGGTCAAAGGTTTCCGCGTCCTGTTTCTCCTGTGTAAAATCCAGCCGGGAGGTATCCAAAATTTCTTTAATCATAAAGGATAGCTGCCCGGTAATCTCCTTACATTCCAACAGACAGCGATCCCGGTCTTTGTATTTTCCAATGCCTAAGATCATGTTTTCCAAAATCGCGTTCAGGGCAGTCACCGGCGTTTTCAGCTCATGGGAGGCGGCCCGCAGGAAATCAATTTTCAACCGTTCCGCCTCACGGACGTTTTGCTTTTCTTCCTCCAGATTTTCAATGGTGGAAAGCAGGCTGGCATACAGCTTATTGACGCGGGCGGCCAGCTCGCCAATCTCGTCCTTCGTATGCACCACGCAGGCTGCAGCCTTATCCAGCTTTTCCATCTTTTCCGTTGTAACCGCAATCTGCTTGATCGGCCTCGTCATGGCTCTGGAAAACAACAGGGAACACCCAGCGGAAATGATGGCGCAGCAAAGCAGGGATACCGGCAGTGCTTTTCCGATAGCGGATTTTATCAAAATACCAGTATTCACATTACTCTCAATAATGGCTCCTTCCACAAAACGGTTGGTGCTTACGGTCATTTGCGGCGCAAGCACATAGAGAAAAACATGAGCCATCACGGTGACAAACAGCATTACCAGAAAGGTGTATAAGAAGATTTTAGTAAAGAGCTTTAAATTTCTCATGGGTGTTCCTCATACTTGTAGCCAACGCCTTTTACCGTTACAATCCGGTTAAGACTCAGCTTTTTCCGTAAATTTTTAATGTAGGTATCAATCGTGCGGTCAATGATGGGGTAATCATATCCCCACAACTCGTCCAAGATCTGCGACCGTGTAAGCACCAGACCTTTATGCTCTATCAGCAATTTCAGCAGGTCGATCTCCTTTGGTGTCAGGTCAATAGGGCCGCCCGGCCCGGAAGCAGTATAGCCGCCAAAATCCACCGTAATATCGCCCATCTGAATTTGTTTCAGTTCCGGACTTTTCCCACACCGCCGCAGCAGGGCCGTCACCCGTTTTCCCAGCAAAAGCATGGAAAAGGGCTTTGTGATATAGTCGTCCGCCTGTTCATCAAAGCTGGCCGCCTGAGTAGGCTCATCGTCAAGGGCGGTAAGCATTAAGATAGGAATGTTGCTTGTTTGGCGCAATTCTTTTAATACCTCCAAACCGGTTCGCTTCGGCAGCATAATATCCAGAACCACTAAATCAACCGATTTCTCCCTTGCAATCTGCAAACCCTGTTCACCATCAAGGGCCGACAAGGTAATATGCCCTGCGGATCTCATATATTCACAGATTGCCCCGTTGGTGGCAGTATCATCTTCCACAATCAATAAAACAGCCATTTTTACACCTCCTCACATTATTATACCAAAGCAATATGGAAACAGTATGAAATGCTTTGTGTCAGATTGACAGTGTACTGAACTTAATGGGAAAAAGCAAGCCTTTCATAACGGATCAATCCACACAAGGCAGACTGGCTCATGTTGACAGGAAACTGGCCCGCCTTGCTGTAAGTGAAATACTTTCCCTATTTACTATTTCTATTAGATTCAGAACTATAAATGAGTAAATACCAAATATTGCACAAAATAAAGACACCCGCTGCTGAATGATGTATCATTGAAGTACCAACAAACAACATAACTCGATATAATTTTTTCGTCATATATTTTCCCTTTCTTTGTGATTTAACCCTATCAGTAACAAAATTTGATAAGGCTATTGTAAAACCCAAATGTCCGCGAAATGTTATAGCGGCCAAAAAATTTCATTGAAAATCGGGGTAAAATGTTACAACGCTCGGACATTTCAAAAAATTCTACGGCGGGTAACCAGAACTGGTCGTCCGCCGCGTTCTATTTTGTCGGCAGCATAATGGAAAATTTCGAACCCCTGCCCGGCTCCGAAACCAGTCTGATATAGCCGCCCTGCCGCGTTATGATCTCGCGGGCCAGATACAGGCCAATGCCAACGCCCTGCTGTTCGTGTACTTCTTCCTCACGATAGAAGCGCCGGAAGATGGCGGCCTGATCGCTTTCAGAAATGCCCTTGCCGGTGTCGGCCACTTTGATCTCCACATACATTTCCCACAGTACCACTGATACTGTGATTTTCCCGCCTGCCGGGGTATACTTCACCGCATTGTCCAGCAGGTTAAAAAGGGCTTCGGATGTCCACTTGCTGTCATGGGAAACGGCCAAATCCTCCGGGCAGTCCACGGACACGGTGATTTCCTTTTTCTCCGCTGCATACACAATCCCACTCATAGCCTGCGCCACGGTATCAAAGAGGCGGCTCGGTTTCTTATCCAACTGGATCACGCCCGTTTCCAGCCGGGAGGTTTTCACAAGGGCCTGAAAGAGAAAGTCCAGCTTCTCGTCTATATCCCACAGCTTTTCCAGAAGCTGCCCACGGGTCAGCACTTGCCGGGGATTTTTGCGGAACAGGTTCAGCATTTTGTATTCCATCGGGGATAGGGTCAGGGGCTTGCCGTTTAAGGAAGCCGTCTGCTCCGAGAAGTCCAGAAACAACCGCCCGTCGTCGTAAATATCCTTGGCCGGTTTGTGGTGTTCCAGCATGGCAAACATGGCTTTGATTTTCCGCTGCAAGGCCCCGATCACAAAGGGCTTTGTGATGTAGTCCACCGCGCCCACCTCATAGCCCCGTATCTGGTCGCTCTCCTGATTGTTGGCGGTCAGGAAAATTACGATGGTGTCCGGGTGCTGGGGCTTTATCAGCCTGCACAGTTCAAAACCATTCCCATCCGGCAGGTTGATGTCCAGCGGCACCAGGTCAAATTCCCGCTGGCGCAGGACATCAGCTGCGGTTCTGGCATTTAGGGCGGAAGTCACGCCGTACCCGTCTGCGGTCAGATTATAGGCCAACATCTTATTCAAAAAACTGTCGTCCTCGACAATTAAAATCTGCTTCATATCCTCACTTCCTTTGCTTTTTGCAGATAGTATAACAGGCAAATGTCCGCGAAATGTTACAGCGGACAGATTTTTTCAAAAAAATATCCACCTCTATTATAATTTGATTTGGTTAGTGATACAAGGATAGCGTTTATATCTCACTAAAAAAACAGCATAATCATACCTGTTAGTCGGCATAATAAGGTTATTCCTTTGTGTAAATCGGCACGATAGAATATATTCGAGGTGAATGATTATGCCGATTGATGATTTAACCGCTTTAGGGCAAAAAATGCGGGAAGCCCGAAAAGGAAAAAGCCTGACACAGCAGGAGCTTTCTGATTTGAGCCATGTATCTGTAAAGCAGATTGCCAAGATTGAAAAAGGGCAGATGAATCCATCCTTTTTGATTTTGAAGGCACTGGCAAAGGTACTGCCGATTTCTCTGGATTCTTTAATCAATCCAGATGTTTCCCCGGAAGACGAGGGAGCCGGTCAGATGAAGATGCTGTATTGCAGCTGCCCGTCAGAAATGCGTGAAACCCTCTTGCACCATACGCAGGAAACCATGAAAGAACTAACCGAACTATCCAGGAAATTTAAAACGAATTGAGCCGGTGAGTGAATTTAACAAATTCCTCACCGGCTTTGTTCTTTTTCGAGAAAAAGAAGGTTATCCCGTTCCGGGATAACCGTGGTTATAGGAAAATTATTTTTATCGGAAAAGCTTAAAATAGGCTCGAAATTAAAAGAAAAAGCTTTAAAAATTTTCCGATAAAAAATTTCATTTTATCAGGCCAAGAAAAAACTATGTACATAAACTCATATAAAATTTT
>CAJTIM010000044.1 GCA_910576325.1 Clostridia bacterium
AAGTACAAGAGAGGTTACCGTATGCTGACACTTGGATGGTCCGATGGCAACTCCTTTGTTCCGATCAACCATCGTCTTCTGTCGGCAGCCGACGATAAAAACCTGCTCTGCAAAGCTGCAAACTTCGATGGACGTTCTCTTGCCGGGAAAAGGCGGAAAGAATTCAGACGAAAAGCAACAGAAGTCTTGATTGACCTGATCAGAGCAGCACAATCATCTGGAGTTTCTGCAAAATACGTGCTGTTCGACAGCTGGTTTTCATCACCCAAGACCATCACCGCCTTAAAGACAAACTGCGAATTGGACACAATCGCAATGGTTAAGAAAAGCAGTAAAATCAAATATGGCTATCAGGGTGGCAGATACAGCATCAAAGAAATCTATAAACAGTGCAGAAAACGTAGAGGACGCTCCAAATATCTGCTTTCCATTGACGTAACCGTTGGTGACGAGGCAATTGAGGCAAAAATCGTCTGTGTTCGGAACAAAAGCAAGAAAAAAGACTGACTTGCCATCATCAGCACGGATACAACTCTCTCAGAGGAAGAAATCATCCGTATTTATGGGAAGCGCTGGGATATTGAGGTATTTTTCAAGACCTGCAAATCCTATCTGCATCTGGTAAAGGAGTGCCGGAGCCTTTCCTATGATGCTTTGACCGCTCATGTATCCATTGTTTTTGTACGATATATGATGCTTGCAGTTACACAGCGATGCAATACGGATGACAAAACGATTTGCGAACTGTTTTTCTGCCTCATGGATGAACTGGATGACATCACGTTCAGTCAATCCATGAGGATTATCATAGATGCACTAATGGATACCGTTATGGAATATTTCCACATCACAGAACAGCAGCTGGAGGAATTCACCGCCAGCTTTATTCAGCGGCTGCCAAAGTACATGCAAAAAGCATTGGAGTGCGGTTCAGCGGCTGCCTGAGCGCTATTTTGTGAGCTAAAGTATTGATTTTTCAAGGAGCAAATACCATTTTTAATGTGGGAAGTTTGAGTAAAATAAATAAAGAATTTAGAATTCAAGAAAGTGTGAATGATGGAATTATATCGAACAAAGCATACGAAAGATGGGCAGCAGAAAAAATAGTTAAGTTAATGTATAAAGAAGGGGGAGTATTTCCGAATATTATATCTGTAGAAAAATAATAAGTTTCTTGCAATTAGCAACATGTAATAAAAATGGAAAAACAATTAGCGCAATTATATAACAAGTTAGAAAATCAAGTAATCAATATGATTCCGGTAGAATGGGAAGATGTTTACTTTCTGGGAGAAGTAGAAAAGGAAGGAGCAGCTATTCAACTGTCTTTTTTATACTGATATAAACAAAAATGAAAAAATAAAATCTAACAATATACCTGAAATATATAACGTTTCCAAAGAGATTTATATGGAATTATGGATGGAATTAGGCGATATATTATTAGAGATATATGATTGCTTTGGGGAAAACGACCAAAAACAGTGGGAACAGCTCAGCTTCTATTTCAATACTCAGGGAAAATTTGAATTAGAATTTTTCTATGATGTTATGAATGAAAACGATGGCGGACAGCTTACCAGAGAAGTTATCTGGGCATACAAAACATTTGGCCTTAAACCCGAAGCAGGGACATATTCAAGAAGAGTATTGGACGAGTACTTAAGAAAGCTCTGACAGGCAGATATCAATAAACAGAGAAAGCCATTCATAAAAAATTTATTTAGGTTAAACTTTTTCAAAAATCGCTGTGATCTTTTATTTGTTTTGGATCACAGCGATTTTTGGAAGATAAAGGTCACCTGGCTGAATGTGTTGGGCTTAGCTTCTTGTGAAGGTACGGAAGAGGAAACGAAATGAAAAGAGAATTAAAACTGAACTTTGGGGAACTGCGTCTGGTTCAAAAGAGAGTAACGGAATTTCAGGATGCTTTAGCGGATATTGATGGGACGGCCGCATATTTTGATGACGTACTGGGAAAGCAGGAAAGCGAGGCCGCAGCGGTGCTGGTGGAACGCCATCAGGAGATGGCGGAGGAGATACGTTATTTTCAGGATATTCTGGAGCAGCTTGAGGCGCTTCTGGGAAATTATATCAGTGACATGGAAAGTTATATTATGCCGGAGGATGAAAACCGGATGGTGTGGGTGGATCGGAACGACATCTGGTGGAATATGAAGCAGATAGGAAGCAACCTTTCATCCGCCAAGAATGTTGCGCATGGTGTGGAGTTAGTTTATTATAGTGGTATAGACAGCACGCCGTCTCCGCCCCACATATATGAGGGAATGTCGCCGTCGGCCCAGAGCGCGGCCTGGGCGAGATACCGGAAGCAGCTGGAAGAATCCCGCAACCGGAAGAAGAAGGATGCGGTGGATGATATTTGAAGTTGAGGTAAATGGTCAAAAAGTGTGGGTTCACGGAAATGCTACTGAACACATGTATGAGGATGTCTATGCAAGAATAATGGCAGGAGAGGGTACAGCATATACCAATCCTAACTTATACACACAAGAGCTTATGAGTGATTTCTATGGCTCATTGGAACAAGCAACGGTTTCCGGAATAAAATATGGAGAGTTAATTTCTGCAGGTAATTGGGAATTTATTTTTGCTCCACTAAGACAAGAAGGTTTATTGCCGGTAATCAAGCATGTACAGTTTAATGGCTGGTAAAAAGGAGAAAACTATGGAAAATATTATAAAAAACCAAATGATAAAAACATCAATAAGTTTGGAAGAATATATTCCTTTGAAAGTGCTGATTGATAGAAAAGATGAACCTATTAGAAATTTGTCGTATTCGAAAGATAAGACTTCTCTTTTAGAAATTGCTATAGGAATAACAAGTGGATTCATAAAGAGAATTACATTATTATTGAGTAAAGAATATGATGTCAACGACAACAAGTTGAGTATTGATGTTTATGAGGTAGGAGATTTAAAGTTAAATGATGAATTGAAGAATAACTGTGCTTATTTTAAAACGCATTTGTATGAAAATGGGATAAGAATAGTAATTTCAGAGGAAAAAGTCGTTAAATATGTCAAAATGGATAGGTTATATGTAGGTTTATCGAATTTGGGTAGAATTGCTGAGATATGTTTATGCCAATTAACATCAGATGAAGTAAATCATATAAAAAACGAATTGAATTATCAATAAACCCGAATTATTCATGGCAGTATAAGCTTGCATAAAATCTGCCGTAGTTACCATTACAACCACGCCCAATACCATACCCTGCGACAAGTTAGCCTAAAAATGGGCATACTTCTCCTATGATAAGTTTAAAGGCTTATTGTGGTTGTCAAGGTTTGTTAAACATTTTTGAAAGCTTCTGCAGCGGAATGGCAGGGAGCGCCAAAAGCAGCCTGGAAGAGTTCTGCGACAGTCTGGAGGAAATATATGAGAAGCATGTGATTGAGTTCGAGAATACGGATGATGATTACAAGCGGGAGGCCGCACGTGTATATGATGCCTGTACCAGTGCCGCTTGGCATTACCCCACAGTGGGTGAAGGATACGGGAAAGGAGGCAGTGGAAGGACTGGAGGGCATCGCAGCGATACTGCGGAATCCGGGAAGGGCATTGGCCAGCCTAGGGTAGCAGGTAACGGATACGGTGGAGGAGAAAGGGATAGCGTATGCGTTGAGCTATGTAACTGCGGATATCGTAATCGGGATACTGGTGGACAAGGGAATCGGGAAAATCCGGGGGGGATGAATAAAGCGGATGATTTGTCGAAGCTAAGTACGAAGGTTGATGATGTGGTGGATGTGGCGGATGATCTTGGGGATGCTGCGAAAGTGGTGGATAAGATCGATGATGTGACGGATACAGTAGATGATGTTGCTGTTTTTGGAGATATAGAGGGTGGTTTAGAACCTGGAACATTAAGTAATATTGATGCAAGAAAATGGTATTTAGAGCAAGAGGCCAAAATTCCCAACTTAATTGATGATAGTATACCACTAGAGCAACAAGTAAGACACGCATTTGAATTAAGAAATCAGTATAGAAGGCAAGCTAGAGAATTAATGTCAGACCAACAACTTGCAGAGTTTTTATAAGCAACAGACCCTAACCTCACATGGGAGCAAATAATACAAAAACAAATTGATAAAGGATTATCAGGAGATGATATTTATAAAGCAATAATAGAAAGTTCACAGCGTTCTAGAACAAGTGTTAATCAATCATTAGGCTTAGAATAGGAGATGAAAATGAGTATACAAGTAGTAAAGCATATTAATAAAGACGAAAACAATAGAATAGAATATTTATTTGTTAATTTCGATTTTTTTGATGGAAATGACCTTGTTGCAAAGATTCTGTGTGAGGAATATTAAATGTTGTCAGATGAAAAGATACATGGAATGTATTACAGCATTATAAAGTTACATAAGGATTTGACAGAATATGATTTAATATGGCATGAAGATGTTGAGAATTACATATTTAGCTTAAAACAAGACGAGACATCAACAATTGAATTGGAACAAAGACTTGAGTTCGTAGTTAGCAAATTAAACGATAAGATAAAAGTTTAGTTAACATGATGGAAATATTTCTAAAATAAAAAAGTACTATTTTTCCAGATTCATGGAGTGATTCAAAAATTATTGATAGCATAAAGGAGGTTGGAGACTCTCCTATTGCTTCTATTAGGGGAAGAGATGGGGCTACATGGCATAGAAAAATTATTGATGGTGTGGAGATAGATGTAATAAAACTTGGAGATGATGTTATATCTGGCTATCCAACTGGAAAAGTTAATGCACCAAAACCGTCAGGATTTTAACATAATGACGTGACTATATGTATAAAGAATTAGATAATTTATTATCAGAGGAATCAACAATTGATTCATGGTATGATGATGGCTTTCTTATTGCATAAACGATTATGAATGATTTTACAACGGACGATTGGAGAAGACTTTCTAATGATGTATTGAATAAAGATTTAGAATGGCAAAAAAATTAGTATATTGTCTCGATAATCAAATAATTTGGGAAGAACTTGAGATACTGGATAAATTGTTTTGCATAAAAGATAATGAATTGTTAGAAATGTGTATTGATGCATTACGTTCATTTGATAATGAAATGGGACATACATATGTAGAAACACATCCCAGGATTATAAAAGAAGCTAAAAAAAGAATGGATATTGCAGGGAATGTTACAAAAAAATGTTACAATGTTTTTTGGATATTTTTAGCGTCCCTTAGAGGGTAAATAAGAAATAGGCAGGGAATTTAAAAATAAGTTCTCGGTCTTAGTTTTGTGAGAAGCATAATGGAGAGAATAGAGCTGAAGCCTGTTAGGAAAACAAATGAAAAGAGAATTAAAACTGAACTTTGGAGAACTGCGTCTGGTTCAAAAGAGAGTAACGGAATTCCAGGATGCTTTAGCGGATATTGATAGGGCGGCCGCATATTTTGATGACGTACTGGGAAAACAGGAAAGCGAGGTCGCAGCGGTGCTGGTGGAACGCCATCAGGAGATGGCGGAGGAGATACGTTACTTTCAGGATATTCTGGAGCAGCTTGAGGCGCTTCTGGGAAATTATATCAGTGACATGGAAAGCTATATTATGCCGGAGGATGAAAACCGGATGATGCTGGTGGACCGGAACGACATCTGGTGGAATATGAAGCAGATAGGAAGCAACCTCTCATCCGCCAAGAATGTTGCGCATGGTGTGGAGTTAGTTTATTATAGCGGTATAGACAGCACGCCGTCTTCGCCCCACATATATGAGGGAATGTCGCCGTCGGCCAAGAGCGCGGCTTGGGCGAGATACCGGAAGCAGCTGGAGGAATCCCGCAACCGGAAGAAGAATTATGACAGACTGGAGAACTTCTGCAGCGGAACGGCAGGGAATGCCAGGGGCAGGCTGGAGGAGTTCTATGACAGTTTGGAGGAGATCTATAAAAAGCATGTAATTGAGTTTGAGAATACGGACGACGATTACAAGCGGAAGGCTGCGGAGGTGTATGACGCCTGTACCAGTGCGGGGGAGAGAGTCTGGGATATCGGAGGGAAGATCGCAAAGCTGAATAATGACATTACAAAGGGGATAGATGCGGCGATCTATGATTTTGTTTCGGGGATATTCGGACTGGCATTTACCTTATTGAAGGTAGAGGCGGCAGTCAAGATAGCAGCCATAACGGTGCCGTTTGGAATCACGCCCCAGTGGGTAAAGGATACGGGGAAGGAGGTAATGGAAGGAGCCCAGGGCATAGCACAGATATTGAGGAATCCGGGAAGGGCGCTGGCGAACCTGGGCCAGCAGGTAACGGACACGGTAGAGGAGAAGGGGATAACGTATGCGTTGAGCTATGTAGTAGCGGATGTTGTAATCGGGATACTGGTGGATAAGGGAATCGGGAAGATCCGGGGGCTGGATAAAACGGATGACTTGGCAAAGCTCAGTAAAAAGTTGATGACGTAGTGGACGTGGCGGAAGATCTTGGAGACACCATGAAGGTGGTGGATAAGATTGATGATGTTGCGGACACGGTGGATGGTATTGGAAGAATAGATGCTAAAGCGGATATAAAATTGCCACAAGGAATTTCGGCAGATGCCTTTTCGGATGCATCAAAATTGATTAGAGAAAATGTTGGAAATATAAGTGATGATATTGTTGTTCAAGGTAGTAGAGCTGGTGGAACTGCAAAAATAACTTCTGATATTGACATTGCTGTAAGGGTAACGTCTGAGAAATTTAAGGAATTAATACATGAATGTTTCGGGACACCAAATTCAGGAACTGCAAAAGAAAGAACTATGTTACACGCAATGGAAACAGGAAAAATACAAGCTGGTGAAGCTGGATTAAGGGGATTAAGAAAGAAGTTAGAAGATATTTTTGGAATAGAAGTAGATATTTCAATAATAGAAATAGATGGTTTGTTTGATAATCCACCATTTATTTCTATTGAGTAGAGGAAGGTGCCTATTTTGTACAATAATTTATATTGCAAAGTTTATTTAGATACTACACTAGAAATTGAGGAAGTATATTTACTTATAAATGAGATCCTTTCGGGGGAACTTGAACCTATAAGAACAATAAAAACAATATGGGGTGAAATTGATTTACGAAAAAATAAAGAATTTGGTTTGAAGTGCTTGGAAGAGAATCAAGAGGACTTTATATTTTGGAAATTTTATTTAGATATAGAGCCAATGAAGGTAGATGAAAAGGAGTATATTAGGGGGATATCTAATTTAATAATGAACCTAAAAGAGAAAAGCATACGTGCAGTGCCTTCTTGTGACTTTGAAGATGATATATGGTATATAATTGGGAAAAGAATAAGTAAGTAATGTAAAGTGCAAGAGAATGATTCTATATTGTTAGGGAAATTTGGGGCGTTTAAGAATGTGTTTGAGTGTCTGTTGTTCTCTTGCAGGAAAAGCTCCCTTATGCTTATAATGAGACCGGAGATATAGAGGAAGTCCATGACGCTCTGAACTGGGTAACGGAAACCACGGACGGGAACGGGAACCGTACCTGCTACAAGTACGACCAATCGGGGAACATGATGAAGGTAGAGGCGGCAGTTGGCATTGCAGAGTTTATCTGTAGATGAACTTGTTGGAAAAACATTTACGGAACAAGGGTTTATGAGCACATCAACAAGTAATATGGTTGCAGAGGACTTTGCAGGAAATATGCGAATGACTATAGAGGCTTCTAAAGGAGCACAGGCATTGGACATTTCATCAATTAGCCAGTATACTAAAGAAGCAGAAGTGCTATTGGGTACAGGACAAGAAATGCTGATTACATCAGCAGAAGTAAAGAATGGAATATTACACATAACTGTAATTATAGAATAAAGGTGACAAAAATAATAAAGTAAATTCATTAACTCAAACTTCCCACATTAAAAATGGTATTTGCTCCTTGAAAAATCAATACTTTAGCTCACAAAATAGCGCTCAGGCAGCCGCTGAACCGCACTCCAATGCTTTTTGCATGTACTTTGGCAGCCGCTGAATAAAGCTGGCGGTGA
>CAJTIM010000045.1 GCA_910576325.1 Clostridia bacterium
TAAAATCGGTAATCCACAAAGATGGAAATAACTGATTAAGCACCGGTTGGTTATCCACCAACAAGAGACAAGTTGAGTGAAAACAAATTTTTTATTTTCTCTGTTTTTCACAAAAAGTCACATGGACTCTATCAGGGGTTCTGAATAGTTACATGATTTGATTGTTTTCTTTGAAATCAAGGGCGCTATATTGACAATTAAGGGAAAAGAAATGTTAGATAAATTTTTTCGGGAGGTAAAAGTAATGAATAGCGAAATATTTATTGTCCATGGACATGATGAAGCATTGAAGATTGAAGTTGCGAGGACTATTGAACGGGCAGGGTTGGATGTTACGATTTTGCATGAGAAACCAAACGAGGGACTCACAATTATACAAAAATTAGAAAAGTATGCAGCTACAGCAGGATACGCAGTTATATTAATGACTCCAGATGATAAAGGAAAATCTAAAAAGGAAACAAAATATAAAGATAGGGCTAGGCAGAATGTTGTTCTTGAATGGGGATATTTTGTTGGTAAGTTGGGGGCTGACAGGGTTTGTGCTATACATACTGAAAATATAGAATTGCCTTCTGACATAAGTGGAATTCTTTATATAACTTATGATAATAATGGCGGTTGGAAAATTCAGTTGATGAAAGAATTAGAAAAGGCGGGATATTCTATTAATTGGAGTAATATCTAAATTTTGGAAAGGAATAGTTATGATATCTGATTTTATTAATTTATCTTTTGTTGAAAAAACAGAAGATACAAATGTTTTTTCAGTTGAACTGCCTGATATATATAATGATGAGGAGGATGTTATGTCGCCTTGTGGCAAGGTGGTTGTGAAAAAGGATGAAGAGGGTTTCTTTTTGATTAATATTGTTTTAGATGAAAGTTTTGATAAATTAAGTGAAGGGGAAATTTATAATAGAGATGCTTTGATAGAGTCTGTTATGATTAATTTAAATATTCAAATGGACATACCTTATGTGTTATCGGATGTTACTTTAGTGGATAAAAGTGGCGAATATAAACGCAGTTTTTAGAAGTATACTCATGTAAAAGTTGGCGATAGTTATGTTGGATTATGATTTTCTAAGAGAATACGAATTTAGAGAGAGAAATAAAATAAATAGAGCGAAATTGCTTTCTAAGCAGGATCATTTTATTACAACGGCAGGTGACCTATATCCTGATATAAATATTTCGGATGGTATTGTATATCCAAGGGGAAATGTGCCTATAAAGCTTTTATTGTTATTTTATGATAAAATTGTGATATTTGTACCACCTGCCAACAAATTATTTTTTGAAAAAAAATACAGCATAACATTTGATGATTTTTTAACATTATCTAGAAAAGGGATTATTTTGCCAGTTATTGCTCATCCCACAGATTATGTTAATAATGATGATTTTGATGAGTTGTTTGAATTAGAACCGCCATCTATGTGGGCTAGAGGGATAAGCTTGGTAAATGCATTTAATATGGATTTTAATGAGGCAGAAAGAGTTCTTCCATTAAAAAGAATAGCAGCTTTCATGAATGTTCGCAAACAATGGCGCAGGCACTATCCAGATGTATCCGAGCAACAATTGACACAGAATATTATAAGAGAATTGTCTACTCTTTTTGCAGATTTAATGGTTTTTGGATATCAGGATGTTTTGTATAATTTAGTTGAGCTTAAGATTCCGGAACACCAAATAGTATATTACCTTAAAACTCTTAATGAATTATTAACTTATCCATATTTATTTGGATTGGGTGGAACACCTGTTATAGATTATAAAAGAACAAAGGAGAAATTTTCGTATTCTTTTCATATTAAAGGAAAGAAAGACTCGATTCCGGATATAATATCTCCAAGTTTACGATATATTCTTGAAGATTTTGATATTTACATTAATGATTTGTCAATTGCACAGTTGGTTGAGTATCATCAAGAGAATTGTGCAGAAAAAATGCGTCAAGCGATTAAAGATTTACAGAATTCCACGGAATCTATGTATACTAATAATACCATTTCTATAGATAGTATATGTGAAAAAGCAGAAAAAGTAAAATTTACATTAGATGATTTTCATAAGCGTATTAGTTCAGATATTTCAAAAAAATTGCAAAGCATAGAGTTAGAAGTTGCAAATGAAATAAATTTAAGCAGTTTGTCTATGGGGAATTTTTTGGTGGAAAATCAGTATGGTGAAAATGTTGATATAGCTTATTTGAGTAAATTTAATTTGCCAATTAATGATATGTTGCCTTGTGACATACAAAGAATAGTTAGCAAGGAGGTTATTTCTAAAAGATTTTCTCCAAGTGTTGCAACATTGTGGGAGATAAGAAATAATTTTTTGAAAAAAAGGTAAGATAGGAGTTTTAATATGTCGTTTCAAAAGGTAATTGTTATATTAGGAACCAATGCTTCTGGAAAAAGTTCAATAGGGTTAGAGTTAGCTAAAGAATTTAACGGGGAAGTAATATCAGCAGATTCAAGACAAATATATAAAGGATTTGATCTTTGCAGCGGGAAGGTAACAAAGGAAGAGGCACTAATTATTCCGCATCATTTAATTGATATTTGTGAAATAGGGGATGCTTTTTCTGTTGCTGATTTTCAAGAGCATTGTTATCGTATTATTCCAGAGATTTCTAAAAGGGGAAGAATCCCTTTTATCGTTGGTGGGACTGGTCTATATATTGATTCAGTTACAAAGGGATATAAATTAAAAAATAGCTCGCCTGATTTATCCATGAGGGAACATTTGGAGAAAAAGGATGTAGAAGAACTGCAAACAATGTTAATAGATTTAGGCATAACTTATAGGAAAGATGATTCTTCTTTTTTTTCGAATAAGAGAAGGCTGATACGATTAATAGAAAAATGGAATAGCGGTGAATCCTTAGAAGATGAGAAGTGTGAGCCAAAATTCGAGACTTTGCAATTAGGAGTTACATGGCCGAAAGATATTTTGCATAGAAGAATAGAAGAAAGGCTCTCTAAAAGAATAGAACAAGGAATGATAGAAGAAGTGCAACAATATATTGATAAGGGAGGAAATATCGATTTTTTATTGAGTCTTGGATTAGAGTACAAATATATCTACTGGTATTTAAGTGGAAAGTATAAGACATTAGACGAGTTCTATTTGGAGATGAGCAGAGCAATAAAAAGATTTGCCAAAAAGCAAATGACTTGGTTTAAACGTAATCCCAATATTACTTGGATAGATATGGAGCATAACCCTTTGGAACAAGCTGGCTTGAAAATAAAACAATTTTTAAATGATTAGAATCTTTAGACCCATTATTGATAATTAGTTAGCGAAAAATATTTATAAAAATGGCTTGTTTTTAGCAAGTCATTTTTATTGTGTGAAATAAGTTGTGGATTTGAATAAAAGATAATAGGGACTATAGGGTGCAAAAAATAACGATAGCCGCCTTAAAAAATAGGCTATCGTTAAATTTTACACTCTCAACTATCGAAAGTGCGGCAATTCTGAAAAATAAAACGATAGCCGCCCATGCATGGGTGCATCTGCCATTTCCGAAAGTGTTGATTTTCGGGCATTTGCAGTAAATGTAAAAACGATAGCACTGGGGAAATATTTGTATCAATTTGGACACGCAATATGGTGGGGAGATATGCCAATGATCCTTTACAGCTTTTTGGACGATTACGATTTGTCCGGTAAGAAAATTATTCCGTTTGTTACCAGCGGCGGCAGCGGATTTTCCAATACGATCCATACAATCGAAAGCATGGAACCGGATGCGGAGGTTCTGGACGGGCTTTCTTTGGGAAGCTCTCAGGCGGCAAATCCCGGCGACGCAGTGGCGGACTGGTTAAGCGGACTTGGACTTGCAGAGTAGGAGGTTACAATGAAACGATTGACAGTGCTTTTGATAGCAGCCGTTCTGGTTCTTGGAATGTCGGCATGTGGTCGGAGTGAGCAGAAAGAAGATACTGCAAATGTGCAGAATACCGAAGGCGAGGCGGAAAATGTAACTGTTTCCGCTTCGCCGGAAGAAAACGAGGTAAGTATGATGGAGATTCCTAAAAGTTTTGTTTTGATTGAAGGCGGCACTTTTCAGATGGGAAGCCCGGAAACTGAAAGCTGGCGGAGTGATGATGAAACGCAGCATACAGTTACCGTCAGCAATTTCTATATGAGCCAGTATGAATTGACGCAGGAAGAATATGAGAAAGTGATGGGGAATAATCCCAGCAATTTCTCTGGCAACGCTCTCCCGGTTGACAATATTTCATGGCTGGATGCGGTGAGTTACTGCAACGCCCGGAGTGAGAGCGAGGGACTAACGCCGGTTTATACCATTGACGGCCAGAATGTAAGCTGGGATCGCAGTGCGAATGGCTACCGTTTGCCTACGGAAGCGGAGTGGGAATATGCCTGCCGCGCAGGTACAGTAACTCCTTTTCACACGGAAACTTCCATCAGTGCAGAAGAAGCAAATTATTATGGGCATTATCCTTATATGATAGAGGACAATTATTTCTCGCAGGGAAATCTGGATACACAGCCCGGCGAATACAGACAGACAACCGTTGCGGTAAACAGTTTTGCTCCCAACGCTTTTGGGCTGTATAACACGCATGGCAATGTGGGTGAATGGGTGTGGGACTATTATGGCGAATACCCTAAGACAGAGGAAACCGATCCGGCTGGCCCGGACAGCGGTACGTTGCGGGTATACAGGGGCGGCGGCTGGAATGATTTTGCTAAAAATATGCGCAGCGCATATCGTGCCACACTTGCGCAGGATAAGGGCAGCTTTAATATTGGTATGCGCTTGGTGCTTAATGCGGTGGCTGGCTCCGGTAGTGTTACAGGCACAGCATTGCAGCAGGACTACGGAGCTTCTGATAATGAAAATGTACTGATTGCCTATTTTTCATGGGGCGGGAATACGGCAGGGATTGCCGGGGAGATACAGCGCCAGACAGGAGCCGACCTATTTGAGATTACGCCTGTGAATCCTTATTCCAATGATTACAACACAGTTTTGGACGAGGCACAGCGGGATCAGAATGAACAGGCAAGGCCGGAACTGGCGAATCATATTGAAAATATGGAAGATTACGACGTAATTATTCTCGGTTATCCGAACTGGTGGGCTTCTATTCCTATGCCGATTGCTTCCTTCTTGGAGGAATATGATTTTGAAGGCAAGACCATCATTCCGTTCTGTTCTCATGGCGGAGGAAGGTTCGGGCAGAGTCTCACGGCGATTGCGAAACTGGCTCCTGATGCGGTTATGGGAGAAGCCTTATCGGTTCACTATTCCGGTGGGGCAACACTAAATGAGGAGATCAGCCAGTGGCTTGATACAAATGGAATGGTGCATGAATAGGAGGCGGCATAATGCAGTATACAAAACTTGGAAATTCCGATCTGACGGTTTCCCGCATTTGTATGGGATGTATGGGATTTGGCAATGCAAATAACGGTCAGCACTCATGGACGATTGACGAGCAACATTCCCGTGAGATTATCCGCCGTGGGCTGGATTTGGGCGTTAATTTCTTTGATACGGCGATCGCTTACCAAAGCGGAACCAGCGAGCAGTATCTCGGCCGGGCGCTGTGGGAGCAGGTAAAGCGCGAGGATGTGGTGGTGGCAACAAAATTTCTTCCCCGTACTCAGGATGACATCCGGGCCGGAATTACCGGACAGCAGCATATTGAGCGGATGATAAACCGAAGCCTCGCCAATCTTGGTATGGATTATGTAGATTTATATATTTATCACATGTGGGATTATGAAACGCCGCTTTACGACATTATGGAAGGCCTGAATAACGTGGTAAGAGCTGGTAAAGCCCGCTATATTGGTATTTCCAACTGCTTTGCCTATCAGCTTGCAAAGGCAAACGCACTGGCGGAAAAAGAAGGATTTGCAAAGTTTGTATCCGTGCAGGGGCACTACAATCTGATTTTCCGGGAAGAAGAACGGGAAATGGCAAAGCTCTGCAGGGAGGACAATATAGCCATGACACCATACAGTGCACTGGCAGGAGGCAGGCTTGCAAGGCTTCCCGGTGAAAGCTCTAAGCGTTTGCAGGAGGACAGTTATGCAAGGCTAAAATATGATTCTACTGCAGGGCAGGATGGAGTGATCATTGACAGGGTGGCGAAATTAGCGGCACAAAAAGGCGTTTCCATGACGGAGGTTTCCCTCGCATGGCTTTTGACGAAAGTTATTTCTCCGGTAGTCGGAACAACGAAGCTCCATCATATTGAAGGAGCAGCAAAAGCAACAGAGCTGGAATTGTCAGCGGAGGAGCTTTCCTATTTGGAGGAGCCTTATGTTCCACATAAGTTGGTAGGCGTTATGGCGCAGAATACGCAGGCTTCTGCGAAAGAAAGCCATGTATGGTCTACCGAAAACCAGAAAATATAACGCAGGTACAGACATAAGCAAAAAATGGAGGATAAGATTATGGTAAAGCAGACAGCAGGCAGAGATCAGCTTGGGGATTTTGCATCAAAATTCGCACAGTTAAACGATGACGTGTTATTTGGAGAGGTATGGAGCAGGGAGGAAAAACTTTCTTTAAGGGATCGTTCCCTTGTGACGGTAGTGTCGTTAATGGCTCAGGGACTGGTGGATTCTTCGTTCCAGTATCATTTGATGAGCGCAAAAAATAACGGGATTATCAGAGAGGAAATTGCCGAGATTTTAACTCATGCGGCATTTTACGCAGGATGGCCGAAAGCATGGGCGGCTTTCAAAATGGCGAAGGAAGTCTGGACGGAGGAAGATGTGGCAGGGAGTGCAAAGGAAGCGCATGAAAAAAATATGCTGTTTCCGGTGGGAAAACCCAATGACGGATATGCACAGTATTTTATCGGACAGAGCTACCTCGCGCCGCTTTCCACGGAACAGGTGGGGATTTTCAATGTTACGTTTGAACCGGGATGCCGGAACAACTGGCATATTCATCATGCTACTTCCGGTGGCGGGCAGATTCTAATCTGTGTAGGCGGGCGCGGTTATTATCAGGAATGGGGCAAAGAAGCACAGGAATTAAACCCCGGAGATGTAATCAATATCCCGGCTGGAGTGAAACACTGGCATGGCGCTGCACCGGATAGCTGGTTTTCGCATCTGGCGGTTGAGGTTTCCGGTACAGAGGTTTCTAACGAATGGCTGGAAGCAGTGGATGATACTTCCTACGGTTGTCTGAAATAAGAGAGGTGGTGGGCGAAAATATGAACAGAAAACTGAAAGGGGCCGTTGATGTTGCTATGTCAGTGGCGCTGCTGTTCCTGATGGGCTATCAATTCTGGGGTGATGAAGCTCACGAATGGGCGGGAGCGGGGATATTTGTTCTGTTTGCCGTCCATCATATATTGAATTGGAGATGGCATAAAAATTTATTTCAGGGCAAATATTCACTGATTCGTGTTCTTCAGGTCTGTATAGATATACTGACATGGTTTTCTATGGTTGCTTTAATATACAGCAGCATTGTTTTGTCAAGATATGTATTTTCGGTTTTGCCGATTGAAGGAGGAATGGCGTTGGCAAGGCGGTTTCATATCTTAGGTTCTTACTGGTGAATATTCTTGTGCGGTGAAACCGCATATCCGGGCTGGCGGAAACCGCCAGTCCGGCATATGGGAAACCGCTATTGCGAGTTTACTCGCGTAATGCTTTATCTAAGCCATATACCTCACGCATTGATTTGTCATTTTGGGGATCAATGCTGGTGATGTTG
>CAJTIM010000046.1 GCA_910576325.1 Clostridia bacterium
CAACATCACCAGCATTGATCCCCAAAATGACAAATCAATGCGTGAGGTATATGGCTTAGATAAAGCATTACGCGAGTAAACTCGCAATAGCGGTTTCCCATATGCCGGACTGGCGGTTTCCGCCAGCCCGGATATGCGGTTTCACCGCACAAGAATATTCATTTGGGTAGCACCTCGTTTCATAAAAGGGAAAGTCATAGTTGATTATAGCTATACTTGGAGAACTGTTGAAGCGCTAGTTGGATTGCCGTATAGCCTGTATGCATCGGTTAAATTTGCAAAGTTTCTGACCGGTGAGATTGCAAAAAGAGTAAATATGAAAGGGGTTGTTACTATAGAAATGGGACATATATCTTATATAGCTCATAGTTTACATATGAATGTTTCTTTTTAAGAATACTCACTGTCAGAAAGGTTTGTGGCGGGAATCAGCCCGCCACAGCGGGGTTTTGAGTGGTGTTAATTTCAATGTACTCGGCAATCCGGCGGAGCTCATCAGAAAACTTAAATTTCACGCTGATATTGCCGTTTTCATAAACCTTGATATGGTCTACAAGTTCAATCAGAATTTCCCGGTTAAGTGTTTCAATGTTCTGGTATTTCATAAAGGCTACAAGAGCGGGATGCTCATTGTCAACACCGTTTGCCAGTTCCGCCCGTTCAGCGGTCAGCCGGGTCAGAATATCCGAAAGGGATGCGGCCTGCCGCTCATAATCGGCTTTCATATCCCGGTAGTCCTGCTGGGTAATTTCCCCGTCTTTCCAGTCTTGATAAAGAGACTGCTTATACCGGGTAACTTTTGCCAGTTCCCGCTCCTTGGCGGCTATCAGATCATCCAGCCGGAAAGACTGGCTTTTTTTGACAGGGGCCGAATTGATACGGGAAATAATCTCGGAGTAGGAAACCGCCAGATGTACCTGTTGCCGTACAGCGAACAGGACAGCGGCCTCCAGCCGTTCATGCTTGATGGCGTGCATGGTGCAGGCAGTCCGGGAGCGGTTTTTGTAGGTAGAGCAAAGATAACGGTAGCTTTGCCCGCTCTGGCTCCGGGTAACGGATTTTCCACAATCCGCACAGCGGAGGAAACCGCTGAACAGGTGGAGCTCCTTTTTCCGGGGAGCCGTCCGGGTATCACGCTTTAAGAGGGCCTGCACCTTTTCAAATGTTTCCCGGTCTATGATAGCCTCGTGGGTATCGGACACCCGCACCCATTCCTCCTCCGGCACTTGTTCAATCTGGTGTACTTTGTAGCTTTTCACCCGGCGGCGGCCCTGTACCAAATCCCCGGTATAAATCGGATTGGTAAGAATGAGGGTTACAATTTTGTCGCCCCACAGGGGATTGTCCGATGTTGAACTGGCAGGCAGGCCCTTTTCCCTGCGGTATGTTGTGGGGCTTGGGATGCCGTGATCGTTCAGATAATAAACCATAGCCCGCCTCGCCATACCCTGCAGGCATAAATCATAAATGAGCTTTACAATTTCAGCCGCATCGGGATCGACGATTAACTGGTGCTTGTCTTTCGGGTCTTTCAGATAACCATAGGGAGCAAAAGAGCCGATGTACTGGCCGTTGCGCCGCTTGTAATCGAATACCTGCCGGATTTTCTTTGAGGTCTGATAACAGTATTGATCGTTGAACACAGGTTATTGGGGAAAGGGAAAGCAAACAGGCAAAAATCCAGTATTCATGCGGGTTTGCGGCGAGATGGCTCTCAAAAGCTAACCTCACAAAAGACAGATTATTGCACAATCACATATCGTTTCTAAGGGAGAATGTTGATTCCGGTCACATTCTCCCTTTTTTCATACCAAGAAACGAGGTGATTATCTTGAACACGCAAATCATCGCCATCGCCAACCAAAAGGGAGGTGTGGGCAAGACCACAACCTGTGCCAACTTAGGGATTGGGCTGGCACAGGCGGGAAAGAAAGTGCTTCTCATTGACGGGGACCCGCAAGGGAGCCTGACCATCAGCCTGGGCAATCCCCAGCCGGATAAGCTGCCCTTTACCCTCTCTGACGCAATGGGCCGCATCCTGACCGATCAGCCGGTCCGCCCCGGCGAGGGGATTCTGCGCCACCCGGAGGGCGTGGACCTGATGCCGGCGGATATTCAGCTGTCCGGCATGGAGGTGTCGCTGGTAAACGCTATGAGCCGGGAAACGATTCTGCGGCAATATCTGGACAGTGTAAAGGGGCAGTATTCCCATATCCTCATAGACTGCCAGCCCTCCCTGGGTATGCTCACCGTCAACGCGCTGGCCGCCGCCAACCGGATCATAATCCCCGTCCAGGCGGAGTATCTGCCCGCCAAAGGGCTGGAACAGCTGCTCTCTACGGTGAACAAGGTCAAGCGGCAGATCAACCCGAAACTGCAAATAGACGGTATTCTGCTGACGATGGTGGATAACCGTACCAACTTCGCCAAAGAGATTGCCGCCCTGCTGCGGGAAACCTACGGGAGTAAAATCAAGGTGTTCAGCACCGAGATTCCCCATTCTGTCCGGGCAAAGGAAACCAGCGCGGAGGGCAGGAGCATTTTCGCCCATGACCCAGGCGGCAAAGTAGCCGAAGGCTACGCAAATCTGACCAAGGAGGTGTTGAAACTTGAAAAGCAGCGCGAAAAAAGTAGAGCTGGCATCGGTCGATGATCTGTTTACCACCGAGGAAAGCCGCGCCGACGCGGGGCGGGAAAAGGTGGTAGAAATCCCTTTAAGCGAGCTGCACTCGTTCAAGGGACATCCTTTCAAAGTCAAAGATGATGATGCCATGATGGAAACCGCCGACAGCATCCGGCAGTATGGCGTTCTGGTCCCGGCGATTGCCAGACCTGACCCTAACGGCGGTTATGAGCTGGTAGCCGGACACAGGCGGCATAGGGCCAGCGAACTGGCAGAGAAAGAAACCATGCCAGTAATTGTCCGGGATTTGGACGATGACGCCGCCACGATTATCATGGTTGACAGCAATTTACAACGGGAAAGCCTGCTCCCCAGCGAAAGGGCCTTTGCCTACAAGATGAAATTGGAGGCCATGAAACGGCAAGCAGGTCGGCCCTCCAAAGAAAATTGTTCCCAAGTTGGGAACGATTTTGGGAAGAAGTCCAGCGAGGTTCTGGCGGAACAGGTCGGCCAGAGTAAAAACCAGATTTTCCGCTACATCCGCCTGACTGAGTTAATCCCCGAACTGCTGAACATGGTAGACGAAAAGAAAATTGCCCTGAACCCAGCCTATGAGCTGTCCTTTCTCAAAAAAGAAGAACAGACACAGCTTTTGGACGCGATGGACAGCGAACAGGCCACCCCCTCCCTTTCCCAAGCCCAGCGGCTCAAGAAATTCAGCCAGGAGGGGCGTTTATCCATAGATGTAATGCGGGCGATTATGGGCGAGGAAAAGAAAAGCGATCTGGACAAGGTGACGTTTACCTCCGACACCCTGCGGAAGTATTTTCCCAAAAGCTACACCCCTGCCCGGATGCAGGAAACCATCATCAAGCTGCTGGAACAGTGGCAGAAAAAGCGTCAGAGAGATCAGGAACGCTGAAAGGAGCGCCTATGAGAGATCACGTTGCCAGGGAGTTAAAGGGCCACAACATACTGGCTGTGGAACGGTTTCAGGATAAGACCCGCTGGATGGTGGAGTTTTCCGTCCTGCGGCCCCGCACCGCCTACGGCGCACCCGGCGATGAAACGCGCCTGTTTCTGGACGAGGACGGCTACCAGGCCGTTCTCGCCAGCCAGAAGCGCCGGGACATCAAAATCAAACGGTATGCCCGCGTCATTGAGGGGCATATCCTGGACTTCAAGCCCAAAAAGAAACGCCACCCGTAAACCCGACAAATTGAGAGGAAGGAATGAATATGTGTACCGTTAAGGAAATCAGAGAAGCCATCCGGGAGGACTGCCGCTCCCAGCGAAACATGGAAACCATTGAGATTGACCGGATTTTTCAAACCCTGACGTTTCCGCAGTTAGAGAGCCTGTTTGACAAACCGCCCATGCCGCCGTTTTTTCACCGGTACAGGCAGAAGTCAGCCAGCAAATGAACGCCGCAATTCTTTTTACGGGATTGTGGCTTTTTTCATGCCCTGGGAAACGAAAGGAGTGCAGAAAATGGCCGTTTTTCGCGTAGAACGCACACAGGGATACACCGTTATGAGCAACTATCATCTGCGGGACAAGAGCCTGAGCCTGAAAGCAAAGGGCCTGCTGTCCCAAATGCTCTCGCTGCCGGAGGATTGGGACTACACCCTTTCCGGCCTGGCTGTTATCAACCGGGAAAGCAAGGACGCGATCCGCTCCGCAGTCAATGAGCTGGAAAAGGCGGGGTACATCAAGCGCCGCCAGACCACCGACGCGGGCGGCAAGTTCAGCGCCAACGAGTATGTGATTTATGAGCGTCCGGTAACAGAGGAACCGCCCGCCCAACCGTTGTTGGAAAAACCGTTGTCGGGTTTTCCGACAACGGATAATCCGTCAACGGGAAAACCGTCAACGGAAAATCCAACGCAAATAAATATAGAGAAATTAAATACCCAAAAATCAATTACTGACGGATCAATTACCGATTCCCTTCCCTTCCGGGGAACGGCGGCAAAGCCACCGGAACCGAAGCGAAGGGAAACGATGTCACTGACAGAGATGGAAAGTTATCGGGAGCTGATTTTGGAGAATATCGAGTATGACTGCCTCAAACAGCGGTTTGGGACCTACCGGGAGGATTTGGACGAGATCGTGGAGCTTCTGGTGGAAACCGTCTGCGCGAAGCGTAAGACCACCCGGATTGCCGGGGCGGACTTCCCCCATGAGGTGGTGCGCTCCCGCTTCCTGAAGCTGGACAGCTCCCACATCGAGTTTGTCATGGACTGCCTGCAAAAGAACACCACCGAGGTACGGAACATGAAACAATACCTTTTGACGGTGCTGTTCAACGCGCCCACCACCATGAGCAACCATTACACCTCACAGGTCAACCACGATATGTACGGCGGCTTCTGAAAGCTGGCCGTTTTTGTCTGCCCGGAACTGCCGGGAGAAAGGAATCTGTTATGAAACGACCGCTTGCGTATATCACCGCTCCCTGGAGCAAGAACCCCCATGAAAACGCGGCAAACGCCGCCAGCTACTGCCGCCAGGTGTATGACGCCGGATATTCCCCGGTCTGCCCTGTTTTGTTCCTGCCGCTGTTTTTGAAGGATGAAATCCCCCAGGAACACAAGGACGGAATCGACATCGCCAGAGATTACCTGCGCCGCTCCCATGTGCTGGTGGTCTGTGGACACTCGACCGATGAAACGGTCAAAAACGATATTGCCACCGCTGAACGCCTGCGGATCACCGCCACCACGCTGGACGGGATTCTGACGGTGAAAGGCCAGGGCCGGGAGAAAGGGGGCGCACACCATGCCTGAGCAAAAGACCATCGGCCAGCTGATGGAGGAAATGCGGCTTAAAGCCGGGGCGCGGGAGTATTCCGGCCATAGTTACATGGACTTAAACCGGTTCGCGGAGGACACCTCATCTACCGGCTGTTCATGCAGGGGCAGACGCCCTACGCCATTGCAAAATATCTGACGGAGAGGAACATCCCGACGCCTACGGGAAAGGAAACATGGCGGCACAGGACAGTGGAGAATATCCTCTCCAACGAAAAATACAAAGGCGACGCCCGTCTGCAGAAGTGCTATACGGTGGATTTCCTTTCCAAGAAACGCAAGGCGAACGAAGGGGAGGTGCCGCAGTATTACGTGGAGGGCAGCCATGACGCCATCATCGAGCCTGCGGAGTGGCAGCTCGTGCAGATGGAGATACAGCGGAGGAAGAACCTGGGGCGGAGCCATAACTGCTGCAGCCCGTTTTCGGCAAAGCTGAAATGCGGGGACTGTGGGGAATATTTCGGCTCCAAGGTCTGGCACTCCAACAGCAAATACAAGCGGACGGTATGGCAGTGCAATGCCAAGTTCAAAGGCGAAAGCAGATGCGCCACGCCCCATCTGTACGAGCAGCGGATCAAGGAGCTGTTCCTTGAGGCGGCCGGAATCCTGATGGAGAAACGGGAGGAAATCATCGGTGACTGCGGGGCGGTCATGGAAGCCCTGGCAGACTGCGGTTCCATTGACACGGAGATGGAAGCGGTCAGCAGCGAGATGGAGGTGACTGCGGGGCTGATCCAGAAGCTGGTCGATGAGAACGCCACCCGGAAACTTGACCAGCATGATTACCGCAAAAAGTATGACGGGTATGCCAGCCGGTACGCCGCCCTTGAGAGCCGGATGGACAGCCTGGAAAAAGAGCGGCAGAGGAAGGAAATACAGTATGACATTTTTAGCGGCTTCCTTGCGGGGCTTGGCGAAACGGAGGAGCTGCCGGTGGATTTTAATGAGAAGTTGTTCCACAGGCTTGTGGATTATGCCACGGTTCATTCGGACGGACGGGTGGTTTTTACCTTCCGCAATGGCGTGGAAGTCAGCACAGAGATTTAAAAAATACTTTCATTGTAACTGTTCAGCACCCCGTTAAGGGCACATTGATTTTTGGACAAAACAGAGAAAATAAAATTTCTGTTTCGTCATTGCTTTAGTGTAAAAAGTGGATAACTTTCCAGTATAACTGCCAAGTGCTTTTGGGTTGTGGATTACTAAAACATAATTCCCCAGTTGTATCACAGATAACAGAG
>CAJTIM010000047.1 GCA_910576325.1 Clostridia bacterium
CAACATCACCAGCATTGATCCCCAAAATGACAAATCAATGCGTGAGGTATATGGCTTAGATAAAGCATTACGCGAGTAAACTCGCAATAGCGGTTTCCCATATGCCGGACTGGCGGTTTCCGCCAGCCCGGATATGCGGTTTCACCGCACAAGAATATTCATTCTTGAATCAAAACATCCTCGGAAAAGAATGAATATATTAACTCGGATATAATAGTAAAACAGTCTTGGAAAATTTTCTTCAAGGCTGTTTTATTCATTTGTCAGATTTTAAAATCTTCTTATTTTTAATGCTCTGCTGTATCATTTTTGTTATGTATTGTGTTTAAATATTTTTCCCTCTATTCGGAAACCGGCTCTAATGATCCTTGTAATTCGGGGCGCAAATGCTTCTCCTCTATTTGAAGTTCCTACACTACTCCTTCCAAGGATAATTAAATATTATCCATTGGAACTATCGATAAAAGTATATAAAATCTATACTATATTTAGGAGAAAATTAATGTTCGGAGATTTTAATGACATTATTATCTTATTTCAAACAATTAAATCTTTAGAAAAATTGGGTGATAATTATTGTATCGTATTTGTTTACAATTCACCTAGAACAATGAAAGACACTTTTCATGCCACAGAATGTATATTCCCTGAGGAATTACATATGATTATTTCTGCTTTTAAAAAAATAGCCGTTCATGTCTATTCTATTGATGGAGAAGAATCTTTTATAAATAGTATCAAATCTTTAAAAGCAATCCATAAATATGTTATGGTATATAGCATGGCACAAGACTTAACAGGAAATGGAAGGCGAAGTTTAATTCCATTATTATGTGAATATTATCAGCTCATCAATATAGGTGCTGATTTTATGAGTTGCACTTTAGGTCGTTCCAAGGATATTATGCATGAGCTTTTAAGTTCAAAAGGAATTCCTTTTCCGAAAACATTTTGGTACAAAAAAGCCGATTCTTTTCAAACAATACCTTCTATAATTCAAAAAGGAAAGTGGCTGTTAAAACCAAATAACGAATCATCTAGCATAGGAATGGAAGTACACAATTTTAGTGACTTTTCATTAGAGGATATCCAAGTATTATTGCAACAATATCATCAAAAATATCCCGTTTTTTGTGTGCAAGAATTTATCAATGGTGATGAAGTTGCCGTCCCCATATTGAAAATAAAAGATCTATACTACTGTCCAGGAATAAGTCAGGTAGACTTTCCAAAAGGACTCAATTACATTGATTATGACATGATAGCACTAGAAACATATGGTTATTGCGAGTATTCCGGACCTATTAAAGAGCAATTGATTCAAATTAGTGTTTCTGTTTCAAAACAACTAAATTTAACAGCTATGTCACGAATCGACTTTCGAATTCGAGATAATGTCCCTTATGTAGAAGATATCGGTGCTAATCCTACAGTTTCTGAAGCTAATGGCGTAAACCAGCTATATTGCCATTATTTATCATCAGAATCATGGTGTGTTTATGCACTTCTTACTTATGCTGCTTTAATAAATTATGGATTATTTAAACCAACGCTCCATCGTCCCCCAGATAACAGGTGAGATAAACATTTCATTTCCATACTGGTTATTATTTTTTAAACTAGTTAAATTTCTTTCTAACTCATTATATGTATAATGATTATCGAAATGCTGTTCGAGAAATTTAAGTTTATCTTCTACTAAAGGCCTATTATGTCTTAACAGATATGGCACTTGTATCTGGTGTAGTATGGTTTTAAAATTTTCAAAATCTTGATTAAAATAATATAAAATCAAAAGATTATGCAACGCAAAAAAGGTATGATAATTATCTTGATGCGCTGTAATTTGCTGGACCATTTGCTTTATCCATGCTGTTTGATTTAGAGACTCATTAACTATAAGGGCACTAATATAGTTATTTATAACAATGCAATGATCGCTGGTTATTGATGTATCAACAATATCTTTCAATTCTTTAAATCTGCTTACGGCCTTTTCAGAAGAATAATTCCCACACAGAAATCCAGCAATAATAAGGTTATTTGCGAATGCAATTTTATAATCAGAAAAATAATTTTTACTTTGAATTAAAATATCATAAGCCTTTTTAAACTGGCCTGCACCCATTAAGCTGACACTGTAGTTAAGACGAGCCTTTTCTTGCAAAATAGTATTATCTGAACTTATATCATATGCAATATGTGTAAATTCCAATGCTTTTTCCCTATCAAGGGAATATAGAAGATTTCCCAAACGATAAAATTTTATTTTGTTTTCTATATTTTTAAATTTTCTTTCTTCTACCCAATAAACTAGCTTATCTACCTTTTTTTGTACAGAATACCTTTCCATACTTGTTGAAAAAATAATTGCATCTAACACATAGTCGACAAATTTCTCCTGAGGATCAGAGAAGATGTGCAATTCTTGAAACAATTGTAGGTAACTATCAAATATGCTATATAATATTTCATATTCATTTATAATTTCATAAGCAACATCAGAGATATAATTCAGAGCGCAAAGCTTTGCTTCTGGAGTAAGAATAGCATCACTATTCATCAACTCAATTCCCTTTTTAACTTCATACAACATTTCATCTACAGAATATTCAGAAATATTACCCCTAGCTATATTTAGTTGTATAATTTCTTTTCCTAAAGGAAATTGAGATAAAAAATCTACAATAATGTCACTATAACGTATAGACTGTGTTTTTTGATGATAAAAGGCGATAATAAAATATGAAAGTTTCCGGGAGTTTTCTAAAGGCATAAATTTTGATGCTAATGCTAAATCAGCATATCTATCTGGGTATTCTTTTTCCAAATAGTTCATTATATAAACAGCATCTTCATGACTAATGCTAATGGAGGACATGTTTAAAAAATATTCTTTAAATTTTTTTTCTGTAAAAGAATATGTATGCAGCTTGGGAATCCTTAAGATTTTTGATTCTAATGAAGCTGGAAGCATGTTTTTATAGTCTGTCTCTATTTTTTTGTCTAATTCTTCTATATCAAACAACTTAAATTCGTCAAATAAATAGCTACAAATTATAAGGAAATTAGAAAGAGCTTCTGTATCGTAACCATTTTTTTCAATTAAAAGTTTAATAATATGTTTTGCTGAATTAAGTTGATGGTTTGATTTCAAAAGTTCTTGTAATGTATTAATATATTCTAAATCAAGATCTTCTATAATCCCCAAAAGGTGTATATTATTTAATTGCTCTCCGGTATATTCCCGATAATCGTCAGCAGTAAATGTTAATTCATAGTGATCTGAATTCGCAAAATCCCAACCCGAATCAAAATTTTTATCGCAAAATAGCAACAAAGCAGTTTTAGGTAAATGACCTTTTTTAATTAAAGAGCCCAAAAAGTTTAAATACTTAATATTTTCTTCGGTGAGTTCAGATAATTCTTTTACTATTATAATTTGCTTAAGCTTTTTATATTTTTGAGGTTTTCTTTTTATCCCCAAACATTTTTTTAACTCTGTAATATCTGATTTCTTTAAATAGTATCCGGCGACCTCTAGAGCCATACCTGAAAAAAAATCAACGAGAGCTACAGCAGGATTTAATTCGGTTAAAAATTGAAAAATTTTTATGAAAATGGTTTTTATAATATTGTTATTTGAGGGCTTTGAATCAGAACCCGGATTTACCATAGTTAAAAAATCTACAGTTTTATATTGTAGATCCAGATGTTGAATTTCATTAATAATATTGCTATGAAAGGTATGCGAATAACTTATACTTATAAATCTTGAATTACTATCGTTTAATGTTTGCAATATATTTTTTAATATAAGAAGTGTTGGAATAGAATTAATATTTCTCATTTTGCCTCAGTAAAAATAATTAACAGATTTTTATTTAGAATCTGATAATCTAAACTATTTTTTTCGTTTTTAACAGCCAATATTTGAGTATTTATGTACCTTTATCGATAGTTCCAATGGATAATATTTAATTATCTATCATTAATATACCATATATTCTATTAAAAATCATCAATTTCCAAACTGAAATTTTATGATTTTATGACCACACCAAACTCATAAGTAAATAAACTGAGAATATTCTATAAATACCATATTAAGTGTTTTAATGAAATAACTCCGAAACAAATAATTATAAAAATAAGAACTCCCAATTCGTTTATTTGTTGCTACTGACTATCTCTGCCCCACACAGCTTATATTTATACGGAAAATGAATATTTCACTCCCATTAAAGCCCAAAATAAAGGGCATCCCTTAACTCATTGCATATGCTCTTGTCTCGCTTGACATACGGTTATTTGTTATTACTACCGGATACCCATCATTTCCAAAATAATTACATCCTGTATATACTTCTTGTACAGGTGTCTTTCCAACTGGTCTGTTATGGAATTTACATTGTATGTAATATTTTAAGTGACTTCCCCTTTCTCCCAGTGTCGCAATAATGTCAACACCATTGTCATTTCCCTTTGTCCGCTTTGCGTCAAATTTTAATGCGGTCAGTATCCCTTGCACCCATAGTTCAAAGTCATATCCTGACATACAATTTTTTGGCATAAAGCCATCTGTTTTATCGAGCATTAGTTCGATTTCCTTAAAAAGTACTCACAGTTATCCTGTTGTACTTTTTAATATTTGAATGTATACAGGCATTAGATGGGTGTAGTAACTGGCACGTATACAACTCATTTGTAACGTATAGCCCCTTTTTGTCTCCGAACCATATTTAATTTTAATCATATTGTGTATTGGGTATAAAATATGGGCTGGAATCTCTAGATTTTGAGTACGTGATAAAGGGCATAAAAATAGACGATGGTTTTGAGCCATCGCCTATAATTACATCAATTGATTGTATACTGTTTTTCTTGGCAAGTTAATTGATACTATCGTTTTATGTGAACATTCAGCTATTAAGCAAAGCATGAAAGCAGTAAAAAATGTTTGCAATCTTTTTCACAAATTATCAAAAATCTCTTATATGCAGGATGAAAAAGAGAAGATATACGTGAACAGGGTAATAAATGTAAAATAAATATTTAAGGCTATGACCTTTTTCTCCATTGTAGAGGAGCATAAACGGGATTGCCAAACACATACACCATTGTGTATCCACAAACAGATCAAATATACTACAGACTGCTGGCGTTAACATAACAGGACAACCTGTCGTGATGAAAGAAACTGGTATTATCGTACAAACAAGTGATAATGCCGCAAATATAGCACAATTTATTAGTCTATTATTGATAAAATACCACGCAATTCCCATTAGAACAAACAGGATGGAATAATCTACATTCATAGGAGATGGGAAAAATATGGATATGATTCCCCACGCCGTACTATATCCGTATCTTGGCAAAATAATGTTGAGTGCATAAAATAAAAATGGAATAATCAATCCACATATTGCAGTACAAACAACTTTCAGATTTTTAGGATTATTTACAATATGTTCTATGCAAATGATAAACAACGCTGTATAGAAGAACATTGGTAATGTATTGCCAATTGAAGGTCCTTCTGTGGCTCCTTCTATTATTCGATTTACTATCTCAATCACAGTGCCAGCCATATACAATCGAAGAAGATACTTAGTTTTGTTTCGTGTATGACGCACACCCTCTACTACCATAAATAGAAACAGTGGTGCAGCAATTCTACCAATGATTCCCAATCCATCGTTAATTGTCCGATTTTGAGTGATTGTTTGATAGCTGCTAATGTGGTCTAAAGTCATTGTAATTAACGCAATCATTTTTATTTGGAAAGCATTAAAACTAAATGTATGTTTGAAATTCGTTTTCATATTTTCTCCCAATATTCATTCTGTTAAAATCAAGAATACTTTTGCATTGTAACTGTTCAGGACACCCATTATCCAAAGATGAAATCTGGATTTCCTGAAATTGCATTTTTGATTGCTTCATAAGCATTGTAACCCTGTTTGTGTGCGGTACCGATATAAGACATGATTTTCAAGTAATCTCTTGCACCTTCTTCGGTACGGAAACAGCCTGATACTTTCGTTTTGACCTTTATCATGCGAATGTCACGCTCCGCCTGATTGTTATCAAATGGAACATTGAAGTTCCTGATAAAAAGGCAGACGGATGCCTTGTAGTTATCAAGGCGCTCTATCAGCGCAAGGATCTTTCCTTTTTTCTTCCGGCCACGTTTTTTCTCCGTGACAACTGGAAGCGGATTTTCTTCCCTGCCCTGTTTGATAAGTTCGTTGTATCGCTTATCAAACTTATGATAGTGATAATAGCTCAGAGACTCTTTCCCTGTCTCGACCGCCTTATCTTTGAGCTTCTTCATCTCTAACAGAAGATCTATAAATGCAGCTGTCCATTTCTGTTTTGGATGATTCTCTGCAATGCCTGTCAATTCCCGTAATAAATGGGCGCAGCAAACAGCATGCCGGCAATCCTTGTAATTCCAATAGGACGCCCAGCAGTCATGCATGGCAATACCATGAAATGATGGCAGTACACCACATTGCTCCATACCAACATGCCCCCGTTTGGGGCTGATATCAAGATATGTGA
>CAJTIM010000048.1 GCA_910576325.1 Clostridia bacterium
GTATACTTGACATGGCATAAATCTCCTTGCTGTGTGATTGTTATTCGCAATTCAATTATACCATCAAGTGCAGGTTTGTGCCTTTTTTATGGACTAAAGTATTGATTTTTCAAGGTTCAGCACACCAATCGGTGTGGGAAGTTTGAGATTTTAAATTGTTCTCCGTTCGGAACCGTATTTTTATCCCTTGCCAGCGTTCCTACAGTAAAACCAGCACCTATTATTGGCACAAGATTGCCTTCCCTAAAAGCATTAATAAAAATTTCTCTTGTCATTTCATCATTAATCTTTAGTTCTTCCATTTTTCTCTCTCCTTGTTAGATTATAAAATAAACCCTTACTAAAAATATAACTCCAATCAATATACCAATAATATTTTGAATTGGCACTTTACGATATACAATAAAAAAACCTGGCTTTTTATTATTTACATAGATTATATAAGTCTTATAAGCAACAAATTGTTTTTCGATATTTGACAAGCTCATCTTGCTCAAACAACGGCCTTGAAATTCTTCTCCGTTTATATAATATTGGAAAACAGGCTCATAAATAGTCCCATAGCTACCATGTATGGCATTATATTTTACAAAAATTCCTGTTGTTTCTACTTTACATGCCAAAATTGCATTTATGTACAAAATATTTGTTCCTACCAAAATGATACCTATTGCTATTGTGGCTATTATATTCAAACTTCCTTAATCCTCCTTTTCTAAACTTATTCCATTAATTTCAAGTAATACTGCCTGTCTGGAATTCGGCAGGTATTTTACCTTTAGCCAATCCCCCTTTTCAATTGTACCTTTATAACCAAAACGTACTCTTATTTCCTCCCCACTGTCTTCATCTTTTATAGACACAGAATGTCCCCCTCGAGCCGATTTGTCCGAATGACTTTGGGACACTCCCTCCATATAGTAAAACTCATTATTAAAAGAATATGGAAGATCCATACACTCCGGTACAATTCTATAAACTACAAGAATTGCAACTGTAATAAGAATAATAACTTTTGCTATAATATCTCCTTTTCCCTTTATACTGGAAGACACATTTTGTTTCTTTACAATGCAATAAATAACCCGTATAAAAAGCCCTGATATTATTACGCTTTCCATTATTACCTTTTGAAAAAAACCATTCATAAACATAACCCTCCTTAATGCTCAAAAATTAATTATCTATACAATCTTTTATTTCATAATATAGACCATTTATTGCTCCTGATCCTATCGAATCTATCCAGTCTTTGACATAATTAGATAAAACTTTATCCAAATAGTATTTCATATCAAACTCAATTACCGGTAAAAAACCATGAACTCCTGCTGCAATTGTGCTCGTGATAACTGTATCCATTAATATATCTATTGGTTCATGCTCTATAACCCCATTCACGCTTTCCAATGATTCTCCTGTCAATGTAGCAACAGCTGCTCCAATCCCCGCACTCCCTATATTCATACCAACAGATCCACCAAGCATTGCACCCACATATGCCTCTGGTGAAGATATATCTTGTCTCACTAAATCTGTTGACAATTGACAAAATACTCCTAATCCTGCTCCCACTGGATTTGCTATCGTACTTACTGCTGCTATCGTTGCCAGCGTACCTCCTCGCATAATTCCATCCGCAACATTACCTCCAGATTGAATAGAGCTAATTCCCCCTATTGTTCCTCCTATTGCTGCAGTTGCTGCTACTCCTATACCCGCTGCTGTTCCAAAAGTTGCAACTGTAACTCCTATTGCTACTCCAACCAACAATAATGTTCCACCAACTTTTGCCACATCGCTAATCCATTCTGGGTACGCTCCATTTAAATCTTCAAATACTAAGGGATTTTCCCAACAGTAACTATACTCATTCAAACTATATGGTATTTCGATAGAGCCCTTAATGATATCCTGCCCTGCAAAACGTCCTGTATGCGAAACATACTCTCTCGCCTGCGCAAAGTAGGTATTGGACACCCGGTCATATTGATACCCCGTATATCCAAAAGGCTGTACTTCTCCCTGGTTTCCATACAGATCCCGGCCAAACTCGCCATAGCCGTAACTCTCCGTCAGATCTCCATTCTCATTCAGCAGGCGGATCGGGCTTCCAAGGTCATCCTGAAGGTAGTATTCCTGCATTTCAGGATGTCTCCCTTCTGCTCCACTTCCCCCCGTTCTCCTCATTCCTGCTACACTTCCGTCCCAAAGGAAGCTTATGCTCTCTCCCTCCTCTTCCTTTGCTAACAGATTATGATACTGACGCGTCAGGTCGATGGTGTAACGTATCTGCCTTTCCGGGTCAGGCAGGGATTCTTTGATTCTCTTTCCCGTACGGTATCCCAAGCCATTGTATTGGTACAATGCCTGGATTCCTTCCGAATTTACTGCTTTCTCCAGACGGTTTAGGGCTCCATACAAGTATTGGTTGGCTATGTTTCCGTTGCGCAACAGCTCCGTCAGGTTTCCTCTCTTATCGTAGCCGTACTGCTCCGTCGTCTCTCCATCCGTCAGGCTGATAAGCTGATTCAGGGCATTGTAAGTGTATCTGGTCTCTCTTTCCCCTTCCTTTAACCCTGTCCTGTTTCCAAAGGCATCATAGGCATAACTTCGAAGCAGTATCCCGTCTTTGGTAACGCTGCTAAGTCTTCCTAATGCATCATATCCATAAGTGTAGCTTCCGCTTTCTTCTTTAAGCCCTCTCCTCTGCTTCTCTATGGCTGTCTTGTTTCCCAAGATGTCGTACCGGTAGGCGTAGGCGTCCAGAATTCCTTCCCGGTCACTGTGGATAAGGCTTTCTAACCTCCCCTGGCTGTCATAGGCGTAACGGCTTGTCATTCCTCCAGGGAACTGCTTTTCCTCCAGCCTTCCCAGAGCATTGTAGGCATAACGGATGCTCTGCTCCCCGTCTCTTAGCTCGGTCAGACGGGTCAGTTCGTCGTAGCCGTAGGTTACGGTTCTTCCGTCCGGATATGTCAGACTGGTACGCTCCCCGGCTTTTCCGCAGGTATAGGTGACGGTCTCTCCTTCGGGATAGCTTACTTTTACCGCCCTTCCCAATGCATCGTTCTCTATCCGGGTGATCCCCAGCCAGTCCTCCAGCTCTTCCAGCTGGCGCAGGGCATTATAGGACAGACGGACCTCCCTTCCGTCCGCATATTGAATCCGGTTTATGTCTCCCTTTTCCGTATAGCCGTAGGCAGTAACATATCCGTCCTTGTCAAGCTTCGACAGCAGCTCTCCGCGCTTTCCGTAAGTGTAATGCTCTTCACGGCCCAGGGCGTCCGTAATCTTTGTTACCTGGCCGGCGAGATCTCGCTCGTACCTTGTAATCTGGCAGGACCTTGACTCCCGGTTATGCTCCTGGGCTTCCAGTAATTCATGATCTATGGAAGGAGCTGGCTCTAACCCTGATATGGCCTTATCCGATTTGTTTTCTTCCGTATTTCCGAATTCCCCATACTGCCGGATCTCAATTAACCGATCACAGACATCGTAGCCGTATTCCGTCTCGTTCCCCAGGGCGTCCGTTACTTTTTTCAGGCAACCCGTCAGGGTGTATTCGTAATGGGTGCTGTTCCCCAGGCCGTCCGTCATACGGATAACGTTGCCTACCGCATCGTAAGCATAGGTCTTGGATTCCCCTCCGCTTCCCCTGATTCCGATTATCCGCTCCAAACTGTCATAGACATAGCTTTGAACAAAGCCTGTTTCCCGGGTCCTTGTCAGCACATTTCCGTTCCCATCATAAGTGTAGGCTTCCCAGGTCCCGTCAGGATAACGGATCTTTTTCAGCCTGCCTCCCGGCTCGTATTCATAGCGGATGGCCCTTCCCGCCTCGTCCGTGACACTCTCCGCTTTTCCCAGGGCCGTGTAGGTGTAGTGACGGCTTTCTCCCAGGGCGTTGGTTTCCCTGATTAAGCGCCCCATAGCGTCATAGGTTAAATGAACCGTATTCCCGCAGGCGTCCGTTACCTTTGTCATGTTCCCCATGACATCGTATTCGTAGGACGTCTCGGCTCCTTCCGGGTCCGTTACCCTGATTAAGCGGCCAAGGGCATCGTAAGCAAGGCCTGTCCGGTTTCCCTCTTCATCCGTTACGCCGGTCCGGTTCCCTGCCGCATCATAGGCATAACGCACCTGGGCTCCGTTGGCTTTCCGCACCCTCTCCAGGCGGTTCTGGCCGTTGTAGATATAGGTGGTCTTTGCCCCGTTCAGCTCTGTGACACAGGCCAGGTTCCACATCACGTCGTAGGACAGCAGGGTCTGTCTTCCCTCCTGGTCTATAAGCCTGCTGGGATGGTTCAGAACGTTGTATTCCCTCTTTACCGTGCTCCCGTCAAAGTCCCGGATCTCCATGACCTTCCCGCTCTCGTTATAGCGGTAGCTTCTCTCCCCTCCCTCCACGTTCACTACCCGGATGATGTTTCCCGATGGGTCGTACTCGTAGCAGGTACGGTTCCCGTTCCTGTCCGTGGTCTCCGTTACCCGGTTCAGAGCGTCGTAGGCAAAGCGGGTGGTGCTTCCGAAGGCATCCCTCAGCTCCAGGATATTCCCACGTTCATCGTATGTGATATACACCCGGCTTCCGTCCGGCTGTAAGATCTCTTCCGGTCTCCCCGGCTTCCCGCAGCGGAAGCGATGTATGTTCCTCAGGGCGTCCCGGGCTTCCTCTATACTGATCCCCCGTATATCCAAAGAGCTTTAGCTCTCCGTCAGTTCTCCGCCCTCACTCAACAAACGAATCGGATTTGCCTCTATAAAACACTTACAAGGGAAATAACAGAGCAGGAAATCTGCCTTATGGCACTCAAACGCTCAAACAGTAAAGCTGACCGGCCAAAATAAATTTAGATTGAACTAGCACAACAAGTTAATTTAACATAATCTAATTTTTCCCTACCTCTCTACTACATAGCTCGCACAATTTCTGATAGCCTACCGCATAATTTCCTACGGAAATCAACTTTTTTCTTCCCTTTATAATAATCAATTTATTAGACATACCATATTTTACCTCTGTAATCTGTCCATATGGAATTACCTTTTTTCTTCCAAACATAGGTATTGCAATCAACCCATCTTTTTCAACAAAAATTTTAAATCTTGCATATCCAATTGCAAAAATCAGGCAACCAGCATCTCCAACTCCACCCATCAAAAGAAACCATGCTGCTTCCTTCAATTCTTCCATCGACATAATCAGAAGTATCAAGACTAGACAACAAATTCCTGTCATAAATACAACAGCATACAATATACTGTACTGTTTTGGATAATATACTAATCTTTCATATTTTTTGTCTGTTTTCTCCAACATATTTTTCTCCAATATCATTATTTCTTTATTTCAAATTTCCCAAAGTTCATTTACCTTTATAAGCATTGCACTAACCAAATGTTTATAACTCAAACGTCGCACTTGAATAAGTGCCTATGCACCTTGAAAATTCAATAATAACTGGCATTAAAATAGCATGAAACCGTCTGGTTTGGTATAATTGAGTTGTCCAAAAACAATTATTACCAAGAGTATTTGTGCATCATTTCAATAGATGTCGGCCTGAAAGAAGAAGAAATCATCCGCATATATGGAAAACACTGGGATATCAAGGTGTTCTTCAAGGTCTGTAAAGCTATTTACGCTTAAGCAAAAAATGCAGGGCCATGTCCTATGATGCAATGACCGCACATACAGCGGTAGTCTTTACCCGATATATGATGCTGTCTCTGGAGAGCCGTGAATCGAAAGATGAATGGTCTCTTGGTGAACTCTTCTTGTACTTATCGAAATTACAAGCAGTATAATTCTCTGAATATTGACAAACAAATAATTGCCAGGTATTGAATTTTCAAGGTGCATAGTTAAAATTTGTATGCGAAGTTTGAGTAATTAATATCAATTTCGGTTTTAATTCTACTGTCATTGCGCATTGCTTCTTCCAAAGTATCATACCACTCAAGTTCTCCATAAAAAGCTTCTTTCTCTTCCGAAGCTTTTAATGCATTTGAAAATCACCTTCACTCATGGAGCCATTCGGGGTTATGGATAGGGAATAACTAAAGGACCATTCCACATCAGATGCATTTTCCTTCGGCATAGTAGCTATAATCCAGATGAAAAATGCAATCACAAGAGCACATAATACCCCAAATGTAATTCCGATTACTAAAAATATTCGTAACTGTTCAGGACACCCATTATCCAAAGATGAAATCTGGATTTCCTGAAATTGCATTTTTGATTGCTTCATAAGCATTGTAACCCTGTTTGTGTGCGGTACCGATATAAGACATGATTTTCAAGTAATCTCTTGCACCTTCTTCGGTA
>CAJTIM010000049.1 GCA_910576325.1 Clostridia bacterium
TTCGTCTTGATTACAATAATGGACTGGCAGAAGGAAGCGTGAACAAGCTGAAAGTTGTCAAAAGGATCATGTATGGCCGCAACAGTTTTGAGTTGCTGAAAGGGAAACTGTTGCGGCTTGAGTTAAAACGCAAAATCAACTAACTTCGGAAAGATTCGAAAAACACTTGACAATTCCGGAAAAACTGTTATAAAATAAATCCCGATAGCAAAACACAGCAAAAATGCAGTGAAGGTGTTAAGTAGATGATTCATCTTCTTCCAGAGAGGGAATGTCACCGGCTGAAAGCAGTCCCAAGTTCAGAGAATCATTGAATTTCCCACCGGAGCAGCGCCGCTGAAACAGAGTAGGCGGCGACGGATATACACGTTACGTATAGAATGAGAGCCTGTATAAAGCAGGAATCTGGGTGGTACCGCGGAGATAATTTCGTCCCTTTACAGGGGCGTATTTTATTTCCGCGGTATTTTTATGGAAGCCGGGGAAACAGTTACAATTCACACCCACGCCAGTTTTTGCAAAGTTTTATTTGATAAGGGTGCAAATTGTAAGAGGGACTGCCCATTTAAAGTCGCCTTCGGCGAGGGGCAGTCCCTTTGGCCCCATAACTGTACTGGCTCCACGCCAATCAGCGGAGTGATTGGCGTGGGTGTGAAAAGTAACGGGAAACACCCTGCGGGCAGGGAGAGCTTCCCTCTCAGACAAAGAGAGCGCGCCCGGGGAGATACCTTTATGTCAAAAAAACAAGGAGAAATGGAAGAAAGGAGAACAATATGAAGGAGAAATTGCAGAAAATCCGTGAACAAGCCATGAAGCAGATACAGTCAGCGGAAAGCTTGAATACACTGAACGATGTGCGTGTGGCCATTCTCGGAAAAAAAGGAGAGCTGACAAGCGTCCTGAAAGGAATGAAGGACGTTGCTCCCGAGGACCGGCCGAAGGTAGGCCAGCTTGTCAATGAAACACGTGAGGAGATTGAGCGTGTTCTGGAGCAGGCCAAGAAAAAAATGGAGGCTCTGGTTCGGGAAGAAAAGCTGAAAGCCGAGGTTATAGACGTAACCCTCCCGGCGAAAAAGAATCAGGCGGGCCATCGCCATCCCAACACCATTGCCTTGGAAGAGGTGGAGCGCATCTTTATCGGCATGGGCTATGAGGTGGTGGAAGGCCCGGAGATTGAGTACGATCTTTACAACTTCGAAAAACTGAATATTCCCGATGGCCACCCGGCAAAGGATGAGCAGGACACCTTCTACATCAACAAGGAAATCGTACTGCGCACCCAGACCTCGCCCTGTCAGGCCCGTGTCATGGAGCAGGGAAAGCTTCCTATCCGTATGATTGCACCGGGGCGGGTATTCCGTTCCGACGAAGTGGACGCAACACATTCCCCCTCTTTCCATCAGGTGGAGGGATTGGTGGTAGACAAAAATATCACCTTTGCGGACCTGAAAGGTACATTAGAGGAATTTGCCAAAGAGCTTTTCGGGCCGGATACGAAGACAAAGTTCCGTCCTCATCATTTCCCGTTCACCGAGCCAAGCGCCGAGGTGGACGTAAGCTGCTTCAAATGCGGCGGCAAGGGATGCAGGTTCTGCAAGGGAAGCGGCTGGATCGAGATCTTAGGCTGCGGCATGGTACATCCCCATGTACTGGAGATGTGCGGCATCGATCCCGAACAGTATACCGGCTTTGCCTTCGGCATGGGCCTGGAGCGTATCGCTCTGCTGAAATACGAGATTGACGATATGCGGCTGCTGTATGAGAACGACATTCGGTTTTTGGGACAATTTTAATCAATAATATCCCTGAGACACATATTACGGAACTTTAAATAGGAGGTCAGTATGGATACATCATTATCATGGATTAAAGCATACGTGCCGGATCTCGATGTGACGGCACAGGAATACACCGATGCAATGACCCTTTCCGGTACAAAGGTGGAGGGCTATAAGGCTCTGGACGCTGATTTGGAAAATATCATCATCGGACAGATTTTAAAAATCGAGCGCCACCCGGACGCAGACAAGCTGGTGGTGTGCCAGGTAGACATAGGCGGGGAAGCCCCGATTCAGATCGTAACAGGCGCCCCCAACGTAGAGGAAGGCCAGAAAATCCCGGTGGTTCTGGACGGCGGCCGCGTAGCGGGAGGACATGACGGAAAGATGACGCCGGGCGGTATTAAAATCAAAAAAGGCAAGCTTCGGGGCGTAGAGTCAAACGGCATGATGTGCTCCATTGAAGAGCTGGGCCAGACCCGGGAGCTGTTCCCGGAGGCTCCGGAAAACGGCATCTACATTTTCCCGGAGGATGCTGCGGTAGGAGAGAGCGCTGTCAAAGCTCTGGGCCTTGACGATGTGATTTTCGAGTACGAGATCACCTCCAACCGGGTAGACTGCTACAGCGTTATCGGCATTGCCAGAGAAGCGGCGGCTACCTTCCGCAAAACCTTCATCCCCCCGGAAGTAAAGGTCAAAGGCTCTGGCGGCGATGTAAACGACTATATCCGGGTAGACGTAAAAGATGCGGATCTCTGCCCCCGCTACTGTGCGAGAGTCGTCAAAAACATCAAGCTCGCTCCCTCACCCAAGTGGATGCAGCGCCGGCTTGCGGTAAACGGAATCCGCCCTATTAATAACATTGTGGATATTACCAACTATGTCATGGAGGAATACGGCCAGCCCATGCACGCCTACGATTTGGACACTATTGCAGGTAATCAGATCCTGGTGCGCCGTGCGGAAAAGGATGAGAAATTCGTCACCTTAGACGGTCAGGAGCGGACAATGGACGATTCCGTACTGATGATCTGCGACGGTGAGAAAGCCATCGGCATAGCCGGAATCATGGGCGGTGAAAATTCCATGATCACGGACAATGTAAAAACCATGCTCTTTGAAGCCGCCTGCTTTGACGGTGTAAACATCCGCCTTTCCGCAAAGAAGGTAGGACTGCGCACCGAGGCTTCGGGTAAATTTGAGAAGGGTCTTGACCCCAACAATGCACAGGCCGCTATTGACCGCGCCTGTCAGCTGATTGAAGAGCTGGGAGCCGGTGAGGTGGTGGACGGCATGGTGGATGTGTACACCGGAATCAAAGAGCCGATCCGGGTGCCTTTTGACGCAGGGAAGATCAACACCCTTCTGGGAACGGATATTACCAAGGAGCAGATGCTTTCCTACCTGCATATGGTAGAGCTGGAGTATGACGAACAGACAGGTGAAGTCTTAGTGCCCACCTTCCGTCAGGATGTGCTGCGCCTGGCAGATTTGGCGGAGGAGGTAGCGCGGTTCTACGGCTATGACAACATCCCAACCACCCTGCCGACGGGAGAGGCGACCACCGGAAAACTGCCCTTTAAGCTTCGACTTGAGGCGGTAGCCAGGGATATTGCGGAGTTCTGCGGCTTTTCTCAGGGAATGACTTATTCCTTTGAAAGCCCCAAGGTATTTGATAAGCTGCTGCTTGACGGGGAAGATCCGCTGCGCCGTGCCGTTACCATTTCCAATCCCTTAGGAGAGGATTTCAGCATTATGCGGACTACCTCCCTGAATGGGATGCTGACCTCTTTGGCAACCAACTACAATCGGAGAAATAAAAATGTCCGTCTCTATGAGCTGGGAAATATTTATATGGCAAAGGAGCTTCCCCTGACAGAGCTTCCGGATGAGCGGATGCAGTTCACCCTGGGGATGTACGGAGAGGGAGATTTCTACACCATGAAGGGTGTGGTTGAGGAATTTTTTGACAAAATCGGTCTTCACGAAAAGGAGGTTTACGATCCCAAGGCAGGCAAGCCCTTCCTCCATCCCGGCCGTCAGGCAAATATTATCTACGGCGGCAAGACAGTGGGCTATCTGGGCGAGGTGCATCCCGCCGTGGCCGATACTTACGGAATCGGAGAGCGGGCTTATGTTGCGGTGCTTGACATGCCTTCCATAGAACCATTTGCCACTTTTGATCGGAAATATGAAGGCATTGCAAAATATCCGGCGGTAAACCGTGATATTTCTATGGTAATTCCCAAGTCCGTGCTGGCCGGACAGATTGAGGAGGTTATAGAAAATAAGGGCGGAAGCTATCTGGAGAGTTATCAGCTTTTTGATGTGTACGAGGGCTCTCAGATTAAGAAAGGTTATAAGTCTATGGCTTACTCTATTGTATTTCGGGCAAAGGATAAGACTTTGGAGGAAGCGGATGTGGCTTCGGCCATGAAGCGGATTCTGAAGGGCCTGGAGGCGCTGGATGCGGAACTGAGACAGTAGAATAGAAAAGAAATGCTTTGAAGTACTCAAGCTCTCCTGAACGGACAGTTTACCCCGTTTGCGGAGGGAGGAACGGCGTTCTGCGCCGCGCCTTCCTCCGCTTCTTCTTTTTCCCGGGATATCGGGGGCTGATTCCGGCCACATCCCTGATTGGTCTATTGCTCTTTTGCAACAATCTCATGTGCGGTAAAGAAGCAAGCAGCCTTATAATCTGTTTTTATCACCCCATTCGCACATTCCGTCTAAAATAGGAATTAAAGACTTTCCACGCTCTGTTAAGCTATATTCTACCTTTGGCGGGATTTGTGGATATTCTTTTCTATGCACTAATTGGTCTGCTTCTAATTCTTTTAAAGTGGAGCTTAAAGTCTTATATGAAATTTCACTGATATATTTTTTCATTTCGTTAAAACGAACGACTCCGAACTCCATTAAAGTATACAAAATAGTCATCTTATATTTGCCATTGATTAATGACAAGGTATAGCTGAAACCTGTTGTTTCAAGACATTCATTTGAAATGCAGCGTTCACTCATTTTACACTCTCCTTTAGGTAAGTATATAACTTTATTGTAAGTATCGCACTTATATGTGCGTACTTGATTTTGTTTCAATTCTTGCTAAGATTATAATATCAAAAGCAGAGAAAGTCAATCTCACAGAATTAGGAGGACATATTTTATGAGCAAGAACATAGTTGTAATAACGGGAAGCCCCCGGAAAAACGGGAATAGCTTTGCTATGACAGACGCTTTCATCAAGGCAGCCGAAGCAAAGGGGCACACAATCACACGGTTTGACGCCGCATTAAAAAAAGTGGGCGGCTGCCGGGCGTGTGAAACCTGTTTCTCCACTGGAAAAGCCTGTACTTTTGATGATGATTTCAACACGATTGCACCGGCAATTCTTGAAGCGGACGTTATCGTATTTACCATGCCTGTCTACTGGTATTCTATCCCGGCGCAGATTAAAGGTGTTATTGACCGTATCTTTTCTATGGTTGTAGGCGGCAAGGATATTGCCGGAAAGGAATGTGCGCTGATTGCCTGTTGTGAAGAAGATGATATGTCCGTCATGGACGGCGTTCGTATTCCTATTGAGCGTATGGCGGCATTGAATAAATGGAAGATGGTAGGCGAGGTTTTAATTCCCGGCGTATTAAATGTTGACGATATAGACAAAACCGAGGGCTGCAAAAAAGCGGCTGATTTAGCCAATTCAATTTAAAGGAGACCAGCTAATTATGAGCAAAAAAATTATTATTCTCAATGGAAGTCCAAGAAAAGCCGGAAATACAACAGCATTAACGGCAGAATTTAAGAAAGGCGCAGAGGAAGCCGGAAACACCGTGACAGAGTTTTTTCTTGACGGTATGAATATAAACGGTTGTAAAGGTTGTTTTGGCGGCGGTAAAAACCCGGATAGCCCTTGTGTCCAAAAAGACGATATGGATAAAATCTATCCTGTTTACAAGGAAGCGGACATCGTGGTTCTTGCAACACCGCTTTACTATTGGACTATCAGCGGACAATTAAAAACTGCCTTTGACCGCTTATTTGCTGTTGCGGAATGCGACCCTAATTATCGAAACCCTAAAAAGGAAAGTGTTCTCATTATGGCAGCCGAGGGCTGCGGCTTTGAAGAAACTCTTTATTGGTATGAACATCTTGAAAAACATTTAGGGTGGAAAAGCATTGGAAAAGTGCTTTGCGGCGGTGTAATGGCTATGGGGGATATTGCCGGGAAATCTGAATTACAGGAAGCCTACAATCTAGGAAAATCAATTATCTCTCCTTTAATCCGAATATGATTGCTTATGCAATGACAAAATCTTATATGATGATGGCTTTTGCTTTGATGTGCAGCTTCACACTAAGTTCGGTATCAAGCTATTAAATTTTATGAACAGCAGTAACTATTCAGAACCCCTGATAGAGTCCATGTGACTTTTTGTGAAAAACAGAGAAAATAAAAAATTTGTTTTCACTCAACTTGTCTCTTGTTGGTGGATAACCAACCGGTGCTTAATCAGTTATTTCCATCTTTGTGGATTACCGATTTTA
>CAJTIM010000050.1 GCA_910576325.1 Clostridia bacterium
CGGGAAGGGATAAACGCTGAAGGCATCTAAGCGTGAAGCCCCCCTCAAGATGAGATATCCCATGCGAAAGCAGTAAGACCCCTTAAAGACGATAAGGTAGATAGGGCAGAGGTGGAAGTGCAGTAATGTATGGAGCTGACTGCTACTAATCGGTCGAGGGCTTGACCAAGCGTCATAGGAGAGAGAAGAACAGAAAAGACTAAGAGAAAACCAAGATGTGGAAGAGATAATTCAGTATATAGTTTTGAAGGTATATGAAGGCGAAGGAAAGCATAGAATATATCTGAAGAGAAAAAAGAAGAAGTAATCCTCGATAGCTCAATGGTAGAGCACGCGGCTGTTAACCGCGGGGTTGTTGGTTCGAGCCCAACTCGGGGAGCTTAAAAAAGCCCGTAGACATCAGTGTTTATGGGCTTTGTATATCCGAGGATAAGAGAGAAGAAATTTTGACAGGCAATATGCTGTTAACCGAAAGAGATATGCTCCAATAGCTCAATGGAATGGTTACACTTGTTAGTAACTGAGTGTTTTTTGTTAAAAGTGGCAGATTTTCACTCTAGCCTATATAAAACAGGAAATAGTAACATGGAATATTTATAAAAGAAAAAATATATATGGGATGCACGAAAGTGAAAGTAAAGCTGTGGCTTTCCATGTAGTGAAACCTTGTATTGAATTTATACAGGGTTTCTTTTTTGTATTAATCAATTGAAGATAAGTAGAAAATAGATTATAATTATAGAAATAATTAAATGAGTGAAAGCAGGAAGAAAAAATGTCGGAGCATCAGGGCGTTGAGTGGAAGGAAATTTGGAAAGATGAATATTTGAAATGGATATGTGGATATGCCAATGCACAGGGTGGAACGCTTATTATTGGAAAAGATGATAATGGTGGTGTAACAGGGATTGGTAATTCTAAAAAGCTATTAGAAGATATTCCAAATAAAATTGTTTCTACGATGAATATTATTGCCGATGTAAATCTTATAGAAGAAAATGGATTAGAATATATAGAAATTATTGTTGATAGCTATCCGTTTCCCGTTAATTATAGAGGAAAATATTATTATCGCAGTGGTAGTACCATGCAGGAAATAAAGGGAATAGAATTATTAAAATTTCTTTACGAAAGGCAAGGGAAAACGTGGGATAATGTGCCAATACCAGGAGAAACAGTAGATACCCTAAGTAAGGAAGCGTTGCAGGAATTCAGAAAAAAATCTGTTTATAAAAAGCGGCTAAGTAAAATTGCGGCAGAGGTCAATGACAAGTTATTGTTAGAGAATTTAAAATTATTTGAAGGAGAAAATCTGATACGAGCAGCAATTTTAATGTTCCATCCCGATCCGGAAAAATGGGTAACGGGCGCATATATAAAAATCGGATATTTCGGAGATTCTGATTCTGATTTAAGGTATCAAGATGAAGTTCACGGGCCATTAATTTTACAAGCGGATAAAGTGGTAGAGTTGATTTACACAAAGTATATGAAGGCGTTAATCGATTATAAAGGTTTGCAGAGAACGGAAACGTATATGTTTCCGATGGAGGGATTTCGTGAGATATTGCTGAATGCCATTAATCACAAAGATTATAGTACTGGAATTCCTATTCAGATTAGCATTTATGAAGACAAAATATATGTTTGGAATGATGGAAAATGGCCGGATAATTTGCCAGTAGATAAAATATATGAGAAGCATTCTTCAATACCATATAATCCTAAAATAGCAGATGTTTTCTACAAAGCTGGAGAGATTGAATCCTGGGGAAGAGGATTTGATAAGATTATGGAGGTATGTGAAAAGGAAAAGGCTCCCTATCCTGATATTGATGCCAACTTCAGGGGAGTTATGGTATTGTGTAAGCCTTGTGAGCAGTATAATAAATTATTAAAAGAAAAATATAGAAAAGAAACTTTTTCTAATGTGCAATTTGAAAAATTGTCACAAGAAGAACAAGTTCGCATGGCTCCGATATTGAAGTATCTGGATGATAATTCTATAATCACTAACGCGATAGGTCGTGATTTATTAGGAAAATCAGTAGCAACGACGAAACGTTATCTCAACAGATTATGCGAAGTGGGATTTTTGGAGCAGAAGGGTGCTGGCAGGAGTTCATATTATGAACGAAAATGAGCCGAATAATGAGCCGAATAATGAGCCGAATAATGAACGAAAATAGACAATTTATAGAAAAAGAGGATATTAGGATAAAATTGGTATGTAACACATACAATAGGGGAAAAGAGGAAAGAGAAAATGAGAATAATGTCAAATATATATGATAATAGGATTAAGAGTACAAATTTATATGTTGAAACAACATTTGGAGAATATTTACAGTATGCGAAAGATTTGATTAAAAATAATGACCTTCAAAGAAAGCGTGTGAAAACTTCCCAAACAGTATATTCATTGTTAAAAGAGGATTTGCTAAATGGTTGTGTAATACCTCCATTAGTATTAGCTATCATGAGTGATGATAATACATTAAAAAATATGGAAAGTGATGAACTACAGGACTACATTAAAACACATAGAGAAAAGGTTTTAATTCTTGATGGTTTACAGAGAACACATACTCTGATAGCAGCAGAGATGGATGCACTTGAACAAAAAAAAGAAGATTTTTATGATTATAAGCTACGATTGGAGGTTTATGTAAATATAAATAAATTTGGTGTATTGTATAGGATGTTGACTTTAAATACAGGACAAACCCCCATGTCTCCTCGTCATCAGTTAGAGATGTTGTATAGTGACATGTTGGATACAGAAGTAAACGGCGTGAAGCTGATTAGAGAAGTTGAAGGGACGGCGAATGCAGATAAAAAAGAGTTTATATTTAAAAATACAATTGATGGTTTTAATTCGTATATGAGCCGAAATGCTTTACCAATGGATCGGGAAGAAATGCTTGAAAATATAAAAATGTTGGAAAAAATGTCTAAAGAAAATATATCTGTAGATATTTTTAAGTCTTTTTTAGAAGGATATATTAAAGTGTTCGACGTTTTATGTGAAAAGGCAAAGAATTGTTATGTAGATCAGGATAAGCTTCATGAATATGAAATTAAAAGTTCGCCTTTTGCAAGAAAAGCAAGTAAGGCTTTTTCAACATCACAGGCACTAACTGGCTATGGAGCTGCAATGGGGATCATGAAAGATAAAAGAATTATTGAAGATTTTGGTTCATTGGAGAAGATTGTAAAAGATATAGAAGATAATTATATAGATGACAAAGAAGGCGAGTGGTTTATGGAATTTTTAAAGCGGATGGATATGATAAAAGTTAAGGCGAAGAAGATAGGAAATGCCCAAAGAATGTATTTGGAATATTTTTATCGGGAATTGTTTAATGAAGAAAGTGATTCATATGCTGATTTATTACAAGCGGTAGAAAATGGATATAGGAAATATGATAGTCAGGTAAATGGGTAATGAAATACGAAGCCAATGAAAATAATATAACAAAATACCATAATGGAGTATTTGAAGTAAAAGATATAAAAACAGGAAATGAATTTCTATATAAACCTTTACTATCATTAGATAAATCATTTGTACCATATGATTTTGAAATGTGTTTTTTATATAATAATGGTGAAGTTTCAGAAAATAGCATTTTTAAATTATATGCTGATGGGATTCGAATTGGATGGATATTTCCTATACAGTCTTTGGAATCTAAGGAACATGATTATGTGCAGGATGAGTTTTATTTAAAATATGCATATATAGTCATGTATAAGTTGTTACAAATGACAGAGTTTGGAGACAGAGAATACTCAGATTTCAGTATTTTGGATTATTATTCGGATGATATTCAAATACTGGTGTATGATAAAGGAAATGCAAGTAAAATAGAACGTTTTGATATATCAAATTATGCAGTAGATTTATTTTCAAAAGGATATTCTTTTTGTGGTGAGGGAAATGTTTTTACAAAGCCTGATATATTTGATAAAAATATTAGAGTTAAGCAATTGCCCGAACCAATAAGAGATATTTCATATATCAATGTTTTATTTATGGAATTAATACCTCTCAGGGAATCAAGTTACTCAAAATTCCATTTAATCTATCAGATTGTTGAAATATTGATTGGTGTAGTGTTTAACTATAAAATAAAAAGTTTTATTAATGAGATCGAAGATTCTCCGGATGACTTATTTGAAAAAAGAGAGCAACTTAGTGATATTACAACGGAAAAGAATAGAGTTATATGGCTTTTTAACAATTTTTCTAATATCGATTTACAAAAAAAAGAAATTCTGAATAATCTCTGTGAAAAAATGTTACAGGATAATGAAAAACGTTATAAAGAAAATAATGTTGGTAATAATTTGTATGCAGTGAGATGTTTGATTGTACATAATCTCTATTCTTTAGATGAAGATGGACGAGAACTGTTAAAGGAATTAAATAATAGTTTTTTAGACGTAGTATTAGATATTCTATTTACTTTCCATGAAAATTAAAGATGGGAGTATTTTAGCTTGTGATAGTTCTTCGGTGTGCGAACGCACCCTATGGTAGGGCACGCGGCTGTTAACCGCGGGGTTGTTGGTTCGAGCCCAACTCGGGGAGCTAAGTAAATAGTTTGATAAAAACCTGTAGACGTAATGTTTACAGGTTTTTATGTATTTTACTTTTCCTCTGAAAAATTGAGCACGAAATATACGGTATAGGCTAACGCAACCGTAGTGATTACATTAAGAATCAATCATAGGAAACGGATACCCATTTCCGTAAATCTGCCCGTCCGCGCTATGGCTTGCCGGACGGATTTCGCTTGTTGGGAAGAATCTTAAACTCTCTTAAAAACCCTCTCACTACCTACAATACCACACAGAGCGTTTTTGAAGGAGTTTTGAGAGAAATACTTCAAAAAGTTTTCTTTGCTTCTTAATACGGGGAAGTTTGGGAAATGCCAATGCTTCAAAAGAAAATTGCTAAAAATCTTTTCTATCAGAGCGGACTGCTGTATACTGGTAAATACTTGTCCTTAAAACCGCAAGATATATGAAAAACTGGACGAAATATCCTGTTATAATGCAGAAAGAAAGGAGGAAGCTGCAATGCCGGGGAATATCAAAAATGTAATGGCGGCAATCGACTGAATATTCTTGTGCGGTGAAACCGCATATCCGGGCTGGCGGAAACCGCCAGTCCGGCATATGGGAAACCGCTATTGCGAGTTTACTCGCGTAATGCTTTATCTAAGCCATATACCTCACGCATTGATTTGTCATTTTGGGGATCAATGCTGGTGATGTTG
>CAJTIM010000051.1 GCA_910576325.1 Clostridia bacterium
GGCTACATAAATAATGACTTCATTCCCTATTATTTTATGCTCCAGATAATCCAGATTTGGATCAAGCTCCTTGATAAATTCATCCATGGTATCAACTCCCGCAAACGCTTTAAAATTTGTGCTTATTATACCATGTTTTACCATTTGATAAAAGCTTTATTTCAACTAACTTCGGAAAGATTCATTTTGCTATTTACAATCTCCCTTGCATGAGCCCTTATGTTATTGAGTTGTCCTGTCCATTCTAAGGCGTTTTCTGCCTTTAACCGTTCCGTTAATGCCCTGTGTCTGTTTCATGCCATCAATAAGCCTTTCAAAGCGTTCCTGTGCCTGTCTGTCGAGGTCGGCAAGATAAGTGTTCAGCCTGCCGCTTGTGAGAAGATTGGTGTATGTAACCTTGCGGTACTGCTTTAGATAGACCGGATGACACTGTCCCCATGTGACTATCGACTGTTCTTTTTCGGCGGGTACGGTCAAACACGGTATTAAATAATCGCCGCTTTACATGAGTTAAAGACATTGTTTCGGGGAAGTGCCATAATCTACAGCATATCGGAAACGGCAAAGCTGGAGCATCTGCTGCCTTGGGCACCGGAACTGCCAGAAGAATGCAGGAAACCATGCCGCTAAAATTTAGCGGCATTATTTAATTGGGAGCGTATGATTTGCACTTATGTTTTTTTATGGTGGGCGTTCGCCTTAAAATCTTATGAACTAAAACAGAGCCAACAAACTGTGATTTATTTCACATTGAGGCTGGTGTGCTGGCCCCGGTTCTCAATATACATGATGGAGCGAGGGGTGAGGTCTACAAGCTGGGCCAGGTGCTCCTGCATCCAGTCTTTGGCTTTTCGTCTGCGCTTGATTTCTTGGCCCAGGGCATGACAGTCCAGGCGTTTTTCATATTGGTACATTCTCACATCACCCCTATATTATTTTACATTTCGGGGCGGAATATGAGAACGAAACGTGATTTTATTTTTAAGTAGTATTTAATTTCATATATAATTGAATAATTCATGGAGTATAGCCGCTCAGCTTTGAGACAAAATGTCCCAAAGTGGTGATAACCTTGTTGTTTGGGCTGAATAGAGCTATAATAGCACCGTGGTAAAGCTAAAAACAAGTGGATTTTTGGCAACTCTACCGCTGGTAGGTGTTCATTTTCTCGGGCCACAGTATAATAAAACGCGAAAGAGAGGTTTTTGACATATGGATCAAAAGAAAATCGGCAGCTTTATTGCAGCTCGAAGAAAAGATAATGGCCTAACGCAAAGTCAACTGGCCGAAAAATTAGGGATTACAGACAAAGCAATTTCAAAATGGGAAACAGGTAAATCTATGCCCGACCTATCACTATTCAATCCTCTATGTAATTTACTTCAAATTACTTTGAATGAATTGCTTTTAGGCGAATTTATATCAGATGAAAACTTGAAAGAAAAATCCAATCAAGTGTTGTTTGAAGTAGTTACGAGCTGGCTGGGCAAGGATCAATGGGAAAGCAAAACAGACACCCAAGTTCCAACTGTTCTAAAATTAAAAAAAGTTAGAAAGATATATGAAACCGAAAGCACTTCAACTGAGGCAGTCAAAGATGTTAGCTTTGAAATTACTAAAGGAAATTTTGTTGGTATTATGGGCGCATCCGGATCAGGAAAAACTACTTTGCTCAATATGATTGCAACCATCGACAAGGCCACCAGTGGCCAGATAGAAATTGATGGGCAAAGTGTCTCCGAGCTTTCTGAAAATGATTTAGCATCTTTTCGCCGGGAGCATTTAGGTTTTGTATTTCAAGAGTACAATTTAATAGATACTTTAACGGTCTATGAAAATATTGCATTAGCGTTGACAATTAAGCAAATGCCGAAGGAGTCTGTAAAACAAAAAATTATTGATTGGGCAGAAAGGTTAGACATATCTGAAATATTAAGTAAGTTTCCATATGAAATATCGGGTGGTCAACGGCAAAGATGTGCTTGTGTGAGAGCGATTATTACAAGCCCCAGCCTTATTCTTGCGGACGAGCCGACCGGAGCTTTAGATAGTCATTCAGCAAAGCAGTTATTAGAAACCTTTGTTATGCTCTCTCAAAAATATTCCGCTACAATTTTGATGGTTACACATGATGCCCTATCCGCCAGCTATTGCGACAAAATTTTATTCATGCAGGATGGTGAGTTTAAGGCTATGCTGGAACGAGAACAAGAGAACAAGCAGGAGTTCTTTACCAGAATTTTGGACACCATAGCCAAAATCACAGGAGGGGTTCATTATGTATCTTAAATTAGCGTTACGAAATGCAAAACGGTCTATATTTGATTACATCCTTTATATTTTTTCAATGGTTATGCTTACATCTATCATCTGTCTTTCGACCAGCATTGCAAATTGGGGAGACGTACAGGCCGGCTTTCAGACAATGGCGCTACCTCTATTGATTGCGATAATTATGGTAATGTTAGTAAACTATATCAATGTTTTTATTGTTAAGCAAAGAGCAAAAGAGTTTGCCACTTATATGTTGTTAGGAATGAGAAAAGATATACTATCTTGGGTGTTTCTAAGTGAGTTACTTGTCATAGGATTGATTTGTTTCATCTTGGGTGTAGCTTTAGGTGTTGTAGTATTTTGCACTTTTTGTTATTCAATACTACAAGGAACCGGGCATCAGTCCATGCTCCAAATAATCTTAAAAAGTGTTTTACAGACATTTGCCTACTTTTGTTGTGTAGAAATCTTGTCAATACTTTTTATGAAACAAAAAATATATAAATTACAGATTGTACAGCTTATGAATGAAAAACGACGCAATCAACCGCTCGGAGTAAGTAAGAGAGCTTTTTGGGGCTGGATGTGTATTGTCAATTTATTCTTCTATGTAATATTATTGCTTGCTATTTCCGTTATGTCTAATGAGATGATGTCCGTCTCCATTTCATTCATTTCTTTGCCGATGCTACTATGCGTCTTTTCATTTTATAAGTGGCTATACGCCTTTATTGCTTTTTTGCGGCTGTCACAAGCAAATACTTTGTACCAGGGCAATCGACTATACCAAATTGCAGAAATGACAACAGGTTCAAAGTCAAATGCAAATATGAACACAATATTTTGTGTTTGTCTGATTTTTTCTGCACTTTCCTTTACATTTGGAATGTTGCTAATTAACGCGAATGTTCATATCTATGAATGGGCTAAACAACAATGGATGGGGGTTTTGCAAATTGGCATCTGTATCATATTTATGATTATTTATTTTTCTACCATCTCGTTGTTGCAGATTGTAGATTTGAAAAAAGCGGCGAAAAATATCCGATTGTTATTTCAAATGGGAAAAAATCGATCTGAGCTGAAAACTTTGCTTTATTCTCAGACACTTATAAAGCTGTTTCTACCAACGCTAATGGCCTTTGTTATGCTTTTATTGGCAACACCCTTTATAAACTATAAGCTAAATGTGATTTTTTCCGCCTCCTTATCCTTGCATAATTTAATAGCTAAGGCTATTGGTTGTTTTATAATTTGCTTTTTCATTTTATATGTGTGCTATTTTTGCGTGATATGTATGATAAACATGCGTTATATCAAATTTAATGTAAAATAATAATTTTCAAAATGTTGCCGCACGACGGCAAAAGAAAAAAACCGTCGTGTAGTAGCCGCATTTTCATGTACTGATTTTGACGGCGGTTTTGAAATAACAAATTTCAAGCCGCCGTTTTCTTTTGAAAAATAGAATACGGAAGGTGTATTAAAGTCACCCATTTTTAAGGACACGGCGGTATCCGGTAGGTATCGTCGTGTCCTTTTTTATCTGCACTCAACTTAATTTGTTAAAAAAAGTTTAGCCCCTCCACCGGGTTACTTCGGCCAACAACACGAAATTTGTAAGTATTCCTAATAGGAGCTAATCATATCCATAACCAGACTGCCCCGGAGGGGGAGCTACGCTTTTTTTAGTTGGTGCAGATTATGGGTATTGTGAAAAAAGGCAAAAATAGACACGGCGGCAATCCTCCTATATGCCGCCGTGGATTTACACGGT
>CAJTIM010000052.1 GCA_910576325.1 Clostridia bacterium
GATAACCGTGGTTATAGGAAAATTATTTTTATCGGAAATCTTGACAGAAATGCCTTATTTAAAAGGATTTTCAGCCAAAATTTTCCGATAAAAAAAGCTGTTTGACTATGCACCCATCAAATATACTATAGTGCTAATTATAAAATTTTCCGATAAAAATGATCTTACCGGAGTCCCATAAGTTTTTTCAATGTTTCCTCATCCGTGACCGTATACCTTGCAGAGTTTAGTTTCGAATAAAGCGGGTTATCGGGCGGCGTTGCGGCTGCAATCGCCTTCCGCTTCTGCTCTGTGTCTGCATGTGCATAGATCTGTGTGGTTTCCAGCTGCGAATGCCCCAGCCATTGGGATACAAGCGTCAAATCCATCCCTTCCTGGTATAAGTGCATGGCACGGCTATGCCTGAGAAGATGCGGAAAAATTTTCTCGGGCACTTCTGGGCATTCCAGCCCAGCCTTTTCACCATATGCTCTGAGTACATACCGAATGTTCCTGGCTGTCAGCTTATGTCTTTCCCCATGCATTGTTGAATAAAATAACGGCTCATCTGATGATATTGGCAGTCCGCTGTGGAATTCTGAAAGGTATTTTTCCAAGTGCTGAACCGTCTTTTCCATAAGCGGGATGGATCGGGTTTTCTTCCCCTTCCCATGCAGCGTGACTTTTGGCACGCTTCCCAGCTGGAAATCGCAAAGCCGGATATCAAGCACCTCCGAGACTCTGGCCCCGGTATCATACATCAGCATAATGAAGAATCCGTCGCGCCTGCCCTTGGCAGTATGCGTGTCCGCTTGTCTCGCAAGGGCGGTGACCGCTTCCATGCTCATGTAGTCAATGATGTCCGCATTACGTGGTTTTTTATAGGATACTTTCTTCAAAGCATTGAGAGTGTCCACCAGCGTCACATCCCGGTCAGCTGCATAATCCATAAATGCCCGTATTGCCGCAAGCCGGCTGTTTAATGTGGCATCTGAGCATCCACAGTCTGTCCCCAGGTGTTCTATAAAAGACAGTATCGTATCGGCGTCCAAGTGTCCAAGCGCCACGTTCCACAACGGGATGTCTTCCTTTTCTTTTATGTAGTCAAAAAGCTCATCCAGTGCTTTGCGGTAGGAGCGGATTGTGTTCGGGCTTGCCTTGCGCTGTTTCGGCAGGTAAACTTTAAGGTAGTCATGTACGAATTTAAAAAGGTTGTCACCGTCTGTTTTTTTCATTTTTCCACCTCCTGGAACATCGCGTTGAATTTGTCCCAGTCAATGGCAGGGGACTTTATGAGATTTTCAGGCAGTATATGGATGTAATAGGCGGTTTCCGACAGGTTCTTATGACCCATGTATTCCCGCAGGAACGGGAGCATTGCCATAAGGTTCTCTCCATTGTCCAGCCAGCGGTTCAGGCAGGCAGAGGCGAACTGGTGGCGGAGGCTGTATACCCGTATTTTCCCAGGGTGCTTCCCATCAATGTCCGCATGCGACCAGGCCATGTTGAGCGCGGAATGGATAGTTTCCGCTGACAGCGGGCCGCCTCCGGCTGACGGGAAAAAATAAGGGCTCCCGCCTCCGAAAATCCTGCGCCTCTGGTCATATCTGCGGGCAAGGGCCACCATGTCATCGGACATGACGACAAACCGTTCCTTATTGCGTTTTGTATGCGTGATGAGTACAGCGCCCGTATCAAGGAAGACATTCTCTGCCAGAAGCTCGCGCCCCTCGTTCGGGCGTAGGCCGCAGGTGTAGATCAGACGGAACAACACAGAAACAATTTCATTAAGGAAAGGCTCTTTCTTTGTTGGCACAAGAAAGTCAATGGATTCAAAAAGGGCGGAAAGTTCTGCATCCGTGAAAACGAACACGGCAGCATGGCTTTTGATTGGCGTATACTTATCAGGAAGTACATACGCGTCCTCGCCGAGGGAGCAGAGGTATCTCCCAAACAGCCTCATCGCGGCGGCCCTGTGGGAAAGTTCATGGCAGGGTGCCTTATCATCATCTATCCACCCATGGACAATTTCCCTGGAAAGCAGATCCTGCCCCGGCTGTTTTTCCGCACACCATCGGTCAAACCTGATAAAATGCCGGATATATGTTTCGCGCTTAAAGCCGCGTGCTGTGCGGTAGTCCAGGAAAGCCCCGATCCTCCCGCTGAATGCACTTATAAATTCATCATTCATACCGTGTCACCTCCTTTCGGGGCGATGCCGTCGAAAGGCAGCGAACACATTTTCAGATGCTCAATGTCCGTGGCAATGTACGGCTTTACAGATTCATCATTTGTGTGGCCAAATACCTGTGCGACATCATGTACTGGCACGCCGTTTGATGCCATGGATGTGCCAAGAGAACGGCGCAGGTCATGGAAACGCTTGTTCACCGGCAGGCCGGCTGCCGCGCAGCATTTTGCGTAGATTTCCCCGACTGTTACCGCAGCCGCAAGGGGCGTGTGCGGCGCTTTGATCCGGAGGAACACCTGCCTGGCTGCTGAGTTTGGGCGGGCGTTCAGTATATAATCCCGCAGCGCTTCCCCGACATCCTGCGTAAGCGGGAGCGCAACGGGACTCGATGTCTTTGACTGCATAATCCGGATCTCCCCACGCATCCAGTCGATGTCTTTGAGCTTTAAGGAAATAATGTCACATGCACGCAGGCCAAGAACCGTCCCAAGCATCATGGCTGCATAATCACGTTTCCCCGTTATGCTTGTACGGTCAATGGTGTCCAGCAGCTTTGCAATATCTGATTTTGGGAGGGGCGGGTACACTTTTTTGTCACGGTTTACTTTGAAAGAGAGCAGTTCCCGGAAATCTTCTTCCGACCGCCCGGATGCATGCAGGAACGCATACAGTTTTTTTAAATACAACTGGAGGTCATGGATAGTGCCCGGAGCATATTTCTCCGAACAATCCAAAAGGAACTTCTGTATCTGGATAGCGCCGACACCCTCCAGATTTTTAAAGCCCTGGTTTTCCAGCCATGCAAAATATTTAGTGGCCGTCCAGCGCATGTCACATCGCGTGTTCGGGTGGGAGTTTCCAGACAGGAACTCAGCCACAATCCCCTCAAACTCCGGCGACAGTCCCTGCCTTGCGCCGCGGAGGGGACTGGGAAGCAGAGTCTGAATACCGGAAAAGGCATAGGCGACAAAGCGGTCAATCTCCCGCCTCGTCCTCTCATAATGGCGTCGCTGCATGCCCCCGTTAAAATACTTCCCGTCAATCTCTCTTGTGTAGGCACAGATGGTATCCCTGTCAAGATATTCAAGGCCTTTGTTCATATGCTGCCTGATGATCAGATCCGCACGCCGGATAAACAGCAATTTTGTTGTCATGCTATACCCCATTTCAGTCAGGGCGCTCTCGTATCCATCCAGCAGTCCTGGGATTGGTACATTTGTCTGTGTAAACATAAATGTCTACCTCCTTATAGTATAGTCAGGAAAACCTGCTTACTATAGCTTACCTTATACCCCAGCTGTGATTCATTTTTATCGGAAAATTTTATATGAGTTTATGTACATAGTTTTTTCTTGGCCTGATAAAATGAAATTTTTTATCGGAAAATTTTTAAAGCTTTTTCTTTTAATTTCGAGCCTATTTTAAGCTTTTCCGATAAAAATAATTTTCCTATAACC
>CAJTIM010000053.1 GCA_910576325.1 Clostridia bacterium
CGTTCCCGTCTTTATGGCGGGAGCCTTTGTCATTTTGCCGGATTTCAAATTGCAAGGTTAATGCAAGGTTGGCGTGATAGAATACCTTACAGAACAGGAGGTTTTGAATATGGATACAAATTACATCATTGAAACAAAAAATCTGACGAAGCAATACGGCTCACAAAAGAGTGTGGCTGACTTAAATATCCATGTGAAGCGTGGGAGAATTTATGGTCTGCTGGGCAGAAACGGAGCCGGAAAAACCACTACCATGAAAATGCTGTTGGGCTTAACGAAGCCGACTTCCGGAGAGGTAAAAATCTGGGGAAAATCTTTGCAGGGGAATGAAAAGAAGCTGCTGCCCCGTATCGGCAGCCTGATTGAGTCCCCCGGCTTTTATCCTAATCTGACCGGCACAGAGAACCTGCGTATCTTTGCCACCCTGCGGGGGGTACCAAACAATCATGCCATCAAAGATGCTCTGGATCTGGTAGGACTGCCCTACAAAGATAAAAAGCTCTTTTCTCAGTATTCTCTTGGTATGAAGCAGCGGCTTGCCATCGCCCTTGCCGTGATGCACGATCCAGAACTTTTGATTTTGGATGAGCCAATCAACGGACTTGATCCCATCGGTATTGCAGAAGTACGCTCCTTTATCCGGGAGCTTTGCGACGCAAGAGGAAAAACGATTCTGATTTCCAGTCACATTCTTTCGGAGATTTCCCTGCTGGCTGACGATATTGGGATTATCGACCACGGCGCATTGCTGGAAGAAGAAAGCCTTGCTGAGCTGGAGCAAAAAAGCAGTAAGCATATCCGGTTTACGCTCTCTGATACTGCACAGGCGGCAAGAATTTTGGAACGCAATTTCCATGAAAACCATTTCTCCATACAGGACGACCACAATTTGCGCCTGCACAACCTTGATCTACCTGTGGGGAAAATTGTAACTGCCTTTGTAGAAAACGGATTGGAGGTATCAGAGGCGCATACCTGTGAAGAAAGTCTTGAGGATTATTTCAAGAGAGTAACAGGGGGTGAGGGAATTGCTTAAACTGGTTCAATGTGAGTTCGCGAAATTGAAGAGAAAAAAAATCATCCCGCTTGTGTTTTTGTCCGCTTTTTTATTTCCTATTCCCATTACCTTTCTGATGGCAACACCGAGAATGTTGGAGAAGTACCCAAATAAATCAGTCCTTTTTGATGGATTGTTCAATATGGTTATGGGATATGGCGTTATTTTTCTCTTGCCGTGTATCATCGGTGTCATTGCAGCAATGCTGTTTTTTATGGAACGGGACAATGACACTTTCAAAAATTTACGCACAATCCCGGTAACAAGTACACAGATGATTATGGCAAAGATCATTGTGCTATTTATTTTTGGAGTTATCTTTTGCCTTGCTTCCATGCTTGCTACCATTGTTTGCGGCAGTTTCTCAATGGAAGTGCATGGTCTTACCTATAAACTACTTGTTGCAGTTGAACTTGGAATATTCATTACAGCGGGAACTTTGCCGATTATCGTACTTGTGGTCTTTTTCAGCAAAACATACATCTTCTCCATTCTGCTATGTGTGTTTTACAGTGTAGTGAGCCTTACCGTCGAAACATTGTTCGGAACATTGCCTAAATGGTTATGTTGGCTCATGCCTATCCCGCTTACAACGCTCTGGGGTGCGGGAGATATGGTGAAACATGGGTTTCCATTGAATGTAAATGCCTTGGAAGCAATTATTCCCTCAACCTTTCAGACGGTTATCATTCTTGGGATAATGGCTGTTGCATCAATCTCATTGATCGACTTCTTATACAAGAAAAGGGGGGAATAAAATGTATCGGATCATTAAAACAGAATTATGGAAGTTAAAGCGGTATCATATCATTTGGGCTGGTATTCTGCTAATGCTTCTTTCCGTTGGAATTACTCTTTTTGCTTCTACTGCATTAGATGGTACAGTTTGGACTTTCCCTCATTTGGTCGAACGCGTCATTCAAAATAATACGACAACCATTTTTCCTATGTGCATTACTCTGATTGCAGGATATATCATTGCTCGTGAAAAATCAGATGATACCTTAAAAAGCATTATGACAATACCTGTTTCCTACCCTGCGTTGATTGGCGGAAAACTGATTGTTTGCGGTTTCCTGTCCGTATTTTTGGGTATGGCAAGTACATTTTTTACTGTCGCTGCGGAATTACTTGTTGGCTTTCCGGGATTTTCGGTAACAGCCGTAATACAGGCTTTGATACAGATCACCCTTAATACCTTATTTTTGTATATAGCCGTAACTCCGATTATAGCCTTTACCGCCCGTATTCCTAACGGGCACATGATAGGTGTTATTCTTGCATTTGTCTATGGCTACGGGGGAATGTTCGCAGCCGGAAATATGTCCCTTGCAAATCTCTATCCGATTACAGCGAGTATGGGACTGATCCAGTACCGAAGCCATGATGCGGCTGTTCATTGGAATATAGGCTTATGCAGCCTAAGTATGATAGTCGTCTTATTGATTTCTGTGGCTATTGTAGTTACAACAAAAAATGTTTCATCCGCAAAAGTTGTTAAAAAGCCGAAAAAAACCGCCCTCAAAAAAGGCTGGTAAACAGGAGGACTTACACATGAAGAAAAAAATATTGATTGGGATTGGTGCCGGTGCTTTCGTGGCAATCTGTTTTGGTATTTTCCTGCTTTCAGGTGCAGGCAGCACCTATTACTATTCACAGATCGACAACACCAAGATCGAGCAGACGGGATCTGCCGGAGGTGTAATTAACTTTGGGGGAAGCATGGACTACTCCTACACGCTGCGTTGTTATGACGAGGACGGAAACGAAAAGGACATTACCTTTGGAACATCGAGGGAATTGAAAGAGGACGCCTTTATTCGTCTGACGGTAATGCCCATTCGTGGAGTGCTGGAATGGGTTGAAGTTCAGTATGACGAGCTTCCCACAGCCGTACAAAAAGAATATACAGCACCGCAATAAAGAGAATAGATAATTGATTATCACCTAAAATATAGCTGCCGCACGACGGCAAAAGAAAAAAAGCCGTCGTACAGCAGACACATTTTCACGCGCCTATGAAACGGCGGCTTTGATTTTCAGAGCCGCCGTTCCTTTTCGTCTATCCTAAATCAACGACGACCTAACACCGTGTAAATCCACGGCGGCATATAGGAGGATTGCCGCCGTGTCTATTTTTGCCTTTTTTCACAATACCCATAATCTGCACCAACTAAAAAAAGCGTAGCTCCCCCTCCGGGGCAGTCTGGTTATGGATATGA
>CAJTIM010000054.1 GCA_910576325.1 Clostridia bacterium
CCATGGGAGTTGGTAACGCCCGAAGCCAGTGACCCAACCTTTAGAGGAGGGAGCTGTCGAAGGTGGGACCGATAACTGGGGTGAAGTCGTAACAAGGTAGCCGTATCGGAAGGTGCGGCTGGATCACCTCCTTTCTAGGGAGAACGAGTAGAGGGAAACGCAGGAATGTGATAAGCACTGTTTAGTTATGAGGGTTCGGTTGGAGAGCAGGGGTAGCTGCGGAAGGCTAGGAAGCGGAAGCAGCAGGAACTGAGGGACAATTGAATCGAAGAAGATTTCTGGTGGCGATACGTTTAGGGGAAACACCCGTACCCATCCCGAACACGAAGGTTAAGCCTTAAGCGGCCGATGGTACTATATTGGAGACGATATGGGAGAGTAGGTGGCTGCCAGATTATTAAAAAAATGGGGGTGTAGCTCAGTTGGGAGAGCACCTGCCTTGCAAGCAGGGGGTCAAGAGTTCGAATCTCTCCATCTCCATTTACACGTAGGCAATGAGAAGTGCGGAATACGGGAAGCGTGGTTGCGTCGTGCTGGCACGTAAGCAGACAGGATTACCGGATTCCATAGGGCGAAGCCCGTGAGCGAGACGCCAGTCGAGCGGCACTTCGGACTACTGTGTAGCCATGTACCTTGAAAACTATATACTGAAAATATCAAAATCAGATTCAATCGAAAGAAAGGATCTGAACAAGACATCCGAGGTGATTATCCTTAAGATAGAGATATCAAGAGAATAGTCATTAGAAGAAGAAAACTTCTTAAAAAAATAACCCTATGACCATCATGCAACGCTATGCATGGACAGACAATGACATCCCGTCAAAGTCTGAATGGTCAAGCATAAAGAGCGCAGGGTGGATGCCTTGGCACTAAGAGCCGATGAAAGACGTGATAAGCTGCGAAAAGCTTCGGGGAGGAGCAAATATCCTATGAGCCGGAGATATCTGAATGGGGAAACCCACCTGAGCAAACCTCAGGTATCCATACGCCAACACATAACGTATGGAGGGGAACCCGGGGAACTGAAACATCTAAGTACCCGGAGGAAAAGAAAGAAACATCGATTTCCAAAGTAGCGGCGAGCGAAATGGAAAGAGGCCAAACCAGGATGCGTGCATCCTGGGGTTCGGACCGCAAAATTGATTCAGCAAGTTTAATGGAATGGTTTTGGGAAAGCCAGCCAAAGAGGGTGAAAGCCCCGTACATGAAAGATGAGCTGACAAGGCGGTATCCAGAGTACCACGAGACACGTGGAACCTTGTGGGAAGAAGCGGGGACCACCCCGTAAGCCTAAATACTCCTTAGTGACCGATAGCGCATAGTACTGTGAAGGAAAGGTGAAAAGGACCCCGGGAGGGGAGTGAAAGAGAACCTGAAACCCTGTGTTTACAAGCTGTGGAAGACCCTTAAGAGGTCAACCGCGTACTTTTTGTAGAACGGTCCGGCGAGTTGCCGGGTCTGGCGAGGTTAAGGACATAAAGTCCGGAGCCGAAGGGAAACCAAGTCTTAATAGGGCCAGAGTCAGACCAGGCAGACCCGAAACCGGGTGATCTACCCATGTCCAGGCTGAAGCCGCCGTAAAAGGCGATGGAGGGCCGAACGCACATCCGTTGAAAAGGGTGGCGATGAGGTGTGGGTAGGGGAGAAATTCCAATCGAACCCGGAGATAGCTGGTTCTCCTCGAAATAGCTTTAGGGCTAGCCTCGGTTTAGTCTCATGGAGGTAGAGCACTGAATTTCCTAGGGGGCGTCAAAGCTTACCGAAGAATATCAAACTCCGAATGCCATAGAGATGATGACCGGGAGTCAGACTGCACGAGATAAGTTGGGTAGTCAAAAGGGAAAGAGCCCAGACCTGCAGCTAAGGTCCCAAAGTGCGTGTTAAGTGGAAAAGGATGTGGGATTTCAAAGACAACCAGGATGTTGGCTCAGAAGCAGCCATACATTAAAAGAGTGCGTAATAGCTCACTGGTCGAGAGGTCCTGCGCCGAAAATGTCCGGGGCTAAAACACGCCACCGAAGCTCAGGAATTGATGAATGTCAATTGGTAGAGGAGCATTGTTAACGAGATGAAGCAGTACCGGAAGGAGCTGTGGATTGTTAAGAAGAGAGAATGCCGGAATGAGTAGCGAGAGGAAGGTGGGAATCCTTCCGGCCGAATATCTAAGGTTTCCAGGGTAAAGCTGATCTGCCCTGGGTAAGTCGGGACCTAAGGCGAGGTCGAAAGACGTAGTCGATGGACAACAGGTTGAGATTCCTGTACTGCCGTATAACAGAACTGTGGGGACACGTATGGAGAGCGGGAGCCGGAAATGGAAAAGCCGGTGCAAGCGAAGAAGGAGCAAGGGAGGCAAATCCCCCTTGCAATCCAAAGGCGTGATGCGTACCGAATTAGAGTAGGGAAGTCCGTGAGCCATGCGTCAAGAAAAGCCGCTATTGTTTATATGGTACCCGTACCGTAAACCGACACAGGTAGATGAGGAGAGAATCCTAAGGCCGACGGAAGAAGCATTGTTAAGGAACTCGGCAAAATGACCCCGTAACTTCGGGAGAAGGGGTGCCGGTGAGAACCGGCCGCAGAGAATAGGCTCAAGCAACTGTTTAGCAAAAACACAGGTCTATGCGAAACCGAAAGGTGAGGTATATGGGCTGACGCCTGCCCGGTGCTGGAAGGTTAAGGGGAGAGGTTAGGGACAATGTCCCGAAGCTTTGAACTTAAGCCCCAGTAAACGGCGGCCGTAACTATAACGGTCCTAAGGTAGCGAAATTCCTTGTCGGGTAAGTTCCGACCCGCACGAAAGGCGTAATGATTTGAGCACTGTCTCAACAATGCATCCGGTGAAATTGAAGTACCAGTGAAGATGCTGGTTACCCGCGCCAGGACGGAAAGACCCCATGGAGCTTTACTCCAGCTTGATACTGGGATTCGGTACTGCATGTACAGGATAGGTGGGAGGCT
>CAJTIM010000055.1 GCA_910576325.1 Clostridia bacterium
GGCTACATAAATAATGACTTCATTCCCTATTATTTTATGCTCCAGATAATCCAGATTTGGATCAAGCTCCTTGATAAATTCATCCATGGTATCAACTCCCGCAAACGCTTTAAAATTTGTGCTTATTATACCATGTTTTACCATTTGATAAAAGCTTTATTTCAACTAACTTCGGAAAGATTCACAAAATTTGATGCTTTGAATCTGCGGATGTTCTTTCAAAAATGTCTCCAGGGGAGCGTCAGCCAGCATCCCAAGGGCAATCTTATTGCTGTGAAAATCATTGTAAATATCCACATAACTCATTAAGTCAATGGCGCCCTCAAAAACCGCAAGTTCCGTGCTGCTGTCATTCCAGACATTGAATCCATAGCTTTTGTCATTTCCTGCCACATCACATTTAAAGCCTTTTCCATTCTCATCCCATATTCCGCGCATACTTGCAAAATGCGTAACTCCTGCCTTATCCCTGCCCTTAAAGACAATGTTGTGATGACGCTTCTCCTCATAGATGAGATCCAGCTTTAAAAAGTAATGAATGACTTCCCCGGAAAGCCCTCTTACTTCTTTAAGATACTGGTAAAGAGAGTCATTGCTCTTAAAGGGTTCCGGCAGTACAAATGACTTTTTCTCTTCTTTTTTGGGTGTTTCTGTAATAAGATTCTTTGCCTCCAAGCTGCCCGTACTTTGATAGCCTGCAAAATCAAGGAGCCAGAAAACCGCTTCCTTAACCTCCATTCCGGCAAACACACGCAAAAAGTCAATCTGTGAACCGCCGTTATCCCCTTTTTCATACGCTCTTGACCAGCGGAACCAACTCCTGCGGTTATAGATGCGGATGGAATCCATCTCCTTTAGCGTGTGATAATTTCCAATCCTTTTTACCGTATAACCAAGGCCGGATGCAACAGCTGTCAAATCCACGCTCTTTGCAGCAGCAAGCTCTTCCTGGGTAAAACTGTTTCTTCTATCCATTGATTATTTTCCCCTTTTTGGTTCTGCGGCAAATACCTGGTTCTTAAATTCAAGACGCTCATAGTCCGCAATTACGGTAATCTTGGGCCGTTTCAGCATTTTCTTCTCTTTAAAGCTGAAATAGGATCTGTTACTCCCACCTATGATGATGTGATCTAACAGCGGTATTCCAAGTAAAGCTGTCAGGCTCAAAATGCGGTCTGTCAACATGGTATCTTCCCTTGACGGCAGAACATTACCGCTGGGATGATTGTGAACCAGTATCATATTTGCCGCATTGGAAAGGATCGCACTTTTAAAAAGCTCTCTGGGTTCTGCAATTGCATGATTAACTGCTCCTATGCTTGCAAAATTACAGTTAACAGGTGTCCCGTCTTCCTTCAGATTGAGTACACACATCACTTCCCGATCCATTTCACTGAGAAACTCCCCTACTACTGCAATTGCATCCTCCGGATGGCAAATCTTTCTATCTGAAAATATGGGAGCATCTCTCACAAGCCGTACAGATACCACATCAAGACGAAAAGATTCGCTTATTTCCAAGGCTTTCCTCCTTTTCCAACTCCACACAGATTATAAAGTCTCCTGTCTGAGCCTTTATTAGTTCTAAAAGTTCTTCCATTGTAGCTTCTCTGATTTCTTCTTTCATCTATTCCCTATCTTAACTTTTTTGTCTCGTAGACAGTGGGCGGCTCTGCCACAATCCGATCCAGTCTCTTGTTGGGGGTGTCTGTGGCAATGGTAATTTTTCGCAGTTCTTTGTCATAGTGGTACACCTGGTTAGACAGTCTCTCATCCAGACGCAGCTCTGACATATTAATATCCGTGACCATCTGTGCCAGTTCATCCGCCGCTCCTCTGTCAGCGGATACGGCAATCAGTTCGTGTATAGATGAGGGCATAAGATATAAGTCTGTCCCAAGCTTTTCCGCCAGCTTATGGAGTTCCTCTTCATACAGCACGGAGGTTGCTCCATTTACCTGCTGTTCATTGCTAATCACATACATCAACTGCTCCAGCGGCTCTTCCTCCACTACCCCAATCATTTCTCCAACAGGCATTGCATCACCCATCAGCCCAAAAAGCACTTCATTCATGCTTTTTACCGTGGGTGGAAATAATTTCTTTGTGTTTATGATCGCCGTGTCGTACAAATCGCTCTCTTTCATTCCAATCTTCTCTGCCAGCTTCTTATCCACAAGTGCGGAATGGACTTGATTTGGCTCTATCTTTGTGGCAATACGATATACGATTGCCAGATCCTGAAACTGCCTATAGGGAACCGTTTTCAGCAGTTCTTTATTCTGTTCCTCATTGATAAGCTGCATAAATAACTTATCTTCTACATTTTCCAAAAAGCTGCTTGTTTTGTTCTCTTTTATATCCCGATAGCCGTCGTCCAAGGTCTGGGCCACCATTTCCAGTGTTTCTTTTAAATTTCCATTTTCCTTGTAATCTTTGTACATATAATTCAAGTAGATTCTGGGCTTTACATCCATGAACTGTCTGCTCTCTTTCATGGGGATTAACAATTCCAGGGCATCCAGCTTTTGATTCACTCTTAATATCGGACAGATTTCCACCTTACAGCCCTCATATCCCTTTGGCATATAATTTAAAATCTGTTCTTTTATTACTTCTTTGAACATTTCATAATGAATATTCCGGCTTCCGTGCCCCTGCTGTCCGGTGATAGGAAACCGCAAATCCGTTTTTAAGGAAACCGGCATTCCGGAGCTGGAAACCATTAGCATATATCCTTTAGAATGTAAGCATGCACCGTAAGGTGTAAATACATTCTAAGGG
>CAJTIM010000056.1 GCA_910576325.1 Clostridia bacterium
GGTTCCGATAGGTAAGCCTTTGATGTTATCTCCGGCTTTTCCCCCGGCTAGCACCGGACATGCGACTTTCACCGCATCCGGCGCCCCATCAAGCATAGTTTCAGCAGTGATACACACTCACTCTTTCACATTAGCTAAATCAGTTTGTTACGATTTGCATTGACATTTCTGCCAATCCTGCGGCAACACGCAGTTTGTTTACTTTAGTAATTTGTGCCTTATTCAATTCATACTTCTTTGTCAGTGTAGCGAACTTTATACTGTCTGTTGTTGAAATAAATTCATATCCAGCAGGCGATAAAAGCAACAGATTACGGTAACTGTCTCTGCCATTTTTACACTCATTCGATTTTCTGTAACAAATACAGTGAATCACTTCCAGATGTTCCCCAGTGATTGCACATTTACCTTCCTGTCCGGCATAGAGAGAAATTCGGTTATCATTGAACTGTACCGTTTCTCCTGTTACCGGGTGGCGCATGAGCCAGAGCATATCTTCAACATTCAGTTTCAGATTGCTGTGGATTTCCATTCTTCCGTCTGGGGTATATAGGTTGATTTTCCTGCTCTTGCGCATTGGTATTTTAAACTGCACATATGCCAAAGGTACTACTGGTGTATCTCCAATCCATCGCATTTGCTTCGATTTTCCATACCGGTTTTTTAAATATTTGTTGTTTAATTCGCCCTGCTTTTTATATCCATCTATCCGATGGAGAAAGCGACCATTATTCACATGAGCCATTCGGCTAAAATTCAGATTTATCCTCGTAGCAATGCAATAATAGTTCTGCATACCTATGACTTTGGCGTTATATTCGTGAATGTTGCTCTTTATGTCACTTGCTGTCTTGCTGTTTTGAATCTCTATAATTGCTTTTGAGAGTTCTTTCTGCATATGCGACATTGCCTTGTCACAGACATTTGAACTGATTACCCATGTCCTGCGTTTCTTTATCAGCTTCATACGGAACCCCAGAAATTCACTATCTCTTTTCCTGAGATTTGTGACCTTTGATTTTTCATCTGAAATTTCCAGTTTGAGTCGCTTTAGCAGCCAGTCCTCAACCGCATGGTATGCTCTGTCAGCGTCCTTACGGTTTCTGCAAAAGATTTTAAAATCATCTGCATACCGGACTATACGCATTTCCTTGAGGTTGCTCTTTTTGAGCGCCGTGTAGCTGTTGCACTTTTTCTCTGCCCCGTTCGGATAATATGTGACCTTACAAGGAGACTTCATATGGTCTGCCATCCCCTCCCACTGTGACGCTATCCACCAGTCCAGTTCGTTCAGGACAATGTTGGCTAACAGCGGGGAAAGTATGCCGCCCTGAGGGGTTCCCCTGTCTGGATATAGGATTTCTCCATCTGGCATTTGAATTGGCGCTTTCAGCATTGCTTTGATTATCTGAATCAGTTTGGTATCCCGTATACCCAGCGTCCATATCTGCTGTAACAGCTTTCTATGATTTACGTTGTCAAAGAAACCCTTTATATCCACGTCCACCACATAGTGGAGTTTATTCCTTTGAGCCAGCCCATAAGCGTAGGAGACAGCGTTTTCAGCGCTCCTGCAAGGTCTGAAGCCGTATGAATGTTCATAGAACTTTGCTTCACAGATTGGCTCCATGACCTGTAATATGCATTGCTGTACAATCCGGTCTATGATACACGGTATGCCTAACGGTCTTAATTTCCCATTTGGTTTGGGAATCTCTACCCTCCTTACTGTTTTTGGCACATACCTTGTAAACTGTTTTTGAATAAGGGAGACAAAATCTTCTTCCGGCATATCTGCCAGGGATTCTATCGTTCTCCCGTCTGTGCCGGCGGTATGGCTCCCATCATTGCTCTTAATATTTCTGAAAGCAAGCATGATGTTATTTGGTGCCACAATGATTTCTACGAGATTATTAAATATCTCTCCATCTCTGCTTTTTGCATACAGTTCATCAAAGATGTTCTGCATGTCATAGTATTCCGCATGGCGCAGTTTACTTCTTTTTTTAGCTTTCCGTGTCATGTACATCACCCCGTTTCCTTGATTCGAGTGACAATTTCTTATTCTTACTCGACTGCATGATTAGAGAGTGTGTACTGCTGATTTTCTGCCTGACTTGTGGCCATTCCTCCGTCGCCCTCTTTTTCGCAGGCAACATCGACAGTTCGACCACGACCTTTCAGCAGAGATTCATCCGCTTATTGTTCTTCGCCGGATTATCCGTAGGATTCTCTGCCTTTCCTTGTTCCGATAATTCTATCTGTGCATATATACCCTTAGGTGTTCCCTCTAAGCCTGACAGCTTGCATGTGCCTGTAACACATCACGGTGGTTCGTAACAACCATTCCTACTGAACCGCACTGTCTGGGCATGAACCCACACATACATTTCTGTATGTGGCACTTTTAGACCTTTACATTCGGGAGTTTCGTCAGGCATTGCTGCCATTCTCACCATAGGTATTTTATAGACCCCCGGCATATGGGGTGCGCTGTCCACCTCTGGACAGGTTTCGTCAGCGTTATCTGTTACGGCACCTTTCTGCCGACTTTACCGGGCTTCACACCTCATCACAGAATGATGACGCATGCCGGAGTATCAGGGGAGGCGTTTCAAGGCGTTACCCTATCATTCCACCTCTCGAATTATCAGTTCACAGAACTGATTAAGAACAGCGCTGTGCGCCGCCTTTTCAGCGGCGAACAAGTCGCACGGTTGTAGTGCATGGACTT
>CAJTIM010000057.1 GCA_910576325.1 Clostridia bacterium
TGAATATTCCGGCTTCCGTGCCCCTGCTGTCCGGTGATAGGAAACCGCAAATCCGTTTTTAAGGAAACCGGCATTCCGGAGCTGGAAACCATTAGCATATATCCTTTAGAATGTAAGCATGCACCGTAAGGTGTAAATACATTCTAAGGGAGGGTCAATATCATGACCAAATATCGAGAGATTCTGAGATTATCAAATCTCGGTCTCAGCCAGCAAAGCATCGCTGACAGCTGCGGTGTCTCCAAGAAAACAGTTAACCGTGTCCTCAAGAAAGCCAAAGAAATAAACATTTCCTGGCCGCTTGATGCCAACGACACCGATGCTGTGCTTGCAGAAAAGCTGTTCCCATCTGCTGACAAACCCACTGCATCCAATAAACGGATGCCCGACTTTGCTTACATCCGTAAGGAACTTCTGCGTAATGGCGTAAGCAAAAAGCTGTTATGGACTGAGTACATGGAGGACTGCCGCGCAAATGGCGAAGACCCTCTCATGTATTCCCAGTTCTGCTACCACATCCAGCAGGATGAGCAGAAACACCGTGCAACCATGCATATCAGTCGGAAACCCGGCGAACAGGTTGAGGTTGACTGGGCAGGTGACCCTGCCACGGTCATCGACCCGGATACAGGCGAGACCCTGAAAGCCTATGTTTTTGTCGGCGTCATGACCTATAGCCAGTATGCATACGTCGAAGCGTTTCTGGACATGAAGCAGAAATCCTGGATCTCTGCCCATGTACATATGTATGAATACTTCGGCGGCGTTGCCAGGATCTTAGTGCCGGATAACTGCAAGACTGCCGTTGTCCACAATGGCGGCTGGAAAGACCAGCAGATCAATGAGACCTACCAGGAAATGGCGGAGCATTATGGGACAGCCATTATCCCGGCACGTGTCAGGACTCCAAAGGACAAGCCCAATGCGGAAGGAACTGTAGGGATGATATCCACATGGATCACTGCAGCCCTCAGGGATGAACAGTTCTTTTCCCTTGCCGGATTGAACCGGGCAATCAGAGAGAAGCTGGAACTGTTCAACCACAAACTCTTTCAGAAGAAAGAGGGCAGCCGGATCAGCTTGTTTCTTGAGGAAGAAAAGCCATTTCTGACACCGCTGCCTGCTACCCGCTTTGAACTGGCAGACTGGAAACAGGCTACCGTCCAGTTCAATTATCACATAAGTATAGAAAAAATGCTATACTCCGTGCCGTATGAATACATCAAAAAGAAAGTTGATGTACGGGTAACGGAACACACAATTGAAATTTTCTACAACCATAACCGCATCGCTTCCCACCGCCGCCTTACCGGGCGCCCCGGGCAGTACAGCACCATCACGGAGCATATGCCGCAGGATCACCAGAGATATCTGGAATGGAACGGCGACCGTTTCCGCAAATGGGCTGAGCGGATTGGCATAAACACGTACACTGTGGTAAATGCAATACTTACTTCCAAACCCGTGGAACAGCAGACCTACCGGAGCTGTATGGGGCTTCTGAAGCTGGCTGAAAAGTATTCAGACAGCAGACTGGAAGCCGCCTGCAAAAAGGCATTGTCCTTTACGGCTTCGCCCAGTTACAAGAGCATAAGCAACATTCTTGCAACCAGTGCTGACCAGACAGGTCCATCCGAAAATGGATCCGGAAACACGAAACAGAAAACAAAAGGCATCACCCGTGGTGCCGATTACTATCGGAGGTAAACGCATATGACCAACCAGAGTACAATTGATAAATTAATCGAAATGCGTCTCACTGCAATGGCGGATGCATTCCGTAACCAGACAGACGATCCGAGACTTAAGGAAGTTCCTTTTGAAGACCGGTTCGGTATGCTGGTAGATATCGAATTCAGCAGCCGCAAGAATAACCGTTTAAAAAGGCTCATCCAGAATGCCGGATTCGATCAGCCGGATGCCAGTATCATGGATATCAACTATACATCCGGACGCAAGTTGAACAGGGAACTCATCAAACGCCTTGCCACCTGCGAATATATCTCCGAACACCGGAATCTTTTTATTACCGGCGCTACAGGCTGTGGGAAGACTTACATGGCCTGTGCCTTTGGCATGGAGGCATGTAAGCAGTATTTTAACACCAGGTATGTCCGTCTGCCGGATCTGCTCATTGATCTGGAAATGGCGCGGTCTGACGGCGGCTACAAAAAGGTAATGGCAAAGTACGCCAATCCTTTGGTACTTATCATTGATGAATGGCTTCTCTTAAAGCCTACGGAGACGGAGCAACGGGATATCTTCGAACTCCTGCACAGAAGACGGAAGAAATCATCCACCATCTTCTGCTCCCAGTATGAGTATTCTGAGTGGTATGACCAGCTCGGAGGCAATGACAGCCCTCTTGCCGATGCAATCATAGACAGAATCGCTCATGACAGTTATATAATCAACATCACCAGCATTGATCCCCAAAATGACAAATCAATGCGTGAGGTATATGGCTTAGATAAAGCATTACGCGAGTAAACTCGCAATAGCGGTTTCCCATATGCCGGACTGGCGGTTTCCGCCAGCCCGGATATGCGGTTTCACCGCACAAGAATATTCA
>CAJTIM010000058.1 GCA_910576325.1 Clostridia bacterium
TCAGATTTTTTGTTTCAATGATGTAATTTGTATCCATATTCAAAACCTCCTGTTCTGTAAGGTATTCTATCACGCCAACCTTGCATTAACCTTGCAATTTGAAATCCGGCAAAATGACAAAGGCTCCCGCCATAAAGACGGGAACGAGCTTAAATCTCACCCATGGAGGAAATATTTCCGGCTGCTACTGTGCCGATGACGTTATTGGCAAAATCGCCGCCCTTTGCAATGGAAGATGCATACATGTTCCCCCCGATGCCGGCGGATATGGCGGACGCAAACCCACCGATACTGCCGCCGGGAGCCTTTCCGCCCTGTCTGTTTGTTTCCGTGTGGGAGGTGGCTGTGCGGATGGCGCTGTTTGTGACCTGCCGGCTGACTACCCCCGCAAGGCCGCCTGCCATAAACCCGCCCGGACTGCCGGGGCTTCCGGGTGAGCCGGAGCCGTTATTTACATGGGAAGAGCTGCTGCTGTGGCCGCCGCCGAAATGCTGGCGGGAAAAGTTGCGGACAGCGCCCACGCCCCTTGCGGCAACCAGGGCCTCTGCGATCATAGAGCCGCCTGTATGTCCCACGTTCACGCCCAGGCTAGACATGAAGGAATCAATTTTTTGCGACACTTTCAGGAATGCGATGGCGCACAGGAACCAGACCAGGACGTTGCCCGATACCGCCTCCCGGCCTGCCGCATCCACCTGGGCCTGGGCGTCACTCTCCGAAAAGGCAAAGGCCGTCTGGCAGGACAGGCAGAGGAGGAGCGCCATCAGAAAGGCCGCAGTAAGCACCTTTTTATATTTTTTCATGGTTGTTGTCATTCCTTTCTGTTTTTCTCACAGTGAGAGCGGGTTTGCGATGAACGTCCCGACCATGCTTGTGAACAGCCGCAGGCACCAGGCGTTCATGAGCAGGAGGAACACCTGCCCGCCGAACATCCGGCACCAGGACTTAAAAATGTTAGAGGTAGACTGGGAGGCCCCCATGGAAAAAGCCACAGGCGCCGTGTAGACCAGTACCCCTAAAAGGACATACCGTTCTGCCGCTTCCAAAAGGAGCTTCAGATAGTTCCATGCCAGTACCAGCACAACGATCAGTGCGATGAGAGCCACCGCACCGTTGGCACAGACGCCGATGATGGCCAGCATGACCGAATTGAAATCCGCAAAACTCAATGCCGGCAGGTCGGAATCCATGATCCAGTGGTACGGGGTGCCGCCAATCTTTAAAACGGTATCCACGATCCCGTCCGAGAAATAAGCCAGTAGGATGAAGAGGACGGAACGGATGCTCAGGCGCACCGGGTCTTCCGCTTCTATGCCGGCTCCCAGGCCGAAGTTCTTAAACAGCTGCCATACCCAGTTTAAAAGGATGATGCCGATAGCCAGCGCCACAAAGACCTTATACATGGTCTCGGCGGCAGGGAAGTAACGGAGGAACACGGTCATGTCACAGCCCAGCGCCCCAAGGACCGAGGTGGTTATAAGGTCAAGGCCGTTCATTACCTGTTCGGCAATCCACTCCACAATTCCGTCTAAAATACCCATAAATGATCACTCCTTTCCGGCATCAGCCGCTCCACTTGCCATCCGCAAAGAACGGGGTGATGTAGGCCATGATGAACCCCAGGCCGTTTAAGATCGCCCAGGTGATGCAGATGCGCTTCAGCCATGCGCGGCTTTCGTCCACCGTGCGGCCGGAGCGGGAGAAGTTCATCATCAGCAGGGCTACCGAAGCGGTGACGATAGCGGCCACAGTGGAGATCAGTACGATCTGGTTATAGACGTCCTTCATGATCTCCGTGGCTTTCGTCCATACATCTGCGGCATAAACCGGCTGCGTGGCCATTAGGAACATCATAAAACTCAGGAAAGCATAGTAGGCTGCCTTCGCAGGGGAGAACCTGGCCTTGGGCTTTTTGCCTGCCGGGGCAGGCGTCTGCAGTTTGTTTTTCAGTCTCAATTTGTGGACCTCCTTTAAATAAGATTTGGTTGTGAAAGAAAAGACCATGCCACAGAGACGGGCACGGTCTTCTTTCTTTGGGCTGGCAGGCTGGGAAAAGCCGGATTATACGGTAAGAGGCGCAAAAAAAGCACCTCTCTGGAAAGGTGCCATGCCAGCCCGGATTGCTTTTGGGTGCAGTTTTAAGCATATTTAGTGTAACATATCCCTTTTTACGGGGAAAGAGCAGAACCGTGCCAATTTTGTGCGGAATTGTGCCAATTTCGTGCCAAGACTTCTAAATGAAAACACTAATCCCCCAGCTATGCTGGGGAGAATAGAGTAAGCCGTAGCAAAGAGGATACCTTAAAAAAGCCTCCTATGCTAATATGAGAAAGGTGTCGCAAGCCAATCTCAAGAATAGGAGGCGGTCCAAATGGACAGTAAAAGTTTATCACATACAAGATGGAAA
>CAJTIM010000059.1 GCA_910576325.1 Clostridia bacterium
CAACATCACCAGCATTGATCCCCAAAATGACAAATCAATGCGTGAGGTATATGGCTTAGATAAAGCATTACGCGAGTAAACTCGCAATAGCGGTTTCCCATATGCCGGACTGGCGGTTTCCGCCAGCCCGGATATGCGGTTTCACCGCACAAGAATATTCACAGATACACAAATTCTTTTAATTACAGTTGAGCCAATACTAGCTGCCAAATTAGTAGCCGAAACTAAAATAGACACAAGATCTACAACCGTACCTACATATGACCGAATTGTATATGTACTGTTTTGGTTTGTTGTAGTATATGAGCATCGTAAACCATAATAAGTATATCCTGTATCGATAATAGCTCGATAGTTTATTGTTCCTAAGGAGGCTCTTGGCGCAGGCTGTAAAATTTCTTCTTCTAATGTTGCAGTTATATAATCACTTGGTTTAATTATATCTTTCATAGATGTTTGGCTACGTCCATTTGAATCAAAAAATTCTCTTTCAACAATATCAACCTTTCCATGAATTAATGTGTTTTTTTGGGTGAGAACACCATTTACATATTGCAAAAAAATACGATCACCTGAACTTGTTTCATAATATTCAATTTGAGTATCACCCATATCAAATACTACTTCAGGAGCGTTTTCTGTATATACAGCGGCAGAAACATGTATGTTATTCGTTAATAGAATTGCAAATACTACTGCTGAACTAATAAATCGTAAAAAAATTTTTCTCATAAAATAATCCTCCATTATTTTGGACTAATATTTCGCTTCACTGCTCATGACCGTCCGTGTTTCAACAGATGATCCGCTGTAAGCTTTGATAGTTGCATGGACACGATAAGTATACCCCTTGTCTACATGGCATGTTTCATTTAAGCTTGTCCTGTGTGAGTCACTACCTATAGAAAAAGTATCAAACGTAACCCATTTTCCCTTATTATATTGCTGCAGTTTTGCAGTAATTTCAACGCGAGTTGTAGTTCCTTGGTAACCATAAACAGAACAGCTTATTGTTGCTTCACCATTGGAGTCTATGTAAAGACTTCCTTTTGCCTGCGCGATATAATCCATATGTGGTAAAATCAAAAAATCTAATGCAGTTGAAGCATTTACGTTTGATTCAGCGGCAAATACCTGTGTACAACAACAGGTAAAAAGTAGCAAGCAACAAAGAATAAATCGGGATATCTTTTTTCCCATGATAAGTTCCTCCTTTCTTCGATGATATATAATATCAACGAATAAAAAGTGTGATTTGTGACACTTATCTTAAGAGATTTTTTTGTTTTGTTATAATATTTTCTGCCATTTTAATTAATTCAACCTGTTCAATCTGGCCAATCATTGAATAAATATGAGATTTGTCATACCAATATAATTGTATAATGCCTTTATTTTCTAAACAGTATAGAAGTTGCTCTCCAATTTCCATTATTTCAGTATTCACATTTTCTGAATCAAAAATGTATTCACTTTGCGTAGCCAATTGCTGTGCATAGTAAATTTCTCTGCCATCAACATCTATATAAATAATTACATTTTCATATTGATTTATTTTTCTCTCATAAACCTTGTATCCTTGTGGAACATAAGAGGACTCGACAGGGGTCAAAATATCAAGTTCTACATTATCATTACTATAAATTGTGACCGAGGTAAATTCTTGCCATACCGTCGTGATAAATTCAAAAAATCGAATACGATATGCCTCAACACTTAAAACAGTAACTAAAAAGACAGTTGTCATCAAAAAAATTACTACAGCAACAGCTTTTGCGTAATGAAAAAAGTTATGCTTAGTAAGTCTGTATCGTTCATATTTCAATAAACGCTCCATTTTTCGCAAAAAACGTTTGCTAAATTGATGGTTGAGTTCCGATTCATCTGGAATTGAATCTAATATAAAATTTTCCATATTTTCCATATGTGTCTGCAAAAATTCATCATTTATTTTATATCTCATCGTAACTGTTCAGCACCCCGTTAAGGGCACATTGATTTTTGGACAAAACAGAGAAAATAAAATTTCTGTTTCGTCATTGCTTTAGTGTAAAAAGTGGATAACTTTCCAGTATAACTGCCAAGTGCTTTTGGGTTGTGGATTACTAAAACATAATTCCCCAGTTGTATCACAGATAACAGAG
>CAJTIM010000060.1 GCA_910576325.1 Clostridia bacterium
GTATACTTGACATGGCATAAATCTCCTTGCTGTGTGATTGTTATTCGCAATTCAATTATACCATCAAGTGCAGGTTTGTGCCTTTTTTATGGACTAAAGTATTGATTTTTCAAGGTTCAGCACACCAATCGGTGTGGGAAGTTTGAGTCTTTTATAATTTTTATTCAATTAGTTACGCAGCAGTTCCGTGTGTCCAAACGTATAATCAATTGCAAGCTCCGCCGCACCGACAAATGCCGGATCCATTTGAAAAGATGTCAGGCGCAGCTCCGCATGATCAACAACCTTCCGCTCAATAATCTGAGACATATGGGCCTGGAGCTCTTCGATTACCTGTTCCCCGATATGGCTCATCTCGTCCCCAATGATAATCAGGCTCGGATTATAACTGTAAATCAAATTGATAATTCCTGCACTCAGATACCGCATCATACTCTTAAATTCGGGATATATGCCGGCGTCCTTCTCCCTGACTCCTTCAATCAAGTCATCAAAATGTTCTATCGCCGGTCTCCCCAATTTTTTAAGGTTCTCATTCACATGTTCTAAAAATGTAATTGTAGAAACATACAGCGTCAGGCAGCCTCTTCCTCCACATTCGCATTGCGGTCCGTTGATATTCACACTGGCATGACCGATTTCACCGGCAATGCCCGCAGCTCCCCGGAAGACTTCCCCATTATGGAATACTCCCGCTCCGATTCCCTGTCCAACTGCCACATAAACTACGGTTCGATACCGCTCCGGATCTACTTTTAAAGAACATTCTGCCAATACGCCGGCATTGGCATCATGATCAATAATAACCGGCAGCGGAAAACGTTTCTGAAGCTCACTCATAATGGGAACCTTTTTCCATCCGCGAAAATTGGTAATCGTCTCAATAACGCCCTCATTAAAATAGTAAGGACCCGGAACCGATACTCCGATTGCCACAACCCGTTTCCCGGAATTCTTTGCCAGCATATCCTCTATAATCTTCTGCATGGAATCCATAACCGCTCCCGGACGTGTTTCCACCAGATCGCGTCTGCATTTTTCCCCAACCAGTTCCCCCATAAATGTAAAAATGCCAATTTCAAAATATTTTCTGGACAGTCTTATGCCAATTACATAATAGCTGTCATCCTTAAGGCGGATTCCGATTGCCCTTCTTCCTTTATTCCCTTCAATGAGGCCTGTTTCTTCCACCAGCCCCCAGGAAATAAAGTCATTGATAATGTTTGTAATCGTCGCCTGCTTCAATCCTGACTGCGCTGCGAGATTTGCCCTGGAACACATGCTGTTTTGCTGCAGCAGCTTTAAAAGCAATTTTCGATTCATAGCTTGTACTGCTTCTAAGTTTTTCCCCTTAGATTCCAATCGTATGTCCCTCCTGCTGTTTTATCTTTTAGCAAAAGCAAATAACACCATTACTTTTCCAATTATTAGAATAACATTGAATAAGGGCTTTGTCAAATTAATAAATTTGATTAATATATTATTTAAATTTATAATTAGTTTTCATCAAAAATACAGTAATTGGTCTCGAATTCTCTGCTGATCTGAAATCCTTATACCCCTGTTGAGTATCATTGCAACATGGATTTTTTGAAGTGTCATCTGACCACGTTTCATATGGTTGATGATATGTTCCATATGCTCGCATCTCTTTAATCGGGTCCTTTTCTCTTTCTTCCCTCGTTGAAAACTCAGCTGGAACTCCTAATGCATCTCCAACACAAAAGCCAAATAACCCACCGTATATTTTATTTTCTCTATCGTTTTGTATCTTCAGGTCTATCGGTCTATTATTATGATATGCAGGACATTCTTTTTTAGGAAATAATACGTATTTAGGTTTTCTCTCACTATCATAACAGTTGCAATGTAACGCATTTCCTTTTATGTAATTGGTACATGTTTCACATTGCGGAACTGATACCAATGTTTTGGCACCATTCCTATAAGATTGGACATCTACTTCCCAACGTTTAATTAATGACTCAAACTTCCCACACCGATTGGTGTGCTGAACCTTGAAAAATCAATACTTTAGTCCATAAAAAAGGCACAAACCTGCACTTGATGGTATAATTGAATTGCGAATAACAATCACACAGCAAGGAGATTTATGCCATGTCAAGTATAC
>CAJTIM010000061.1 GCA_910576325.1 Clostridia bacterium
GTATACTTGACATGGCATAAATCTCCTTGCTGTGTGATTGTTATTCGCAATTCAATTATACCATCAAGTGCAGGTTTGTGCCTTTTTTATGGACTAAAGTATTGATTTTTCAAGGTTCAGCACACCAATCGGTGTGGGAAGTTTGAGTTATAAATACTACTTATTACAAGTGTAACAGGAACACTTATATAAATAACCCATATTTCATAAAAATAACTAATTAATAAAGCTATAAAACTTAACAAAGTAATCATACATAATATCTTTTTTTTCAGCAACATAAAGGTCATCATGCTTAACAGAAATAATACTATTACAAAAATTGACAGTCCTATCTGCATTTTATAGGAACATACGCTTTTTATCATCATAAACAACAAACCCAATGTAAAAAAGATAATATTGCTTCCCCAAATACCTACGTCTACAAAGTGAGCTTTAAGGAACTTTTTTTCTTTATTCATAAATCTCACATCCTTTTCTTTCACTCAACTCAGGTAATATAATTCCTTTATGAATTGTTCCTTTGGACCAACTCGCTATTGTTTGCGCATAGCTCTCTGTTACATGTACATCCAAACCTGCACCTATGCCTATCTGACCTTGTATGCCATCTATTGTTTCCATTTCTCTCATAGGACTTGCTGAAATCAGATCTACTCCAAAATATGAAAGATACCCACCTGACACGCCTATACTTGACGCACGTCCCTCCAAATCATAAACTGTATCTGTATTCCACATCCGCTGCATCTGAATCGCAGCCCCGACATCTGCTATTCCAATAGACATTGTATCATTTACTGTTGGAACACTGTACGACCATTGTATAGCCACATTTCTATTATCATCAAAAGCAATTCCAATATCAATATTTACTCCGAAAAGCAAAGTTAGATTTAATGCACCTTTTATTACAATTGTCCACTTGCCATTTAAATCAACAAATTTCAATGGATTTCCCCAGCAGTACCCATATCCATTCAAACTATAAGTCATACTGATAAATCCTTTAATAATATCCGTCTCCACAAACCGCCCCACACCCGGCGCATATTCCCTCGCCTGAGCAAAATATGTATCGGATACCCGATCATACTGATACCCCGTATATCCAAAAGGCTGTATCTTCCCTTGGTTGCCGTAAAGATCCCGGCCAAACTCATCATATCCGTAGCTCTCCGTCAGGTTCCCTCTCCTGTCATAGACGTACTTTTCCGTTGTTTCCCCATCCGTCAGGCTCACCAGCTGATTAAGGGCATTGTAAGTGTACCTGGTCTCTCTTTCCTCTTCCCTTAGCCCCGTCCGATTTCCGAAGGCGCCGTAGGCATAGCTTCGAAGCAGTGTCCCGTCCTTGGTGACGTTGCTTAGTCTTCCCAGGGAGTCCTAGCCGTAGGCGTAGCTTCCGCTCTCTTCCTTTAAGTCCCTCCTCCGCTTCTCGATAGCCGTCTTGTTTCCCAGGATGTCGTACTTATATGCATAATTTTCTCCCCGCTGTCTTCATCTTTTATAGACACAGAATGTCCCCCACAGGCCGATTTGTCCGAATGACTTTGGGACTCTCCCTCTATATAGCAAAATTCATTATTTAAACAATATGGAAGATCCATGCATTCCGGTACAATTCTATAAATTACGATAATTACAATCGACACAAGAATAATAGCTTTTACAACAATATCCCATTTCCACTTTATACTTAGAAGCCACCTCTTGTTTTTTACAATGCAATAAATGATCCTTATAAAAGCCCTAATATTATTACACTTTCCATTATTATTTTTTGAAGAAAACCTTTCATAAACAAAATCCTCTATTCTATTACCTGAATGTAACTATTCAGAACCACCCTTATTCAAAGATGAAATCAGGATGACCTGAGATTGCATTTCTGATTGCTTCGTAAGCATTGTATCCCTGCTTATGTGCTGTACCAACGTAGGACATGATTTTTAGATAATCTCTAGCACCTTCCTCAGTTCGGAAGCATCCGGATACTTTGGTTTTCACCTTTATCATCCGCAGATCTCGTTCCGCCTGGTT
>CAJTIM010000062.1 GCA_910576325.1 Clostridia bacterium
GGCTACATAAATAATGACTTCATTCCCTATTATTTTATGCTCCAGATAATCCAGATTTGGATCAAGCTCCTTGATAAATTCATCCATGGTATCAACTCCCGCAAACGCTTTAAAATTTGTGCTTATTATACCATGTTTTACCATTTGATAAAAGCTTTATTTCAACTAACTTCGGAAAGATTCTGGAAAAGGAACAAATATGTCTGCAATTTCTCACAATGCTGTTTGTTGAGAGCTACTTTGTTTCTGAAAAAGGAAAGGATCTAGTTTTTATCCAGCTGCTTACAAATAAGGAATGTGCAAAGAAGCAAAAACCTATGTTATTTTTGCTCTGGAAAACCTTAGAATACCGCCGATTACTTCAAAGTATTTTAGATAGATATTTTAGTAATTTGCCGAAGGCATTTGATGAAAGTGCTTTAAAAAATTTTATTATTCTGCTGGCATTTACCGGACAAAAGACAGATTTTGAAAATATGATAGTATATCTGAAGCGCAAGTCTGGGTGCGGAAATCTGACTATAAAAGCACAGCTGTGCAGAGAGCTTCAGGAAATACTTATGCAAAAGAAAAAACGTTTGGAGGTACGATAACAAATGGGAACAACATATAATTTGATTTTAGAAAGCAAAACCTTCGAATCAGGACTCTTTGCAAAAGGTCCGATCGCAGAAGAAGGCACTATTATATTCTTAAGTGCACAAGAAAAAATGACTCCTTTGTTTACGATTACGACAGATTATAATCCAAGGATGCGGGAGATTCGAAATAAAAATTGCGGATGGCAGACTGTAGTGGACATCTCTTCACATATAGTAGATGTGGAAATTGCAGCAAAAGCTAAAGATCATGTATCAAAGTTTATTGTTCATTTAAGAATAGAGACGCGCGTAATAGATCCTAAAATCATTTATCAAAATTGGATTACAGATTTGGCTGACTACGTGAGACAGGACTTGGAAGGAATTGTGGAAGAAATTGCTCATGAGCTTGATATTGAATGCGATCATACACTAAAAGATCAATTAAAGGCTCATCTGCAAAATAAGCTTCAATTAGAGGGTATCGAAATAAGCGTAAAAAATATTTCCGTAGGTTATGATCCGGATACCGAAGCCCATTTAAGGGAATTATTAAATACAAAACGTAAAGAAAAGCTTTTTATAAATAAACAGGAAGTTGCCCAAGAGATAGGGAAAAAATTGGATGGCGATACCGGAGCACTAATGGATATTCTGGATGGAAAACGTCCGATTTCTGACATTGTAGAGGTTCGCAGAGAATTGCGAAAAAATAAAATAAACGATGCAATCGATGAGGTGACAAAACAACTAGAGCTTTTGAACCAGTTAATGAACAGCGGCGCATTATCAGAAATGGCTGCACAAAATGCTATGAAAAATCTGTTACCAAAATTGGGCGTTTCAAATCAAGAGCTCCTGGAAGAACAGGAATCAAATATATTTGCTCCGCCTGACGAAGAGGAGAGTCCGTAATGACGATATATTATCGGTATTGGGCGCAAATACAAGATTTGGGACCGAACCAGAAAGTATTGCTATCAGTGGGAATCTTGTCAATTATATTATCACTGATTCTGAAAGTTACTTACCGACTATGGCGAAGTGTCTGTTATAGACTGTCATTGACGATACGCGTTGGATGGTATTTATTAATTTCGAATTTTTATTACGATACTCTGATCACTATGAAGCAATCTGTTGTGGGAAGAAAATCCCGAGAACGCCAGAATCTATTCAGTGAAAGGATGCAAAAGAAATATGAGAAGACAAAACAAGCTTGGGAAACGCTAAAGGATAGGCAAAAGAGCTTCTCTCTTGCCTGGGGGCTGTTGATGAATATTCTTGTGCGGTGAAACCGCATATCCGGGCTGGCGGAAACCGCCAGTCCGGCATATGGGAAACCGCTATTGCGAGTTTACTCGCGTAATGCTTTATCTAAGCCATATACCTCACGCATTGATTTGTCATTTTGGGGATCAATGCTGGTGATGTTG
>CAJTIM010000063.1 GCA_910576325.1 Clostridia bacterium
GGGGCTGTCGCACTAAGTAATTAGTGCGCAGCTCCTTTTCTATGCAAAAAATAACTGCCAGACCTCGAAAGAATCCGGCAGTTGGTGTAAAATTAATGTATGACCAAACACATTAACTTACAGAAAAATTATAGCCTAAATCAAGGCGGATATCAATTAAAACTTCCGCTAAATATTGAAACAATGATTCCGGAAGATGATTCTGTGCGGTTACTCAGTCAGTTTGTGGAGGCAATGGATTTGACTGACTTATATTCTACTTACGAAAGAATAAATTCAGTATCCCCAAGAACACTTCTGAAGATTGTGCTTTACTCTTACATGAATGGGGATTATTCTTCCCGTTCCATGGAGCTTGACTGTAAAAGAGATATCAATTTCATGTTTCTTTTAGAAGGCGCGCCTGTTCCTGACCATGCAACATTTGCACGGTTCCGGAGCATTCATTTTGCACCTTGTTCTAAGCGGATCCTTGCAGAAATGTCCAATGCGCTTTTTGACTTGGGAGAAATTTCAGGTGAAACGATTTTCATTGACGGCACAAAAATCGAAGCGGCCGCAAACAAATACACGTTTGTCTGGAAGAAAGCCGTAACCAAAAATCAGACAAAGCTTTTGATAAAACTTGCTGATTTTGTGGCGGAGTGCGAACAGCTCTACGATTTAAAGATTGTTTATGGCGACACCGTAAAAATGAAGCATGTAAAGAAANTCCGCAAGAAGCTTTATGCCATCAAACAGGCTGAAAACGTGGTCTTTGTTCATGGCATTGGGAAAAGAAAAACGCCGCTTCAAAAGAGCATTGAAACCCTCGAAGATTATCTGTCCCGGCTCAAAAAATATAATCATCAAATACATATCTGCGGCGGACGGAACAGTTATTCCAAAACGGACCACGACGCCACCTTTATGAGGATGAAAGAGGATGCCATGGGAAATGGACAGCTAAAACCGGCATATAATCTCCAGCATGGAGTGGATTCCGAATATATTACATGGCTCGCCATAGGCCCGCAGCCGACAGATGCAACGACATTAATCCCTTTTTTAAAAGACGCGGAAGAACATTTGAAATTTAAATATAAAAACATAACTACGGATGCCGGATATGAAAGTGAAGAAAACTATGTGTTTCTTGAAGAAAACGGGCAGCTTTCCTATATAAAGCCTGCCAACTATGAGATTTCAAAAACACGCAGGTACAGGAATGACATAGGAAGAATGGAAAATATGGAGTATGATGCGGAATCGGATGCCTATATCTGCCGGAATGCGAAAAGGCTGGTGCCAGACCATGTGAGACATTCCAAAAGCAAAACAGGTTATATAAGTGAGAAGACGATTTACAAATGTGAGGACTGCAGCGGATGTCCGTATAAAACTGAATGCATCAAGGGCAACAATTGTAAAACGCCCCTGGAAGAAAGGACGAAAACACTTCAAGCTGCCAAGACGTTTCTAAAATACAGACAGGAAGATTTGGAGCGGATCCTTACTGATGAAGGCATTGTTCTCAGGATGAACCGGAGCATCCAGGCAGAAGGCTCTTTCGGGGATTTAAAGCAGGACATGCAGTTTCGGAGATACGTAAGCAAAGGAACGTCAAATGTGCTTGCGGAAAGCATACTGCTCGCCATGGCGAGGAACATAAACAAGCTCCATCATAAGATTCAAAAAGGCAGGACAGGAACTCATTTGTTTCCAGTGAAAAGCGCTTGATTTTAAACATCTTAAAACAAACATTCAAGCCATGTGAGATGGCTTATTAAAGTATACTCTTTTTATAGAATAACAGGGCAATCAAGGGATTTTTCTTGAAATCACATATAAAAACAGCAAAAATGAAGCTGCCGTTTCACGAATTTTCATTCGTTAAAGCGACAGCCCC
>CAJTIM010000064.1 GCA_910576325.1 Clostridia bacterium
GAATCTTTCCGAAGTTAGTTGATTTTGCGTTTTAACTCAAGCCGCAACAGTTTCCCTTTCAGCAACTCAAAACTGTTGCGGCCATACATGATCCTTTTGACAACTTTCAGCTTGTTCACGCTTCCTTCTGCCAGTCCATTATTGTAATCAAGACGAATGGCGTTTTTTACTGCGGTAATATCTCTTTTGATTCCGTTTATAAAACTCTCTAGTTCATCTATCTCAAGAGCTTCGGTTTCTTCTGCCCATTTATCAAGCTCGGCCTCTTCTTTGCCAAACAGTGCCCCTTTGAATCCTGTCACAGCATCATAAACACGCCCTATGATGGGGTATTCTTCTATGATCCTGTCCAGTTGATCCTGGCTGAGGGAACGAACCTCATCAACAGGGTGGTACAAAAGGCTGATCAGCCACTTCCGTTCGATCTTTTCTCCACTTCCTCCCTGTTCGGCAGCTTCCTTCATGAGCCTCCGTTCCCTTGTGGCAAACATACGAATGGTTCCATCCGCGCCATCATATCCCCTTTCCCGAATCACTGCGCTGATCTGCTTGAAAGTTTTCCCCTCACTGAGCATATTTTTTATTTCCTGAGAATAGGGCTTTATTTTACTGGGGCTCGTCGTATTGTAATAAGCGCTGGAAGGGTTAAAATCATCTTTCAGGTATTTTGCAACCGTCACCCTGTTTATTCCGACAATCCTTGCAATCTCACTTTTGCTCAATCCCTGTTTCCCGAATTCCCGTACTTGTTCCACTGTCTTCATTTTCTTTTTCACATTTGCGTTGTGCTCAGCGGCAGGTGCGTCTTCTTTGACAGGTTTATCCCAGTAATCCCCCGTAGGTTTTCCATCATAATGGGATGCTTCCGTTGGGAGAGTAAAATTTGCTGCCAGAAGACGTGACAAAAATTTCTTTGCCGCATCCGTAAGCCCCTTCACCAGGTGAAAACGGTCACTGACCTGCTGCAGATGGCTTCCAGCCTGTTCAATGGCGCTTTTATAGGAAACAGAGCCATCCCTGGATACAACTTCAAGATTCGGATAGCTTTTCAGCCATTCCGCCACATCCGCACTTTCCCGAGACGCCAGCAGGTCAATGATCTGGTGCGTGTCAATGTCTACCATGATAGTCCCATAGGTTTTTCTTTTCCGAAATGCGAAATCGTCAATGCAGACTTTTGTAACGGCTTCTTTCTCAGGAACTGGCATATCTTTTTTTTAAGAGACTGCAGATGGTGCTTTTTCCAACATCCGCAATCCCGTCTTTCAGCGTCCTGGAAGCAGTGGTGGAGCTTGTATTCAGGGAAACATCCACGATTTTTTCAATCAGGCGTTTTGTCTTTTTCCCTTTCTGTGCCAGGAAGTCGAAACGCTCTGCAAAAGTAGTGAATCCACAGTCTGGATTGTCGCAGAAGAATTTTCTGTTTTCAATAACGAGTTTTGTTTTTTTGCCCATGATTGGAAGATCCTGAAAACTTTTTTCGTAACGGCTATGTATTCGCGCCGATTCAGAGCCGCAATAAGGGCATCTGCATATTTTTCTGTTTGAGGCTACATAAATAATGACTTCATTCCCTATTATTTTATGCTCCAGATAATCCAGATTTGGATCAAGCTCCTTGATAAATTCATCCATGGTATCAACTCCCGCAAACGCTTTAAAATTTGTGCTTATTATACCATGTTTTACCATTTGATAAAAGCTTTATTTCAACTAACTTCGGAAAGATTC
>CAJTIM010000065.1 GCA_910576325.1 Clostridia bacterium
AACCAGGCGGAACGAGATCTGCGGATGATAAAGGTGAAAACCAAAGTATCCGGATGCTTCCGAACTGAGGAAGGTGCTAGAGATTATCTAAAAATCATGTCCTACGTTGGTACAGCACATAAGCAGGGATACAATGCTTACGAAGCAATCAGAAATGCAATCTCAGGTCATCCTGATTTCATCTTTGAATAAGGGTGGTTCTGAATAGTTACAAATTTCTTTTGAAACGGCAGCACATGTTTTTGATGATTCTTATTACATTGAAATATTGATTTTGAGCATAGTGTTGATGAGGATAGATATATTGCGATAGGGAAAGTCGGCGATGTACTGTTTGTAGTATTTACCGAACGAAAGGAAACGATTCGATTAATTTCAGCCAGGCCTGCAACGAATGCAGAAGAGGAGCTTTATTATGACCAGAACATTAATTATTGAAAGTGGACAAAAACCTACGGAAGAACAATTAAAAGGGGGTGAAGAGGCGAAAAAAAGCCCAATTAACTTTGATGAGCATTGTGGGGAGTTGTCACCGGCCATGATGAAGGCATTTAAGAGTGCGGTTGCGCAAAGAAATCGTAAGAAAAAAGCTTAGAAAGAGGCCGTAAAAAATTTTTTCACACTACCCTTAGAAATTTTGGGGGAAGAATTTTATCCCCCCAATATTCCTTAAATGGAAAATGTCTACCCCTAAAATTTGAAAAATAAGTAACAAGAAATTTTAAGAAGCAAAATTAACTTTTTTCGTATAGAAAAGGTTCATGGTGCAAGCATCGCCAAGCACCGTCTAAAACCGTCTATTATCACTTCAAATTAGGTATTACTCAAGTCACAGGTTGAGTAGAGTGCCAGGAACATTGAAAAGCGAGATATGCTTTGTTCTGTAAAAAATGCCGGAAGATGAATAAAAAGGAAGCAGGCAGGAGCTTATGCAGATGCCTGGAGTTTCCTTTTTATATTTTCTACTTCTTTCTGATTATCTTATGCCCGGAATAAATACAGATTAATGCACTGACGAGTATAATGATGGAGCTGTATTTATGCCATTTCATACTATCCATCCAATTTACCTCTTTTCGTTGGAAGCCCATTTTATAAAACCATGAGCAGTGTACCTGTGCCGATCAGGACGCAGCCAGCAATAGATTTCGGCGTGAAGCTTTCATGAAGGAAGATAAATGCAAGCACAAGCGTAATGACAACGCTTAATTTATCAACAGGCACAACTTTTGACGCTTCGCCCATTTGAAGGGCCTTATAATAGCACAGCCAGGAAGCGCCGGTAGCCAGCCCGGATAAGATCAGGAACAGCCAGCTTTTTTTCCCAATACCAGAAATGCCGCCCTGTGCATTTGTAAGGAACACTATCCCCCAAGCCATGAGTACAACTACAACCGTCCGGATTGCTGTCGCAAGATTAGAGTTTACACCCTCAATCCCTATTTTTGCCAGTATTGATGTCAGCGCTGCAAAAACAGCTGACAGCAAGGCAAATACAAACCACATGAAACCATCTCCTTTTCTGCTCGAATACTTGGATTTACAGGCAAAAATTCTGTGTTTTATCGTAACTGTTCAGGACACCCATTATCCAAAGATGAAATCTGGATTTCCTGAAATTGCATTTTTGATTGCTTCATAAGCATTGTAACCCTGTTTGTGTGCGGTACCGATATAAGACATGATTTTCAAGTAATCTCTTGCACCTTCTTCGGTA
>CAJTIM010000066.1 GCA_910576325.1 Clostridia bacterium
CAGATTTTTTGTTTCAATGATGTAATTTGTATCCATATTCAAAACCTCCTGTTCTGTAAGGTATTCTATCACGCCAACCTTGCATTAACCTTGCAATTTGAAATCCGGCAAAATGACAAAGGCTCCCGCCATAAAGACGGGAACGCGCTTAAATCTCCAAAGGAAAAAGCAACATAAATGCAGTTCCTTTTCCCGGAAAACTTTCAACTGTTATGCTTCCACCCATCTTTTCTACAAGCTGATGGACAATAGAAAGACCAAGACCGCTGCCTTTTTCAGACCGGCCTTTATCACACTTATAAAGCCGTTCAAAAATGTGTTTCAAATCTTCTTTCTCAATTCCCACTCCATTATCCGCCAGCAGCAGCTCCATGTTATTTTCCTTCTTTGACAGGACAATTTTGATTTTGTCCGCATGGCTGTGAGCGATTACATTTTGAATGAGATTATTGATGATCCTCATATAGCTGTCCATATCCAGTCTTACCCAGACAGGCTGTTCAGGAATATCAATATCATATTTTCTTTCTACATATAATTACCTCAAATTGCAAACCGTTTTTTTATTTGGGATATCCAAAATAAACCGCAATAAGTACAAATACTATTCCGAGTGCAATAAGTATTATAGACCAACCCTTATGCTTTTTGCGAGAAATTCCGAGTGCAATAAAAAATATTCCTAATAACATTGACGCTACCATTGCAAAAAATCCCATTTTATTTACTCCTTTCAAGATGAATTACTCTATCATGACGATTAGCTATTTCCAAATCATGAGTTACAGTAATAATTGTAGTGCTAAATTTTTTGTTCATTTTGAAAAGCAATGTTACAATTCTTTCTTTGTTTTCCACATCCAGAGATGCTGTTGGCTCATCAGCCAAAATAATTTGAGGTTTCATAATTACTCCTCTGGCAAATACGGCTCTTGCTTTTTCTCCACCAGAACATTCAAGCGGCTTCTTTTTTAATATTAGTTTAATACCAATTGCATCAACTACACTTTCGAAATCTTCTGCCTTAAATTCTTTTTTTCCAGAACCTGCATAAAGTAAAGGCAATTTGATATTATCTTCAATTGTCAAAGAATTGATAAGTGCTGACTCTTGAAGAACAAAACCAATCTTTTGATTTCGCCACTGTGCCAACTCGCTTGTATGTAAGCTATTTGTTATCGAACCAAAAAGAGTATATGCGCCAACATAATTCCTATCTATCAATCCGATAATATTAAGCAACGAGCTTTTTCCTACACCGGATTCTCCTACAATGGCGATTTTTTCACCAGCAGCAACTTCAAGGTTGAAATTGTTTAATATTGAAAGCTGCGAATTTTTACTCTTATATGTTTTTTCTTTAATGCTTAAGTCGATAATCTTAGTCACTCAAACTTCCCACATTAAAAATGGTATTTGCTCCTTGAAAAATCAATACTTTAGCTCACAAAATAGCGCTCAGGCAGCCGCTGAACCGCACTCCAATGCTTTTTGCATGTACTTTGGCAGCCGCTGAATAAAGCTGGCGGTGA
>CAJTIM010000067.1 GCA_910576325.1 Clostridia bacterium
GAGGAATTCACCGCCAGCTTTATTCAGCGGCTGCCAAAGTACATGCAAAAAGCATTGGAGTGCGGTTCAGCGGCTGCCTGAGCGCTATTTTGTGAGCTAAAGTATTGATTTTTCAAGGAGCAAATACCATTTTTAATGTGGGAAGTTTGAGTTATTGAATTTATAGAAGAGATAAAAAAGAGCTTTTTTAGAACTTCTGTTATGTGTGACGAAACATAGCGTTATGGGGGAATTTTTAAGAAGTTCCCGCTTACTGAAAGGAGAAAACATGGAACCAAAAAATATTTTCGAAAAGCCAGACATGGTTTACAATGGAAGGATTTATTATCCGAAAGAGTGGAAAAAAGCATTTTATATAATGGCTGCCTTAGAGCTTATTACTTTGACGGTGTTTATGCTTGCATTATTAACAAGAGAGAGCGAAGAAAATACTACTGCAATTATCATGTCGATGATTGCTGTAATCCTTGTGTCAGTAGTATGTGCGATTGGATATGCACGATTTGAAATTCTGGTAAAAGAGGATTGCTTATTTGTGACACCTATGTTTGGAAAAAAAAGAAGGATTACCTTTGAACAAATTACGGAAGTAAGGTTCGGTTGGAAAAGAAAGTTGACTTTAATGGAGGGAAGAAAGAGAGTGATTTCTGTTGAAAATTATGCGGTGGGATACAATGAGCTATATGAATTATGCAGGACGAAAAATAAGTTTAAGTAAATTAGAAACGCTCGGCAGTTTTTCATAAAACTATATAGAGGTAAAAAAATGGATATTACGGATATTATTGCATTGTCTTGCGTGGTAAAATATTATATTTATGATATTGCATTGATTGTCTTTGCGCTGCGCATTATTGTGAGAATTCGTAAAAAAAAGCCCCTGGTAAATTGGGAAAGGTATAAACAAAAAGGTTGGAACATAAATTCAGACAGGCTTAAAAAGATGTTAGAATTGGGTTATTTAATATGCATTTTACTTTTTTATGTGGGAATAGCATATGAATTTGCGGTGGCAACTATTCTTGATCTGCCTCAGGTTTTAACAGGTTCTTATTATAATGAGATAGGTGTGGTAGATGGTGTAACGCAAAGATATTTAACGATTCAAACAAAAGATGAAAGAATTTTAAATATAAGAATTTACGGCAATACATACAAAGAGTATAAGGAAGGGGATAAGGTGCATGTTTTGTACTATGAGCATATACCTGGCGGATTTGCATATTGAGAATGGTAGGAGAGGCAAAGAGCAAATACCCTGCAGCTTGCTGCGAGGGCTTTGACTAGGGGGTAGGATGAAGAAAAAGAGTATTATAAAAAGAATATTTGTAACTATTCAGAACCCCTGATAGAGTCCATGTGACTTTTTGTGAAAAACAGAGAAAATAAAAAATTTGTTTTCACTCAACTTGTCTCTTGTTGGTGGATAACCAACCGGTGCTTAATCAGTTATTTCCATCTTTGTGGATTACCG
>CAJTIM010000068.1 GCA_910576325.1 Clostridia bacterium
AACGCCCGAAGCCAGTGACCCAACCTTTAGAGGAGGGAGCTGTCGAAGGTGGGACCGATAACTGGGGTGAAGTCGTAACAAGGTAGCCGTATCGGAAGGTGCGGCTGGATCACCTCCTTTCTAGGGAGAACGAGTAGAGGGAAACGCAGGAATGTGTTAGGCACTGTTTAGTTATGAGGGTTCGGTTGGATAGCGGGGAGAGCTGCGGAAGAAGAAGCGGCAGGAACTGAGGGACAATTGAATCAAAGAAGATTTCTGGTGGCGATACGTTTAGGGGAAACACCCGTACCCATCCCGAACACGAAGGTTAAGCCTTAAGCGGCCGATGGTACTATGTTGGAGACGATATGGGAGAGTAGGTGGCTGCCAGATTCTTTAAAAACAGCTTGAAAGAGTATTTCATAGAAAGCAAGAGGGCTTATAGCTCAGCCGGTTAGAGCGCACGCCTGATAAGCGTGAGGTCGGTGGTTCGAGTCCACTTAAGCCCATAGGGTTAAAAAGCATTACCGTAAGCTAGAGGAGGTAAGGTCCATTTAAACCCATAGGATTTATCACTTAAATCCAGTGACTGGAAGGAAAGACCCGCACCAGTCGGAAAGAAACGAATAAAGTTCCTTTCGTGGGGGTGTAGCTCAGTTGGGAGAGCACCTGCCTTGCAAGCAGGGGGTCAAGAGTTCGAATCTCTCCATCTCCACTCGCCAGGCATAGACAGCAGTCAATCTAATCAATGAAAAGCGATATGATTGAATGTTTGGACTTATGCAGGGCACATGTACCTTGAAAACTATATACTGAGAAATATCTAAATCAGATTCAATCGAAAGAAAGGATCTGAACAAGACATCCGAGGTGATTATCCTTAAGATAGAGATATCAAAAGAATAGTCATTAGAAGAAGAAAACTTCTTAAAAAAATAACCCTATGACCAATCATGCAACGCTATGCATGGACAGACAATGACATCCCGTCAAAGTCTGAATGGTCAAGCATAAAGAGCGCAGGGTGGATGCCTTGGCACTAAGAGCCGATGAAAGACGTGATAAGCTGCGAAAAGCTTCGGGGAGGAGCAAATATCCTATGAGCCGGAGATATCTGAATGGGGAAACCCACCTGAGCAAACCTCAGGTATCCATACGCCAACACATAACGTATGGAGGGGAACCCGGGGAACTGAAACATCTAAGTACCCGGAGGAAAAGAAAGAAACATCGATTTCCAAAGTAGCGGCGAGCGAAATGGAAAGAGGCCAAACCAGGATGCGTGCATCCTGGGGTTCGGACCGCATAATTGATTCAGCAAGTTTAATGGAATGGTTTTGGGAAAGCCGGCCAAAGAGGGTGAAAGCCCCGTACATGAAAGATGAGCTGACAAGGCGGTATCCAGAGTACCACGAGACACGTGGAACCTTGTGGGAACGAGCGGGGACCACCCCGTAAGCCTAAATACTCCTTAGTGACCGATAGCGC
>CAJTIM010000069.1 GCA_910576325.1 Clostridia bacterium
AACTATTCAGAACCCCTGATAGAGTCCATGTGACTTTTTGTGAAAAACAGAGAAAATAAAAAATTTGTTTTCACTCAACTTGTCTCTTGTTGGTGGATAACCAACCGGTGCTTAATCAGTTATTTCCATCTTTGTGGATTACCGATTTTAATTCATCATTTTTGCATTTCAAATCCGATTTTTATCGGTTTTTGATTAGATTTAGTAACACCTGTACCTTGAAATAACAGCTTTATCCACAGTCATTTTGACCAATGAGCAATTCCGAACAATTCGCTTTTTTACTGACTTTGCGCTAAAATAGTGTTATCAGATTCTAGCGAAAGAAGGTGGTCTCTTTGACAAAGGACGAGATGATTGAACAGCTGCTTATGCAGGTTGATTCATTAACCATAGCCCTAAATTCGCTGCAGCAATCGTTTGATGCACAGACAGCTCTTGTTGCCAATCTCAATCAGACCATTCAGGAATTAAAAGAGCAACTCAATAAGAACTCTAAAAACAGTTCCAAGCCTCCTTCAAGTGACGGTTTTAAGAAACCCGCACCAAAGAGTTTACGCAAATCTGCCGGGAAGAAGGTCGGCGGGCAGGACGGTCATCAGGGAACACATCTGGCTGTCATTTCAGATCCTGATGAGATTGTGAAACACATGCCCTCTGCCTGTGAAGGCTGTCCTCATTACAAAATGTGCAAGAGAACTGCCTGTATTGCAGAAAGACGCCATATCATTGATGCTGTCGTTACGGTTAATGTAACAGAGCATCAACAGCTTGAGATTCCAATCTGTATGCTTCACGGAGATACCAGAAAAGGGTCGTTTCCTACGAATGTGAAAGCGACTGTGCAGTATGGCGAGAATCTGCAGGCATTATCTGTGGCTTTAAATACGGTCGGAGCTGTCAGTGTGAAAAGAACGCATGAAATTCTCTCCGGTGTGTTCAATATCCCGATCGCCACCGGTACCATAAGCAGCATGGTAAGACGCTGTGCTGATGCCGTATCTGAAACGGTAAACAGAATCAAACAAAAGGTTACCGAATCGGGTCTTGGACATTTCGATGAAACCGGAACCCGTGTTGATAAAAAACTCTGGTGGGTTCATGATGCATCAAACTGTGAATTCACATATCTTGATATCAGCCCCAAACGGGGGCATGTTGGTATGGAGCAATGTGGTGTACTGCCATCATTTCATGGTATTGCCATGCATGACTGCTGGGCGTCCTATTGGAATTACAAGGATTGCCGGCATGCTGTTTGCTGCGCCCATTTATTACGGGAATTGACAGGCATTGCAGAGAATCATCCAAAACAGAAATGG
>CAJTIM010000070.1 GCA_910576325.1 Clostridia bacterium
AACGCCCGAAGCCAGTGACCCAACCTTTAGAGGAGGGAGCTGTCGAAGGTGGGACCGATAACTGGGGTGAAGTCGTAACAAGGTAGCCGTATCGGAAGGTGCGGCTGGATCACCTCCTTTCTAGGGAGAACGAGTAGAGGGAAACGCAGGAATGTGTTAGGCACTGTTTAGTTATGAGGGTTCGGTTGGAGAGCAGGGGTAGCCGCGGAAGGCTAGGAAGCGGAAGCGGCAGGAACTGAGAGACAATTGAATCAAAGAAGATTTCTGGTGGCGATACGTTTAGGGGAAACACCCGTACCCATCCCGAACACGAAGGTTAAGCCTTAAGCGGCCGATGGTACTATGTTGGAGACGATATGGGAGAGTAGGTGGCTGCCAGATTCCTTAAAAAACAACTCGTAAGAGTGTTTCATAGAAAGCAAGAGGGCTTATAGCTCAGCCGGTTAGAGCGCACGCCTGATAAGCGTGAGGTCGGTGGTTCGAGTCCACTTAAGCCCATAGGGTTAAAAGGCATTACCGTAAGCTAGAGGAGGTAAGGCCCACTTAAGCCCATAGGGTTAAAGGCATTACCGCAAGCTAGAGGAGGTAAGGTCCATTTAAACCCATAGGATTTATCATCTAAATCCAGTGACTGGAAGGAAAGACCCGCACCAGTCGGAAAGAAACGAATAAAGTTCCTTTCGTGGGGGTGTAGCTCAGTTGGGAGAGCACCTGCCTTGCAAGCAGGGGGTCAAGAGTTCGAATCTCTCCATCTCCACTCGCCAGGCATAGACAGCAGTCAATCTAATCAATGAAAAGCGATATGATTGAATGTTTGAACTTATGCAGGGCACATGTACCTTGAAAACTATATACTGAAAATATCAAAATCAGATTCAATCGAAAGAAAGGATCTGAACAAGACATCCGAGGTGATTATCCTTAAGATAGAGATATCAAAAGAATAGTCATTAGAAGAAGAAAACTTCTTAAAAAAATAACCCTATGACCATCATGCAACGCTATGCATGGACAGACAATGACATCCCGTCAAAGTCTGAATGGTCAAGCATAAAGAGCGCAGGGTGGATGCCTTGGCACTAAGAGCCGATGAAAGACGTGATAAGCTGCGAAAAGCTTCGGGGAGGAGCAAATATCCTATGATCCGGAGATATCTGAATGGGGAAACCCACCTGAGCAAACCTCAGGTATCCATACGCCAACACATAACGTATGGAGGGGAACCCGGGGAACTGAAACATCTAAGTACCCGGAGGAAAAGAAAGAAACATCGATTTCCAAAGTAGCGGCGAGCGAAA
>CAJTIM010000071.1 GCA_910576325.1 Clostridia bacterium
CGGTAATCCACAAAGATGGAAATAACTGATTAAGCACCGGTTGGTTATCCACCAACAAGAGACAAGTTGAGTGAAAACAAATTTTTTATTTTCTCTGTTTTTCACAAAAAGTCACATGGACTCTATCAGGGGTTCTGAATAGTTACAATTTCAGAAAAATAAAACTACCTTTTATGAGTGTGATGATACTAAAGAAGGAAGGAGAATAGATTTTGAAACGAAAAATAAATGATCGCTTGCTAGAACGGAAAGAAAAGGACAATGGGAGTTGTGCGTTGTTATTAGATGGAGCAAGGCGTGTGGGTAAAAGCTATATTTTGATTGACTTTGCAAATCTTCCAGGAGAAGTACGTGAAGTTTTTGAAAACGATTTGAATGATTTTGATTTATTTTTCAATAAACTGTCAGCATATTACAGAAAAATACTTTATAAACGGGAATCTCTTATAATATTTGATGAAGTTCAGAGGTATCCAAAAGCCAGGGAGTTAATCAAATATTTGGTGGCAGACGGGCGCTATGACTATTTGGAAACAGGTTCATTGATATCTCTGAGAATGAATGTGGAAGACATTGTAATTCCATCGGAAAAGGAACATGTTGAAAAGCTTTGAAAATGCAGACAGAATTAAGAAACGTATCCTGGCACTGTATCGACAGGATATTACAAAATTTTCTAGATGGTACGAAGCAAAAGTATTATCGATTTTTGATGAGATGCCGTCACAGCTTTCTAAAACGGAGAAGAAGTATAAATTATCCGGTATCAGTAAAGGTGCCGGATTTCGTGATTACGAAAATGCTTTTTTGTGGCTGACAGAAGCTATGATTATTAATAATTGTCATAATGCGACAGAACCAACCGTCGGATTGTCTATGAGTGAAGAACATACAACGCGAAAGTGCTATATGGCGGATGCGGACTTTTCCCGGTGTGGGACAGAAGAGGGAGAGAGTATGAGAAAGCAGGATAGCGAAATTATAAGGGGTTCTTTTAGGTGGGATGCCGGACTATATACATGCCAGCGGTTCGGCTTAAGATTTTTTTATATTTGATTGTAACTATTCAGAGCCAACACTATTCAAAGATGAAATCAGGGTGGCCTGAAATTGCATTTTTGATTGCTTCGTAAGCATTGTATCCCTGCTTATGCGCCGTACCAACGTAGGACATGATTTTCAGATAATCTC
>CAJTIM010000072.1 GCA_910576325.1 Clostridia bacterium
GTAACTGTTCAGCACCCCGTTAAGGGCACATTGATTTTTGGACAAAACAGAGAAAATAAAATTTCTGTTTCGTCATTGCTTTAGTGTAAAAAGTGGATAACTTTCCAGTATAACTGCCAAGTGCTTTTGGGTTGTGGATTACTAAAACATAATTCCCCAGTTGTATCACAGATAACAGAGTAATTGTGGATTTTATCCGGGTGTTATCGGCAATTATCTCTTGTTTTTTACTGCTTATCCACCGTCATTTTGACAGTATATCAAAACGACACGATTCGCTTTTTGGACCATTTTCCGTTAAAATAGAAGTATCAAATTTAACGGAAGAAGGTGGTCTGAATGCCAGTAAATGTTACACTTGAAATGGTTCAGCAATTGCTTGAACAGAATGCTTCATTGCTCAANCAAAATGAAATTCTCACAGCAACTATTGCTGAGTTAAATCAGACCATACAGGAACTGAAGGAACAGCTTAATAAGAACTCCAAAAACAGTTCCAAACCACCTTCAAGTGATGGCTATAAAAAACCTGCTCCTAAGAGTCTGCGCAAACCATCCGGAAAAAAGGTCGGTGGACAGGATGGACATCAGGGGATACATTTAGCTGTAATAACAGCTCCGGATGAAATAGTCAAACATATGCCCTCCGCATGTAAAGGATGCCAGCATTATCAGATGTGCAAAGGCACTGCATGTATTACGCAGAAACGCCATGTTATTGACGCGGTTGTTACAGTCAATGTAACGGAGCATCAGGCACTGGAACTTCCGGTCTGTATGCTGCATGGAGATACCCGCATAGGTGCTTTCCCTTCTGATGTAAAAGCAACCGTACAGTATGGTGAAAACCTGCAGGCACTATCTGTCGCATTAAACACCGTAGGCGCAGTCAGCATCAAACGTACCCATGAGATTCTTTCCGGCGTATTTAACATTCCGATTGCAACAGGAACGGTCAGCAGCATGGTAAAAAGATGCGCTGACAGTCTGAGTGAAACAGTCGGTAAGATCAAGGATAAGATGATCGGTTCCGCGCTTGGACATTTCGACGAAACCGGAACCAGAGTGGATAAAAAACTCTGGTGGGTTCATTGTGCCTCAAACTGTGAATACACCTATCTTGATATCAGTCCCAAACGTGGAACTGCAGGTATGGAGCAATGCGG
>CAJTIM010000073.1 GCA_910576325.1 Clostridia bacterium
CTCTGTTATCTGTGATACAACTGGGGAATTATGTTTTAGTAATCCACAACCCAAAAGCACTTGGCAGTTATACTGGAAAGTTATCCACTTTTTACACTAAAGCAATGACGAAACAGAAATTTTATTTTCTCTGTTTTGTCCAAAAATCAATGTGCCCTTAACGGGGTGCTGAACAGTTACCAAATCATTTTTATATTCAGGATCTGGAATATTTATTATAAGTTCTTGATCAACCAAATCCATAATTAACGCATAAAATTCCATTGGTGAAATGTTTAATTCATAATTCTTTATATACTGTTTCTCTTGAATAGATAACAATATTTGATAAATCATTTTTTGTTCATATTTCAAAAGAAATCACCTCTACAGTTTGTGTATTAATTTATTAAAAAAAACCCCAAGATTGTCCAAAAGCAACTTAGTTTCCTCATATTGTAAAAACACACATACAATAGATAAATATAAACTCCAAGATAAAGAATGCTTTTTATTCTCTATCGCAACTATTGTTTGCCTGCTTACTCCGACTTTTTTTCCAAGTTGTCTCTGCGTCAATCCAATGGACGCTCGTAACATCGGAAGGTTCTTTACCAGTTTTTGTATATATTCATCTTTCATAACATTAATATATTCTTCATTTTTCATACAAATCTCCTTTTTTATTATACATCATAAGTTGTCCATTTTCAAGACTAAAAGACAAAATTTGCGACCTACCACATGATTAGCTTTTTTATTAATATATCATCTCACACTAAATACATTCTCACTTTTCTAATTCATATATTTAGCAAGACTGAAATATCCCCCCTAAAAAAATTATGATACTGATATCCTCTGACTAAATCTAATGGGTTCGTAATAATAAATGAAAGGTAACTATTCAGAACCACCTTATTCAAAGATGAAATCAGGATGACCTGAGATTGCATTTCTGATTGCTTCGTAAGCATTGTATCCCTGCTTATGTGCTGTACCAACGTAGGACATGATTTTTAGATAATCTCTAGCACCTTCCTCAGTTCGGAAGCATCCGGATACTTTGGTTTTCACCTTTATCATCCGCAGATCTCGTTCCGCCTGGTTGTT
>CAJTIM010000074.1 GCA_910576325.1 Clostridia bacterium
TTTAAGGCGGTGATGGTCTTGGGTGATGAAAACCAGCTGTCGAACAGCACGTATTTTGCAGAAACTCCAGATGATTGTGCTGCTCTGATCAGGTCAATCAAGACTTCTGTTGCTTTTCGTCTGGATTCTTTCCGCCTTTTCCCGGCAAGAGAACGTCCATCGAAGTTTGCAGCTTTGCAGAGCAGGTTTTTATCGTCGGCTGCCGACAGAAGACGATGGTTGATCGGAACAAAGGAGTTGCCATCGGACCATCCAAGTGTCAGCATACGGTAACCTCTCTTGTACTTCATAGAGCAGTGGTCGAAGACTTTCGCCAGAAGTTCCGTTTTATTTGAACGGGAACGGTCAAACAGGCTGTCATCAATAATGAAGACATCTTTGCGGCTCTCATCCGTAAGCGGCTTCATGAAATCGTTAATGATCCGGCTTGAAAGCAAGGTTGTGAACCGAGACCAGTTAATCTTCGCATTATTGAGGAAGCGATAAACGGTGTTCTTGCAGAATGAACCATCAAATATGCCTGTTTTCCACTGCATATACATGCTTCGATCCGAGAAAATGAGACAGAACAGGTATCGAAACACTTCGATTACCGGAATCCCTTTTGCTTTACCGGCATTACATTTGAAAAGAAGTTTCCCGATTTGGAATTGGGTCATAAAATTTGTGACAGAGCTAGAAATCTCATTTCCGTTTTCAGCATTATATGGTATACTTGACATGGCATAAATCTCCTTGCTGTGTGATTGTTATTCGCAATTCAATTATACCATCAAGTGCAGGTTTGTGCCTTTTTTATGGACTAAAGTATTGA
>CAJTIM010000075.1 GCA_910576325.1 Clostridia bacterium
ATTTGCTCCTTGAAAAATCAATACTTTAGCTCACAAAATAGCGCTCAGGCAGCCGCTGAACCGCACTCCAATGCTTTTTGCATGTACTTTGGCAGCCGCTGAATAAAGCTGGCGGTGAATTCCTCCAGCTGCTGTTCTGTGATGTGGAAATATTCCATAACGGTATCCATTAGTGCATCTATGATAATCCTCATGGATTGACTGAACGTGATGTCATCCAGTTCATCCATGAGGCAGAAAAACAGTTCGCAAATCGTTTTGTCATCCGTATTGCATCGCTGTGTAACTGCAAGCATCATATATCGTACAAAAACAATGGATACATGAGCGGTCAAAGCATCATAGGAAAGGCTCCGGCACTCCTTTACCAGATGCAGATAGGATTTGCAGGTCTTGAAAAATACCTCAATATCCCAGCGCTTCCCATAAATACGGATGATTTCTTCCTCTGAGAGAGTTGTATCCGTGCTGATGATGGCAAGCCAGTCTTTTTTCTTGCTTTTGTTCCGAACACAGACGATTTTTGCCTCAATTGCCTCGTCACCAACGGTTACGTCAATGGAAAGCAGATATTTGGAGCGTCCTCTACGTTTTCTGCACTGTTTATAGATTTCTTTGATGCTGTATCTGCCACCCTGATAGCCATATTTGATTTTACTGCTTTTCTTAACCATTGCGATTGTGTCCAATTCGCAGTTTGTCTTTAA
>CAJTIM010000076.1 GCA_910576325.1 Clostridia bacterium
GGGACCGATAACTGGGGTGAAGTCGTAACAAGGTAGCCGTATCGGAAGGTGCGGCTGGATCACCTCCTTTCTAGGGAGAACGAGTAGAGGGAAACGCAGGAATGTGTTAGGCACTGTTTAGTTATGAGGGTTCGGTTGGAGAGCAGGGAGAGCTGTGGAAGGCTAGGAAGCGGAAGCGGCAGGAACTGAGGGACAATTGAATCAAAGAAGATTTCTGGTGGCGATACGTTTAGGGGAAACACCCGTACCCATCCCGAACACGAAGGTTAAGCCTTAAGCGGCCGATGGTACTATGTTGGAGACGATATGGGAGAGTAGGTGGCTGCCAGATTCTTTAAAAAACAACTCGTAAGAGTGTTTATATAGATACAGACATATCTGAATGGATGGAAAAAATGATGAAATCTGTGTTAAAAGATATGTTAACCCTACCAGCAGGGAAGTGCTGTTCTATATAACTGGTTTTAACCAGTGATTAGAGATTTTAAGCTATTAAGATTTCTAATGACTGATTAAAATTTCAGTCAACATTGCACCTTGAAAACTATATACTGAGAAATATCTAAATCAGATTCAATCGAAAGAAAGGATCTGAACAAGACATCCGAGGTGATTATCCTTAAGATAGAGATATCAAAAGAATAGTCATTAGAAGAAGAAAACTTCTTAAAAAAATAACCCTATGACCATCATGCAACG
>CAJTIM010000077.1 GCA_910576325.1 Clostridia bacterium
TAATCACCAACCCCCACTTCAAGTGGGGGTTTGAAAAACGCCCCCAAGGGCTCTGTTACTGCTCGCCTGAAAGGCGGGTATCGCAAGCTTATATTACTTGCTGCCGCTAAAAAGCGGCTCCCTCACTTTCTTCTTTCCGAGACTCTTCTGACTGGTCCCGAATATATTTTTTTATAGCATCCTCTGTTACATTTCCTACCGTTGCTACATAATACCCTCTTGCCCAAAATGCTTTATTCCATTTGCTTTGCTGTTCCGGATGCCTGTCATATATCATTAGCGTACTTTTTCCCTTTAAGTATCCCATAAAATTTGAAACACTTAGCTTTGGCGGAATACTTACGCATATGTGTACATGGTCGGCACACACTGCTCCTTCTATTATTTCTACTCCTTTGTATCTGCATAATGTACTTATTATTTCCCGTACATCGAGCTTCAACTGTCCGAATAATTTCTTTTTTCGGTATTTAGGTATAAATACAATATGGTACTGGCATTTCCATCTTGTATGTGATAAACTTTTACTGTCCATTTGGACCGCCTCCTATTCTTGAGATTGGCTTGCGACACCTTTCTCATATTAGCATAGGAGGCTTTTTTAAGGTATCCTCTTTGCTACGGCTTACTCTATTCTCCCCAGCATAGCTGGGGGATTAGTGTTTTCATT
>CAJTIM010000078.1 GCA_910576325.1 Clostridia bacterium
TCACATATCTTGATATCAGCCCCAAACGGGGGCATGTTGGTATGGAGCAATGTGGTGTACTGCCATCATTTCATGGTATTGCCATGCATGACTGCTGGGCGTCCTATTGGAATTACAAGGATTGCCGGCATGCTGTTTGCTGCGCCCATTTATTACGGGAATTGACAGGCATTGCAGAGAATCATCCAAAACAGAAATGGGCAGCTGCATTTATAGATCTTCTGTTAGAGATGAAGAAGCTCAAAGATAAGGCGGTCGAGACAGGGAAAGAGTCTCTGAGCTATTATCACTATCATAAGTTTGATAAGCGATACAACGAACTTATCAAACAGGGCAGGGAAGAAAATCCGCTTCCAGTTGTCACGGAGAAAAAACGTGGCCGGAAGAAAAAAGGAAAGATCCTTGCGCTGATAGAGCGCCTTGATAACTACAAGGCATCCGTCTGCCTTTTTATCAGGAACTTCAATGTTCCATTTGATAACAATCAGGCGGAGCGTGACATTCGCATGATAAAGGTCAAAACGAAAGTATCAGGCTGTTTCCGTACCGAAGAAGGTGCAAGAGATTACTTGAAAATCATGTCTTATATCGGTACCGCACACAAACAGGGTTACAATGCTTATGAAGCAATCAAAAATGCAATTTCAGGAAATCCAGATTTCA
>CAJTIM010000079.1 GCA_910576325.1 Clostridia bacterium
TGTAACTATTCAGAGCCAACACTATTCAAAGATGAAATCAGGGTGGCCTGAAATTGCATTTTTGATTGCTTCGTAAGCATTGTATCCCTGCTTATGCGCCGTACCAACGTAGGACATGATTTTCAGATAATCTCTGGCGCCTTCTTCAGTTCGGAAGCAGCCGGATACTTTGCTCTTAACCTTTATCATCCGAAGATCACGCTCTGCCTGGTTGTTATCAAACGGAACCATGAAGTTATGGATAAAAAGGCAGACTGAGGCCTTGTGATTCGCAAGGCGTTCTACCAAGGCTAGGATTTTTCCCTTTTTCTTCCGTCCACGTTTTTTCTCTGTGGTTTCCGGAAGAGGATTTTCTTTCCTTGCCAGTTCGAGGAGTTCATCATACTTCTTATCGAACTTATGATAGTGATAATAGCTCAGAGCGTCCTTGCCTTTCTCTATCGCTTTATCTTTGACCTTTTTCATTTCCAGTAAAAGGTCTATAAATGCAGATGCCCACTTCTGATCCGGATGATTTTCATCAATCCCCGTTAATTCACGGAGAAGATGGGCACAGCAGACTGCATGCTGAATATCCGGATAATTCCAGTAGGAAGCCCAGCAGTCATGCATGGCAATCCCTTTGAATTCCGGAAGAAC
>CAJTIM010000080.1 GCA_910576325.1 Clostridia bacterium
TATAATCAAGATGGCCTACGACATCATGCATAACCTGATACAGTAGGCCGTCACTTTTAGGATTTTATCACGCTCCCAAAGCTGTCTGATTTCCCAGGCAGATTTCCATATTTACGATATAGCAGAAATCTTTATCTTATGGTGGCTTATATCAGCCATAAATAGCGGATTTCGGCACTCTGAAAATGTTTCATTTTCGTCTATGATAATTACAGGCTTAAGAAAGCCATAAAATTACAAATAAATAGGACACGCATACACCTGATTTTATTTTCGCCTTTATCCGTAAGATTCTGTTCCTGGGATAGGGGTGGCAGAAACCCATTTCGTGCGACGAGGTTCCTCGATACGGAATTATTTCCAATTCAAATCAGCATTTGATCTGACGGTTATAAGGATGCATTGTGCCTGTGAAGGTTCCAAGCAGAGGTTTGTGCCTACCGGAGCGGCATCCGGGGATAATGAGATAAAACAGCGCCGGAATTTCAGCGAAACGCATTTTTCGGAAGCGGCTCTCTGCGGATTCCGTCCGGATGGGCATGACGGAGACGCAGCGTGGGACAGCCGTCCCTGTGTATGTTACCCG
>CAJTIM010000081.1 GCA_910576325.1 Clostridia bacterium
GGAGACAGGTGGTGCATGGTTGTCGTCAGCTCGTGTCGTGAGATGTTGGGTTAAGTCCCGCAACGAGCGCAACCCTTATCTTTAGTAGCCAGCGAGTAAAGTCGGGCACTCTAGAGAGACTGCCAGGGATAACCTGGAGGAAGGTGGGGATGACGTCAAATCATCATGCCCCTTATGATTTGGGCTACACACGTGCTACAATGGCGTAAACAAAGGGAAGCGAGCGTGTGAATGTAAGCAAATCTCAAAAATAACGTCTCAGTTCGGATTGTAGTCTGCAACTCGACTACATGAAGCTGGAATCGCTAGTAATCGCGAATCAGCATGTCGCGGTGAATACGTTCCCGGGTCTTGTACACACCGCCCGTCACACCATGGGAGTTGGTAACGCCCGAAGCCAGTGACCCAACCTTTAGAGGAGGGAGCTGTCGAAGGTGGGACCGATAACTGGGGTGAAGTCGTAACAAGGTAGCCGTATCGGAAGGTGCGGCTGGATCACCTCCTTTCTAGGGAGAACGAGTAGAGGGAAACGCAGGAATGTG
>CAJTIM010000082.1 GCA_910576325.1 Clostridia bacterium
AAAAACAGAGTTACCGAGCGTGAGTATTGGGCGAAGCGGAAAGGACAAGCCGCACTGGATAAAGAGAACGCTTCCCATGCCGCCACAGGAGAACCGGGGAAGATTGAGCTATCTCACCCCGGACAGGACGAAACCCATCACCGCCCGGAAATTAGGTGATGATTTTGACCGTGCCGCCATACTGGAAGCACTCACCATAAACGCACGGAACGCCGCCAGAGCCGTCGAAACACTCACACCCAAACAAGAATACCCCCGCAGCATAAAAGACCGTTTACAGCGGAATAAAGCCGCTATAAACGCCCCGAAACAGGACAGCGTACAGCGCATGGTAGACCGGGAAGCGAAACGAGCCGAGGGCAAGGGTATCGGATATGACCGCTGGGCGGCTGTTCACAACCTAAAGCAAATGGCGGCGACCATGAGCATTTATGAGGAATCCGGCTTTTCTTCCCCGGAGGAACTGGAAGCCGCCCTTGC
>CAJTIM010000083.1 GCA_910576325.1 Clostridia bacterium
CCGGAAACTTTTTGCCAGCACTCTTTCCGCATTCAGTTGTCCGCTTAGCTGCGAAAATACGGTTTCCACCCTCCTCCTGAAACGAAAAATCAACCGCCGTATTTCTGTGGGCCAGTTCTTTTTATAATTGGAAGGCTTTAAGGACATTAAGCAGATCCCTTTGTTTTGCATGTCGGCAGACAGGGCTTCTCCCGTGTATCCTTTATCCCCAAGGATTACCAGACCAAGGTGATTCTCCGCAAAGTCCCGGAGCCCTTCCCTGTCATCCACGGATGCCGGAGTGATCTCAAATGCTGAAATATAACCCTCCAGCGTAATCAAGGCATGGACTTTGAAACCAAAATAAGTTTCCTTTTTGGAAGGACACCTTCCATAATTCGCGCCTTCCGTGCAGAAAGAATGGCAGTAATGCGCACGCCCAAACTTGCAGACCGGAAGTGGAAAGCTGTCAATGACAAAATAACG
>CAJTIM010000084.1 GCA_910576325.1 Clostridia bacterium
TTAACTTGTTGTGCTAGTTGATTATTGATATAGAAAAACTTCAACACCATATGCTATCCTATAGTTGTACACGACTACAGACTATGAAAGGAGACACATGATGTTGAAGTTTCAAGATGATTATACCACTCTCATAGCAACTTTTGAAGATTTTATTTTGCTTGTTTACACAATTGTTGATGATTTATACCGGCAGGTTGTTCCTGTGTCTGTTTCGCATAGGCGGAACGTGCACACGGCTAAAATGTCTGATTCCGAAATTATTACCTTAAGTATCTGCGGCGAACTGACTGGCACAGATTCTGAAAAAGCATGGTATTCTTTTGTGAAACGCAATTACCGGCATCTGTTTCCCAGACTCTGCAGCCGTACCCGCTTCAATCGAACCAGGAGGGCGCTTTTGCAGGCAACGGAACTGCTCCGTC
>CAJTIM010000085.1 GCA_910576325.1 Clostridia bacterium
TGGGCCGTGTCTCAGTCCCAATGTGGCCGTTCACCCTCTCAGGCCGGCTACTGATCGTCGCCTTGGTGGGCCGTTACCTCACCAACCAGCTAATCAGACGCGGGTCCATCTCATACCACCGGAGTTTTTCACACTGTTCCATGCGAAACCGTGCGCTTATGCGGTATTAGCAGTCATTTCTAACTGTTATCCCCCTGTATGAGGCAGGTTACCCACGCGTTACTCACCCGTCCGCCACTCAGTCAAATAGAACTTCAAACCGAAGTAATCTGTCCTAAGTGCTTCGTTCGACTTGCATGTGTTAAGCACGCCGCCAGCGTTCATCCTGAGCCAGGATCAAACTCTCATGTTTAAGTGTTTGTCTGGTCAGAAATCACTACTAGCAATTTCTTCCCGTTCTTACTGTTTTTAGGTCGCT
>CAJTIM010000086.1 GCA_910576325.1 Clostridia bacterium
CGAAAAACGGCCATTTTCTGCACTCCTTTCGTTTCCCAGGGCATGAAAAAAGCCACAATCCCGTAAAAAGAATTGCGGCGTTCATTTGCTGGCTGACTTCTGCCTGTACCGGTGAAAAAACGGCGGCATGGGCGGTTTGTCAAACAGGCTCTCTAACTGCGGAAACGTCAGGGTTTGAAAAATCCGGTCAATCTCAATGGTTTCCATGTTTCGCTGGGAGCGGCAGTCCTCCCGGATGGCTTCTCTGATTTCCTTAACGGTACACATATTCATTCCTTCCTCTCAATTTGTCGGGTTTACGGGTGGCGTTTCTTTTTGGGCTTGAAGTCCAGGATATGCCCCTCAATGACGCGGGCATACCGTTTGATTTTGATGTCCCGGCGTTTCTGGCTGGCGAGAACGGCCTGGTAG
>CAJTIM010000087.1 GCA_910576325.1 Clostridia bacterium
CCTTCCTCAGTTCGGAAGCATCCGGATACTTTGGTTTTCACCTTTATCATCCGCAGATCTCGTTCCGCCTGGTTGTTATCAAACGGGACATTGAAGTTATGGATAAAAAGGCAGACTGAGGCCTTGTAATTCGCAAGGCGTTCTGCCAGGGCAAGGATTTTTCCTTTTTTCTTCCGTCCACGTTTTTTCTCCGTGGTTTCGGAAAGCGGATTTTCCTTCCGGGCCTGTTCGATAAGTTCATCATACTTCTTATCGAACTTATGATAATGATAATAGCTCAGAGAGTCCTTTCCCTTCTCTACAGCTTTCTCTTTGGCCTTTTTCATTTCCAGTAAAAGGTCTATAAATGCAGATGCCCACTTCTGATCCGGATGATTTTCATCAATCCCCGTTAATTCACGGAGAAGA
>CAJTIM010000088.1 GCA_910576325.1 Clostridia bacterium
TCTTCTCCGTGAATTAACGGGGATTGATGAAAATCATCCGGATCAGAAGTGGGCATCTGCATTTATAGACCTTTTACTGGAAATGAAAAAGGCCAAAGAGAAAGCTGTAGAGAAGGGAAAGGACTCTCTGAGCTATTATCATTATCATAAGTTCGATAAGAAGTATGATGAACTTATTGAACAGGCCCGGAAGGAAAATCCGCTTTCCGAAACCACGGAGAAAAAACGCGGACGGAAGAAAAAAGGAAAAATCCTTGCCCTGGCAGAACGCCTTGCGAATTACAAGGCCTCAGTCTGCCTTTTTATCCATAACTTCAATGTCCCGTTTGATAACAACCAGGCGGAACGAGATCTGCGGATGATAAAGGTGAAAACCAAAGTATCCGGATGCTTCCGAACTGAGGAAGG
>CAJTIM010000089.1 GCA_910576325.1 Clostridia bacterium
GCGCTATCGGTCACTAAGGAGTATTTAGGCTTACGGGGTGGTCCCCGCTCGTTCCCACAAGGTTCCACGTGTCTCGTGGTACTCTGGATACCGCCTTGTCAGCTCATCTTTCATGTACGGGGCTTTCACCCTCTCTGGCTGGCTTTCCCAAAACCATTCCATTAAACTTGCTGAATCAATTATGCGGTCCGAACCCCAGGATGCACGCATCCTGGTTTGGCCTCTTTCCATTTCGCTCGCCGCTACTTTGGAAATCGATGTTTCTTTCTTTTCCTCCGGGTACTTAGATGTTTCAGTTCCCCGGGTTCCCCTCCATACGTTATGTGTTGGCGTATGGATACCTGAGGTTTGCTCAGGTGGGTTTCCCCATTCAGATATCTCCGG
>CAJTIM010000090.1 GCA_910576325.1 Clostridia bacterium
TGCCATCAATATCTTCATCATCACGACTCAAACGGAGATAAATGGCTGCATTATAAAATTCTTTCGCTTTCATCTGCGTTCCTCCTGATTTCAATATCGTTAGCAAAACCCGTCCTACGGGGCAATGTAACCTGCAATCAGGATTCCCACTGAAATAATCCTGTTTTCAGATTAACATAACTCTTTTTGTTTGTAAAGGATTTTGGAAATATTCTATACCATAATCTGTGTCTTTCTTTTTGTCAGCAAAATCATCCGGTCATCAATGGAATCCTCCGCTCCCTCCATAAAGCCTATCTGTAAAATATATTCTCCAACGTTCATTGCAAATGGATTTCCCGTCTGTTCAA
>CAJTIM010000091.1 GCA_910576325.1 Clostridia bacterium
TTCCCTTCTGATGTAAAAGCAACCGTACAGTATGGTGAAAACCTGCAGGCGCTATCTGTCGCATTAAACACCGTGGGTGCAGTCAGCATCAAACGCACTCATGAGATCCTTTCCGGAGTATTTAACATTCCGATTGCAACAGGAACGATCAGCAGCATGGTAAAAAGATGCGCTGACAGCCTGAGTGAAACAGTCGGTAAGATAAAGGATAAGATGATCGGTTCCTCACTTGGACATTTCGATGAAACCGGAACCAGAGTGGATAAAAAGCTCTGGTGGGTTCATGATGCCTCAAACTGTGAATATACCTATCTTGATATCAGTCCCAAACGTGGGACCG
>CAJTIM010000092.1 GCA_910576325.1 Clostridia bacterium
GCAAGCTCCCGCCCGCTGCTCCACCCGGCGACGTACCCAAAGGAATAGTCGGACGTGTCAAGCCCGTAGTGCTGGCATACCGTATAAGCGACACTTTCCGCCTGAACCTCACGGGTGCGTCGGTCGGGTCTGTCCGGCTGTTCCTCCTGCGGGGCGTTTAAGTCAATGTCGTGCAGCTTCGCATGGGCGATCTCATGGATAGCGGTCTTTAGGTTCTGAAGCTCGCTCATTCCCTCGTCTATGGCAATGCGTTTTTCCTCCAAGTGGTAGTAGCCGTGTGCTGTCCCCTCGATCTTCTCAAAGCCCATAGG